>NZ_CP047941.1:1276356-1914534 GCF_014279815.1 Synechococcus sp. NOUM97013 | reverse complement strand
GCGGGATAGATCGAGCACGTCATTCACCAGCCGTGTGAGTCGATCGGTTTCGGAATTGGCGACCCCCAGAAACTCCTTGCGGTCGTCTTCGCTGAGCTGGTCACCCATGTCGTGGAGTGTCTCCACGTAGCTCTTGATGTTGAACAACGGCGTGCGCAACTCATGGGAGACGTTGCTGATGAAACGGCTCTGGGCTGCGTTCAGCTCCACCTCACGGGTGAGATCCTGGATGGTCACGGCGATGCCCTTGAGTACATCGCTGCTGGGTTCGCGCACGGCCTGCAACACGAAGCGCAGTGTGCGCGGCGGATCCCCGACGCTGCTCCGAAGTTCGTTGGTGTCGGTCTTGTTCTCGAACACGGCTCCCAGCGGTTCGTAGAGCTCAACCGCCAGCAGTTCGGGGAGTTCGCTGAGGAATTCCTGACCCTCGAGATTGCGCCCTTCCCAGCGGAACAGACGACGCGCTGTTGGGTTGGCTAACACGATGCGACCGTCTCCATCGAGCAGCAGGGCTCCGTCGGCCATGGTCGCGATCAGTGATGACTGCTTCACCTGCGCGGCTTGCAGTTCCTCGATATTGGCCGCGTCGTAGGCCTGCAGCTGGGAGGCCATTGCATTGAAGCCATCCAGCAATTCACCCAGTTCTCCACCCATTGGCAGGCCGATGCGGGCGCGGAAGTCTCCATCGCCGATCGAGCGCACACCCCGCAACAGCTCCTTCACGGGACGGGTGATGGTGAGCGCGTTGAACACGGCTCCCAGGATCACCAGCACCCAGATGGAGATGAATACGGCCACCGTCACTTCGCGGGTAAGGGCGGCACTAGCCAGGGCGGTTTCGTTGGGGTTGACCCCCAGGGCCAGAACGCCGAGATAGTTCTTGTTGTCCACCAAGGGAACGAACACATCCGTGACCTGGCCCTGGGGCGTGATGTGCTGACGCACCAGGGGGTTCTGGGGACGGCTGCGCAGTTCATCCGGCAGTTCGAGGCGGCGGCTCAGGCGCATGTCGGCACTGCTGGCGTCGTTACTGCCGCTGATGGGAATCCCCAAGTAGACGATTCCGTCCGGATCGGCGAAAAAGATGTAGCGAAGGCTGCGGCTGGAGCGCCAGAAGGTTTCGGTGACGTTGGCCAGCTCGCGGTCGCGTCCCTCCGCGACCAGCTCGGTCACATTGCCCGCCAGCAGCAGTCCGAGATCCCGCGCGTAGCGGGTGTCGTTCATCGCCGTATCGCGCTGGATGCCGTTAAGCGAGAAGAAGGTGATGCCGGTCATCATCAGGCTCACCACCAGGGTGGCCACGGCCAGCAGCTTGGTTTGAAGACTGAACTCAGCCCACCACGACAACGTTCTCTGCCAGAGGCTGCTGTCGTCGCTTGCACTCGAGCCTGAAATCGAGGCGGCCCAATCCGCCGGAACGTTGTTCGGAGCCGTTTCTGGATCGCTGGCCATGCCGCCGGGATGCATGATGGCAGCCTAGGACCGGCGGACCTGATGGCCGATGTCTCTGCGGAATTGCATGCCGTCGAACTGCACCAGGTCTAGGGCCGCGTAGGCACGGGCAAACGCCTGGTCGAAGTCCTCGGCTTGGGCCACCTGGGTCAGCACTCGCCCCCCGGCTGTCACCAGCGCGCCGTTGTCCTGAAGGCGTGTGCCGGCATGGAACAGCTGCCGGCTGGCATCGGCATCGTTCTGAAGTTGAATGGCATCCCCCTTGCGTGGTGCGTCTGGGTAGCCCTCGGCAGCGGCCACGATGCAGGCACTGCAGGCCTCGGTGATCGACAGGCTGGGGGCGAGGTCGAGACAACCCAAGGCGCAGGCCTGAAGCACTTGAGCCAGTTCCGGGCCAAGCAATGGCATCAGGGTCTGGCACTCGGGGTCGCCGAATCGGCAGTTGAATTCGATCACCTGGGGGCCTTCTGCCGTGAGCATCAGACCGGCGTAAATCACGCCTCTGTATTGAATCCCTTTGGCTTGCAGGGCCTTGAGCGTGGGCTCGAGCACCAGTGCACGCACCTGTTCGAGTCCTGCTTGGTCCAGAAGGGGGGCGGGGGCATAGGCACCCATGCCACCGGTGTTGGGGCCGCGATCTCCTTCCAGCAATCGTTTGTGGTCCTGGGCGGGAGGAAGCAGCACCATCCGCTTCCCATCACAGAGGGCGAACACCGACACTTCCGGCCCCTGCAACCGTTCCTCCAGCACCACCCGCTCGCCGGCAGCACCGAAACGACCGGCGAAGGCTTCACGGATGGCGGTTGCGGATTCTTCGATGGTTTCCGCCACGGTGACGCCCTTGCCGGCGGCCAGGCCGTCGGCCTTGACGACCAGCGGCCGTTGAATGCGCTCGAGCACCGCGAGGCCCTCGTCGGCATCGGCCACAGCCCAGTGGCCTGCGGTGGGAATGTCCGCCTCCTGCATCAAGGCCTTGGCCCAGGCTTTGCTGGCTTCCAGCTGCGCGCCGGCGGCGGAAGGTCCAAAGACCGCCAGGCCGGCGTCGCGCAGGCGATCGGCCACCCCGGCCGCGAGGGGCGCTTCAGGTCCGATCACCACCAGATCAATCGCCTGCTCGCGGCAGGCGGCAATCAGGCCGTTGGCGTCGCATTCGCCAACATTCAACTGCCTGCAGTCACCCAGCGCAGCAGTGCCGCCATTGCCGGGCGTCACCCAGACCGCCTCCACTCCCGGGCAGCGGCGCAGGGCCCAGGCCAAGGCCTGTTCGCGGCCGCCGCCGCCCACCACCAGCAGATGTCGAAGAGAAGGCAGGGCTTGGGGACGGGGACTGGAATGGGCCATGGAGGCAGGCGTGGCGGGCGAAGACCCTTAGGTTTGATCGTCGCTCCGGCGCGGTCAGCCTTCGCTGTCGGCATTGGAGAGACCGTTCCATCTTTGTTGAGCGCCTGCCAGCCCATGGGATTGCTCCCTTTGCCCCTGTCATTGCTGCTGGCGGCGGCTCCTGTGGTGACTCCGCTGCAGTCCACCCCTGCATCCGCCTCGCTGCCAATGGCACAGGAGGCCTTTGACGCGCTTCTGCTGGAGGGTGACCTGTCTGCGTTGCAGCAGGCCTGCGAGCAGTCCGCCAGTTTCGGTGTCAATGAGCGGCTGCAGCAGCTGCGCGATCGCCTGATGGAGGTGGCGCCGGCTCCCCAGCCGTTCTCGGTGGTGATGGAGAACGCCAGGGCTCTGATGACCTGCAAGGACCCGGTCGGTGCGCAGCGCGTGCTGAGTCGTTACGGGCCAGGTTCAGCGCGTCAACGGCGCGAATGGCTGCTGCTCTCCTGGCATGCCGCTAGTGCAGCACTGGATCAGGAGCGCGCCATCTTGGCGCTGTTGCGACTGGCCGACGGACAGCCCGGTCGTCTGGAAGCGGAGCAGCTGGTGGTGGGTCGGGACGCGCAGGGACAGCCCCTGGTGCGGTCCGGCCTGGATGTGCTGGCGCAGGCACAGGTCGCGTCCGGCCAGCCGCTGGATGCGGTGCAGACACTGCTGGCCGGTCGCACGCCCGGCACGGTGGCCGCTCGCCGGCTGGCGATCGTCGCGGACCTGCTGGCGCAAGTCGAACCGGATCGCAGCGCACCTCTGTTGGAGACTGCGCTGGATCAGGCGGCTGCCGAACAGGCCTGGAGCCTGGCGGAGGAGCTGCTGCGTCTGCAATTGCGATTGGAGCTGGCCAACGGCGGCAGTGGTGAGCGGCCGAGGCAGCGCCTGCGTCGTCTGGCCACGCGTGTGGATGACCAGTTCACCCTGCTCGAGCTGGAGACGGACGATCCACGGCTGAACCCGGAGCAACGTCAGCAGCTTGAGCAGCAGCTGCGCTCCCCCCGGGAGCCGGGGGGGCACGCCGCGCTGGGAGAATCGCCGAATCCTGAAGCCGGCGCGTCCGGTGTCGACGACCAGCCATGACCATCCCCCACGGTGATCTCCTCTACGAGGGCAAGGCCAAGCGCATCTACTCCTGCGACAACGATCAACAGGTGCTGGTGGAGTTCAAGAACGACGCCACGGCCTTCAATGCCCAAAAAAAGGCCCAGCTCGACGACAAGGGGCGTCTGAACTGTCAGATCTCCGCTTGTTTGTTCGAGCTGCTGGACGCGCAGGGCATCCCCACGCACTACCAGGGTCTGGTGAACGACACCTGGATGGCGGTGCAGCGGGTGGCTGTGATCCCTGTGGAAGTGGTGCTGCGCAACACCGCCACCGGCTCCCTCTGCCGGGAAACGCCGATTGCCCAGGGAACAGCCCTCGATCCAGCCCTGTTGGATCTTTATTACAAGGACGATGATTTAGGTGATCCGCTGCTTACCGATGCCCGTCTGGCGCTGCTGGGTGTGGTGTCGGCGGAGATGCGGGAGCGGATCGAGGTGTTGGCCCGGCAGGTGAATGCCGTGCTGATTCCCTTCTTTCAATCCGTCGACCTGCAGCTTGTTGATTTCAAGCTGGAGCTTGGGGTGAATGCCGCCGGTGAACTGCTGGTGGCTGATGAGATCAGCCCGGATACCTGCCGGCTCTGGGATCTGCGCAGTGCCGATGTGAATGAGCGGATCCTGGACAAAGATCGTTTCCGTAAAGACCTCGGTGGCGTGATCGAGGCCTACGGGGAGGTCTGCAAACGGGTACAAGGGGCGTGCCCGAAACCCCGCATCTGCGATTAATTTCGGCGACGTTTGTGGCCTTTACGGCCAAGTTCCGCCCTCCCCCATGGCCGCTTTCTCCTCCCGCCGAACCCGGAATGCCGTTCGGCACGGTGCGTTGGGTCTGGCGCTGGCCTTGCCTCTGGTCGCGGGTTTGCCGACGCAGGCCCAGAGCGAGGCCGCTGGAACGGAACGCGATGAGACCCAGCTCGAAGACGTGCAGGGCGATGGTCTGAGCGGGGAGCCTGGTGCGGCCGAGCCCATCGAGGTGGTGCCCGCTCCCGCTTCCGGTCCGGTGGCCGAGCCGATCCCGGAGACGTCGGAGCAAGCGCGGGTGCTGATCACGGAGGTGATCATTGAGGGCATCGATGGTCACCCCGAGCAGGAGCGTCTTGAACTGGCCGCCTATGACGCCATGGCCGTGCGTCCTGGCAGCCGCGTCACCCGGGATGAGCTGAAGCTCGACCTCGATGCGATCTACGCCACTGGTTGGTTCTCCGATGTGCGCATCGAGCCGATCAACGGCCCGCTGGGCGTGCAGCTGGTGGTGCAGGTGATGCCCAATCCGGTGCTCAGCAAGGTGGTGCTTGAGCCGGAGGACAGTTACATCGAGCCTCAGGTGATTGAGGACACCTTCAGTGCGGACTATGGCCGCACGCTCAATCTCAGTGAGCTGCAGCTGCGCATGAAGGAGCTGCAGAAGTGGTACGCCGACCAGGGGTACTCCCTCGCTCGGGTGAGCGGACCGACTCGGGTGAGCCCGGATGGTGTGGTGGAGCTCAAGGTGCTGATCGGCACCGTCGCCGGCGTGGAGGTCAAATTCGTCAACAAGGAGGGTGAAGACACCAACGAGAAGGGCGAGCCCCTCAAAGGCAAGACCAGACCCTGGGTGGTCTCCCGCGAAATCTCCCTCAAACCGGGCGAGCCATTCAATCGAACGCAGCTTGAGGGCGACATTCGTCGCCTCTACGCCACCTCACTGTTCAGCGACGTGAAGGTGACCCTGAAGCCTGTGACCGGTGAGCCGGGAGCGATCACCATCGTGCTCGGCATCGTTGAGCAGTCCACAGGCTCGCTCTCCGGCGGTCTTGGCTACAGCCAAAGCCAGGGTGTGTTCGGTCAGGTTCAGCTGTCAGACAGCAACCTGTTCGGACGTGCCTGGAATCTTGCGCTCAACATCACCTACGGCCAGTTCGGTGGCCTGGCGAACCTCACTTTCTCCGATCCCTGGATCAAAGGCGATTCGCACCGCACGTCCTTCCGCACCTCGCTGTTCCTCAGCCGTGAAGTGCCGCAGGTGTTCCAGAGCCAGAACGACGGCGACATCCGCACCCTGGAGGGCTACGAGGACAACGGCTCCAGGAACGCTTACTCGATCAACTCCGACAACAACCCGGCTGATAGCAAGTTCGACAATGTCGCTGAGGCTGGCAATGAATTTCCCAACGTCAGTTGGTTTGATTACGAAGGCGATTCCGTGGCCCTCCAGCGGGTTGGCGGCAATGTGATCTTTGCCAGACCGTTGAACGGTGGTGATCCCTTCAAGCGGGTGCCCTGGTCTGTGCTGGCCGGTTTGAATCTGCAGAACGTTCGCCCGATCAACTTCAGTGGCGATACGCGTCCTTACGGCATCCCCAACGATCGCTTCCGCGACGGCAAGATCCCCGACGATGAAATTATCTGCGTGGCGTTCAACTGCGCCAACGAGAACAATCTTGCCAGTGTGCGTCTGGCCGCCTCGTACAACAACCTGAACGATGCCCGCAATCCAACATCGGGCAACTTCTTCACGGTGAGCACGGAGCAGTACGTCTCCGTGGGTGAGAACTCACCCACCTTCAACCGTGTTCGCGGCACCTACACACACTTCATTCCAGTGCGTTGGCTGAAGCTGTTCAAGGGTTGCCGACCGAAGGAGGGTGAGCCGGAGAACTGCCCGCAGGCACTGGCCTTCCAGTTCAAGGCTGGCACCGTGCTGGGTCAGCTGCCGCCCTATGAGGCTTTCTGTCTGGGTGGTTCCAACTCTGTGCGGGGTTGGTTTGACTGCGACCTGGCTGTGGGCCGCAGCTTCGGTGAAGCCACGATCGAATACCGCTTCCCACTGATCAGCATCTTTGCGGGTGAAGTCTTCCTTGATGCCGGCACCGACTTCGGCTCCCAGGGCAATGTTCCCGGCAGGCCCGGCGATTTGCTCGACAAGCCCGGTTCTGGTGTGTCACCGGGTATCGGTGTGATCATGACTACGCCGGTGGGTCCCCTGCGTTTGGAGGTGGCCAGCCAGAATTTCACCGATGAGTACCGCTTCAACCTGGGTGTCGGCTGGAAGTTCTAATGGTCTCCTGGCCCACTGATTACGACGGTGCATGGACCCTGGCCGGTTCAGCCCGTCGCAGCGGCATCGGTCTCCACAGCGGCGATGAGGTGGCTGTGGTGCTGCATCCCTGGCCTGAGGCTGGCGTCTGGGTGAGCTGGTCAGGTGATGCCCAACCCCCCGTGCGTCTCCAGCCCTCTCAGGTGCGCGACAGTCAGCTCTGTACCACGCTGGAGCTGGGTGATCGGCGACTGGCCACTGTGGAACACCTGCTGGCGGCGTTGGCTGGCTGCGGCCTGACCCATGTGCATCTGGAGGTGGACGGCGGTGAAGTGCCGTTGCTGGATGGTTCAGCCCAGGGCTGGGTTGAGGCGATCGCTGAGGCGGGGATCACGCATGCCGCCACACCCGCGGCCCGTCGCCCTGTGCTGGAGGGTCCAGTGGCACTTCACCGTGGCAACAGTGTGATCACCGCGACGCCTGCGGATCAGTTCACGCTGGTGGGTGTGATCGATTTCCCGCAGCCGGCGATTGGCCGTCAGCAATGCACCGTGGCGCTCACCCCAGAGCGTTTCGTTGCGGAGATCGCCCCCGCCCGCACCTTCGGTTTCCGTGAACAGGTGGAGCAGTTGCGTGCCGCGGGCTTGATTCAAGGCGGGGCTTTGGACAATGCTCTGGTCTGCGACGGGGATCATTGGGTCAATCCACCCCTGCGTTTTGCCGACGAGCCGGTGCGCCATAAGCTGCTGGACCTGATCGGTGATCTGGCACTGGTGGGTTTCCCACGTGCCCAGGTGCTGGTCTACCGCGGCTCCCATGGTCTGCACACCGACCTCGCGGCGGCCCTGGCCGATTGTTCCGCTGTTCAGCTCTGACTGATTTGACTTCCACCTCCACCACCGACGCCACTGCTGCTGCACCAGCTCCTGAAACCTTGCTCAATGCCGAGCAGATCATGGGGTTGCTGCCGCATCGCTATCCCTTCGCGCTGGTGGATCGCGTGATTGAGCATGTCCCCGGTGAAAAAGCGGTGGCGCTTAAGAACGTCACCATGAACGAGCCGCAGTTTCAGGGGCATTTCCCCGGGCGACCGTTGATGCCGGGCGTGCTGATTGTTGAAGCGATGGCCCAGGTGGGTGGATTGATCGTCACCCAGATGCCGGATCTGCCCAAGGGGTTGTTCGTGTTTGCAGGCATCGACGGTGTGCGCTTCCGCCGTCCGGTGGTGCCCGGCGATCAGCTGCGCATCACCTGTGAGCTGATCAGTCTCAAGCGTCAGCGTTTCGGCAAGGTGAAAGCCGAGGCCAAGGTGGACGGCCAGCTGGTGTGTTCTGGCGATCTCATGTTCTCGTTGGTGGACTGAGCATGATGAGCGAACAGCGATCTCCCGCCGTGACTGCTGAGGACCGTCCTCCACAGGTTCACCCCCTGGCAGCGGTCGACCCTGGCGCTGAACTGGCGAACGGGGTGGTGATCGGCCCTGGTGCCGTCGTAGGCCCTGAGGTGCGGATCGGAGCCAACACCTGGGTGGGCCCCAATGCTGTGCTCGATGGTCGGCTGACGATCGGTGCGCATAACAAGATCTTTCCGGGTGCCTGTCTGGGGCTCGAGCCTCAGGACCTCAAATACAAAGGTGCCCCGACGCAGGTTGTGATCGGTGATCACAACGCCATTCGTGAATGCGTGACCATCAACCGGGCCACTGAAGAGGGCGAGGAGACCCGCATCGGTGATCACAACCTGCTGATGGCTTATTGCCATCTGGGCCACAACTGCGTCCTGGGCAACGGCATCGTGATGTCGAACGGCATTCAGGTGGCTGGCCATGTGCTGATCGAAGACAAGGCCGTGATCGGCGGTTGCCTGGGCATTCACCAGTTCGTGCACATCGGTGGCATGGCCATGGTGGGCGGCATGACCCGGGTGGATCGGGATGTGCCCCCCTATTGCCTGGTGGAGGGTCACCCCGGCCGCGTTCGTGGCCTGAACCGCGTGGGTCTGCGGCGACGGGGCCTTGATGGCGAGGAGCTCAAGCAGCTGCAGGAGGTGTGGTCGCTGCTCTACCGCTCGGATCACGTGATTGCCGACGGTCTACGTCTGGCGCGGGAGCAGACGCTGATGCCCCTGGCGGATCATCTCTGCACGTTCCTGGAAGGTTCGATCTCGAAAGGACGGCGGGGTCCGATGCCAGCCGCGACCGGTCGCTGATGGTGCGGTTGTTGATCAGCACCGGTGAGGTGTCGGGTGATCTGCAGGGCAGCCTGCTGATTGCGGCGTTGCATCGACAGGCGGCCCTTAAGGGCATCGACCTGGAGGTGCTTGCTCTTGGTGGTGAGCGCATGCGTGCCGCCGGGGCGGAACTGCTGGCGGACACGGCACCGATGGGGGCCATCGGGCTCTGGGAAGCCTTGCCGCTGGTGCTGCCCACGCTCAAACTGCAGGCACGCGTGGACCGGCTGCTGCGGCAGCGTCCCCCCGATGGTGTGGTGCTGATCGATTACATGGGTGCCAACTTGCGCCTCGGCAACAGTCTGCGGCGGCGCTTGCCGCACATTCCGATCACCTATTACATCGCTCCCCAGGAGTGGGCTTGGCGCATCGGTGATGGTGGCACCACGGAGCTGCTCAAGTTCACCGACCGCATTTTGGCGATCTTCCCGGCGGAAGCGGAGTTCTATGAGCGGATGGGTGCTGAAGTCACCTGGGTGGGCCATCCGCTGCTCGACACGGTGCTGAGCCGTCCGGAGCGGGCCGAGGCTCGGGCTCAGCTGGGCTTGCCGGACCAGGGCAAGCTGCTGCTGCTGTTCCCGGCGTCGCGGCCCCAGGAGCTGCGCTACCTGATGCCGGTGCTGGCGGCGGCGGCGGCTCGCCTGCAACACCAGGACCCCAGCCTGGATGTGATGGTTCCCGCTGGGCTGGAACGGTTTGAACAGCCCCTGCGCGAGGCCCTGGAGGCGGCAGGTGTGCGCGCCAAGGTGATTCCCGCCGATCAGGCGGATGGTCTCAAGTCGTTGCTGTTTGCTGCGGCCGATCTGGCGCTCGGCAAGTCGGGCACGGTGAATGTGGAACTGGCTCTGCAGGGGGTTCCCCAGGTGGTGGGCTATCGGGTGAGCCGCGTGACCGCCTGGGTGGCCCGGCATTTGCTGCGCTTCAAGGTGGCGCACATTTCACCGGTGAACCTGCTGCTGAATGAGCGGTTGGTGCCGGAGCTGCTTCAGGATGAGTTCGATGCGGATCGCCTGGTGGAGCTGGCGGCACCGTTGCTGGAGGCTGGCGAGACACGCAAGACCATGCTCAGTGGCTATGACCGACTGCGGTCCACCTTGGGTGAGCCGGGGGTGACCGATCGGGCCGCCGCCGCCATCCTCGACCAGCTCTCTGCCCCGTCCGACCCGTGATCCGATGCCTGTTGCCGCTGCTGATGGCGGTTGTGATGCTGCTCTCTGCCCCTACCTCAGTGCTGGCCGCGGTGGAGAACGCTGTGCTGGCCGGCGGCTGTTTCTGGTGCCTGGAAAGCGATCTCGAACACCTGCCCGGGGTGCTGTCGGCTGAAAGCGGCTACAGCGGCGGCACGGTGGCCCGGCCGACCTACCAGCAGGTGAGCAGTGAGACCACCGGTCATCAGGAGGTGGTGCGGGTACGGTTCGATCCCGCCAAGATCAGTTACGCCACCTTGTTGAAGTCCTATTGGCGCAATGTGGACCCGCTCGATGGCGGCGGGCAGTTCTGTGATCGCGGTGATTCCTATCGGCCGGTGATCTTCACCAAGGGGGAGGGTCAGCAGGATCAGGCCCTGGCCAGCAAGGCGGCAGCGGCCGTGGAGCTGGGTGTGCCGGAAACCGCGATCAAGGTGGAAATCAAACCGCTCACGACCTTCTGGAAGGCCGAGGGATACCACCAGGACTACAAGGAGCGCAACACGATCAAATACAACTACTACCGATGGGCCTGCGGGCGTGATCGGCGTCTGGACGACGTATGGGGATCCAGGGCACGCACGGGAGAGGCCTGGGGAGCAGCTTCTGAGCTCTGAAGAAAGGCCAACTGATTTTTCTGAATCTGAGGAAAATCTGTGGAAATTCTGTAGCGACTGATGCGGTTGCATTCAGTCACTTCTCAGTGAAGGTGCGGGTTTTCCCCCCTCGACGATGACTCGGACCCTGCGTACTATTGCTAAGTGAGTTGTAGGAAAACGGGATGTATCTGCTGACCATCAAAGACGGTCTGGTGACGCGTCATGTTGGTCCGTACATGTCCCCCAAGCAGGCCTCCGATGACCTTGAGAGAGTCATGGCCACCTGCTCGGATCGGGCCCGTTGGCAGATTCATGCGCTGGAGCAACCCCAATCGCTGGCTGCGATGGCCTCCTGAGGCTTAGGACTTGCGGCCTGGATAGCCGCGCAACAAACCTGACTCGATCATGAGCCCCACACCGGCGTTGATCAAAATCAGGCTGAGGGTTCCGTACCACCACCAGGGGCCGCCATCGCTGCCTGCCAGCTGCAGGGTGCGTCGGCTGACGGCCTCCCCGAACAGGCAAAGGCCTGCGGGGAGGAGCAGCACGCCCAGCTGAGCGCGGACGTACCAGCGGAGAGGGCTGGAGGCCATGGAGCTTGCTCCGTTCTGGATGGAATTTAGGCCGTGGTGGTCGACGCCTGGCTCAACACCCAGTTCACCAGAGTGCGCACGCCGTAGCCCGTGGCACCGGAGGGGTTGAGAGCCCGACCCTTGTCAGTCCACACCGTGCCAGCGATGTCGATGTGCGCCCAGGGAATGCCGGCGTCCACGAATTCCTTGAGGAACAGGGCTGCGGTGATGGAACCGCCGGGGCGGGGACCGGTGTTCTTCATGTCCGCCAGCAGCGACTTCAGGCCCTTGCGGTAGCTGCTGTGCAACGGCATGCGCCAGATCCCTTCATCTGCACTGCTGGCGGCGGATTCCAGCGCTTCCGAGAGGCCGTCATCACTGCTCCAAAGACCGGCGATCTCATCCCCTAGAGCAATCACGCAGGCACCCGTGAGGGTGGCGAGATCGACGATCGCGTCGGGCTTGAGCTCGCTGGCGTACACCAGGGCATCCGCCAGGGTGAGGCGGCCTTCGGCATCGGTGTTGTTGATCTCGATCGTGGTGCCGTTGGAGGCAGTAACGATGTCGCCGGGGTGCACCGCTGATCCGTTGATCATGTTTTCGCAGGAGGCCACCAGCATGTGCACCTCCACGCCGGCGGGTTGCAGCTCCGCAATGGCGCGCATGGCGCCGAAGACGGCAGCACTACCGCCCATGTCGAACTTCATCATGTCGATCTGGGCTGCACCGACTTTGAGGTTGTAGCCGCCGGAATCGAAGGTGAGGCCTTTGCCCACTAGCACAAGACGCTTCTGCACCGCACCGCTGGGGCGGTAGGTGAGGTGGATGAACTTGGGATCCATGTCGGAGCCCTGGCACACCGAAAGGAAGGAGCCCATGCCCTTGGCCTCGCAGTCGGACCGCTCCAGCACCTTGAGTTCGAGGCCATGGTCCTTGGCCAGGGCTGCTGCGGTGTTGGCCAGTTCGCTGGGGGTAACGCTGTTGGGTGGTGCGGCCACCAGCTCCCGAGCCAGTTCCACGCCGGCGCACACCGGCTGAATCGCCGCCAGAGCCGCGTCGATGCCGGCGGGCCATTGACCCAACAGCTCCAGCTGATCGGGGCAAGGCTGGGGCTCGGGCTTGCTGCGGAAACGCAGGTCGCTGTAGAGGCTGAGGCGCACGGCTTCCGCAGCGGCGATGGCATCGCCGGCTGGATCCTCTGATCCCCAGGGGAGATGCAGCGCCAGGCTGCCGCTCTGGCCCTTCGCTGCCCGGGCGGCCGCGGCAGCGGCCCGGCGCAGGCTGTTGCGGTCCACCTCAGCGGCATCCCCCAGGCCCACCAGCACCAGCGCCGTGCAGTCGTTCCTCAACAGCTGCATGCTGGCCAGATCACCGCTTTTGCCGGTGAAGGGTTTCTGCTTCAGCCAGGCGCTGAGCTGCAGGTTGAAGCGCTGCTCCATCGCGGCCACCAGGCCCTGCGGGTCGTCCTTGGGGATGCCAAGCGCCAAAACGGAACCACTCCAGGCCTCAGGGGTGGCCGG
Source organism: Synechococcus sp. NOUM97013 (assembly GCF_014279815.1). Taxonomy (NCBI): domain Bacteria; kingdom Bacillati; phylum Cyanobacteriota; class Cyanophyceae; order Synechococcales; family Synechococcaceae; genus Synechococcus; species Synechococcus sp. NOUM97013. The sequence continues at coordinate 1,901,488 of NZ_CP047941.1, read as the reverse complement.
AGAGAGGGAGATCTTCATGGGGAGCCGATGCCTGAACCGATGCTAGAAGCTGCGCTCAGTCGGCTTGGAAGGGGGTGGCCCAGCGGTCACGCATTTCCTTGTTGAAGGGAGGCTGCCAGCGCCGGATCAGCGTCTGTTCCAATTGCCGCCGCGCCCTGGTCCCTTGGGGAACATCTCCCCAGAAGCGGATGCTCGGGCTGCAGAGCAGTCCGCAGCTGGCGCAGGCCTCCTGGTAGGCCGCCAGATAGGCCTTGCAATCGTGCTCGCCCTTCCAACGGCGATCGGCGGCCTTGGTTTCGCCCAGATAGAGAAGGATGGGCAGGTTGAGATGCTCCGGGCGATCCATCACCCAGTAGAGGGCCGCTCCCTGATGGGGACTCTCCGGCCAGCGCCAGAAACTGAGCGGCAGGGGGTTCAGGCTCAGCGGTTGGATGTAATCGGCTGGAGCGCTGGCGGCGCCGAACAGGCTGCCCTGGCTGTCGACTGGGGCCGTGGTTTCAAACAACGGGGCCTGGAGGCGATGCACCCGCTCCTGCCAGCTGCGCAGTTGGTCTGCGCTGAGCGCGAGGCTGGCCTCCTGCTGATCGGAGGCGCCGGCAGCTGGTTGATGGAACAGGTCGCCCTGGCGGGGAGCAGCAGCCATGGCGCTCAACCCCGCGGCGGCAGGGAGGGGCCTGCGGGCTTGGCGCCGAAACGCACCCGGCCGATCAGGGCCTCCACCGCATCGGGCGGCAGGCAGAGCCGTTCCTGAAGATCGGCGAGGTTCTTGAACGGTTGGCGGCGCCGTTCAGCCATCAGCCGTTCCAGACGGTCGTTCGGCCACTGCAACTGCCCGGCCAGCACGGCGCGGCTGGCGCCGTTGAGATCGAGTGGTTTGGGTTGGGGCAAGGGTGGCGCATCGCCGTGCCAGCGAAAAATCAGGTGGGGCTGCCATTGGTCGCGCAGCTCTTCGGGCAGGTCGAGCAGCTGGGCCAGATCCTCCAGCTGGCTGAACTGCACGCCGCCGCGCTGCAGGCGCAGCAGCAGGTCCACCATGGCGTCGCTGCAGCCGGGCAGTTGGCGCCATTGCTCGGCGCTGGCGCGGTTTACGTCGATGCAGAAGCTGTCGATAGAAGCACTCTCGGCCCATGCCTCCCCCGGCTCAAGCGATGGTGTTGGTGTCCCCTGCGCTTGGGGCGCAGGATCGGGGGGCAGGTCGCCCATGGCCTGGAGCACCTTGCGGGCCAGGGGATCGAGCCAGTGCCGGCGGGCCATCGCCGCGTCTCTCCTGAGCAGCTTCGCCAGGACCCTAGGTCCAGCGCGGCGGTCTGGTGGGTACCTGCACCAGCCCCTCACGAAATGCGGTCACCACCGCTGTGGTGCGGTCCCGGGCCGGCAGCTTGCGCAGCAGGCTGCTCACGTGACTTTTCACGGTTTCGATCGACACCACCAAGGCATCCGCGATCTCCTGATTGGTCATGCCTCGGCAGAGCCCGCGAAGCACGTCTTCCTCTCGCATGGTCAGCTCCTGCAGTGGGGTCTGCTGGCCACTGCGGCGCAGCCGGCTGTGGTGCAGCACGCCACTGATCAGCGGGTCGATGTAGTGCCCGTCGGTGTCGATGGCGGTGAGGGCTGCCGCCACCGTGCCGGTGCCCGTGGCTTCGGCGGAGCAGAGGCCGTGGCAGCGGGCATCGATCGCGTCGAGAATCGTGCGCGGGATCGGTCGCTGCAGCAGCATCAGCACTTTGAGGTCGGGATGCTGCTGGCGGGCGCGTCGTACCAGATTGGTGCCACTACCGCCTTCGAGGCTGTCGGTGCAGAGCAGCAGGGTGGCGTCGCTCTGCTGCAGCTTCTCCAGGCAAGCGTCTTCGCTGGTGCAAGCCGCCACCAGAGGCCCCTGCCCTTCAAACCAGCTCATCCAGCTGGCCAGCAGCACTCGGTCGGCGCTGGCAATGGCGGTGCGGCTGCGTTTGAGCAGGCTGTGGCCCTGGCGGGAGCGCTGCTGCAGTGAGGGGATCCGATCGCTGAGATCCACAGGAGAACAGGCTCGGGGCCGTAGCCATTGCTCAACCATGTTGGCCCGGATCAAGGGGCGTGGATCCGCACTGTTATCGGCAGCTCAAATTGTCCAGACTCTCCGCAGTGCATCGATGGGTCATGGCGTTCTTCGATTCCGACATCGTTCAGGAGGAGGCCAAGCGGCTGTTCGGCGACTACCAGCAGCTGATGCAGCTGGGCTCGGACTACGGCAAGTTCGACCGGGAGGGCAAGAAGAAGTTCATCGACACGATGGAAGAGCTGATGGAGCGCTACCGGGTGTTCATGAAGCGCTTCGAGTTGTCGGAAGACTTCCAGGCCAAGCTCACCGTGGAGCAGCTGCGCACCCAGCTCGGCCAGTTCGGGATCACCCCCGAGCAGATGTTTGAGCAGATGAATCAGACGCTCGAGCGGATGAAGAGTCAATTGGATCAGCCCCCCAGCTGACGGCGGCTCGTACGATTCAGCCCGCTTCCGCTCCGCCCATCCATGGCCACGACCCCATCCCTGCCGGCTTGGTTGTCGCGTGGCATGGCTGATTTGTTCCCGACCGGGGATCCCGGTGATGCGGATCAGGCTCTTGCAGCCCGGTTGGCCCAGGCAGAAAAGGAAGGCCGGCCGCTGCGGGTGAAGCTGGGCATCGACCCCACCGGCAGCAATATTCATCTGGGCCACAGCATCCTGTTCCGCAAGTTGCGGGCCTTCCAGGACGCGGGTCACACGGCGGTGCTGATCATCGGCGACTTCACGGCGCGGATCGGCGACCCCACCGGCAAGAGCGCCACGCGGGTGCAGCTCACCAAGGAGCAGGTTGCTGCCAATGCCTCCACTTACCTGCGCCAGCTGGGGCAGGACCAGCCCAAGGAGACGGCGCTGCTGGATTTCGAAACCCCCGGCCGCCTGGAGGTGCGATACAACTCCGAGTGGCTGGAGGGCATGGACCTGCCGGCGGTGATCGGCCTGCTCGGCACCGGCACCGTGGGCCAGATGCTGGCCAAGGACGATTTCTCCAAGCGCTACGGCAGCGGCACCCCGATCGCGCTGCACGAGTTCCTCTATCCGCTGCTGCAGGGCTACGACTCGGTGGCGGTGAATGCGGATGTGGAGCTGGGCGGCACTGATCAGAAGTTCAACGTGGCCATGGGCCGTGACCTGCAGCGCCACTTCGACAAGGGCACCCAGTTCGGGCTGTTGCTGCCGATCCTGGTGGGGCTGGACGGCGTTCAGAAGATGAGCAAGAGCCTCGGCAACGTGGTGGGCCTGGAGGAGGATCCGCTCTCGATGTACTCCAAGCTGGAGAAGGTCGGCGATGCGGCGATCGACGACTACGTCACGTTGCTGACCGATCTGGATCTGGCTTCGTTGCCGGAGAACCCACGCGAGAAGCAGAAGGCGATGGCCCTGGCGGTGACCGCCAGCCGCCATGGCAACGACGCTGCAGCCAAGGCGCAGCAGGATGCCGCCAGCCTGGTGGGAGGTGCTGGTGATGCCGGAGCGGATGTGCCCGAAGCCTCCCTCGCGGAGGTGAACTTCCCGGCCAAAGCCTTCTACTTACTCAGCGCCGTGGGCATCTGCGCCAGCAGCAGTGAAGCCCGCCGCCAGATCAAAGGTGGTGCGGCGCGCCTCGAGGGCGAAAAGCTCACCGACCCCAACCAGGAGTTCGCCTCCGCGGCGGAACTGGAGGGCAAGGTGCTGCAGCTGGGCAAGAAGACCTTCCGGCGCTTGGTGGCCTGAGCAGCCAGATTTCCTCGGTTGGGAGATCCGCTGATTGCTGAGCGGAGCGATACTTCATCGCATGATTAGAAGCGCATCCCAGCCTCACGCTGTCACCTCCAGACTGAACGATGCCAGAGGTGTTGCTGCCGGTTGGGCGAGCAATGTGTTGATGAACGGCTCACTCTCTGGATGTCAGCCACACTGACACTGTGAATCAGGAGTTGCCATGGGTCGGAGCCTCGGCTTGTTGCGTGCCTGCGCTGCGGCTCTGCTGCTGATCGGTGCCCCCCTGAGCGCCGAGGCGCAGCCCCGCAAGACCCTGGTGGTTGGTGTGGTGGATGAGGCGGCACCCTGCTCCAACCGCGTGGGGCCCCTGTATGAGGGCTATGCCGTTGAGATCTGGGAAGCGATCGCCTCTCAGAAGGGCTGGCCCTATCGCTTTGAGCCGGTGCCGTCGCCGAATGCCGCGGTGGCGATGGCGGCGAGCGGTGCAATCGATGTGGGAGTGTCGTGCCTCAACCAGGTGCCGGAGCGCCTGGCGGTCACCAATTTTTCGGTGGCCATCAGCTCGGATGGGCTGGCCTTCCTGTCGCCCCGTGAGAACAGCTACCCATTGAGTGCTTTGCTCACAGCGATGGTGGGCAATGGCTTGCTGCTGCGCTCCTTGTCTTGGTTGTTTTTGGTGTCGCTGGCTGGGGCGGTGCTGCTTTGGTTGACCTTCGGGCGCTTCAGAAGCAAGGACGTGGAATGTGCAACGGCCCAAGGCACCTTCTTCAAGGGCTGGATGATGCTGCTGATGGGCTCCGGCACCTACAAGATGAGCGACAGTGCCGGCGGGATTCTGATGGTGCTGGTCACCAATCTGTTCCGCCTGGTGATCGTGTCGATCTTCGTGGGTGCGACGGCGAAAACGCTGATCCGCGAATCGGCTCCTGAGGATGGCAATGAATCGGAGATCTTGGCCAGCAAACTGGCTGAGGGTGTGGCGGTGGATGCGCAGACCATCTCCGAAACCTGGCTGCGTTTCAAGCTGAAACAGCTTCCCCCAGCGGCGCGTGAGGCCGCGAAGGTGGAACCCGTCAGCGGTGATGAGCAACTGATCGAGGTGCTGCGTTCCGGGGCGGTGAAGCATGTGCTGGCCGACAGCTCCCGGGTGAGTTATCTGCGCAATCAGGTTCTGGCCTCGTCGGATCGCTCCCGCTACGCCGTGTCAGCGCAGGTGTTCAACAGCACGCCCCAGGGCTTTGTGTTTGGCAAAAATCTGCCGGAAAGCACCCAGCGGCAGATCTCGGTGGCGATTGCCGATCTGCGTTTCCAGGGGGTAATTGATGCCATGGTCAACCGCAATCCCTGAGCGGTCATCGATCGCCAGGGGCCTCAGAGGTTGCGCAGCACCTCCAGATCTTCAGGATCGAGTGCCGTGGGGATGCCGCGTTGCACAAGCTCGGAAAAACCTTCATCACGGTTGAGCACCGTGAGCAGATAAAGGCGATCGGGACCTGGGTTTTCGAAATCATGGGCGGCATCGGCCGGCACCACCACAAAGTCGCCGGTGTGGGCAGTGATGGAGCGATCGTCGATGTGAAACAGCACCGTGCCGCGCAGCACGAAATAGAACTCAGCGGAGCGGTGATGGCTGTGGGGCGGCACCCGGTCGCAGGGCTCGTGGATCTCCAGAAACAGGCTCATCGCTTCGCCGGAACCGCGATCGTCATCGCCATCGGCAGGTGCACTGAGCAGGGCCAGGCGGCAGTGATCCTGCGCGTGCAAGCGAAAGCCTTGAAGCTGCTCGGGGTGAACGATGCGCGGCAGCATGACGGCGGAACGGTGTGAGCTCAGGATGGAGGCAGTTGATGCCGTTGCCTTGGCTCCGTTGCTTTCTGCGAATCCCGCCGATCGGATCATCGTGGCCCTTGATGGCATGGCCTCGGATCAGGCGCTGGCCTTTGCCGCCCAGGTGGACGGGCTGCGCTGGGTGAAGGTGGGCCTGGAGCTGTTTGTGCAGGCCGGCCCGGAGGTGGTGGCGCAGCTGCGCGAGCAGGGGTTGCGGGTGTTCCTCGATCTCAAATTTCACGACATCCCGGCCACGATGGCCGGTGCCTGCCGGCGGGCAGCGGCGCTGGGGGCCGAACTGATCACGGTGCATGCCTGCGCCGGCAGCGAAGCACTTAAGGCAGCCCAGGCCGCAGCGGGAGAAGGGGCACAAGGGGCTGACCAACCCGCCCCCACCTTGCTGGCGGTGACGGTGCTCACCAGCTGGGAGGAGCAGCGATTGCAACGGGAACTCGCCATTAGCCAGGGCATCGCCGAACGCGTGCCGGCGTTGGCCCAGCTATCGGCAACCGCCGGGATCGGCGGTTGTGTGTGTTCACCCCTTGAGGCCGGGGCATTGCGGGCCCAGCACCCTGAACCGTTTGCCTTGGTCACCCCAGGCATTCGCCCCAAAGGGGCTGCTGTTGGTGATCAGGCCCGGGTGATGGGGCCAGCCGACGCGATTGGTGCAGGAGCCAGCCAGCTGGTGATCGGACGGCCGATCACCAAGGCAGAGGATCCCAGTGCGGCATTTGTGGCCTGCTGCAGAGAATTGCTGGGGCCGATTGAGAGACATGACTAGTGCTCAATCGTTCAAGTTTTGCTCTCTGATTTGATGAGGTGATTGACTAGACCATGATCAGCGTAAAGTTAGAGTTAATAGTCTTTTATTTCTCCTAAATTTTGAAAATGTAGGCGCTAAAAATGTATAATGAATAGAGTTGAAGGCTCAGTTTTTTGAGCTGCAAGCCCTGGCCTCTGGGGACATCATGATGTTCACAAGGGTTGACCCCTGTTGGCCTGTCTGGCCAGCAAGCTGGCTGATGGCAGACAGCTCAACACCGCTATATCGCGCTTGATAGCTGTTCGCCAGGCATGTGCAGTATTTCTTTTGGCTTTTAACGCCAGGGGTTTGGCCTTGGTTGCATCCACTCTCAAATGCCTCGCGAAATTGTTTGGTGAGGGCGGCGTTGTTATTGTTTTGTGCCAGTGATTGTGGGGCAGCGCTGAGAAAGAGTGCAGTTGCGATCAGCAGGTGTTTCTTGAGATGCATCGGAAAGGTGAGGGGTGGTGTTGAGATTCTAAGGGGCTTGATTGATTTATGAATTGCCGCGCTTAGGAAGAAGTGATTGCAGTTGTCTCATTAATGCTTCAAAGCGCGTTTCCTGTTGTTCGAGTTTGTCTTTTAATTCTTCAATTTCGGCATTTTGTCTATCGTCTTCTAGGGCTGATTGTTGTTTTTCTTCTTCTAGCTCATCAATGCGCTTCTGCAGCGCAGCAATGATGTCGTCATTGGCTTGCGAGGCAGCTCGATTCGATGGGGGAACTTGCATGAGTTGCTCGAGGCGTGTTTTGAGATCTTGAATCTGCTGATCGCGTGAGCTGAGATCCTCTTGGAGCTTGCTGATCTCCTGCTTGACCTCGGACCTGTACCAGCGTGAATCGGCTTGTGAGTTGGCAGATGAGGAGTCACTCGATTCCATGGATTGCGAGTTCGTCGTGCTCGCGGAGCTGGAGGAGCTGGATTTGACTCCGATTGGGAAGCTCACGCCAACGCGGCCTGCGATCGAGCTGGTTGAACCGAAGTGGTAGTCAACGGAAGGTGAATAGGCGATCGCGCCATTGAGGTGGAGTCTGTCTTTAATTCGGGCGGAGCATCCACCGGCGATGGCGTATTGCGATCCGTAGCCACCCGCGGCAATGCCGCAACGAATGGGTTCATCCGGCAGTAAAGAGATCTCAGGGATGCCAGAGAGTGCGGCACCCATCGCACCTGCGGACTCTGCTGCGTCTCCCAAAGCACTCGCAGCATCCTCAAGTGTGTTGATTCTTTTGGTGTTGTTATTGATCTGGTCAAAGTGTGAGTGGATGGTGACAAGACTGCCATCACTATCCACGCCGAGAATGCCTTCTCTGTCGATGTCTTGGCCGGGCATTTTGATGGTTGTGTTCGTATCGCCAATGGTGACGGTCTTGCCGTTAATGGTGGTGTCACCATTTTCGCTGGTGACAGCATTTGTGCGAACAAGCGTCCCGTCGGTTTTTGCCATCACCATGCCCATGCGCGTATTGATGGTTCTAATGTCGAGCTCATTGGTCTGATTCAGGTTGGGAACTGTGACTTCAGTGTTGTTGGTTCCCAGCATCATTTGTGCAGCCCTTGTTGACCGCGCCCCTGCCCCAAATGCTGTTGATCCGTTGTGTGTTGCCAAGGCGCCGGTACCAATCGCAATGACATTGGTGCCAGTTGCCCTTGCTGTTCCAATGGCGATGGCATTAACGCCGTTAACGTTTGAATAGGAGCCCAAAGCTGTGCTGTTGGTTCCAATTGCTGTGGCATTGGTGCCAAAGGCGCCCGTATCGGTGTTGAAGCCCTCAGCTCGAGCGCCTGTGCCAACGGCCAAGGCCCGCGCGCCATTGGCAACAGCACCAGGACCAACCGCCATTGCTTGCACACCGTTGGCAATGCTGCTCGCACCGATGGCGTAGGAATTGGTTCCCGAGGCTGATGCACTGGAACCCATTGCTATGGCATCGGTTCCAGAGGCTGATGCACCTGCCCCCATGGCCATGGCGTTGGTGCCGGATGCCGTCGCTGTTCCAATGGCGATGGCATTGACGCCGTCAGCGCTTGAATAGGAGCCCAGGGCGGTGCTGTTGGTTCCGAGCGCAGACGTTTCACTGCCGATGGCCGTGACGCTGGTACCAATCGCTGTGGCATTGGTGCCATAGGCGCTTGGATCGGTGTTGAAGCCCTCGGCTCGAGCACCAGCACCAACGGCGACTGCCTGGACACCGTTAGCAACTGCGCCAGCACCGATGGCATAGGAATTTGTCCCATTAGCGAAGGCAAAGCCGCCAATGGCAATGGTGTTCTCACTATTGGCATTGGCACCGAAGCCATAGGCAAGCGAGCCCCGTCCCGATGCTGATGAGTTCATACCGGAAGCCACGGATCCGTTGCCGGCCGCAGCTGCACCGGTTCCAAGTGCAGTTGATCCAGCACCCGTTGCATTGGAGTGCGCACCGAGTGCTGTTGCTGCTGTCAATGAGGCAGAGCCCGTACCACTATCTGCCACGCTGAAAGCACCAATGGCTGTGGTGCTTTCACCCGTTGCATCAGCTTGGTCGCCGTAGCACGTGGCATCGGCACCACTGCCAACACAGAACGACGTCGTGTTCACATCAATGCCAGCTGTTGCAACGGCTAAGACGCCATCACTGTCTGTCACCACCCAGGAGTAGTTGCTGGTGCCTCCTGCGGGGTGGGTCAATCCAGGTGTTTGGTAGGTGCTACTGCTGGTCCCAAGGGTGATTCGACTGTCAGCAGTTGTTGCAGCGCCCGCACCGATTGCGGTAGCAGATGTGTGCGTGGCCTGAGCACCGCGGCCAAGAGCTAGCGAGTTCGTGCCAGAAGCCGTTGAAGCATTGCCAAGGGATGTAGCGCCAACTGCTGTGGATTGAGAACCCGAGCCAATGGCTGTTGTTGAGAGTTGATTGGCAACAGCATTATCGCCGTAGCACTCAGCACCACTTCCGGTTCCAGTGCAGTTAAGCGCATCAAAAGCGCGGTCAGTAATGTTGACTCCGACTGTGTATTCCGTGGTGAAGCTATTCCCTTCGACAAATCCGCCGGTTGGGGTAACAGTGACCTTTCGATCTGCTGCTGCGACAGTTGTTTTAAGTCCGCTTACTTGACCATTTGAATCAATAATAATATTGGTGCCATTCGCGACTTTCACTCCAAAGCGGTTTGTGGAGGTGTCACTGTTCCAAACGCCAGTGACGGTTGTGCCCAACGATGTTGTTGTGGTTAATGGGGATTCATTGCCTGAAGCAGTGACTGTGCCTGCAACGACGGAGGCATTGGGAGCGCTGAAAGAGCCGTTGTTGTTGAGGATGATGTTGTTACCGCCGGTATTGACCTCGAGCTGGCCGTTATTGATGGTTAGACCATTGCCGGCTGCAACTTCAACGCCGTATTCAGTGGTTTGAGTTTGAGCGTTGTATTTGGAGGTAACGGTGACACCATTGCTGGTGTCGGAATTATCAGGAGAGGAGATAGGGCCTGCGGTGGTGGTGGCGTTGTAGCCGCTGACGGAGTAGGTGGTGACGCGCCCGTCGTTGCTGGATGAAACGACAATGTTGTTGCCAGCGCTGACAACGGATTCGTTGGCCTGAATAGCACCATTGCCATCGATGCTGATGCCATCACCGGTCGCGATTTTCACGCCAAAGCGATTTGTGGAGGTGTCACTGTTCCAAACGCCAGTGACGGTTGTGCCCAAGGATGTTGTTGTGGCTAATTGGGATTCATTGCCTGAAGCAGTGACGGTGCCGGCGACGACGGAGGCGTTGGGAGCACTGAATGAGCCGTCGTTGTTGAGGATGATGTTGTTACCACCGGTGTTGACCTCGAGCTGGCCGTTATTGATGGTTAGGCCATTGCCAGCTGCAACTTCAACGCCGTAGTTAGTGGTTTTTGTGGAGGCATCATATTTCGTGGTCACGGTGACACCGTTGCTGGTGGAGCCAGTACCACCAGTGATGGGACCCGCTTGGGTTGTGGCGTTGTAACCACTGACCTCATAGGTGGTGATGCTGCCCGATTGATTGGAGTTGACCTCTGCGTTGAGGCCACCAGTCACAACTGCACTGTTGGCAGTAAATGTTCCATTGTTGATCGTCACCCCTTGCATGGTGAGGCCCGAGAGGGTGCCATCCCCATTGGCAACCACCATCTCGAATTGGCTGCCATTTGTCGCTGTTGAATTGGTGGCAAGGTTGGCAATTGTGATCTCAGCGCTAGACGATCCCAGTGCGACTTGGCCTGATCGGGTTGTGGCGACGTTTTGGCCCAGCGCTGCAGAGTTTGAGTAGTTCGCTAAGGCACCACTGCCAAGGGCAAGTGAGTCGTCTTTGGAAGCGTTGGATTGGTATCCCAAGGCAAAGGAGCGATTGCCCAAGGCTTGTGCTTCTTCGCCAATGGCTAAGGAGCTGATACCAGTTGCATTGGCAAGACCACCAAGAGCAACGGCATTTGCCCCTGTGGCGCTTGCAAAAGCACCGATTGCCGTGGCTCGGTCTAATGCAGTCGCATTGGTTCCAAACGCTGTAGCCCCCGTGCCTTGAGCATTGGTATTCGATCCGAAGGCTGAAGTGTATTGGCCGCAGGCCTGTGCATTGTCGCCAAAACAAGTGGCACCGATTCCGTTCGCCGTGCAGTTAAAGCTAGGAGCAATGATATTGACTGATGGTGGCAAGACAGCGGTGCCCACAATGATTTTTCCGTCCTCATCAACGGTGAGGTATTGCGTCCCTCCTGGTTGCCCTGATGAGCCAGGTTTGTCGGCTAAGCCAGGTAAAAAGTAGTCGGTTGCTCCATCTCCATTTGCGCCAACAGTGACGGACGATTGTGATCCTCCCAGGGCATCCATGGCAACTGCATTTGCGCCAATTGCGGTGCCATTGGCGACATCAGAACGAGCACCGGAGCCGATTGCAATTGCCGAAGTATTAGTTGCTATGGCACCGCGGCCAAGAGCCAGAGAGTTCGTTCCGGAGGCGGTTGATGCATTGCCAAGGGTTGTGGCCCCACTGGCAGTGGATTGAGAGCCCGACCCGATGGCTGTTGCTGCCTCTTGATTAGCAATAGCACTGTCGCCGTAGCATTCGGCGCCACTGCCTGTTCCGTTGCAACTGAGAGCGTTAAAAGCGCGATCGGAGAGGTTGACTCCGATCTCATAATTCATCGTGAAGTTATTGCTCTCATTGAAGCCTCCACTTTCTGTAATGGTGACCTTATTATCCGCTGCAGTGACGGTGGTTTTTAAGCCACTGATTTTGTTATTCGAGTCAATACTGATATTGTCACCAGTGGAAACTTCGATGCCATATTCTGTGGTTTGAGTTTGAGAGTTGTATTTAGAGGTAACGGTGACACCGTTGATTGTGTCGGAATTGTCAGGAGAGGAGATGGGCCCTGCGGTAGTGGTGGCGTTGTAACCACTGACCTCATAGGTGGTGATGCTGCCTGATTGAGTGGCATCAACCTTTGCGTTAAGCCCTTCGGAAACAACTGCACTATTGGCAGTGAATATTCCATTGCTTGGATCAATCGTCACCCCTTGCATGGTGAGGCCCGAAAGGGTGCCATCACCATTGGCAACCACCATTTCGAACTGACTTCCGTCTGTTGCTGTTGAATTGGTGGCAAGGTTGGCGGCGGTCACCTCCGTTGCCGCTTTGCCGAGCATGAGTTGATCGTTCCGTGTCGTCGCAGCACTGGTTCCCAATGCCAGGGAGTTTGTCCCGCTGGCGGTGGCAAAGCTGCCGATCGCCGAAGAATTCTCCCCAGACGCTGTGGCATTCGAACCAAAGGCTTGTGACACCGCACCGTTGGCGACTGACCAAGAGCCCATCGCAATCGAACATTTTTCGCTAGCTGTGGCGTGAACACCAATGGCTGTGGCTCGAACACCTGTTGCCTTGCTGATTGTTCCGAGCGCTGTGGTGCCACTTTGGCTGGCAAGTGACTGTCGGCCTACTGCAGTGGCTTGAGTTCCAGCAGCATTGGCTTTCTCACCAACAGCAGTGGCATTTTGTTGGGTCGCCAAAGCTCCGGCTCCCAAAGCAGTGGATTGAAATCCCGTTGCTTGAGTGGCATCACCAAAAGCGGTGGCATTGACGTTTGTCGCGATCGCTTCCGTACCAATGGCAATCGTATTGGCTTTGTTGGCAATGGATGCCTTGCCAATGGCAACAGCATCCTCTGATGTTGCATTGGCCAAATAACCAATAGCTACGGCATCATTTGCTGTTGCATTCGCATAGGAGCCGATGGCTGTGGAGAGTGTTCCACTGCCAACAGATGAATAACCAATCGCGACGGAATCGGCTTTCGAAGCATTGGCCCCCTGTCCAAAAGCAGAAGCACGCTTTCCGCTAGCGATCGCCGAATGGCCTACGGCCACTGCTGAGGATGCATTGGCCTTAGACCCGCGACCAACAGCTGTGGATTGATCAGCGGTGGCCTTGGCTCCGTCGCCTAATGCAGTGGCATCAGTTCCTCTGGCTGAAGCGTTCGTGCCAATGGCGATGGCGTTGATCTTGTTGGCTACTGCTTGATGACCAATGGCGATGGCATCTTCTGCAGTGGCTTGGGCTTGTGTTCCAAACGTGGATGAATTGGCACTTGATGCCTTGGATCCGGCACCAAAAGCCATCGATGCAACGCCACTGGCGTTGGCCAAGGTTCCAAAGGCACCGGCGAAATTACCAGTCGCGTTTGCAGATGCACCAACAGCAGTGGAATTACGCTTCGTTGCCCTGCTTAAAGTGCCAATCGCTGTTGCTCTGAAGGCGGTGGCTTTGGATATTGATCCAAGCGCGGTCGCGTCATATCCAGTTGCTTGTGCCCCGCGGCCAACTGCTGTTGCCATACCGTTGGAAGCCCGTGCTGCTTTACCAATTGCGGTCGAGTTAATGCCAGACGCGAGAGATTGGGTGCCGAGGCTTGTTGAATCATTGCCAGAAGCATTGGCTAGAAAGCCATAAGCAGCACTATTGACCCCACTGGCTTCAGAACTATCGCCATAAGTGGTTGCATTAATTCCACTTGCAAGGGAATCGGCACCTGCAGCGATGGAATTGTTGGCTGTTGCAGAGGCTCGAGCACCAATGGCAATTGCGCCATCACGATTGGCGACAGATGACCGTCCAACTGCGATGGTTTCATTGCCGAGTGGCACATCATTAGTGTTGTCAAAGCTGCCGGCAGTGGCTTGAAATCCAATGGCGATTGTGTATTGTGTCGCTCGTGTTTCTGTGCTGTTAGTTACGTTTCCATCAATATCTGTACTTTGAATTATGACGTCTTTGCTTGCGCCAGAGGAAGCTTGAGATCCCAATGCAAGGCTGCCAGTGCCATTGGCTGTGGAGGAATCACCAACAGCCTGTGACCTTTCACCTTTCGCTGAAGAAGAAGCGCCTACAGATAGTGAATTAGCACCTGAAGCGTTTGCGCTAAAGCCAAAGGCAGCGCTCTTGATGCCTGATGCTTTTGAGCTCGATCCAGCTGCAGTGGAATTAGCTTTTGCTGCATTGCTGCCAAAACCAAGAGCGGTTGATCCTTGCTGTTGTGCTTTTGAGGACGAACCGATTGCAGTGGAATCCTTTCCAGAGGCCTGGGTTTGAGCTCCTAATGCGGCTCCATTTCTGCCAGCGGCACTCGAGGCGCTGCCTAAGGCGGTTGAGCTCAAGCCAGTGGCTCTGGAATTTGTGCCAAACGATGCTGTATTTGAGCTGTTGGCTAATGCACTTGCTCCAACAGCAATTGCAGAGGTTGCAGATGCATTGGCGAGTGATCCAACAGCAATTGCAGAGGTTGCAGATGCATTGGCGAGCGATCCCACAGCAATCGCTCTATCGCTGGTGGCGTTAGCCCGACTACCCAATGCAACGGCACGGTTGGATGTTGCATAGGCGCGATTGCCAACGGCAATCGATGATTGATCTGATGAAATAGCATTTTTGCCAACAGCTAGTGCTGCGGTGCCCGTGCTTTGTGCATTGGGGCCAACGGCAATCGCTGAGAAGCTGCGGGCATTTGATTTATTGCCGATCGCAATAGCTTCATTGCCAACGGCTACGGCATGTTGCCCGTAGGCCATTGAGTTCCAGCCGGTGGCTGTTGCACTTGTTCCGACAGCTTGAGAACCCTGCTCTACTGCATTACTGTTTGCTCCAAAACTGATTGTGAATTTTCCACTTGCTTGTGCATCTCGGCCAACTGCTAGAGCTGTGTCGTTGCTTGCATTCGCTTCCGCACCAATCGCGATTGAGAACTGTTCGGCTGCTGAGCTGTAGGCGCCAATAGCAGTGGCTCCTTGTTCCGTTGCCTTTGCATTTTGGCCATACGCCGCTGTGTTGGTGCCCGTTGCTTCAGCTTGATTGCCCAAGCAAATATCACTGGCGTCGCTAACATTGCAGATTGTTCCTGCATAATTGATTGTTGTTGGAGGCAAGACAGTTGCACTGCCTAAATGCAGCTGGCCGTCTTGATCAATCAGAACGTTGGTTGTTCCACTTGTTGGCAGGTCTTCGAAACCAGGTAAGAAATAATCTGTTCCTCCCTGGCTTGTGTTCGCTCCAATCGTTACGGAAGTGCTGATCCCAATTGTTGTGGCTTGTTTGGCTTCTGACTTTACTCCAACGGCTGTGGAGTTAATGTAATTGGCTTCACTGCCTACGCCGATGGCCAAGGCATTGATGTTTGTGGCATTGGAGTTCGTGCCGATGGCAAGAGCGCTTGTATTAAAGGCATTGGAGTTGTAGCCGATTGCGATTGATCTTGAACTACGAGCTTTTGAAGCCTGGCCAATGGCAATAGATGAGGAACTTGAAGCACTGGCCGTCGATCCAATCGCAACGGAGTTTCCTGCAGAAGCGCGAGCGCCTGAGCCAACAGCAGTGCTGTTACTTCCCAGTGCGCGTGAAGACGAACCTACTGAGACTGCGTCCGATCCATTAGAGAAAGCGTTGTAGCCGACTGCTGTGGAAGATGTTTTTGCTGCGTTTGATCCATATCCAATTGCCGAAGCTCCATTTAATAGCGCACTACTACTGGCTCCAAATGCCGCTGTGTTTGTATCGTTTGCTAGAGCTCCATAGCCCAAGCAAACGGCTGAATCTGCATTGGCTGTGCAGTCAATTGCTTTGAAATAACTGTTTGATACAGCGGCTCTCGAGAATGTTCCTGTGGTGTCAAGTATGGCTAATCCATACTGGCTTCCTGATAAAGAGCCGCTTGCGGTCGCGGTTTTTAGTTTGGGGACAGTAAGTACTGTGTTAGAGCCTAGTTTGACCTGATTGGCTCGATCCGTTTTGACATTAGCTCCGAGAGCAATCGAATTCTTATGTGAAGACTCGGCATCTCTGCCTATGGCAATTGAATTTTGTTCCGTTGAAGATGTGTTTGCTCCTAGGGCTATTGCGCTGAGTTTTGTGGTTGTTGCATTTTGACCAATGGCAATCGATCTGCTGCCAATTGCATTGCTTCCAGCGCCAATTGCAGTGGCATTTTCACCGCTGACGGATGATCCATAACCAATTGCCGTTGCATTAATTGCTTCAGCGGATGCTTGAGCGCCTAAAGCGGTCGCTCCTAGTTCGATAGAGCTGTTGCTCGTTGCTGCGCTAGCTCCTGCCCCGATCGCCGTTGTGTTGATTCCCGTTGCGTTCGCGCCGGGGCCATAACAAACGGCATTCGTTCCATTGCCGACGCAATTCAGAGCATCGAGAACACCGCCACCAATTTCTTGCCTTGAAACAGTGCCCGTTTCGTTGGCAACAACAATCGCCTTGCCTTGTTGTGAGTTGTTGGCTAGTGATCCAACAGTCAGCGTGCTTTGGAGATTTGCAGCACCGCTTGTGGTCAATGTTGTCAGCGTCGTATCGCCTGTAACGTCTAAGGATCCGCCGATCGTTTGGTTTTGGCTGATCGTTGAATTGCCCGAAATAGTTTGATTGCCGCCAACGGACTGATCGCCCGTCACCGTTAATGAATTATTGATTGTTGTCGCTCCTTTCACCTCCAGCGTGCTTTGGAGATTGGTGGCTCCAGAAGCGGTGAGTGTGGTGAGAGAGGTGTCGCCACTGACTGTTGCGTCACCACTGACGATGAGGTTGTCAGTGGTGGTGTCACCGGTGACGGTGAGCCCATTGCTCACCGATGCTCCGCCTGAGAGTGTGGCGGCGCCATTGAGTGTGGTGGCACCTTGAACATCGAGGCTGCTTTGGAGATTGGTGGCTCCAGAGGTGGTGAGTGTGGTGAGAGATGTGTCGCCACTGACTGTTGCGTCACCACTGACGATGAGGTTGTCAGTGTTGGTGTTGCCGGTGACTGTGAGCCCATTGCTCACCGATGCTCCGCCTGAGAGTGTGGCGGCACCATTGAGTGTGGTGGCACCTTGAACATCGAGGCTGCTTTGGAGATTTGTTGCTCCAGAGGCGGTGAGTGTGGTGAGAGAGGTGTCGCCACTGACTGTTACGTCACCACTGACTGTTGCGTTGTTGGCAACGGTTAATGAGCCGTCGCTGGCTCCAATCCCAACGGCTCGCTTGAGAGTGCCGTCGTCGTTGGCAAGGATTAATTCAGATCCACTGCCAGTCAGGCTTGCTGCTGTGACGTCTGTTGAGCTGGTGCCCAGCATCAATTGGTCGTCACGAGATGCCGTCGCTCCAGCACCGATTGCGGTGGCTCTCGCCCCATTGGCATTGGCGCCACTGCCGATGGCCATCGCGCAGGAGAAACGCGCTACAGCGCCACTACCGATCGCAAACGCACCAGTCCCAATGGCGCTAGCGCTAACGCTGACGCTGCCGTAGTCCCCTGGGATATCTGCGATCTGGGCTTGAACGCTCTGGGGTTCGAGTGCTTCGCCAATCAGCACACCCATGCTGCCGAGTTGGCCCAAGACGGCCCAACTGGCGAAAACAGTCTGAGCTGATCGGCTCCAGCGCCGACTTCTGCCGCTTTTACGGTTAGAGCTGGAACGACGATAGCCAGCCACCTTCAGGATTAATTGCAACAAAGTGCCCTGAGTGGCTTTCATCGCCATTCATTGGAGATTGATCAGAGTCTTGAGTTGTTCCTTGGCGCTGTCATCGAAATGTAAATAGCCCGATAAAGACTTTTGCCTGATCGGGATCATCGATCGCCCGCCTGTAAGGACTAGGCCCTGAATGCGTCGCTAAGGCTTAACAATTCCCCCCGTTTTTGCGCTGTCGACCTTGAATATGCGCATCGAGGTTGGCGGCAATTGCAATGGTGTTGGTTTCACCAACTTCACAAGCCACGTTGGTGGTGGAGAGCTCCCGTTGGCTGTTGTGCCCTCTCCCCAAAGTTGCTTCCACTTTGCTTAAGCGTTTGGCAGTGATCGCCGATGGTCGCGAACCGCATGAAATTGCAGCGTTAGGTGAAACGCGCCCCGCATTGGCGATTCATCGGCCACAGATTCATGCGTTGCCGGCGTTTGTGCAGCTTTCTGCAAGCCAGCAGGACCAGTGGCGACAAGATCCTCATGCCCTGCGCTTGGCGGTGACCCGTCATCCTGCAGAGCGCTTGTTGTCGTTTTGGCACGACAAGCTTCACCTGTTGGACCCTGCCTACGCCCCGTTGAATGCCTCAGTACAGGCGGCTAATCGGCTCGATCCTGCGGATGCATGCAGCTTTGCGGCTTTTCTCGACCATCTTGGAGAGCATTGGGAGTACTTGCGGGGGGATGTTCACCTCACGCCCCAGCGCCAGACCTTGGCTGATGCGGAGTTGTTCAATCTGCATTTGGATCGTGAGCAATTGGTGGCGCAGCTGCCGGGATCCCTTGAGCCCTTCCTGTCAGCGGATCGTCTGGAGCGTATTCTCGCCGAATTAAAGACGTATAGCCAGCAATACCGGCAGCCTTTAAGTCGTCTATGGAAAGACGCCTACACAAAAGAAGGATTGGCGGTGGTGGAGCGGCTGTATGGCGAGGATTTGGAGGCCTACAGCTACAGCTTGCCCCGCCGTTGCAACGCGACACAGAAGTCATTCACTGCTATTGAAAGTGATGCCTTTGTGGATCCGCTTCTGCAGCTCAGGGAGCGACATCAGCAGATTTCGGGATTGCAGCAGCAATTGATCGACCTACAGCAACAACTGGTTGCTGCAAATGAGGCCCTTGCTCATCCCCCCCTCCCCTCCATCACGCTCTTTGAGGGAACCTGGCCGGATCACAACGCGCCTGAGGCTGGCTTGGCGCACCTCTATGAGGCACTGGCTCAGAAGCGCTTTCAGGAGGTGGTGGATCAGGCCATTGCCTTGCAAGGGCACCCCCATGCAGGTGAAGTGGCATACCTCGAAGGCCTTGCTCAGGCTGGGTTGGGACACCACGAACGGGCACTTCGCTGCTTTGAGGCCGCTCAAGCTGCAGGGTTTTTGACGCCCTTTGTGCTGTTCAACGGAGGTAACGCTTGTCGAGCTCTCGGCAACCCTTCGGAAGGTTTGCGCCTTTATCGAGAAGCTTTATCGGTCCATCCGCGTTTCAGTGAATGCCGCCACAATCTTGCTCTTGCGTTGCTTGAGTTGGATCAACAGCCAGAGGCTGAGCGGGAACTGCGCTTGCTTCTGCGAGATCAACCCGGATACGCCCAGGCTTCCTTCTGCTTAGGCAACCTGCTGCGCGATCAGAAACGCAATCCTGAGGCCATCGAAGCGTTCCGCCTCTGCCTCGAGCACGCGCCCAACTACCCCGATGCCTGGAACAACCTCGGCTTGGTGCAGGCCGGCAGTGGCGATGTCGATGCCGCCATGGCCAGCTACCGCCATGCACTCACGCTGGACGCGGATTTCAGGCCTTCTCGTCAGAACTTGGCCCAAGCACTGATTCAACAAAAACGGCACGGTGAGGCTCTCGAGCAGTTTGAGCGCTTTGGTCAGATCCAGGGCCTTAATGCCACTGAGACCGTGGTGGGTTTGCAGGGACGGATCGCATGCTTGATGGAGCTAGGTCGCTACGGCGACGGCCTGGCGGTTGCTGATGGATGCCATGCGGATCGTCGGGTGCAGCTCATGACACGTCTGCATGTGTTGCCGGTTCTTTATTCCACCGATGATCAGGTGAGCGAGGTGCGTCAACGCTGGAGCGATGACGCCAGCGAGCTTTACGCGTTGCTTGAGGGGATTACCCAAGAGGATTCTTCCTGGGAGGTGCTCTACGCCCATGCCTGGTCGCTCACCAATTTCTATCTGGCCTATCAGATGGACGACGACCGACCGCTTCAGGAGCTCTATGCCGGAATCCTCGATCGCATCCTCCGCCCACGCCTGGATGCCTTCATGCAGCCACTTCCCCAGCGGGACCCTGCAGACGCCAGCCCGTTGAAGGTAGGAGTGATCTCACCGCACTTGATGAACCACAACGGCTCGATCTGGGCCCTCGGGTGGTTGGAGGGCATTGCCGGCAATCCCGGATACGAGATCTTCAGCTACAACCTCTCCGAATCGGAGGACTCTGGCAGCGCCCGATTTGCTTCGTTGGGCACCTATCGACACTTGCCGCTGCGGCCTGAAGAACCTGAGCTGATGCTGCAGCAGATCCGCGACGATCAACTTGATCTCCTGATTTACACCGACATTGGAATGCATCCCGCCAGCAAGGTGACTTCCGTGCTGCAACTTGCTCCGGTCCAGGCCCAGGGCTGGGGCCACCCGATCAGTAGCGGATCCCGCACGATTCACTACTACTTTTCTGGTGAGGGGATGGAGCCAGAGGGCAACGAGGCCCACTACAGCGAGACGCTTTACCGGCTGCCCAACACCGGCCTGAATTACGAGGTGCCGGCGGCCCTTCACGACGGCCAATTGCTTTACGACAAGTTCGACTTACCGCGCGATCGACCCATCCTCAATTCGCTGCAGAGCACGTTCAAATATTTGCCCCGTCACGATTGGATTTACGCCGAAATTGCCAAGCGCCATCCCGAGGCATTCATTGTTCTGGTGGGTCATATGGGCAATGGCAGTGTTGCCGATGGCCTCTATGAGCGCTTGCGTCCTCACTTTCAGGAGCGGGGCCTTGAGATTGAGAACCACCTGCGAATTTTGCCCCGGCTTGACTACGGCGATTTCATGGGTCTTTTTTCCATCAGCCACCACACCATCGACACGATCGATTGGAACGGCGGCAACAGTTCGATGCAGTCCTTCTCGCTTGACTGCCCTGTCGTCACTCTCCCTACCACCTTTATGCGCGGGCGCCACACGGTGGCGATGCTTGAGGTTCTTGAGCTTCCGGCACTGATCGCTAGTGATGTCGACGATTACGTCGCGATCTCTTGCCGACTTCTCGACGATGCGAGTTTTCACCAGCACATGCGTGACAGCATTCGCGAGCGCAAGTCACGACTTTTTTACGACAAGAGCGTGGCCGAAGCTTTCCAGCTGGCGGTTGAGACGGTGTGTCGACAAGCCCCCGCCGTGGGGCAGAAATCCGCAGGCCTTCGCCCGATGCCGGTGAGCACTCTTGCCTCTGGGATCTCCAACGAGCGGGCCGCAGCATGAGTGTCCGTCTGCAAGCCAGCGATCCCCTGCCTGGTGTGTGTGCGCAGGGACTCCCTCAGTGGTCTGCCATTCAGCTGCATTTGCAGAGCGGTGCGAGCTTGACGCCGTTGTTGCCCCTGGGTGATGACGCCGGCATTGTTTGGATTCCCAAGAATGGCTGCAGCACAATCAAGCGGGCCTGGCTGCAGCTACAGCACTGTGCTGAGCCATCGCTTCTTGATGATCCTCACCGCGCTGTTTTGCGTCACACCCACTGGCTCAATCGCGAGGAGCTTGAGGCGCTGGCTCCGTATCGCAGCCTGATGGCGATCTGGCGTGATCCGATCGACCGTTTCGTCTCAGCCTGTCGTAGCCATCTGCGCGAACTCACCAGTCCCGCCGTCCACGAGAAGTTACGGCGTTACAGCAATGGTGATGACACGCTTTACCAACAGGCGGTGGAGCAACACCATCAGTTGTTCATTCGCCACGGGGTCACCAGCTTTGCTGAAGATCGCGACCCCATGGAGGTGATGAATGCGGTGGCGCTCGCGTTACCGCAATGGATCCAATGCCACATCGATTGGAGTCATCACACCCTTCCCCAAGTGGCTTACCTGGGTGGCGATCCCGGCGTGTATCACTCGCTTCTGGGGATGGAGCAGATCACACCCTTGCTGCAACATTGGCAACAGGTGAGCGGTGTGGTGATCAACGTCACACCGCGGCATGTGTCGTCTGAATTGACCGATGATGATCCCTGGCGTTGTCTGCAGCGGGATCAGCTCAGTCCAGATGCCCTGCAGGCCCTACAACAGTTCTATGCCGCCGATTGGGCCTTCCTCGAGCTGGCTCAGCAGATGCTCGGACCGATGCAGCTTGAGCCAGCGAGGCAGGCTGCATGAGCCAGCCTTTCCCCGAGCTGCTGCGGGGCCGCCCCGCAGCGGAGCGCGATCTCTGGGCTCGTTGGGTGCTGGGCAGCCATAGCGATCAGTTCCTCCCGGAAATGACGGAGGCTGTTGCCCAACTTGACAAACAAGATCCAATCGCTTGTGGTCGCCCTGTGATCAATCCAGGTGCCCAAGCGAAGGATGTCGTGGTGCTGGCCTGTGAGCGCGGTAAGCATTGCTTCGTGCTCGATCAACCTTTGAATTGTGAGGTGGTGCTGTTCGACTGGACCGGTGAGGGTGTCGATCCCGATCACAA
Source organism: Synechococcus sp. NOUM97013 (assembly GCF_014279815.1). NCBI lineage: Bacteria > Bacillati > Cyanobacteriota > Cyanophyceae > Synechococcales > Synechococcaceae > Synechococcus > Synechococcus sp. NOUM97013. The sequence goes on along the minus strand of NZ_CP047941.1, from coordinate 1,879,440 downwards.
CCCTCATCACTTCACGGTGATGAGTGTGGCCACTGAATGCAAAGGTCACCTGATGGAGGAAGCTTGGAAACGCCTTCCAGTACTACAAAGTGGCCATTTCATGGGCTTCGTCGATGACGATGTTCTGTTGCGCAGCAGCGACATCAACACCCTGCTGGCCATGGTAAGGATTTACAACCTCAGCGCTGCCCAGCCTGCTGTGACTTTTACCAGCAGCCTCTGCCAGGAATATGGATGGCTTCGTCAACGCGCCTCCAGCAGCCTGCACAGAGTGCCAATCATTGAGATCATGGCTCCCTTCATCCGTAGTGATCTTCTGCAGCTGGCCATGCCTTTTCTTCGCGGTGTGCGCAGCGGCTATGGCCTCGACCGTTTTGCCCTACCCCTTTGCGCCGCTCATCTTGGAGCCTGGCGCTTTGCAGCGATCGACAGCACACCACTCAGCCATGTGCGCCAATTCGGATCGTTAGAAAAGCGATTTTCCAACGGACTTCAGAGTAAAGAAGAAGAACTCCTGATTCGTCACCGCCTGATGCAGTCGATGGGCTTTCCTGTGGATCAGGCGCTGAATCAGCGACTTGAGGGAGCAATTGCTGTATGAAACCTACCCTTGCTGTTGATTTAGGCAGTGGACCTCAGCCTGCCAATCCATTCGAGGCGGATCGCGTCATTGGTATTGATGCCCATTCGCAGGGTCTTGGTGTGATCTCGTTTGAAATTGGACTCGAGCCTTTTTCTTCTTGTTGGCTACCAAGTGGAGCGATGCCGGCCGCTGCACTCAAGACTTCTGGCCGATTTTGGGCTCAGTGCCGTTGATCAGCCGCTGGATGTTGCTGCGGTGGCGCCAGAGCACCAGCACCATCGCCACCAACGCCACCAGCAGGTTGGCGTTGCTGCTGGAACCGGCGGTCATTAGCAGCGGCAGGCTGATCGCGGCCACCACACTGGCGAGCGACACGATCTTGCTGAGGCTGAACACCGCCAGAAACACCCCGAAGCAGGCCAGTCCCACCGGCCAGGCCAGGCCCAGGAACAGGCCCAGCCCCGTGGCCACCGCCTTGCCGCCCTTGAAGCCCAGCCACACTGGCCAGATGTGTCCGGCCAGGGCCGCCAGGCCCGCCAGCACCTGAATCCAGTCGTTGAGTGGATGCGCGGCGGTCAAGGCGCCGGCCAGCAGCACGGCGGCAGCACCCTTGGCTACATCCAGCAGGAACACCACCAGCGCCGGCCCTTTGCCCACGTTGCGCAGCACGTTGGTGGCGCCGGTGGAGCCTGACCCGATCGTGCGCAGGTCAATGCCTTTGCACCAGCGACCGGCCAGATAGCCGCAGGGCAGGGAGCCGAGCAGGTAGCCCAGCAGCAGTGCAAGGAAGGGCATCAGAGCAGGTCGTCGTCGTCTTCGTAGGTTTCGCCTGGCCCTGCTGCGAAGGCCAGCCAGAGCGGGAACTGAAGCACAGGGATGTCCACGAACCGCTCGGCCGCGTCGATCAGGATCAGCGGCACCTCGCCGCGTTCCTCCAGGCGGTCGGCCCGTTCCACCAGGGCGTCGCCCCGTTCAAACAGAACGATGCCGCTGCTGGGGCCGAAGTCTTCCCGGCCTAGGCCGAGGGCATCCTGCAGGCCCCGGCGCCATTCTCCTAGTCGTTCCGGCCGGCCGGCCAGCACCAGCGTCTGGAATTGATCGCCGTACAGCTCGCCGATCACCGCGATCAGCGCAGCGCCCACCAGCACATTGCGCGGGCGGCTGCCGCGGCTGGCCTGGGCGCCACGGCCCCCCTGGTTGAAGAACCAGTCGTCGAGCACCGCCGTGTCGCTGGCATCGAGGCTGCGGCGCAGCTTCCAGGGGTCGGCGTAGAAGTCGGGCTGTTCCAGGAAGCGGGTGAGGTTGGCGCGGATCAGCTCTTCATCGGGACGGAAGGTGTCCGCTACCGCCGGTGCGGCGCCAGTCGTGGCGGCGGCGGGTTCAGCGGCGTTGGCAGCGGCTTCGGCGTCCAGTGGTGAGGGCTGCACCACCATCGGTTGCACCACCAGCTCCATGGTCTCCACCGACTGCACCAGGCCCTGCAGGGCTCCGCCCAGGTAGTCCTGGAACCCTTTCACCTTGCGTGCGATCGCATCGGACTGCCCCGTGAAGCTGGCGGTCATCTCCTTCTCCAGCGATTTTTTGCGCTGGCTCAGGGCTTCGATCTCCTGGTGCAGGGCATCGCGGCGGCCCTGCAGATCGGTGAGGGCCAGCTGGATCAGGGCCTCGCTGCCGCCGTCGCTGGGCGGCGTACCTGTGGCCTCAGCACTGGCTGTGGTGTCGGAACTGGCTGCTGCCGTTTCAGGGGCTGGCGCTGTGCTGGTGACGTCCTCGGAACCCTCCGCGGCAGGCGTCGCGTCTTGGGGCGTCAGGTCGGTGTCGTCAGGCATGGCTGGCTTGTCCTGCTCTCATTTCAGCCGATCACAGGAATCTTGGCAGTGCAGGCACGTCTGCGTTCCGCTTATGTCTCTTTTATGTAACGTCATCGTGTCGTCTGGCGGCTGCTGTTCAGGCTTTGGGTGTCTCCAGCTCCCCCACCCGCAGCTCCAGTTGTTCACGTAGTTCTTTCGCGTTGAACAGAATCGGCAGGAAGTGAATGCTCTTCACTTCGCGGAAATAGAACAGGCCCGGAATCCAGGCAGCGAACAGGCACCAGCTCTGCCACTCGGCGTAGGGAAAGCGCCGCAGCTCCTGTGCGCCGCGCCACACCACCAGGGTGTCGGCGGTGAATTCCAGCCGCAGGCTGTAGGTCTGCACCAGCAGGAACACGCCGAACAGGCCAACCACCAGGGTTGGCCAGGGCTGCAGAGGCAGGGGCAGCAAGGCCGCGCTCAGCAGCACCACCAGCAAGGCCAGCCGGGGGCTCGGGCTGATGCTCACGCTGGCGCCTGTGGCGGTGGGTTGCTCGGAGGGGGAGGGTGTGGATGTCATCGAGGGAAAGTGCGGGTCAGCCGAACAGCAGTTGGGTGAGCAGGACGTCCATCAGGGCCACGGTCACAAGGATCATCACCACCGCGCCGGTGGTGCTGGTGCCCACTTCTTTAGGGCCGCCCTGGGTGGTCATGCCCCAGCCGCAGGAGATCACGGCAATCTGCAGGCCGAAGATCAGCGCCTTCACCAGCATGAATGGCAGATCTTCCGGCGACAGCCAGGTGCGCACCGAGTTCCAGAACACCATCGGCGGGATCTGATAGATCTCCGTGCTGCTGATCTGGCCACCCAGGATCGCCACCCCGAAGAACAGCAGGCATTGCACCGGCGCCATCACCACCATGGCGATCAGGCGTGGCACCACCAGGTACTCCACCGGATCAGTGCGCAGCATCGTGATCGCATCGATCTGCTCTGTCACTTTCATCGTGCCCAGCTGCGCGGCGTAGGCGGTGGCCACCTTGCCCGTGAGCAGCGTGGCGGTGAGCAGAGGGGCGATCTCCCGCGCCAGGCCAATGGCCAGCACGCCACCCACGGTGGCGTTGGCGCCCATGTTGCTTAATTCCTTGGCCACCTGGATGTTGAACACCGTCCCCGCGGCCAGAGCCGTGATAATCACGATCAGGAAACTTCCGGGTCCGGCTTCTTGCAGTTGATCGAGCAGATCGATCGTGTTGATCCGCCCCCGCACGGTGGCGGTTACCGCCTGGCCGCCAATGATCAGGCTGCTGCCAAGACGGTTCAGCCAGCGAGGTGATTTCAGACGGACGCGGAGGCGGGACGTGCTCATGTGCGTTGCAGATGGGCGCCGCGGTCGGGCCAACGACGCATCACCAGGAGGCCAATGCCCACCAGGATGGCGGGAATCAGCCCCATGCTCATGCGGATGGCGAACAGTGCTGAGGCCGGCTGCGCGATGAAGCCCATGGCGCCATCACAGCTTTCGCTGGAGACGTAGCCGGTGAGCGACAGCAGCGCACCGAACACGCTCATGCTCACGCCGATGATCAGCTTCTGGCCGAGCACCATCCAGGCGGTGTAAAGCCCGGCCGGTCGGGTGGGGTCGGCGTCGATGGCGTCGGGCAGCAGCGACCAGGGGATCAGATAGGCGGTGGAGGCACCGATGCCCACCATCGAGATCAGGCCGATTAGCGGAATTAGTTCAGCTGGGGTGCCGCCGTTCTGCATGGCTGGGAACACCATCGAGATCAGGCAGGCCAGGATCCACAGGCCGGCACCCCAGCGCAGGGCCACTAGGCGCCCGCTGCGGTTGGAGAGCAGGCTCCACAGCTGTAGGCCCAGCAGGGCACTCAGCTGGAAGGGCAGCAGGATCCAGGTGGAGAGGTTGGGGGGAACATGCACCACTTGAACCAGCCAGATCAGGGCCACCACCTGCATCAGCTGCAGACCGAACCACAGCGCCAGATACAGCCCCAGCACCTTCAGGAATCGGGGGTTGGAGCGGATTCGCTTCAGCTGCGCCAGCGGTGGCTCGGCATTGATGGCCGGTCGTGCCGCTTTCTTGGCGTAGGGGGCCAGACCCCAGCAGCAGGCAAGCGTGGCCAGGGCGGCGATGGTGCCGGTGATGCGTCCCATGCGCAGATAACCGTCGGCCCCATCAGTGAGCACCAGTGAGGCCACGATCAATCCGCTGAGGCCCGCCACGATCGAGCCGGTGAAGCGGGCTGCATTCAGGCGGGTGCGGATGGCGGTGTCGCTGGTGAGCTCCGTTGATAGCGCTGCATAGGGCAGGTTGACGCTCGTGTAGGCCGTCATCAGCAGGATGGCCATCACCGCGTAATAGAAGGTGCGCTGCAGGGTGGTCCCCTCCGGAACCCACCACATCGCCGCCAGGCTGATGCCCAGTGGCAGTGCAGCGCCGAGAATCCAGGGGATACGCGGCCCCCAGCGGCTCTGGGTGTGGTCGCTCATCCAGCCGATCAGCGGGTCGTTGATCGCATCCCACACCTTGATCACAGTGAGCAGCGAGCCGGCGATGAAGGCCGGCAGGCCTGCTGCACAGGTGAAAAACGGGAACAGGTAAAACCCCAGCTGCGTCGCAGCCAATCCGGTGCCGGCATCGCCCAGCCCGTAGGCGACCATCAGGCGGCGGCGGGATCCCCCTGGCAGGGTGCTGGTGCTCATCAGGCTGGAAGGGGGGGCGGACGGACCGCCATAATGGTTGCGCACAACACCCACGCCAGCCTTCACGGCATTGGTACGGATGTTTTTGTGCGGGCGTAGTTTAGTGGTAAAACCTCAGCCTTCCAAGCTGATGATGCGGGTTCGATTCCCGCCGCCCGCTTGCTTCTTATAAGCGCTCAGAGCTTGAGTTTGGCAGCTTCGTCGCGGGCCACCATCACCACCAGGCTGCGGGCTTCTAGTGGCACTCCCTTCGGGCTCCAGGGTTCCAGCACTGTTGGCAGGTCGTCGTCAGCGGTGAGGGCCGTGTCGATCAGCCGGCACCAGGGTGAGGTTGGCTCGGGCAGATCGAAGTGCATCGCCTTGAAATAGGCATTGAATCCAACCCATAGCGCGGCTCCCTCGCTGCCCCGTTGCACGCTGTAGGCCAGGCAGTGGGACCAGCTGGCCCAATCCGGTTTGTTCAGCTCCACGCCGTGCCATTGGCGCCAGAGCCCTTCCGGTGCGCTGATGCGAGGGGCAAGAGCTTGAGGTGATTCAGGCGTGTCGTCCGTTTCCTCTGACGGCGCTGGTGGTGGTGGCTCGCTGTGGGCCATCAGGGGATTGATCAGCTCCGCTAGCTGGCTGCGCACCTTCAGCAGCCGCTGGGCATAGGTGAGCAACTCCGTATCGCAGTGGGCCTGCGACCAGATCATCCAGCTCAAGGGGGTGTCCTGACACCAGGTGTTGTTGTTGCCGCCCTGGCTGCGGCCCACTTCATCGCCCATCAGCAGCATCGGCACGCCCCGGGCGAACAGCAGCGTGGTGAGCAGATTGCGCTGCTGGCGTTTGCGCAGCGCCCGGATCGCCGGGTCGCTGGTGGGGCCTTCCACGCCATGGTTCCAGCTGGTGTTGTGGTTTTCCCCGTCGCGGTTGTCCTCGCCATTGGCCAGGTTGTGTTTGCCGTTGAAGCTCACCAGATCGAGCAGCGTGAAGCCGTCATGGGCGGTGAGCAGGTTCACTGAACGCCCCAGGCTCGCCGCTTTGCCGTCGTAAAGGTCAGGGCTGCTGCGCAGCCGCTGGGCCAAAGCCCAGGTGCTGTCGTCATCCCCTTTCCAGAAACTGCGCAGCGCATCGCGGAAGCGACCATTCCAGGTGCCAATGCGTTGGGCCGGGAAGTCATTGAGCCGGTAGAGGCCGCCGCAGTCCCACGGTTCGCTCACCAGCTTCAGCTCGCTCAGCAAGGGATCGGCTTCCATCGCTTCAAACAAGGCGGGCTTGTCCAGCGGTTTGAGCCCTTCGCCGCGGCTGAGGGCAATGCCCAGATCGAACCGGAAGCCATCCACCCCTAGCTCCAGGGCCCAGCAGCGCAGCGATTCCAAGATCAGCTCACGGCTGATCGGTTGATGTGCAGCAATTGAATTGCCGCAGCCGCTCACATCCAGATAGTTGCCCTTGTCGTTCTGGTGGTAGTAGGTGCGGTCGGCGAAGCCGCGCCAGCTCAAGGTCGGACCTTGGTTGTTGCCCTCGGTGGTGTGGTTGTAGACCACATCCAGCAGCACCTCCAGCCCGGCGTCATGGCAGGCCGCGACGAGGGCCCGCATCTGCTCGCGGGCCAGCAAAGGGTCGTCGCCACACACATAGCCCTGATGCGGTGCGAACCAGCTCAGCGGGCTGTAGCCCCACACGTTGTCGCGTCCGGGAGGGGCGTCCTGGGGGTCGAAGGCCTGCACCGGCAGCAATTCGATCGTGGTGACGCCCAGGCTCTTTAGGTAGGGGATTTTGTCGATCACCCCCAGCAAGCTGCCGCGATGCTCCGGGGCGACGCCGCTGTCCTCCGCCTTCGTGAAGCCGCCTACGTGCAGCTCATAAATCACCGTGTTCTGCCAGCTGTGCCGCGGTCGCGGGTGCGCATCGAAGTCGAAGCGGTCCCGTTCACACACCACACCTTTGAGGCAGCAGTCGGTGTTGGGTGAGGCTCCGGTAGCGGCGCCACGCTCGTACACCGACCAGCCGTCGATGGCGCGGGCGCAGGGGTCGAGCAGCACCTTGCCGGGGTGGAAGCCATGTCCGCCGGGGGCCAGAGGACCAAACACTCTGTAGCCATAGCGGCAGCCGGCCTGCAGCCCTGGTAACTCCACATGCCAGTAATCACCAGAGCGGTGCCGATCACTTTCCAGATCGATCACCTCGCAGGGGCTGGCGGCTTCCCCGGAATCGAACAACAGCAGTTCCACTCGATTGGCGCCCGGTGCTGCCACCGAAAAGTTCACGCCGTGGGCATTCACACTGCTGCCTAGGGGCCAGGGTCTGCCACGCAGGATCGTGCTCAAGGCTCCACTCCCGGACCGCTGGACATGCAGATATCAAAGTAGTGAGAACTGCGGTGAAGCACCGTGTCTGTGATGACCTCCGCTCTGGAGACGGGCCGCCCGCCCCAGCAGATCCGGCCGGACCTCTGGTTGTTTCCCCCCAATCGCGACTGCCGGGGCGGTTCGTCCTGGTGGCTGGATGTGGATCCGGAACCGGTGCTGATCGACTGCCCGCCGCTCACCGAGGCCACCCTCACCGCCTTGCAGACGATGGCGGCGGGACGGCGTGCCCGCATCCTGCTCACCAGCCGGGAAGGGCACGGCCGCCTGCGGCGTTTGCAGGAGCGTGTGGAGTGGCCTGTGCTGGTGCAGGAGCAAGAGGCTTATCTCTTGCCCGGTGTTCAAGAGCTCGACACCTTTGCTGATGAGGCCACCACCGCCTCAGGTTTGCGCCTGCTGTGGACCCCTGGACCGACCCCAGGCCATGCCGTGGTGCACGCACCAGCGCCTTTGGATGTGCTGTTCTGCGGACGTTTGCTGGTTCCTGTCGCATCAGATCGTCTCGCTCCGCTGCAGCATCGACGCACGTTTCACTGGCCGCGGCAGCAGCGCAGTCTGGAACGTCTCCGCCAATGGCTTCCTGCAAAAGCCGTTCCAGCACTGGCTTCTGGGGCAGGGCTCGGGGCACTGCGCGGCGGTCGTTTGGCGCCGTTCAGCAGTTGGGCAGAGGCCGATCCGTCAAGGCTGGACTCTTTTTGAGTCGCAGCTGGTGCGGTGAATGCATTGCGGCACGGTGTTTTTCGGTTGCCGCACCGCGATTGTCTCCATACGATTGGCGCGCTCGGGAAGCCGTGCGGATGTCGACTCCGCATCGTCGATCCAACCGCTTCCGCCACTTTCCCCCCTCCCAGTTCATGAACAAAGCTGATCTCGTCAACCTGGTTGCAGCCCGCACCGAGCTCACCAAGACCGACGTGTCCCTGGTGGTGGATGCCGCCATCGACACCATCATTGATTCCGTTGTCGAAGGCAAGAAGGTGTCCATCCTTGGCTTCGGTTCTTTCGAGCCCCGTGAGCGTTCCGCCCGTCAGGGTCTGAACCCCAAGACCGGCGAGAAGATCAAGATTCCCGCCAAGCGCGTTCCTGCCTTCACCGCCGGCAAGATGTTCAAGGACCGCGTGCAGGGCTGAAGCCCCCGCCGCTGACTTGATTCGGGTGGCCCTAAGGGGCCACCCTTTTTTGTGTGGACTTTCCCGACCATCTCCAGGCGGTGTTTGAGCAGGGACAGCGCATGCGTCAGCAGGGCTATCGCGGCCGTTTTGCTCCGACACCCTCCGGGCCGCTGCATCTGGGCAACCTGCGCACGGCACTGATCTCCTGGCTCCATGCCCGTCTGCAGTGCGGGCAGTGGTTGCTGCGCATCGATGACCTCGACACGCCGCGCATCCGTGCCGGGGCGACCGCTTCCGCGCAAGAGGATCTGCGCTGGCTGGGTCTGCTCTGGAATGGACCGGTGCTGCTCCAGAGCCAGCGCCGTGGTCTCTACAGCAGTGTGCTTTCCGCCCTGCGGCGGGCCGACTTGCTCTACCCCTGTCGCTGCAGTCGCCGTCAGCTCGGGCCGGGTCGGCGCTATCCCGGCACCTGCCGGCAGCTGTCGCGCGGGTGGGATCCGCAGAACGGGCGTCTACCGGCCTGGCGGCTCCGGGTGCTGGCGGCGGACGAGCCCCACTGCGGTGATCTGGTGCTGCGCCGGGCCGATGGATTCATCGCCTATCACCTCGCCACGGCCGTGGATGAACTGGCGCTCGGTATCACTGATGTAGTGCGTGGTGACGATTTAGCGCCGGTGTGCCGTGCTCAGCGTGCGGTGATCGCCGTGTTGGACCGAAGCCCTCCGCGCTACCGGCATGTGCCGTTGCTCTTTGATGCCGCAGGCCAAAAGCTGTCCAAGCGTGAGCAGGCCCAGGGGCTGGCACCGCTGCGGGAGCAGGGTTTGACTGCCGAGCAGGTGCTGGGTCGTCTGGCCGCGTCTCTGAATCTGGTGCCGGAGGGATCGGCGCTGTCGGCATCGGAACTGCAGCAGCATCTGCAGCAACGGCCAGAGCTGCTGCAGGACTGCCTCCAAACCCTGGATTCTTAAGGAAGGTTTCGGGATCGTTACGGCCTGGCGATCCCACACTGGAACGGTGTCCCAGGCTGGGTTATGGAGATCTGCTCGAGCTGTGGCGGCAGCGGCATCCAACGCATTAGTCAGCAGCAATCCCGCACTTGTCAGACCTGTTTGGGCCGTGGCGTGATCGCTTCGGTTGAACACGCGCGTCAGCCCCTTGATTTGGCAGGGGTTGCAGGTCGGGAGGCTGGTGTCAGCCCCCAGGATGTTCCGACCGCGATCAACGCAGCTGCTTCTTCTTCTGCTGCCAGATAAAGAAGGTGGCGGTGGCCACTACGGCCAGCAGCGGCACCGCGGTGAACAGCAGCAGTGCAACGGCGGTCCAATCGGTGTACATCCGGTGTCTTCAGCGAATCGACAGCATTCTTTCAGCCAAGAGCAGCGCAGCGCGATGGCGTTGATGGTTGAAAATGATCGCGGTGGTTTCCGGTGGTGGGCCCGCTGGCTGGTGTGCCTTGGGTTGGCGGCCGCACACGCTGGGCTGCCGGTGCAGGCAACGTCGCTATCTGCGGTCAGGCCCTTGCTGTTGCACTGCTTTCGTACGGCCCATGCCCCCAGTTGTCAGCAGGCACTGCTGCGCATTGAATCGCTGCAGCGTCGTGCCGGCGCCCAGGACCGTTACCCCTGTCAGACCCTTCTGTTGGGCCTTCAGGCTGAGGTGGTGATGGTGCAGCTGGCCGTGGCCCGAGGCGAGAAGGCCTTCGAGACGCTGCGGGAAAGCGAACAGCTCTGCTCAGGGCTCTGAACAGCCGCAGCCCTCTGTTGTCGGCAGAATGCAGGTCGATGCACCGCGCGCCATGACCATCTCCGGCACAGGTCTTACCGCTGCTTTGCTGATCGCGGGGGCGCTTTCCAGCACTGCCCAGGCCCAGGTGCGCTTTGACGACTGCAAACCCGTCGCCGGTGGTGGCATCACCTGCAACACGGTGCCGACCGGCAACACCCGCGCCGACATGATCGACGGTGAATATGGCCTGATGGATCAGGCCAGCCCCGGCTGGTCGGAATACAACCCCTATGAGGGGTATGACGACATGCTCGGCGGCAATCAGACCTGATCTGTCCGCTGTGGTCACCCTGGCGATCTCTGCGCAGCATGAGATCAGCTTCTTGTGTCGCATCCGCCCACTCCATGCCATGAGACGACCTGCCCACCACAGCCTTTGGACGTGGCTGCTGATCGCAGTTGCCTCAGGTTTGTTGCCCTCTGCGCTGTTCAACCCTGCCCTGGCCCAGAGTCAGAGCAAAGAGGCGATGCTGAACGACGACCTGGAATTGGTGAAGCGCCACTGTGCGCGGGGCATCGAGGACAATCGCCGGGGTCTTTCGGCGTTCAACGACGCCTGGGTGCAGCAGATACAGACGCTGCGATTCGAGGCCGGGGTTGCGCAAAATCGACCGGATGGTTCCAACGACTTCTTGGCGGCCTTGTCAGCGGCGATGCACGTGCGTTGCCCGGAGGTGTGGTGAGCGCGTTAAGCGGCCGCCTTTTGTTGGCGCAGGAAGCGATCCATCGCCTCGATCGCCAGCGCCCAGTTCGATCGTTCGCTGTGGCCTGAGCTCTTGCGCGGCTTGAAGCTGTGATCCCCATCGGGCATCCAGGTCAGCTCCAGTTGCCCAGATAGGCGGTAGGTGCGCACCTCCTCCTTGCGTCCCATCGCGTCTCGCTCTCCCTGAACGATCAGCGTCGGGGTGCGCAGCTCGGCCAGATGTTCTGTGCGCAGCCGATCGGGCTTGCCCAGTGGATGGAAGGGGTAACCGAGGCAGAGGCAGGCCTGGATGCGCTGCTCGTCGAAGAGTGCATCCGCCAGCAGGCTGGCGATGCGCCCCCCCATCGACTTGCCACCGATCACCAGGGGCTTGTCCTGCGCCAGTGCCCTCACCTGATCGCGAAAGCTGTCCAACAGAACTTCGGTTTTGTCGGGCGGACGCTTCTTGCCGCTGCTGCGTTGCCGCTGCATGTAGGGAAATTCGAAGCGCAGCACCTGCCAGCCCTGCTGGGCAAGACCATCGGCCATCGCCGCCATGAAGGGGCTGTCCATGCCGGCACCGGCCCCATGGGCCAGCAGCACCCTCAGCGGTGCTGCATCCGCACCCGACACCAGCAGATTGTCCATCTGATCTCTCTGAAGGATCAGCATGCTCTCTCGCCCAAAGGATCCCTGCTATGCCAAGCATGGTTTCAGAATGCTTGGCGATGCCCAGTCGTTTGTCCATCGCTTGCAGAGCAGCGACCATCCCCGCGTTGCTGTGGGCGACCGTGCCATCCCTGGCGGCGGTCTACAGCGCGCGCTGTCAGTTCAACGATCAGGCGCCGATGCCCTGTGTGGTTCATGCCAAGCCCGTTCCGTTCGGGTGGACCATCCAATGGCAGGACGGTGTTGTGGAGAGCTATGCGCATGTGGGCGATGGCAGCGCTCTTCGGGATGCTCGCGGTGGCCTCTGGCGGCGATCCGGCGATGACCAGCAGGAGCTGCTGCGCCATGCCAACGGCAACAGGATTCGGATCGACTACTTGCCTTGAAACAGCTGTTCAGCAAGCCTGGCCGTTCTGATCGGCATTACAGGTGGAGGTCGGCGGTTGCGGCCTCTTTTGCTCCATCGCTTCGGTGGGCTCCTCTACCGGCTGTTGCGTGCCGGAATTCATCATCTCGGTGTAGGTGAGCGCCCGGCGTTTGCGGGGCTGCGGTGGTTCTGTCATTGCTGGCGACAGGGCTTTGTTGGTGGGCTTCAGGCATGCGGTCACGCACGGAGTCACGTACGGAGTCACGCACGGAGGCGGAAGACGGCTTGAACGGAGATGGCCGCCCCACCGGATGGTGAGACGGCCACGCTCGCTCGTTCATGCATGGTTCAACCCTTCAATCAGTGATCTGAAGTCGGGGTCGAAGCGACTGGCTGGGGCGTCCCTGGGGCCATGAGTTCAGGTGTGGGGTTGATGCAGCTCCGGGGCACCTGGGACGGTGCAGTGGAGTGTCGATCGACGTGGCGGACCTGGTCTTGCCTGTCGAAGGACCAACTTCACCATTCGTTTGAAACTGTTGGAGCAGGGGGCCGAAAAGTCAGACTGCTTCTTGGTTTTGCTGGGGTGGAGTGTCGGCTGTCATCAGCGCCTCCGATCTCGATGCACCTACTTTCCACGGTTCGGCGGATGTTGCCTACTGGTGTTCATGCTCATTGCCCTGCGGGCGGAAGCGGCGGAGAGTGGAAAGTTGTGGCTGGTGGCGTCCAGAAGCAGATTCAGCGGGGGATGTAAACCATCGGGTCCGTGACGTTTCCGCTGCTACAGGGGGTGGTAGCCCGTCCCCCCGGCAGATACCTCTCGGGAATCAACCCGTCCTGGAAGGCCTGGCACAGGGCATCCGGCGCCAGGCTGTCCACCCAGTTCTGAAAACCAGCCTCCGGAAAGCCGATCAACTGGGCGAGCAGCAGCACGTGGTGCATCAGGCGTTGAGGGTCAGGTTTGGATCGTCAGGGTGTTGGCGCTGCGTCGGCTTAGGGCTGTTTGATCACTTCGATCTGCACCGGGCCCGTGCCGTCATCGTCGATGTCCAGTGCCACCGCGGAACCGTGGGCCAGGTCGATCACGGTGCCCGGCTTGAACGGCTTGCGGTCATTGATCACGACCGTCACGCTTTTGCCCGTGTCCGTGCGCGTCACTTTCACTTCGGTGCCCATCGGCAGGCTGCTGTGTGCCGCCGTCATGGTGCCTTTCTTCAGCACTTCGCCGCTGGTGGTTTTGCGTCCGTAGAACCCTGGTCCGTACCAGGAGGCGCGTCCTTCCACGGTCTTGGACGATTGCGCTTGCGTCTGCTCTGGCTGTTGCTCCTGCACCGCTAAGGCGTCTGCTGACGCCTCAGGGCTGGAAGTGGCTTGTTCGCTGGAGCAGCCGACGGCGCCCATGATCAGAAAGGCGCAGCTGAAGGTTGCGAGTCGATGCGGGAGAGTCATGCGCTGCTGGCAGTCCTGCGCAAGAGCTAGCCAGCCAGCAGCGAACTGCCCACGGGCTTTTGTTAGGGGGGTCAGGCGGCCACTTTCACCATGAAGGTGGTAATCATGACGGCCAAGACCACAGTTCCGCCAAGGAAAGCAACGTTGACGTGCAATTTGTCCATGCAGATTTCACGAGTGTGATGAGTATTGCCCTTTTTATTCCTTCGGCGACTAAGCCTTAATGCCTAAATGTTTGGAACTGGTTGGTTGGTTGTGAGCCTCTTTGATTGCGGCGTGATTGCGAGACGTGGTCGCTTGGATACGTATTTTTGCGAAATCACCTTGGCGGATGTGAATTGCCCTAGACAATGGACTGTGTCGTGTAGAGAACAAGAATGGGGCTCACAATTCCAACACTTTGTCTGACTATTTTGGGATGTCTGGGTGGTTATCTCATGCTCGCTCCGGTGCTGGGATAAAGGATTCAGAGGGCAGGCACAACATGTGTGATCTGGTAGCCGCTGATCCAGCTGATCTCACCGGTATGCACATCCATCACCTCAAACAGTGGTGGGTTCAACGCGGTTCCTTGGTGGTCGCTGACGCGGCGCACGTCGGCCATGATGATTTTTTCGTCTTTTGAGCGGAGGATCACCGTCATCCCCGCTTTGACGTGATGAAACAGCGGGTCAACGTCATTCGGGGTGAAGCGCGAGCGGCAAGTTGGCATGGGATGTTGGCAACGCCGGGTCAATTCGAGCACTGAAGCTTGTGAGGCCGTGTTGCTTTGGCGACGCGATAGTGCATCGCTGCGCACAACTGGTCGGTTGATCGGGTTTGTGAGTGAGTAATTATCACTACTGAGTCTTTGCGGGTGAGCCGTCACAATGCCGAAGTCTTCGGGAGAAAACCGGAGATGCGTCGAGCTGAGGAGGGGTGGGACCCTCCTTTTTTTTGCTGAGACAAAGTCGCGGCATGCCGATTGTTTGGCGATTCAGAAGTGAGTCGCCTGTGATACGTCAAGCTATTGGAAGGTCTTGTAACACAGTGGCAGCTAGCTGATGCCCATGGGTGATGACATCGTCGCGAGCTTTGACTACGACCTGAGGGCGTTAAGGCTCGAATACAAAACCACGTGCGATGCCCTGCGTAACTGGCCGGGTGGTGCTGCAGAAGAACAGGAGTTTCTCGTGTACAAGAGGCAGGAGTTGTTTCGGGTTCTGGTGGAGCAGACGCTTCAGATTGAGGCGTCCTGATCCGTCGCGATCACCACCCTCAAGTTTCGTGGGCAATGTGATCTGGGTGACCGATCAAGGGAGAGAATCACTTGCATGCAAGATCAAAGCGATTCCAGGGGGCCGGTTTCCGGTCACCATGGCCGGGGCACCTGGATGGTGAATGGCGTGGATCAGCGTTTGGTTCATTTCCGGCTCGACACCACCACGAGCCATGGTCAGTGGGTTGAGCTGCGTATCTACGAATGGATGCGACCGCAGCCTCCGGTGCCGCATTACCGGCGACGCTTGTTAAAGGCCAATGCGATCGATGTCTGGAACAACATGCTCAAAGTGGGATGGCGCCGCTGTTCACCTCCCGTGTGCTGATGGAGGAGTGGACCGATGAATTCATCACCAACGCGCAGCAGGAGCTGACGGGGATGGTGGAGGACTGGAAATACGACTACGGCGCCGATGACCGGGCCTGCGTGGCAATGCTGCTTTGGATGGTTCTGAAGCTCAACCCCAAGGCCAACATCGACCCCAACCTGTTTTGAGCATCTGCGCAGAGAGCAGGTGTTTGTCTTATTATTTCGGAACGTTGGTCCCCTGGTTGGGGACGCAGTTCGATCTCAAACAAGCAACGGGGTTTGAGACGCTGTCGGTGGTTTTCATGAACACCCTCCTTTTGATCAAAGCCAAAGAGCTCAAGGCACGCCGTCTCCAGAGTGCTCAGCATGTTTTTGCTGCGCATTCTGAAGGTATCGACTACACCTCCGCTCACCTCTCCCCTGTGAAGCTCTCTGCGAACGTGGGCTGATTACAGCGCTTTGATGTTCAGTTCAATGCTGCCCCGCCAATGGCGGGGTTTTTTTTGGTGACATGGCTGAGTCAGTGAGGTCCGTTGCCACCACAAGCGCAAGTCAGGATTTTCTGCTGATGGTCACGGTGGCCGGCCGAAGCGGGCAAGCCAGTGCATGGAAGGGCTTGTGAGTGGCCTCGATGATCAGGCTGCCCATCGGCTGAGCATTGGCAGTGTCGATGATCATGGGATTGCGGTTGTTCACCCCGGTGTAGTGCTGGCCACAACCGCAAGCCATAGGTACTTCACCCGGAGTTGTCGTTTGTGGGTGGCAATGGCTGTTCTCTGCGATGGCTGTTCTGTTCACTGGTAACCGACAGAACCATGTGCATCGTCAATCCTGTACTCAATCAAGGATGTTGCGATGTCGAGAAGCAATTGGCTCAAGACTCCAACGCGGTGTTCACCCGCTTCAACCTGGCGTTCGGCCTTGGTGCCAGCCAAACCGAGCTCCAGCGGCAAGGTGGCAGCAGCATCTAAGCGGGCGTTGTCGATTCCTTTGGTGATGGCGAAGTCTCTGAGACCAGCATCTGTATAGCTGATCGGTTTTGAGCTGTTGGTTGGCGGACTCAGCACAGCCACAACAAATCGCTGAATTCGTCGCCGAGGATTCAGGAAACTATCGGGAATGGGAATAGGTTCTATGTTCCTTTTGACTCCATGCCGTGTTCGGTCTTTCCAGCAACAAGCCTGAGGTCTGCAATGTGCTAGGCGACTGCATCACCCTGCGTCTGACGGCTGATCAAACCGATGGTCAATACAGCGTCGCGGAATTCAAAACACCGGGTGGTGTTGGTCAACCTCCGCATACCCATGACTGGGATGAGACCTATGTCGTGCTCGAGGGTGCGTTGAACCTGAATGTGGATGGTCAAGCCACCATTGTCCCCGCCGGTGGCACCTATCTCGTCAAAGCGGGAACCGTTCACGCTCCGACTCCGGATGGTGACTCCTGCCAGTACTTGATGGTCGCCCGTCCGGGTGGGGTGGAGGCTGTGTTCAAGAGCCTCAAGGCCAATGAGAAGGATCTTGGCGATATGGCCAAAGTCGTTGAACTGGTGACCAAAGAGGGCGTCAAGATCGCTGCCTGATCCTTGCGTCAGGCCATCGGTTGAAGCCTCGATTCTCGAGAGGGTGTGCACATCAACGGGGGAGACCCCCCCACACCACCTTCACCCCATGGCCTGCGCTCTTCTGATTGCATTCACCGTGATTGGCATGTTCACCACGCATACGGATGTGCTGGTGCGTTGAAGCAATTCCGCCACAGTGATTGACTGGCATTGCCGTTGTTTTAAGTCATGGAAACCACCGTCTGGACTTTCAGCCTGAGCGTGCCGTTTGAACAGTGGGCGGCGATTTACGACAGTGAGGATGTGACCAAGATGCATGAATCGGTTGGTCTCAAATCATTGTTCCGTGGCGTGAGCAAAGATGATCCCACCAAGGTCTGTGCCGTTCAGCAAGCCCCTGTGGGAGCAGCTCAGAAACTCTTTGAAGACAACAAAGCGATGATTGCTGGAGCTGGGCACATCATCGAGAGCACGGTGATCACGGCGTATTCCCAAAGCTGAGCGACGATCGCATCCAAGGGCGCATCGCAAGGGCTTCGTCGGCGGTTGAGTCCTGCTCTGAGCCCTTGTGATGCTGTTCGCCTCCAGCACCGGTCAGTCTTGAATCACCATCAGGCTGTCGTGACCATCCCTCGCGAGGAAAGGATGGACCGGATAAGCGTGTCGATGATGCAGTCTCCTGGCCTTCACCAGAGATCGCTGATCAAACCTTGTCGGGTTGACCCCGATTGGTTTGGATGAGGTGTCGACACCCGGGAGCCCCCGCTGTGATCGGATTAACCAGGATCTATTGCAATCAAGACGAGGAGTTTCTTCTCGTTCATGTCCCCGCCCAAGAGGCAGCGAAAGCGGTTGATGAACTGTCTGAAGAGGGTTGGGATATCGAAGCCGAAATTCCTTTGTGATTTTGGTGGATGTCTCAACAGTGGTCTCCTTTGAAGGGAGCCATTGATAGGGACAAGCCATTGGTCGAAGCAATCCTCGGTGAATCGCAATGGTTTGACCCAGGACTGGTTTCTGCCGCAGGGGCTTCATGCGACCCGTTCGTCATCTTTGAGCCAGATGTTCCGACGGCTGTCGGGAAGGCGAATCACGGAGCGTTCATATCTTGCGCGGCAGCTCTGTTTCTTCAGGTGGTGTTCCGCTTCCTGCAGCAGTTGCTCAATTCTTTGATCAGTCATGGTTGAGTGTCAAAGGGGCACAATCATTCAGAAGGAGTTGCTGCAGTCGTCAAGGTCCCAATCTGGTTGGCTTCCTTAAGGCTGTTGTTCTGAAAATCTGTGGAATGGCCAGGCTGCAAGGATTACCAGCCTGGATCACGTCGGCGCGGGCGATCACAGACATCGGGACCTAATTGATTCGCTTGGCAGGCTTCAACGATCACGCGGGTTCTTGCTTCAGGGGTCGTAGCTCCATTGCGAGTGAGGAGTTCATAGAGGGCTGGAGTGATCAGGCGCTCCTGGAGCAGTTCTTCATTGCTCTGAGCCAGCGCTGGCATGCCTAGCGCCAAAATCAGGGCGGCGATCATGAGTTTGCCGTTCACCATCTCACCGCCGGAAACACAGTTCTTTCTTAGCTGGCGATGAAAGGTCTGGCTTCTTGAGGATGTGTGGTGTCCACCCATAAAAAAGGAGCCCCCTCAGGCTCCCAACGCGCGAAGCGTCATTCTCTCGACACATCAAAATTACCGACGCATGCGGCGTCTCAACCGTGGCCTCTGATACCAACTGTTCAGCGCGTTGCCGTCACCTGTCAGCTCCCGCTGGCCTTTCCGCAGTGGGTATGCAACGCTCTGCGTTATCCATAGCTTCGAGGGTTTGATGACTCAATGGTTGGTGGGGCTTGCATGCCTGACATTGCTGGCGCCGGCTGAGGTGCTCGCTCAGAAACGCATTCCGAAAGCACCTGGTCATGACCAATGCCCCCTCGGTTATGTGAACACGCTGAAAACGACCTGCGTGTCCCCCATCTACTACGAGATGAAGCTCACCAACGGTGAGGCCTGCCCGAGCGGTTGGATGAACGTCGGCGCTGGCTACTGCCGAAAGAAATGAGTCATGCAAACCCCAAGCAAGACCGCTGTCATGGACGTCGGCCTCGTTTGGGGTTGCGACCGACAGCGCGATTGCTGCACGGCTTGGTTTGATCAAGGGATGCGAGCGGTTTGGATCGATCAGCCGCGTGCTGACGATCCCTTGTCGTTGTTGGAGGGTGCTTTGGCTTGAGGCTTGGTTGGCGTCTTGGTCGCCAGCGACGCTTCAAGGCGTTGGAGCTGCGCATCGCGCAGTGCCGCTGAAATGCTCAATGTGAGGTCAGTCATTGATTGGCGTTTCCGACTGCTGCTGGCCTAGGGCTTGTTGCAGTGGAGAGGTCGCCTGACGAACAAACAACTGTCGAACGATAAACAGCCCTTCGCCCGGCACAAGGAGTGGAAATACTTAGGTGAGCAGTTGATGACACCACGCTCTCCCCGCGAGGCGACGCATCGGTTCTTCTTGGTGATGGCGCCAGCATTTCCCTACTGAAACGGCATCCTCGCCAGGATCACAGGATGTGGAAACGCCAGCCCGATTTCGCCAAGTTCGAGGAGAAGCCTGGTGGTGAAGGCTGGTTGGTGAATCCTCATGAGGGGCTGATGATCCAGATCAAGCCCGATCAGCCAACACGCCATGCTCAGTTCGTGTTGGTGTCGACGTACCGCCTGGGGAAGCGACGCGGCCAGCCCATTCGCCGGCAGCGGATGTTGCGCCACCTCGGCATTGAAATGTGGATGAATCTGCAAAGGATCGGCTGGGAGCGCTCTAGTGCTCCAAAAGAGCTTTGATTGTTGAATTGTTCGATTGAATCTTGTTGATCAATGATGAATGGATGGATGTTGTTGATGTTGCCTTCTGCGCAGAGGCTTGCAATGGTGTCGCCGGCATGATCGTCAATGTGGTTGGAAACGATGTGAAAGCTTTCTGATCAGATCAACCAGAGAAGGACCAACACGGTGTTCTCAACCTTGATGTGAGTTCAAATGGCCTAAAATCCTTTGGGATTTCATTGAAAACTGGGTTGAAGAGCCTTTTCCCTGTCGTTCTACTTTTGGGTGCAGCACTTGCATGCCCTACGGCTTCAGCAAGTGTCCCTGAAGTTCAGCTCATTGTGCTTCCACTGGAAACGCAATCACTGCGTCAATGCGAGCGATCATCGCTCAGGTTCTTGCGCGCCAATGGCTTCAAAACAAGCGTCCGTCGAGAGGGTTCTCGGTTTGTAAAAATCTATGGTGAAAAGGCTTTTGATCGATTCAGTTTGCAACTTGAGTGCGATCGAACCCTCAACACCAAAGCCCTGGCTTTTTCGCATCCACGTCGTGCCAGGCCATCATCAGTTGATGCGATTGTTGAGGGCTTGCTTGAGTAACGCCTGCTGAAGGCTGTTGAGCATCTTGCGCTGGTCTTCGGCCGAGCTCATCGAGCCAATGCAGCGGCATCAGCGAGAAGGTGCCAATGCGACAAGCTGGTGCTGCGGGGCAATGTCAGTCAGGCTGGGACAGCTGATTGCCGGATCATCAACCCATTGCTTGTGAAGGCGCGGGCGAGGGAACCCGCATGACAACTGCCTTCAGTCGATGCGTCGAGCGTCGAAACGCTTTTATAAACGAGATGAGAACGATTATCAAATAGGTCTTAATGCTTAATCGAAATCTGAAAAATGTTCGTTGTGATGCTGTTTTCGGCTCGTCGTGGTGGAGAGTGATGGTTGAAGGCGTTGCCTTCATGCGTCGAGTGGAGACAGGCTGAGGGGTCTGTCTCTTTCCTTTTTCACCATTGTGGTGTGGAGAGGCATCATCCTGGGTGCACTAGTTCAAGCCGTTCAAAGCTGCTGCTTGTGTTACGAGCGCATGAATCGAGATGGTCCTGGACGCTGCTGGAGAGAGGCCTGGATGAATGGGGGCTGGATGTGCTTAAGCTCGCGCGCGACTTTCTGGTGCCTATGGCTGTACGGGGAGAAATCTGATCCGATGGTGGCCTGGGGCTGGGGAGTGAGCTTCTAAAACATTCAGTGCGTTTTGTTGGGTTTTGATGATTTGTGGTGAAATAAAATCAACTCAATTGGCGACGTAATAGGCAATTGCATTCATTACTACTCGTCTCTAGGTCAAGTACCTACCCCACCACCAGGTGAGGTGGATGTTTTCATCAGCGCTCTTGCCTTGGCCTCCAAGGTTCTCGAGCTTGAGAATTTTCAGCTTTCGGTTGGGGACATTGATTCGGGAACATTCCTGCTCAGATACAGAGCATTGGCAAGGCCCAGCACAACGGTGCAGCCCGCAGGGCCGCAAACTCGATAGAAGTGATTGCCAATGTGCTCAACGGTTCCGCGCCCTTGAACCGCGTAGGGGAGTTTCAGCGCTTCAGTCATCACTACAGCTTGAAGGCGTGAATCATTTCATTTCTCAAGGGGTGTTCCGTTCTGCGACGGTCGATACCTCATTACCTTTCTTCGCGTTTAGACACTCAGCGCAATAGCCCAGTAATCGTCCCAACAAGCCGAGACAGTCAATGGGCTGAGTGAGAACAAGACACTTCTGCTTTCACAGCTCCACCAGCTGCTTCTCACCGGCATGTCGCGCGGCAAGAAAAGGGCTTCCGGTGAAAACCGTGAACCTATCGGTCGTCTTGGCTTTGATTGACGCCCCCTGATGGATTCGAACCATCGACCGACTGCTTAGAAGGCAGTTGCTCTATCCAGCTGAGCTAAGGGAGCAGAGGGCTCATTGTTGCAGTCGATCCCGGCGGCGGCACTTAAGGTTGGATGCTGCGCAACTTTCGCGATGGCACCCAGCCGGCTTACGGACAGTCAGAAGCAGGAGCTGCTCGAGCGCTATCGCACCGGTGAGGCCAGTGCGGCATTGGCAGACGCCTTCGGATGCAGTACCAACACCGTCAGCCGCACGGTGCGAACCCTGTTGTCGCCTGAGGAGTACAGCGCGCTCAAGACCTCGCGTTCCCGCGGTGCGTCTCCAGCGCCACAACCCATCGCCGCTGCTGACATCAGCCCTGAACTGGAGGCTCCCGAGCCCGAAGCTTCGCCGTCAGAACTGGTGGACCCAGAAGATCAGGCAGCCGAAGAGGACGAGTCGGCTGATGACGACAGCCCGTCCACACTGGCTCTTGACGATGCTGATGACTTCGGAGCTGATGAGCCGGAGGACATCAGTGACGACGAAGACCTCGCGCCTGACCCTGGTGATGTGTTTCACGAGGTGGCCGTTCTTGCTGTTGATCTGCCTCAGGTCAGCCGCGAACAGATCAGCTGCCTGCCCTTTGCCGCTGGCGTTTTGCCTGAAAGCGTTTACATGCTGGTGGATAAGACCGTTGAGCTGGACCCACGACCGGTCAGTGAATTTCCAGAGCTTGGCGTTGCTGATCCCTCCGAACTGTCGCGACAAGCCCTCTGTCTGTACGCCAGTCCGAGGACGGCCAAGCGTCAGTGCGGTCGCAGCCAGCGTGTGATCAAAGTGCCTGACACCCAGGTGTTCGAGCGCACCACCCGCCACCTGGTGGCACGCGGCATCACGCGGCTGGTGATGGAAGGAGCGTTGTATTCCCTCGACGCCTGATTCAGTTACTGCTGAGAGTCAGGCATCAGTAGGGCTGTGAGGCTGCCACCACTAACAACCCCCAGCACGGCACTCACGCCAACGACAAAGCCTGCTGGCAACGGAGCCGTTTCTCCAATCCCAAGTCGCAGGCGGTAGCGATCGCTCAGGTTCTGGGCTCCAAGACAGAGCACCAACAGCAGTGCCGCGCCGGATCCCAGCGTGATCATCAGCAGTCGCAGGCGCAGCAGCATGCCGCGTGGTTCAAACGCTTTATTCAGTCTGCCTGGTTCTCTGCGCTGTGCAGCAGTGCATACAGCTCCCGCTTTGAGCGTCCACTGCGATGCGCCAGGTCCCGAGCCGCATCATTGGCTTTCATGCCATCGGCGATCAGCTCTTGGAGTTGTTGCAGGCAGGCCTCGTCATTCAGAGGCTCTGGGGTCTGCTCCTCGGCGCCACCGAGCACCAGGGTGAATTCTCCTTGGGGTGCCTGATGGGTGAAATGCGTCAGGGCCTCGCTGATGGTGGGCCCAACCTGTTCTTCGTGGCGCTTGGTCAGTTCACGGGTCACCTGCAGGGGGCGTGCAGCACCGCAGTGCTCCTGCAGTTCCTCCAGCAGTTTCAGCAGTCGGTGGGGTGCCTCGTACAGCACGGTGGTGCGGGGTTCCTTGGCAAGGATTTCCAGCCGTTGTCGGCGATCTCTCCCTTTGGCGGGCAGAAATCCTTCGAAGCAGAAGCGACCGCTGGGGAGTCCGCTGCTGACCAGGGCCGTGGTGGCGGCGCAGGGCCCCGGGATGCAAATCACGGCATGGCCCGCTGCCCTCGCTGCAGCCACCAGCTCTTCGCCCGGGTCGCTGATGCCTGGCAGGCCAGCATCACTGATCACCGCCACGCTGCGGCCCTGGCTCAGTTCCTCCAGCAATTGGGGGATGCGGCTGTGGGTGTTGTGCTGATGAAAGCTGCAGCGTCTGGCTGTCGATCCCAACGCGGAGAGCAGCTGGCCGCTGTGGCGCGTGTCTTCACAGGCCACCGTGTCCACCGCCGCCAGCAGCGCCCGCGCCCGCGGTGAGAGGTCACCGAGATGACCGATTGGTGTGCCGACCATGTAGAGGACACCGTTTTCCGGTTCGGCGCGCTGCTTCACAATGGCTCCGCCCAGACCTTCCCATGATGCCGACTGCTCCGACCTTGCCTGCCGGTGTCAGCCAGGATGCTCTGCTCGCGGCCTTGCGCCCACTCTGTTGGGGAGCCGCCGACATTTTGCGTGCCTATTCCCGCGGTGAGCAGCCTCCGTACGGCTTCCCCAAAGCCTTGAGTGTGGATGACGGTGGAGAGGGCCCGGTGTCGGCGGCTGACCTGGCCGTGAATCAGTGGTTGCTGGATGGTCTGAAGCAGGCGTTCCCGGAGGCGGGCTGGACCCTGCTTAGTGAGGAGACCGCCAAAGAGCAGCTCACGGAGGGCCAGCCGCTGCCGGCGGATTGGCTCTGGATTCTCGATCCGCTGGATGGCACCAAGGATTTTCTGCAGGGCACTGGCGAATACGCCGTGCATTTGGCCCTGGTGCAGGGACGGCGTCCTGTGCTGGGGGTGGTGTTGCTGCCGGAAGCCGACGAACTCTGGATCGGCCTCGTCGGCGAAGGGGCCTGGTGTGAAGACCGTCAAGGTGATCGGTCGCCGGTTCGCTTCAGCGACAGAACCGCCGTTTCGGAGCTGATCCTGGTGGCCAGCCGCAGCCACCGTGACGACCGTCTGGTGAAACTGATTGACACCCTCGCGCTCGGCGGTTCCAAAGCGGTGGGCAGCGTTGGCTACAAGGTCGCCACGATCCTGCGTGGCGAGACAGACCTCTACGTCTCTCTCTCCGGCAAGAGTGCTCCTAAGGACTGGGACATGGCCGCGCCGGAAGCGGTGCTGCTGGCTGCCGGTGGTGCTTTCACCCATGCCGATGGTGAGCTCTTGACCTACAACACCGGCGATGTGCGACAGGCCGGCTGTTTGATTGCCAGTCATGGAAAAGCCCATGCCGCTCTCGAAGAGATAGCGACACGGGCGATGGCCACGATTGATCCTGGGTTTCAGGTCTGAACCTGAGCCCCTCAGGAGAGGGGCGCGACGGGGGTCGGAGCGGGTTCAGGAGCGGCATCCTCGCCGCTCTGGGGCACACCGCGCAGGGTGAGGTTGATGCGGCCGCGATTGTCGATCTCGCGCACACGCACGGTGACTTCGTCGCCCACCTTCACCACGTCTTCCACCTTCTCTACCCGCGCTTCGGAGAGCTGGGAGATGTGGATCATGCCTTCCTTGCCAGGAAGAATTTCCACGAAGGCTCCGATCGGAATGATCCGGGTGATCGAACCGCTGAACACTTCGCCTTCGTTCACCTTGCGCGTCAACCCTTCGATGATCTTCTGGGCTTCATCGGCTGCTGCACCGTCGTGGGAGGCAATGGTGACGATGCCACTGTCCTCGATGTCGATCTTGGTGTTGGTGCGCTCAGTGATGCCCTTGATGGTGCGTCCCCCAGGACCGATCACGGTGCCGATCAGTTCCGGATCGATACGGAAGCTCAGCAGACGAGGGGCATGGGGTGACATGCCTTCCCGTGGGGTGTCGATGGCCTCCAACATCTTTTCAAGGATGTGAAGACGCGCGGGGCGAGCCTGGTTGATGGCTTCAGCAACGGTGTTGATGGCCAGACCAGTGATCTTCATGTCCATCTGCAGGGCAGTGATGCCCTTGTCGGTGCCGGCCACCTTGAAGTCCATGTCGCCGAGGAAATCCTCGATTCCCTGGATGTCGGTGAGGATTCGCACCTCATCGCCTTCCTTGATCAGGCCCATGGCGGCGCCGCTGACCGGTGCCTTGAGCGGAACTCCAGCGTCCATCAGCGCCAGGGTGCTGCCGCAGACCGAACCCATGGAAGTGGAGCCGTTGGAGCTGAGCACTTCGCTCACCACGCGCACCACGTAGGGGAAGGTGTCTTTGGCCGGAAGCACGGGAAGAATCGCCCGCTCAGCCAGAGCACCGTGGCCGATCTCGCGACGCCCAGGGGAGCGCATCGGTTTGGTCTCGCCCACGGAATAGGGCGGGAAGTTGTAGTGGTGGAGGTAGGTCTTCTCGGTGTTGGGGTTCAGGTCGTCCATCTCCTGGGCATCACTGGGAGTGCCGAGGGTGGCGGTGGACAACACCTGGGTCAGTCCACGCTGGAACAGGCCCGAGCCATGAACGCGCTTGGGCAGCACGCCTGCCAGGGCGCTGATCGGACGCACCTGATCCAGGGTCCGGCCATCCACGCGCTTGCCGTCTTTGACGATCTGCTGGCGCATCAGCTTTTTGGTCAGAGCCTTGAAGCTGGTGGGCAGGGCCTTGCCATTGCTGGACACCAGCTGACGCACTGGGTCGCTTTCCTTCAGCTTGTCGATAGTTTCCGCAGTCTTGCTGCGGATCGCGTCCAGTTTTTCGTCCCGTTCGGCCTTGCTCTGGTCGAACTGGCTCAGCACCTCACTGATCGACTTGCTGCACGCTTTCTCGAGATAGACGGGCAGGGTGGTGTCTTCGCTGGGAGCCTCGGGCTTCACCTGCTCGATGCCCGCTTCCTTGAGGATGGCCTCCTGGGCCTTGATCAGTTCGCAGACAGCCTCGTAACCGAAGTCAATCGCTTCGATCACATCTTGCTCTGGCAGCTGGTTGGCACCTGCTTCCACCATCACCACGCCATCCGGCGTGCCGGCTACCACTAAATCCAGATCCCCACGTTCAATTTCGCGGTAGCTGGGATTCAACACGAAGTCGTCGCCAAGAAGGCCGACGCGCACGGCCGCCATCGGGCCATTGAAAGGAATGCCTGCAAGCAAGGTGGCGAGGGAGGCCCCAGTCACCGACAGCACATCGGCGGGGACCCGCTCGTCCAAGGACATGCAGGTGGCCACGATCTGCAGGTCATCTCTGAGCCAGCTGGGGAACAGCGGCCGCATCGGACGATCGATCAGGCGGCAAGTCAGCGTGGCCCGTTCGGGCGGACGTCCCTCCCGGCGCATGAAACTGCCTGGGATGCGACCTGCGGCATAGAGGCGTTCCTCGTAGTCGCAGATGAGGGGCAGGAAATCAATGCCCTCGCGCCCTGCTGAACGGGTGGCGGTCACGAGCACGGACGTGTCGCCGCACTCAATCATCACGGAACCACCGGCCTGGGGGGCATATCGCCCTGTGGTCAGTCGAATCTCCCGACCGTCAAAGGAGATCGACTGGGTCTGACCTTGCACTGTTGTTTATGTCTTTCTGTCAAATCTGATTCTGGCACTTCGGCGGATTGAACTGCCAATCCCTCGCAATCCAATCAGCTTCCTCACGACGATTGCATCAAAAAAGGAGGTGATTGCTCACCTCCTTCTCTGGCTACAAAGCGATTGGATCTCAGCCGATCACCAGCTGGACTTGACCACGCCAGGGAGCTCGCCCTTGTGAGCCCGCTCGCGCAGCTGGTTGCGGCACAGGCCGAAATCGCGATACACACCCCGGGGCTTGCCGGTGGCCCAGCAGCGATTGCGCATGCGGGTGGGCGCACTGTTGCGAGGCAGGGCTTGGATCTTGCGGTGAATCTCAAGACGCTCCATCGGATCCTTCGCAGCGTCGAAGGCGGCCATCAGAGCCGTCCGCTTGGCAGCGAAGCGCTCCACCATTTTCTTCCGCTTCGCATCGCGGGCGATCATCGACTTCTTGGCCATGCAGCGGTTGAAAAGGAGCAGTTCAATCAACAACGATACCGTCTCACTGTCCCAGCAATTGACGTACCACCGGCAGCTGGCTGGTGTCACGCACGATCAGCAGAACACTGAGGCCGAGCACGAACAGCAGGCTCGATTGCATGACTGCCAATTGGAAGCGCTCGGGCAGCGGACGACCGCGCAGTCCTTCCAGAAGCAGCAACACCGCCTGGCCTCCATCAAGCAGGGGCAGGGGCAGGGCATTGAGCACGCCGAGGTTGATGGAGATCAAGGCCACGAATAGGGCCAGTCCGGAGCCTCCCTGGCTGGAGAGCTGAGCGCCCATCTCCACGATTTTCACCGGACCCGACACTTGCTGGGCCGTGGCTCCGAAATTGGTGAACAGTCCGGCGTAGCCGGCTGCTGTACGGCTGACCAGTCCGCTGAACTGATGGCTGGACACGGTGATCGCTTCCCACGGCGACGACACCGGCCGACTCTCACCGGTGAGCACCTCCTGCAGCTGAGCGCCGATGCGACCAGTGCCCTGTTGGTCCGAGGGGGTCAGTGTCAATGGCCGTTGTTCCCCGTTGCGCTCGATGCGCAGATTGAGGGCTTGCCCCGGGTGTTGACGGATCGGCTCCACGGCTGATTTCACCGCGAGC
Source organism: Synechococcus sp. NOUM97013 (assembly GCF_014279815.1). Taxonomy (NCBI): domain Bacteria; kingdom Bacillati; phylum Cyanobacteriota; class Cyanophyceae; order Synechococcales; family Synechococcaceae; genus Synechococcus; species Synechococcus sp. NOUM97013. The sequence continues at coordinate 1,851,844 of NZ_CP047941.1, read as the reverse complement.
TCGCCGCTGCCCAGGGAGACATCCCCGATGCTGAGGATGCGGTCGCCCGGTTTCAGCCCCGAGGTGGCCGCTGCCTCGCCGCCCTGCACGCTCATCACCATCACCCCAGGAGCTGGTTCACCAGGTACTCCGGTCACGGCGGTGTGGCTGACGAGCACCAACCAGGCCAGCAGCAGGTTAGCCAGCACTCCGGCACTGATCACCAGCAACCGCTGCGGAATCGGACGGTTGCGCAGCAGATCCGGATCATCATCGGGAATGTCGCTGTCCTCGTCATCGTCCGGGAAGGAGACGAAACCGCCCAGGGGCAACACGCGCAGCGCATAGGTGACGCCATCGCGCTCGGTTTTGAGCAACGCCGGCCCGAATCCCACGGAGAACCCGTTGACGCGGATGCCCTGCAGTCGGGCGGCCAGGAAGTGCCCGGCTTCATGGATCACGATCAGCAGCCCCAGAGCCAGCAGTGAGGCCAGAACGTTCATGAGGTCCGATTCAGTGGACTCATTCTGGCTGGATACGGTCGCCACCGAAGTACGGCACCAAGGCCTGAGGGAGCTTCACGCTTCCATCGGACTCTTGACCGTTCTCCAGCAATGCCGCCATCGTGCGGCCGATGGCCAGGCCGCTGCCGTTCAGTGTGTGCACCAAGCGCGTGGCTTTGCCTTCTTTGGTGCGGATGGAGGAGCGCCGTGCCTGGAAATCCCCGCATACGCTGCAACTTGAGATCTCCCGGAAGGCACCAGCACCGGCAAGCCACACCTCCAGGTCATAGGTGCGGGTGGCTGAGAAGCCGAGATCACCGGTGCAGAGTTCGAGCACGCGATAAGGCAGCTCCAGGGCCTGCAGCACCGCCTCGGCATCAGCGGTGATCTGGGCGTGGGCCTCAGCCGACTGGTCGGGATGAGCGAACCAGTAGAGCTCCACCTTGTTGAACTGGTGCAAGCGGATCAAGCCACGGGTGTCACGCCCATAGCTGCCAGCTTCCCGCCTGAAGCAGGGGCTGTACGCCACGTAGCGCAACGGCAGCTGATCCACCGGGATGATTTCATCCCGGTGCAGCGATGTGACCGGAACCTCGGCCGTGGGCGTCAGCCATAGATCGTCTTCAGCGCAGCGGAAACTTTCTTCGGCAAATTTCGGCAGCTGACCCGATCCGGTGAGGCTGGCGCTGTTCACCAAAACCGGAGGTAGCACTTCCCGGTAGCCCTTGCCGGTATGCAGGTCCAGCATGAAATTGATTAGGGCACGTTCCAGCCGGGCCCCCTGGCCCAGCAGGGTCACAAAGCGGCTCTGCGCAATCCGCACCGACCGCTCGCTGTCCAGCAGACCCAGGCGATCGGCAATCGCCCAATGCTCCTCGAGGCCTTGCTCCTCGCGCGGGTGACCCCAGCGGCGCACCTCGACGTTGTCGTTTTCGTCCTTGCCATCCGGGCTGTCGTTCGACGGCAGGTTGGGAAAGGTGAGCAGCTGGGTCTTCAGCTTCGAGGCCAGTTGCTTCTCCTCGTCTTCCAGCACCGCCACCTTCTGCTTGATGGCGTTGCCCTCCTTGCGCAATTCGGCGACTTCATCGCCCTTGGGATCAGCGCCTCCCTTAATTCTCTGGCCCACCTCCTTGCCGATCCGGTTGCCGTCGGCCTGGAGGCTGCTGCGTTGTTCTTCGAGGTCGCGTTGCTGCTGTGCGATCAGTTGCAGGGATGTGAGATCAACATCCATGCCTCGGCGCCCCAGTTGAGCCGCGATCAGCTCGGGGTTCTCTCGCACCAGGCGCTGATCGAGCACGGGGATTCAAATGACGGCGCCGGCAGCCTAAGCGTCCGCTGCCAGCGCTTTCCTCGCGTTCAGAGAACCTGTCCCACCATCACGGCAGCGACGGCGGAGAACAGGGTGATCCCCAGTGCGGTGATCGGGTTCTGGCCCTGGGCCACAGCCACCGTGGTGATCACACCGGCTCCGAGGCATGCTGCTGCCAGCTGAGCAGTGAAATCGGAAGGACGGTTCACAGAAGGTTTGCGGTCGGTGACCGGAACCTAAGGAGTGCTCAGGGATCTGGCTTGATCGCCCCACTCAGATTGTTACGCCGGTTGAGAGTTCGTTACTCCCCGCAATGAAGCGGGTCGCGCGCGACCCGCGCTGGCCCATTGCTTGAGGCTCTCCAGTTGTTCCCGTGCGGTGCGTGACAGTGGCACCAGTTGTGCTGCGGCCTGGATCAGATCGCTTTCAGACAGCTCACGGCTGTCCGCGAAGGCCAGGTGCATGGCTTCAATCACCACCTGTTCGAGTTCAGCGCCTGAATACCCATCGGTGCGGTCGATCACGGTGGAGAGAGGCAACTCAAGGCCGGGGCGTCGGCGCTGGAGGTGCAAGCTCACGATGCTGTTGCGCTCGTCCCGCGAGGGGAGATCCAGCAGAAAGATCTCATCGAAGCGTCCTTTCCGGAGCAGTTCAGCCGGCAGCCGCTCCACGCCGTTGGCGGTGGCCACCACAAACACCGCGGAGCGCTTCTCAGCCATCCAGGTGAGCACGGTGGCCAGCACGCGCTGGCTGGTGCCGCCATCGCTGCGGCTGTCGTTGCCGAACCCCTTGTCGATTTCGTCGATCCACAGCACGCATGGGGCCATGGCTTCTGCCCGTTGAATCATGTCGCGTGTGCGCGCTTCACTGGCACCCACCAGGCCGGAAAACAGGCGTCCCACATCCAGTCGCAACAGCGGCATGGACCAGCTGTGCGCGATGGCACGGGCCGTGAGTGATTTGCCGGTGCCCTGGGGACCGACCAGAAGAACTCCGCGCGGGAGAGGCAGGCCGAATCGACGGGCATCGTCATTGAAGGCGCGATGGCGCTGATCCAGCCAGTGCTTCAGGGTCTCCAGGCCGCCGATGTCTCCCGGTGTGGCATCGGTCTGGCAGAACTCGAGCACTTCGCTGCGGGCGAGGGAGAGGCGTTTCTCTTCCAGCACATCGGCCAGATCGTCACGGCTCAGGGATCCCCGTTGGGCGAGAGCTTTGGCGGCCACATGCCGCACCCGAGCCTCGCTGAGGCCACAGCAGGCATGGGTGAGTTCCTCCAGCACATCCGCTTCCAGATCGCGTCCGCTGGCGCGGGCGATGTTGGCCAGCAGGGTGCGCAGCTCCTCTTCCTGGGGCAAGGGCAGATCCAGCAATGTGAGCGCTTCATCCAGATCTGCAGGTGGCGTCCATTGCCCGCAGGTCACGATCAGAGTGTGCGGGGTGGTGCGCAGCTGGCTGGACAGGTTGCGCAGCATGCGCGCGATGCCGGGGTCATCACAGAAGCGATGCACGTCTTTCAGCAGCAGCAACGTGGGATTGCTGCTGGAACGATCTTGAAGCCACTGCAGCACGGCCATGGGCTGACGCGCCCCCAGCTGCTCCTGCCCAAGCACGCCACTGAGGCCGCCCACGAAGTCCCAGCAGGCCAGGGTGCGATCGGGGAGCCGCTCACAGGTCTGCTGCAGCAGTCCCTCAACCCGCTCCTCCTCATGGCTGCGGATCCAGATCAGCGGTGTGCCTGAACGGATGAGTAGATCCAGTTGCCCGATCCAGGTGTCAGTCATGGTCTCCCCCATCCGGTTGCAGGGACGATTGCAGATCCTGCAGCGCCTGCCAGCGAGGATCCACGGTCACCGCAGTTGATGGCTCGCGGGGTTCGGGCGTGGCTTGCGGCATGCCTGGGCAGAGGTCGCCGCAACGGTTGACCACCGACATCTGAAGACTCAGTTGTTCGAACACCCAACGTTCCGGCTCGAAATCTCCACGGGGGTTCAGGAAGTCCACCAGGCCATCCGGGGTCTCGGAATCCAGCCCTGCCTCGGCCAGCAGTTCTTCTGTTGGCTCATCTCCGAGCCAGATCAGTTCCTTGGACTCCGCCTTCAGCTCTTGGTTGAAGCGGCCCAGGCAGCGATCGCAGCGTAGGCACACGATGGTTTGCAGCGACCCTTCGACTTCGAGCAGGTTGCCGCGATGCTCGGCCCTGAGAGTGCCGCGCACGGGAGTCAGGCTTGGCATCGCCTCGAGTTGCCCTTCCACGTCCCAGACCCTGGATGTCCCCAGGGCCTGCAGCTCCCTCAGCGGTACCGGCTCAAGGCCGGGAATCATTTGTTGCCGCCTTTCGGTTCGAAGGGCAGCCGGTTACCGATTGCACCACCGGCGGTGGCGGCTGCAGGTGTCTGGGCCTGCTTCAGCTGCTCATCAAGAATGGCCTGGAGATTGTCGGGTAAGGCCTCACGGGTGAGCAGAAAGGTCTGCGCAGCTTGAAAAATGTTGGCGATCACCATGTACAGGAGAACGCCCGCCGGCAGGGGGAAGAACAGGAACATGCCTGTGATCATGACCGGCGTGATTTTGTTAGCAGTTGCCTGTTGGGGATTGGCAGGCATTCCCATGCCAGACAGCAGCTGGGAAATGAACAGGCTGACGCCGAAGGATCCCACCAGGATCGCGATATCCCAGTTGATGGATCCTTCGGTGTAGAAGCCCACCTGACCCAGGGCCTTGATGAACAGGAAGCCGCTGCGTGCCGCTAGGCCGGGGATTTTGCCTTCGACGGTGGCATCACCCGGTGCCAGAGCAGTGATCGTGCCGCTGTCGGAGACGGAAACAATGGACTCGCCTTTGGTCACCGTCCAATCGGGGAGAAAGGACTGGCCGTTGTCGACATCGGTCAGCACTTCGCTGAAGGGTGTGCCGCTTTTTGTCTGCAGTTGAATCTGGACAGATTCCCCGGAGCCGATCTTGGTGCCCCCTGGCAGGCTCGCGATCACGGGCACGTGATCAGTCTCAGTGATGAAGATCGAGTGACTGGCGCTGCTGAAGGGCTTGGGTTCGACGGCTGCAATCTGATCGGACGGCAGCACCTTCAAATTGAGGGTGTAAGGCACATCCGCGAACGGTGATCCCCGCAGGGTGGCAAACAGAGCGAACAGGATCGGCATCTGCACGAGCAGAGGCAAACAACCGGCCAGCGGGCTGCCGAATTCCTTCATCAGCTTGCCCAGCTCTTCCTGCTGTTTCTGCGGGTTGCTGGCGAAGCGTGCCTTGATCTCGGCTTGCCGCTTCTGCATCACCGGTTGGGCAATGCGCATGCGGCGAGCACTGCGGATGGATCCGTTGCTGAGTGGAAACAGCGCCAGGCGGATCACCACCGTGAGTGCCACGATCGCAAGTCCGTAGCTGGGGACCAATCCGTAGAAGAAATCAAGGATTGGTAGCAGCAGGTTGTCGGAGATGTACCCGATCACGATGGCGTTCCGAGTGGTGATGAAAGGTGATGCCAGTGTGCAACAACGGGGATGCTGTTGCGCTGATGCCTGGGGTCAGGCAGCGAATCCCTTGGTGGATGCGGCGTCGCTGTCTGCCTTTTTGGCAGCAGGACTGGCCTTGATCCGTTCCTCGATGTAGGTCTCAATCTCTCGGAATCTGGGCATGGAGCGCAGTTCTAGACGCGAGCCGTCCGTGAGCACCAGCACCATGTCGCCCCAGGCACCAAAGCCCCGAGGCACACAGCGGACTTCCTTGATCTGGCTGTAGACCACTTGGGTGCGATCCCTGCCCAACCAGCCGCCGCTAACGGAGATGCGTCGACTGGTGACCTTGAAACGCAGCCAGAGGGCCCTTACCACCCCGCCTACCGCGAAGGGAAGGCCGATGAGAGTGAGGCCCAGAAGGAGATTGAAAATCAGATCTCCCTTGGCAGGGCCGCCTTCGTAGAAAGTCTCTTCCTGGATCGAACTGGTCATTCCGTCAGCCCCGCCTGTTCAAGCAATCTGTCGCATTCTTCCAGCAAGGCGTGGTTCTCGGGGGCGACCCCTGGTTTCAAACTCAGCAAAAGCCAGACGGATCCATATTCCGGAGCCTGTTCAAAGCGGCTGCGCAGATGATCGTGCAAGCGGCGGCGCAGGCGATTGCGCACGACGGCACGCTTGCTCACTTTGCTGCTGATCACAACAGCCACACGGCAACGTGCGCTCTTCGCCACAGACGACGATGGTTTCAAAACCGCGCTGCGGTTCAGCAATTCATTTCTGGCTGGGGCTGTGCGCAACACCATCAAGGTGCTGTGAAAACGCTTGCCGCGCCGATGAAGATGGTTGAAACAGCGATGGCCGCGCAAGCGCATGGATGCCGGCAAGACCATCGCAGATGCTCTGAACGATCAGGCGGCGAGACGTGCCCGTCCACGCTTGCGGCGGCTGCGGATCACGCGGCGGCCGGTGTGGGAGCGCATGCGCACCCGGAAACCTGAAACGCGCTTGCGCTTGCGGCTGGTGCCTCCGAAGGTTCGTTTTGTCATGGGAGTGTTACGGCGCCCGGCCTTTCATCAAGGAGGGAGTTTATCAGTCGGGGTCAGTCAATATCGACGGACCAGCTGCCCAGATAGCCAGACACCGGCACGTCTCCGGGGGCCTGCGCCAGAGCATTGAACTGGAACATGCCCGACTTGGTGGGGTTGAACACGTTCATCACCACGGCGTAGGTGTCGCCTGTGGGGATCGGGGTGTCGGGGAACACCTCAATGGCGGTCTGATCCTCATTCACCTCAATCACGGCCGGAATCACCTCTTCGCAGCGACTGCGCGACAGCATCCCGCCCAGTTTCATCTTGCAGAGCGAGAGATTCTTGGGACGAATGCGGGCGTTGAAGTGCTTGGGCACGCTGATGCTCAGCTTCAGGATGGCGGTCTTGCGATCCTTGGGCCGCAGCATGAACATGTATTCCGCCCGTTCCCGCTGGCGCTGACTGCTCTGAACGAAATACAGCTTGCGATAACCGCTGTTGTCATCCCAGCGGAATTCCAGCAGCGACGGGGTGTTCTGAGCCGAGGCCGGCGGTGCTGCAAGGGGCTGTAGCAAGGCGCTGGTTCCGATGGCGCCACAGCTGATCAGGGCAGCGATTCCAGCGGTGCTTCGAGGCATGAATGGAAAACGTCGGGTCATCGCGGCAAAAAGTAATCGGCCCTTGAGCCGTGAGTCGTTTGTGAATTGTCGTGAGAATCACCCGCGGTGAACCGTCGAGTGGGTCGGCCCTTGATCTGTCAGTTGTGACCAGATCGGTCCGGGCGCAGTTTCATCGCTCCGCGCAGGTAAGGGTGGTGCAAGGGTTGCGTCGCCGGCAGCCAGGCATGAGCGAGCAGGCGGATGCAGCGGGCCAGGTCTCCCTGCACGGCCATTTGTTGAACATCCAGCAAGGCCACGGCGTCCCAGCCGGGACGGTGCCGGGCCGTGGCGGCTGGAAAACTCGCATCCAGGTCCGCTGTCACCGAAAAGGTGACGGACACCAGTTGTTGGGGGCTCAGGTTGTTCTGATCCATCAGGGCTTCGACCAGTTCATTGACCGCATCACGGATCGCTTGAACTGTGTTCTCACTGCTGGTGGTGGCTCCGCGCAGCCCTCGCAGTTGAGGAGAGTCCGTCATGGTCGATGCATCCACAGGGGCTGCCCGCTGAGCTCCAGTTCGGTGTTCAGCACCTGCTCAAGCTTTGTGAGCAGTCTCGAGCCCGGCAGGTTCTGCAGCAGCCGCTTGCGCGGCTTGCCGAGGGTCACCGGCTTGCAGCGTTCCTCATCGAGATCGGCCAGGCGTGCCGCCAATCTTCGCGCGGCTTCCTCATCGCCCAACTCATCCACGAGGCCGAGATCCTTGGCTTGTGCACCACTGAACACTCGTCCATCGGCGAAGCTGCGGACCTTGGTTTGTTCAAGGTTGCGGCCCTCCGCCACAGCGGTCACAAACTGGTCGTAGCTGCTGTCAATCAGGCTCTGCAGCAAGGCGCGCTCCTCCGTGCTCAGGGCGCGGTCCGGCGAGAGAATGTCTTTGTAGGCCCCGCTTTTCACCGTCTCAAAGCGGATGCCGATCTTCTGCAGCAGCTCGGAAAGATTGTTGCCGCGAAGGATCACGCCGATCGACCCGGTGATGGTGCCTGGGTTGGACACGATCGCGTCAGCAGCAACGCCGACATACACCCCGCCGGACGCCGAGATGTTGCCGAAGCTGGCCACCACCTTGCAGCCCTGGTCCCGCAGTCTCAGCAGTGCTGCATGGATTTCCTGGCTGTCACCCACCGTGCCGCCAGGACTATCGATGCGCAGCAGCAGGGCCGGGAACTCGCGCTCCTGAACCTCCCGCAAGGCCTTCAGCACTCGCTGTCGCGTCGAGCCGCTAATCGCACCTTCGATTTCGATGCGCGCCATGCGGCGTTTGGATTTCCGGCGCCACAGCCAGCCCATGGCCCTCCGTTCAACTCGTTAGATCTTAAAAAGGACCCTGTCGGCCCAATTTCATGACGACGCTGCAGCGTGGTCTGCTCATGGTTTTGCCGTTTGCCCTCTGGGGAACGGCAATGGCAGCGATGGCGCCCCTTGTGCAATCCGGTGGCGCTCCTCTGGTGGCTTGTTTGCGGTTGTTGCCGGCCGGTGTGGTGATCCTGATGGCTGTGACATGGCTGGGTCGTTCGCTGGCGATCGATCCGGGGGACCGCGGCTGGTTCCTGCTGTTCACCCTGGTGGATGCGGTTCTGTTTCAGTTCTGCCTCGCCAAGGGGCTGCAGGGCACCGGTGCCGGTCTCGGTTCGGTGTTAATCGATTCCCAGCCGTTGATCGTTGCCCTGCTAGCCCGCTGGCTGTTCGCGGAGTCGATCAACCCCATTGGCTGGATCGGTCTGGTGGTGGGGTTGGCCGGAATCGTCTGCCTGGGGGTGCCGGCCCCATTGCTTCAGCACTGGTGGCTTCAGGCCGATCTTTCAGCTCTGCAGTCGGGATGGCAGCAAGGCACTGGCTGGATGCTGCTGGCAGCGCTGGCCATGGCCTTCGGCACCGTGCTCAGCCGTTTCGCCTGCAAGCGCAGTGATCCGATCTCGGTCACCGGCTGGCACATGGTCCTCGGGGGAATCCCACTGCTGCTCCTCCATGCTCTCGACAGCAGCACGGCGCTGCTCCCGGCCTGGACCCTCTGGAACTGGGCCCAGATGGCCTATGCGTCTCTGCTGGGCAGCGCTCTGGCTTACGCCCTGTTCTTCTGGTTTGCCAACCGTGAAGACCTCACCGGTTTCAGCACGCTTGGCTTTCTAACTCCCGTCTTCGCCCTCGCATCGGGTGGCGTTCTGTTGGGCGAGCGTCTCCAGCCGCTGCAATGGTTCTCCGTGCTGCTGGTGCTGTTGTCCGTCCTGTTGGTCAGTCAACGCCAACGCCTCTGGGAACCATGGATCTCATCACCGATCAGCAGTCCTGGAGATCTCAAGGCATGACGGATCGGCCTCTGACCCTGGTGCTGGTCAGCACACCCATCGGGCAGCTCGGCAGTGGGCGCGGCGGTGGTGTTGAACTCACCTTCACGTCGGTGCTCAAAGGTCTGGTGGGCCGCGGACATCGCCTGCATGTGGTGGCTCCCTCCGGCTCTCATCTCCCTGCATTGGATGGTTCGGTCACCCTGCACACGGCGCCTGGCCTGGATCAGCCCAGCTGGCAGCACGCCGACCGTGAGGCCGCGATGCAGATCCCACTGGATGGGGTGCTGCCGCAGCTCTGGGATCGTGCTCTCGCGCTCGCTGCCGATGCCGATGCAGTGCTCAACTTCGGCTACGACTGGCTGCCGCTCTGGCTCACCCCCCATGTGGCCAGTCCCATCTTCCACCTGGTGAGCATGGGATCGGTGTCGTCCCTGATGGATCGGGCCATTCAGGATCTGGCGCGCTGGGATCAGCGCCGCATGGCCTTTCACACGCGACGTCAGGCCAGTGATTTTGCTCTTCCCCATCCGCCTGAGGTGGTGGGCAATGGCTTTGACCTGTCCCGCTATGGGCTGCAGCTCAGCGGCGATGGTCCCCTGGGCTGGGCCGGTCGTGTGGCTCCCGAGAAGGGGCTGGAGGATGCAGCGGCTGTGGCGGCAGCGCTGGGCGAGCCCCTCAAGGTGTGGGGACTGGTGGAGGATCCTGCCTACGCCAGCCGCGTGGAAGCGCAGGTGCCTGCCGGCACGATCGAGTGGTGTGGCTTTCAAACCACGGAGGAGCTGCAGCGACAGCTGGGTCGTTGTCGTGCCTTCCTCAACACCCCGAAATGGAATGAGGCCTACGGCAACGTGGTCGTCGAGGCCCTGGCCTGTGGTGTTCCCGTGGTCGCCTACGACCGTGGTGGCCCTGGCGAGATCGTTGAACACGGTGTGACCGGATGGCTGGTCACGGCCGATGATCGCGAAGCGCTCACCGAAGCGACCCGACGCGTGGCGGCGATTGACCGGCGTGCCTGTCGACGCTGGACGGAGCAGTGGGCCAGTCAGGAGGCCCTCGCCGCGCGGATCGAGGCCTGGATCCATCGTGGCTTGATCCCAATGAATGGCACCATCAGCTGATGAACGCGGTTTCGTCAGCTCCCATCGTTCTCACGCCACGGCAGCGCCGGCGGGGACTGTTGCTCATCCTTGGCCTGGGGATGACGCTCTTTTGCTGGAAGCTCGGCAGCACGGGATTGGTGGACGAAACGCCACCGCTGTTTGCGGCCTCAGGTCGGGCCATGGCCGAGACCGGCGACTGGCTGACACCGCGGGTGAACGGGTTGCCCCGATTCGACAAACCGCCGCTCGTTTACTGGTTGATGGGGTTGGGGTACGCCCTTCCCTGTCATCAGCACTGGGATCCTCTTGGGACCTGGGCGGCGCGTCTGCCGTCGGCGCTGGCCTCAGTGGTGACGATGCTCGCCATCGGCGACACGCTGTTGCGACATCCCGGTTCCGAGGATGACCATCCCCGCCGAACGGCGGTGGCTGCAGCGCTGGCCTTCGGGTTGTCTCCCCTGGTGCTGATCTGGAGCCGTACGGCCGTCAGCGATGCCTTGCTCAATGGAACGCTGGCTCTCAGCCTGCTCTGCCAATGGCGTTGTTATGTCGCTGGATCCGGACGGCGGTGGTGGCTGGCCTGGATTCTCCTGGCTACCGCTGTGCTCACCAAGGGGCCTGTTGCGGTGGTGCTGACGGGCATGACTCTGGTGCTGTTTGCGATCACCCGACGTGACCTGGCTGGTCTCTGGCGTTGCCTTAGGCCACTGCCCGGACTTCTGATCACCGCGGCCATCAGTCTTCCCTGGTACATCGCTGAACTGCTGGTGGAGGGGCAGCCGTTCTGGGACAGCTTTTTCGGCTACCACAACCTTCAGCGACTCACGAGCGTCGTGAATGACCACCTCCAGCCCTGGTGGTTCTTCGGACCAGTGCTGGTGGTGGCATCCCTGCCATTCACACCCTTGTTGCTGCTCGGGCTGGGACGGGTGTTGGCCGGCTTCTCCGGCAGCGCTTCCACCGCTCGCAAGCCCTCTGGCGACAGCCTGATTGATTTCGCTGGTTGTTGGTTGCTGGCCGTGCTGTTGTTGTTCACCGCAGCGGCCACCAAGTTGCCCAGCTACTGGTTGCCCGCCACGCCTGCTGCGGCGCTGATCATGGCGATTACCGCGCGATCAGCCGCCCTTCAGCGCCGTTGGGGGCTGCTCACCGCCTGGTGGTGCACGGCTGGCCTCACCTTGATCCTGACGGTGGGCTTGTGGCTGTCTTCACTCTGGGTCCCTCTGATCCAGGACCCTGAGATGCCCACCCTGCCTGCTGAGCTGCTGGCGAGTGGTCTGGTGCTGAGGGCGGCGGTGTGCTTTTCCTTTGCTCTGCTCCTGGGCCTGTGGTGTCTGCGTGCGTCGGTGCCGGGCCGGCTGCTCGCCTGGCAGGGTCCGCTGGTGGCCTTCCAGCTGTTTGCGCTCGTGCCGATGATTCAGCTGGGCGATCGGGTGCGCCAGCTTCCTGTGCGCCTTGTGGCGGAGCAGGTCGTGGCGCAGCGAGAGCCCGGCGAACCGCTCGCCATGATCGGCGTCCTCAAGCCCTCCCTGCACTTCTATACCGGTCAGGTGGTGATCTACGAAGGCGAATCGCGGGCTGCTCTGCTGAACCTGGCCGATCGCCTCAGCTCTGAGCGCCGGCGTGGATTTGAGGGCCGCCCCCGCTCCGCTGCTGATGGATCGCCCTCGGTGCTCGTGGTGATCAACACCGGCACTGCAGCCAAGGAGCACTGGCAGGATCTGCAACCCCAGATCCTCGCTCGTGAAGGGATCTACGAGCTCTGGCGCCTCGACCGTGAACGCTTGGAAGATCGCGCCGATGCATTGCAGGCCGATGGCGTGGTGCTCACCTGGCGGAAGCCAAGGCCGGAGCGCTACTGATCTCTGTCACTCGCATCTCTTGCGGTGGCCTCTGCTTCGGGTACGGCTGTCGCCTGGCTCAGTTCAATGCGGCGGCAGAAACTGCAATGGCCCCACTGGGCCATTTCACCGACAGGTGATGGCGTGCCGCAACGGGGACAGGGCGCGATGCCGTGCACGTCGATCCTGCTGGGATGGCGCTTCCAGTCCTCCAGCGGGTCATCTGCCGTTGGGCGTGCGGTCGGGTGGTGCTGCTGGATGCGCAGATCCTTCACCGGATGGCCCGCGGCACGAATCGTCGCCAGCAGCTGCAATTTGCTGTAGAGCAGCGCCTGACGCCACTGGGGGTGGCTGGCCCCCACGGTGAGAACGCCGTTGCGGAGGCTCAGCGGTCTGCAGTGCCCGGCGAGCTGATCGCCGGCCAGGGTCGGCCAGTCCTGCCAAAGCGCTGCCAGGGATCCTTCCTGCCGCCAGGTCTTCTGGAGGGCGTCCAGACATCCGCTCAAGGGTTGGGCGGGCGCAGGCGTGGGTGGCAGAAGCACTTCACCTCGGCCGAAGCGACGTCGCTGCGATTGCGGGGCGCGCCCCATGGCCATCTGCCGATTTCCGTCAGACCCTAGGCAGGTGCGGTTGATTCGCTCGCTACCCTCAGGCAACGCTCTCCGCGATTCATGGGTTTCTTCAATCGGGTCAGCCGTCTGCTGCGCGCCAATGTCAACGATCTGGTGAGCAAGGCCGAAGATCCGGTCAAGATTCTCGATCAGTCCGTCGCGGACATGCAGGAAGACCTGGTGAAGCTTCGCCAGGCGGTGGCGATGGCGATCGCCAGTCAGAAACGCCTGCGCAATCAGGCGGAGCAGGCTGAAGTGCAGTCACGCACCTGGTACGAACGGGCTGAGCTGGCGCTGAAGAAAAACGAAGAGGATCTGGCCCGTGAGGCGCTGACCCGCCGCAAGACCTTTCAGGAAACCGCGACGTCTCTTCCCAAGCAGGTGCAGGGCCAGGACGCCCAGGTCGAGACCCTGAAGAAGAGCTTGGTGGCGCTCGAAGGCAAGATCGCCGAGGCCAAGACCAAGAAGGACATGCTCAAGGCCCGGGCCCAGGCGGCCAAGGCGCAGCAGCAGCTGCAGAGTGCCGTTGGCAACCTAGGCAGCAACTCCGCCATGGCGGCGTTCGAGCGCATGGAGGACAAGGTCGAGGCCATGGAAGCCAGCAGTCAGGCGGCGGCCGAGCTGGCGGGTGCTGATCTCGAAAGTCAGTTCGCTGCTCTGGAGGGCGGCGACGATGTCGACGATGAACTGGCAGCGCTACGCCAGCAACTCTCGGCGGGTCCCGAGGCCGTCGCTCTGCCTGCTGCAGACCAAGCGGCTGATGCCACTGTCGAACCGGTCAAGGTCACGGAGGTGGACAACGACCTCGAAGAGTTGCGCCGCTCCATCGACAAGCTCTGAGCAGCTGGACCTCCTGCGGGCACTTCGGTTCATAGGATCGAAGTACTTCGCAGCTCCGATGTGTCCGCCTCTGTTTCCGATTTCACCGACGCAGGGTTTGATCAAGAGGTGCTCAAGGCAGCGGGCACCGTGTTGGTGGACTTCTGGGCTCCCTGGTGTGGTCCCTGTCGGTTGATGGCACCGCTGATGGACTGGGCCGCAGAGGCGTATGAGGGGCGCCTGGCTGTTGGGAAGATGGAAGTGGATGGCAATCCCACCACTCGCGATGCCTACAAGGTGCAGGGCATTCCCTGTCTGATTCTGTTCCGGGAGGGTGTGGAACTCGCCCGGCATGAAGGGGCCGTCGCGCGCCCACAGCTGCAGGCCTTCCTGGATGCTCACCTCTGATCGTCTGGCCCGACTGGGCAGCGGCGTTTTTGACCGCAACGATCGCCGTAAAGCTGCGTATGGACGCAGCTCGGCTTGTGCTCAACGGCCGCTGATCGATCTTTCGCTTGGTTCAACCGATCTGCTGCCACCGCCGGCGGCTTTGCAGGCCATGGCCTCCGTTCTGACGGAACCTGCCAGTGCCTCCTACTGCCTGCATGCCGGTACCGAACCTTTTCGGCAGGCCGCGGCGGCCTGGTGCCAGAAGCGCTTTGGCGTGTCGGTTGATGCCGACAGTGAGGTGCTGCTGCTGGTTGGTTCCCAGGAGGGGACGGCCCATCTGCCGCTCGCCGTACTTAATCCAGGGGATTCGGCGCTGATCCTCGACCCCTCTTACCCCTCCCATCGGGGCGGCCTCGAACTGGCGGATGCTGCCATTGAGACTCTGCCGTTGTGCGCTGAGCGGCAATGGGCTCCCGATTTCGATGCGCTCTCGGCGGCTCAGTGGGACCGACTGCGCCTGATGGTCCTGGGCTTCCCGCACAATCCCACCGCCTGCACCGGCGAACAGGCCTGGTTGGATGCGGCGATGCACCGCTGTGATCGTCACGATCTTGTGCTCGCTCACGACAATCCCTATGTGGATCTGGCCCTGGAGGGCGAAGCGCCGTCACTGCTGCGCTGCCCCCAGTGGCGGGAGCGCGGCATCGAGTTCTTCTCCCTGTCGAAGGGTTGGTGTCTGGGTGGGTTCCGGTTGGCCTTCGCGGTCGGAGCCGCGCCTTTGATTGCGGCCTTACGCGAACTCAAGGGTGTGGTGGATTTCAACCAATGCCGGGCGCTGCAGCAAGGCGCGATCACGGCTCTGGATCAACATCCCGACTGGCCTGCGCGTTTGCTGCCCGTGTACCGCGAACGGCGGGATCGGACCCGTCAGGCGTTGGCGGCTTTCGGATGGTCGATCCCTGAACCGTCAATGGCGCTCTACCTCTGGATGCCCGTGCCGGAGTGGGCCCATGCCCGCGGTTGGCGGGATGAACAGCTGGCGGCTGAGCTGCTGGAGCATTGCGGTGTAGCCCTGACCCCTGGCTCCGGGTTCGGTGAAGCCGGCACCGGCTGGTTGCGCTTGGCCCTGGTGCGGCCCACGGAGGTGCTGGAGCAGGCGGCGACCCGTCTGGCTCCATGGTGGACGCAACAGCATTGACAGCGGTCCGCATCGCCCAAGGTCGGCTGGTGCACGCGCTCCGCGACAAGGGCGCCTCTCCGTGGCAGCTGCGCCATCTGGGTGTCTGTTCCAGCACCGAAATGGTGCTGACGCAGTGGTTGCATCAGCAGCCCTGGTTGGCGCGTCAGCCCCGAGCGGTCCTGGCCCAGCATCAACGCTTCGCCCACGGGCAGTACGGGCGCTTCTGGATGGCACCGCCAGGAGGCGTCTGGATGAGTGCAGCGCTGCCATGGCCGAATGGCGAGCCCTCCACGGGTCTCTTTGGATTGACCGTGGCGCTGGCCTTGGCGGAGCAGCTGGAGCGCTATGGGGTGTCGGCAGCGATCAAGTGGCCGAATGATCTGATCGTCGGTTCCCGCAAGCTGGCGGGTGTGTTGCCCAAGCTGGTGTTTCGCGGCCATCAGGTGCGTCTGGCCCGGATCGGGGTGGGACTGAATGTGCGCAATCCGGTGCCGCAGGGGGGCATCGCCTTGCGGGAGTTGCTCCCGCCAGGACGTTGTCGGCTTCGCTTATGGCAATTGAATGCCCTGCTGGCCCTCGAGCGTGCCAGTGCGCTGGCGGCTGATCCTCAACGGGTAGTGACCGCGGCGGAGCAGCGCCTGTGGAGCACGTCCGTTGCAGATCCGGTCAGCGGTGAATACTGGGCTGTGCGCGGCATCGGTCTGGATGGTCAGCTTCTACTGGGTCAAGGAACCCGGACCACCAGCTGGACGCGTTGGGGCGACAGTGCAGGTAGGAATCTCTAAAGTCTCGCCTGTGAGATTGCGTTCGATCGTTGGCACTGCGCTGGCTCGCGGCACCTCTGCTGCTCTCGCTCCCCGCCCCTCAGGCTCCGGTGCAACCGCCGGAGGTGCTGCCGCGTCGGGCGCCGGTGACCTTTGACCGGTCGCTGGAGTCTCTGGAGCGCAATCAGGTGATCACACCGCAGGAGCGTCGTCAGCTGGAAACCGGTGATGTCAGCCGACCGATCAACGTGCCGGCATTCCAGCAGGCCTGTCGAAGTGGTGCCTTGTCTCGACAGGAATGCAATAGCGGCGTTGCCGTGCGTGGTCGCGGGGTTCGCTCGCCCCGCATCGTCTGGAATGGCCGTGATGAAGCGCTCACCGGACTGCGTCGTCTGGGTCCGAATGGCCAGCCCTTGCCCCCGATTTCAGTGCCCGTCGGTGCGCTGCTAGCAGGACCGTCCCCTGGGTTCCGACTCGAATCGGTGTTCGCGGTGTCACCGCGTCCTGCCTCCGTCGCAGGCAATGGTGATCGCAAGCTGTTGTTCCCGATCATCGGGTCCGCCATCACCACCAGTGAGTTCGGATGGCGCCTCCACCCGATCGTGGGCCAATGGCTGATGCATGCCGGCAAGGATTTTGCTGCGCCGGAAGGGACCCCTGTGGTGGCAGCACTCTCGGGGCGTGTGCTCAGCAGCGGTTTGGCCGGTGGCTATGGCATCGCCGTTGAACTGGAGCATGATCAACCTCGCCGCAGAACGCTCTACGGCCATCTTTCCGAGCTGTATGTCAAGGCGGGTCAGACCGTGCGCCAGGGGGAGGTGATCGGTCGGGTGGGCAGTACCGGTCTGAGCACGGGACCGCATCTCCACTTCGAATTGCGCCAGCCCCAGTCAGGAGGCTGGGTGGCCATGGATCCCGGCGATTTGGATCTCAATCCGCTCACGGCATCCGGAGCGGATGCCGTGTCGCTGCTGGTGGCCCAGCTGATGAACAGCCTGGAACGACCGCCTGGGTCATGACGCCGGCGATCGGCTGTCGATGCGCATGATGAAGCCCACTCCGCGCACGGTGTGGATCAAAGGGGGTAACTCCTTTGATTCGATTTTCTGACGCAGGTAGCGGATGTACACATCCAGAAGATTGTCATCGCCATAGAAGTTCTCGCCCCAAACACCGCGCATGATGTCGGCCCGCTCCAGCACCTTGCCCTGACCACGCATCAGGAAGTTCAGCAGCTCGTATTCCTTCACTGACAGCTGAATCATGCGGCCCGCGCGGCTCACATCCCGGGTGTTGGTGTTCATGGTGAGATCCCCCACCTGAAGGGTTTCCGGTTGGGCAGCATCGCCATCACCACCGGAGAAGCTGATCGCGCGTCGTTGCATGGCCCGGAGCCGGGCCATCAGTTCTTCGATCGAGAACGGTTTGATCAGGTAATCGTCCACGCCAGCATCCAGTGCTGTGACGCGATCCGCGATGTCATCGTGCCCCGTCAACATCAGGATCGGCGTGGTGATGCCACTGCTGCGTATGCGTTGACAGATGTCCACGCCACTGAAGTCGGGGAGATTCCAGTCCAGAACTATCAGATCGGGAGCGGGTTCTGTGCGGGCACGGATGAGGCCACTGGCACCGTCAGCGGCCACTTCCACGGCGTAGCCCTCCACCTCCAGCTCCATGGACAACAGCTCCGTCAACCGGGCTTCGTCATCCACAAGAAGGAGTCGGGTCTTCGCTTCGGTGGAGGACGCCATGGTGGCCAGCTCACGCGCGCCCAGACTAATCAGCCTGTCCCTGTCCACCCAGCTGGTTTGGGTCGCTCGTTCCAGCGTTCGATACGACCATCGCGGAAATGGGCCACCCGTTCGGCGCGTGCCGCGACGTCATCTTCGTGGGTCACAAGCACCAACGTGATTCCCTGGGCATGCAGGGCATCAAACAGGTTGAGCACATCGTCGGTGGTGCGGGAATCCAGTGCTCCGGTGGGTTCATCTGCCAGCAGCAGGCTGGGTTCGTTGATGATGGCCCTGGCGATGGCGACGCGCTGCTGTTGGCCGCCGGAGAGTTGGTTCGGCCTGTTCTGCATGCGATCCGCCAGACCGACTCGGTCCAGGGCTTGGCTGGCTTGCTCGCGTCGCTGCTGCACGGGCACTCCCGCGTAGATCATCGGCAGCATCACATTTTCCAGTGCTGTCGCATGGGGCAGCAGATGGAACTGCTGAAACACGAATCCCAGCTGCTGGTTGCGCAGGTCGGCCAGCGCATCATCATCAAGGTCCTCAACAGCCTGACCGTTGAGGCAATAGGACCCCTCGCTAGGGCGATCCAGACAGCCGAGAATGTTCATGGCTGTGCTCTTGCCTGATCCGCTGGCCCCCATCACGGCCACGTAATCGCCTTGACAAACGGTGAGATCGAGCTGATCGAGTGCTTTGACCAGCCCGGCACCACTGCCATAGATCTTGTTCACGCCGCGAAGTTCAGCGACGGGGAGCCGGTCGGCTCCCTCTGCCTTAGCCAAGGGTGGTTCCGGCAACACTGGCGATCGCCTGCTGCAGCAGCGGTGTGCCGGCAACGGCATCGCTGGCCCACTGGAAGAGGGGATTGGACAGGATTCCTCCGATTGCGGTAACCACCACGCAGGTGACTAGGGCCACACGCAGGGGGGGAAGGCCAAGGGTGTCCCATTGAATGGCGGGATAAGCCTTCACCACGTCGGACGCTTCCTGAGGTTCCTTCACCACCATCATCTTGATCACGCCGATGTAGTAGTAAATCGAGATCACGGAGGTGATCAGGCCTACCACCACCAGTAGGTACTGGTGATCGGCCCAGCCGGCGAAGAAGAGATAAATCTTGCCGAAGAAACCCAGCATCGGAGGGATGCCACCGAGGGAGAGCAGGCAGAGGCTGAGCCCCAGCGTGATCAACGGATCCTTCTGATACAGACCCGCGTAATCAGAAATCCGATCGCTGCCGGTGCGAATCGAGAACAGGATGATGCAGGCGAAGGCCCCCAGATTCATGAACAGGTAGGCCGCCGTGTAGAGGATCATTGCGGCAAAGCCGTCCTCCGTGCCGCAGACCAGGCCGATCATCACGAAGCCTGCCTGACCGATGGAGCTGTAAGCCAGCATCCGCTTCATTGAGGTCTGCGCCAGGGCTACGACATTGCCGAGCGTCATGCTCAACACGGCCAGAACGGTGAAGAGCAGTTTCCACTGGGTGTCGAAGCTGCCGAAGCACCCCACAAGCAGGCGCAAGGCCAGTGCGAAGCCCGCGGCTTTGGAACCCACGGAGAGGAACGCCACCACCGGCGTGGGTGAGCCCTCGTAGACGTCGGGGGTCCATTGGTGAAAGGGCACGGCTGCAATCTTGAACGCCACCGTGGCCAGAACGAACACCAGCGCCAAAGCGGCGAGAGGGGTGGGGCTAGTGAGCAGTGCCTGACCAATCACCTCAAGGCTTGTGGAGCCGCTGAGGCCATAGAGAAGGGAGGAACCGTAGAGAAAAACAGCGGCTGCAGCTGAGCCCACCAGGAGATATTTCAGCGCGGCTTCCGAGCTGCGGGCGTCGCCTTTCATGTAGCCGGAGAGCAGATAACTGGCGACGGACAACGTCTCCAGGGAGACGAAAACACTCACCAGATCAGTGGCTCCGCAGAGCAACATCGCCCCGAGCGTCGCTGCCAGAAGAATCGCGGCGTATTCCCCGACCGGTGTGCCTCCTTGCTCGGCATACCGCCAGCTGATCAGCAGCGACAGCAGGGTGGACGCTGCCACGACGGCTCGGAAGGCGATGGCTAGATGATCGGGCAGGAAGGCGCCCAGGAAGGAGCTTTCCAGTGGCGCATTCCATTGCAGGGCCAGAAGCACCAGTGCCGTGCCAAGACCTGCGTAACAGATGGGTGGAACCCAGCGAACGGACACCTTCTCGCCGGCCAGATCCACCAGCAGGGTGGCAAGCATGGCTAGCAGCACTGCACCCTCAGGGGCGACAGCTCCGGCGTTCAACGCCAGGTTCAGCAGGTCGCCAGGGGCTGCCAACGCCTGAGTGGAAAGAAACAAAGCACCCAATTCGGGCATGGCGCGCGCAGGGCAGAGCGGTTCGGGTGACTGTAGCTGCGCTTTCGTTCTGGCTTGTGGCTTCCGATGAATTCGCTGCAGCTGGCGCGACGGTGCGATAAAGAAGGGAACGGTTATCGGCCCCCCTTTGGCGCACACCCTGGTCATCGTTGAGAGCCCCACCAAGGCCCGCACCATCCGTGGATTCCTGCCCAAGGACTTCCGGGTGGAGGCCTCCATGGGACATGTGCGCGACCTTCCCAACAACGCGAGTGAGATACCTGCTGCTCAAAAAGGGCAGAAGTGGGCCAATCTCGGCGTCAACACCGAAGCCGACTTCGAGCCCCTCTACGTGGTTCCGAAGGACAAGAAGAAGACGGTGAAAGAGCTGAAAGATGCCCTCAAGGGTGCTGATCAGCTGCTCCTGGCGACTGACGAAGACCGCGAGGGAGAGAGCATCAGCTGGCATCTGCTGCAACTGCTGGCGCCGAAGGTGCCGGTCAAGCGCATGGTGTTTCACGAGATCACCAAGGAGGCCATTGGTCGCGCTCTCGAGCAGACCCGTGAGCTCGACATGGAGCTGGTCCATGCTCAGGAAACCCGCCGAATCCTTGACCGTCTGGTCGGTTACACCCTGTCGCCTCTGTTGTGGAAGAAGGTGGCTTGGGGGCTCTCGGCCGGACGTGTGCAGTCGGTGGCCGTGCGTTTGCTGGTGCAGCGCGAACGGGCCAGGCGTGCGTTCCGCAGTGGCAGTTACTGGGACCTGAAGGCGGCCCTTGAGCAGGCCGGCACGCGTTTCGACGCCAAGCTCACTCATCTGGAGGGGCAACGGATCGCCACCGGCAATGACTTCGATGAGAGCACCGGTGGGCTGAAGGAGGGCAGCAAGGTCCGACTGCTGAGTGAGGGCGATGCCCGCACGCTTTCGGAAGCCGTGAAAGCCGCTGCCTGGGCTGTCACTACGGTCGAAGAGAAGCCGACGGTGCGCAGGCCCGTGCCGCCGTTCACCACCAGCACTCTGCAGCAGGAATCGAACAGAAAACTGCGTCTCTCGGCCCGCGAGACCATGCGTTGCGCGCAGGGTCTCTACGAGCGTGGCTTCATCACCTACATGCGCACCGATTCGGTGCATCTCTCCGACCAGGCCATCAGTGCGGCTCGCAGCTGCGTGGAGTCGCGCTACGGCAAGGAATATCTGAGCAAAGCGCCCCGGCAGTTCAGCACCAAGGCCCGCAATGCGCAGGAGGCCCATGAGGCGATTCGCCCCGCTGGCGAGAGCTTCCGTGCCCCCCAGGAGACCGGCCTTGATGGCAGGGATCTGGCCCTCTACGAACTGATCTGGAAACGCACGGTTGCCAGCCAGATGGCTGAAGCTCGCCTCACCATGCTGTCGGTGGATCTCAGTGCTGCTGAGGCAGTGTTCCGCGCCAGCGGCAAGCGGATCGATTTTCCCGGATTCTTCCGCGCTTACGTCGAGGGCAGCGACGATCCCGATGCAGCGCTGGAGGGCCAGGAAGTGCTGCTGCCGGCCCTGAAGGTTGGTGATGCTCCCAACCTTCAGGACGTGGAAGCGCTCGGTCACCAGACTCAGCCACCAGCACGTTTTTCCGAAGCCTCTCTGGTGAAGATGCTCGAGAAGGAGGGCATCGGCCGGCCATCCACCTATGCGTCGATCATCGGCACGATCGTGGATCGCGGCTATGCCTCTCTCCTCAACAACTCCCTCACCCCCAGCTTTACGGCCTTTGCGGTGACGGCGCTTCTTGAGGAGCATTTCCCCGATCTCGTCGACACCTCCTTCACCGCCCGGATGGAGAACACGCTCGATGAGATCTCGCATGGCAAGGTGCAGTGGCTGCCCTACCTGGAAGGTTTTTACAAAGGCGATGAGGGCCTCGAATCCCAGGTGCATCAACGGGAAGGTGACATCGATCCGGGGGCATCACGCACCATTGATCTCGAGGGTCTCCCCTGCGTGGTGCGCATCGGCCGTTTCGGTGCCTACCTGGAGGCCAAGCGGGTCGGTGACGATGGCGAGGAGGAGCTGATCAAGGCCACCCTGCCCCGCGAGATCACCCCTGCCGATCTCGACCAGGAGCAGGCTGAACTCATCCTCAAGCAGAAGGCTGATGGGCCTGAAGCACTCGGCGAAGATCCCGAAACCGGTGACCTGGTTTACCTGCTGTTCGGTCAGTACGGCCCTTATGTGCAGCGGGGGCAGGTCAGCGACGACAACCCCAAGCCCAAGCGCGCCTCACTGCCGAAGGGCGTCAAGCCCGAAGATCTCAGTCTTGACGATGCGTTGGGCTTGCTGCGCTTGCCCCGACTCCTCGGTGAGCACCCTGACGGCGGCAAGGTGCAGGCCGGTCTCGGTCGTTTCGGGCCCTATGTGGTCTTGGATAAGGGCAAAGGGGAGAAGGACTACCGCTCCCTCAAGGGCGATGACGACGTGCTTGCGATCGGCCTCACCCGTGCGCTGGAACTATTGGCCATGCCCAAACGCGGCCGTGGTGGACGCACGGCGCTCAAGGATCTGGGCAAGCCGGAGGGCAGCGATGAGACCGTGCAGGTCTATGACGGTCCCTACGGGCTCTACGTGAAGCAGGGCAAGGTCAATGCCTCTCTGCCCGAAGGAAAGGGGGCGGACGACGTCACCTTGGAAGAGGCGGTGGAACTTCTCGCGGCCAAGGCGGCGAGCAAGAAGGGTGGTCGAAAGTCGGCATCCGCCAAGAAACCTGCAGCCAAAAAGTCAACGGCGAAAAAGCCAGCGGCCAAGAAGCCTGCTGCCAAAAAGCCTCCGGCCACTACGAAAACAGGGCGGCTGCGCGCCAGTGCGGTGCGTGTGATTAAACCTGCCGATTCCTGATGGACATCCGGCGGTTTTCCTTGGCTTTGCTACCCCTGGTGATGCTGCTCCAGGCGTGCTCCAGCACCCCCTTCGGTCAGCGGCTTTCCGAGAGTTTCGATGGCCAGGATGCTGCGGACCTGCCAACGGCTGCAGCCTCTCAAGTGGCATCGTCCCAACCCCAACAGGCCGAGGTCAAGGACACCAAGGACGACCGCGCCGCTGAACAGGAAACGCCGCAGGATCAAACCAGCGCGGAACGTCAGCAGGCCAGCACCGACAAGCCGGTTTCGACAGCTGATCTGCAGCCAAAGGATGTGCAGCCAAAGGATGTTCAGCCAGCGGATGTTCAGCCAGCGACAGCTCGGGCTGTGCCCGAACAGACCCGTCCTTATCGGATCACCATTCGCCTGTCCGCTGCTGATCCAGCGGCACCGGCGGAGGGGGTCACGGAAGCCCTGCGGCGTGCAGGGATCGGTTTTGAGGTGGAAACGATTGAGAAGGTTCCTGCCCGCGAACTGAATCAGTCCTCTCTTGTTCAGCCGTCCAGTACGCAGCGACAGCCCGCCTCCTGATGCCTCCAACCCTCAGCCGTCGTCAGGCTCTGCGCATGATGGAGTCTTCGTATCTGGCGGCCGCGGCCGCTTTGATCTGGCTGGCTCTTTACTACCTGCCGGTCGGCGGTGCGCTGTTCCGCCTCGCCCTGCCGCTTCCGCTAGCCCTGCTGACGGTCCGCCGTGGCGGCCGCGCCGGTGTCGAGGGGCTGGCGGTGGCGATTCTGCTGCTGGTCGCCCTGATGGGGCCTGTCCGTGGCCCTCTGATGTTGTTTCCCTACGGCTTGTTGTCGGTCTGGATGGGCTGGTGCTGGTTGCATCAACGCAGCTGGTGGCTCAGCTGGGGCATCGGGCTTCTCGTTGGTGCTGCTGGCTTTCTGGTGAGGGTAGTGGCGCTATCGCTTCTGGTTGGAGAAAATCTGTGGCTGGTGATCACCCGAGCTGGCGCTGGTCTGCTGGATCGCCTGCTCGACCTTCTGCAACTCCCCATCGCTCCGGATCTGCTGTTGGTGCAGCTCATGGCCCTGGCGTTGGTGTTCATCCAGCAGCTGGTGTACGTGCTTGCGCTGCATGCGCTGGCTTACTGGATCTTTCCTCGGTTGCAGGCTCCTGTGCCCGAGCCGCCTCCGCTTTTGCATGGACTGGTCGCCCTCGATCCTCTCTGACCGGCTCGCGGCAGGTCAGCGGTTGACCAGTACGCCGGTTCCGGCTGCCGCGACACCGTTTCTCCGGGCCTGGTGCGATCCGGCCCAACCTCTGCCGGATCTATTGCTGCTACTGGCTGGCACCAGGACTGCGGAAACCAAGGGGATCTCCGCCGCCGGCTGCACCCCAGAGGCCCGTCGCATCACGGCCCTCGCCGATGCGGAATTGCTGCTGAACGGCCCGTTGGTGGCTCCGCGATGGCCGCTGCCTCCCCTCCCCGCCGGTGTGTCACCGGCTCTAATCAGCTGGGTCATGTGTGATCAGCTCGGTCTCCAACCCCGGGTGGTGGCACTGGGGCTGTCCTTGCCGCCACCGTTCGCTCATCTGCGCTGTGAGCCGCCTGCGTTCGGTCCGTCGGAATGCGTCTCCACAGGGCAGGCCATGGCACCTGAACGGGTGCGCCAGTTGCTGCAGCGTGGTCGCCGTTTCGGCAGTCGATTGCGGCGGCCCTTGCTGCTGGCCGAATGCGTCCCAGGCGGAACCACCACGGCCCTGGCGGTGCTGACCGGTTTGGGTCTGCCGGTGGACACGCTGGTGAGCGGCAGCGCCTTGCACCCCCCGATGAGGCTGAAGCAGACCCTGGTGCGCCAAGGGCTTGCGTCCTGTTCAACGGGTTCCGCTGTCACCATCGAGGTGTTGCTGGCTGCCGTTGGTGATCCGTTCCAGGCTTTTGCGACGGGGCTGCTTCTCGGTGTTGTGGAGGCGAAGCAGCCGGTGTTGCTGGCCGGGGGCAGCCAGATGGCTGCGGTGCTGGCTCTGGCGCTTCAGGCCCTGCCGCCCTCTGCGCGCCAGGGCCTGAGCAACCAGGTGCTGCTGGGCACGACGTCCTGGCTTGCTGCGGAGTGCCTGCAGGCTTCAGCGGGCCCCTCATCACTGATGCTGTTGTTGCGCAACTTGGAGCAGCATTTCTCGGTGTCGATACAGGCTTATGCCGCTGGGCTGCATTTCAGCGACAGCCGGCAGGAACGCTTGCGGGATTTTGAGCAGGGACATGTGAAAGAGGGGGTCGGCGCGGGTGGGCTCACCCTGTTGGCCCAGTGGCGTGGTTTGCCGCTTAGTGGCCTGGTGATGGCCTGTGATCGTGCAGTGGATCAATTGCTGATCCATGGACAACACGGCAGGCCTGCCCCGTAGGTTCAAACCATGAAGGCCGTTGTCCCCCCGGAGTCACCGCTGAATCGCCGCCGCTTTCTCCAGCTCGCTGCCCTCACCGCCGCAGCTGGTCTCAGTGGCTGCAGTCGTGGCAATGCCGTACCCACCCTGAGAGCCGCAGCAGATACCCTGCCTGCGCTCTGGCGGCGACGTCTTCCCTCCCCCTGGACATTCGCACCCTTCAGCAATGCCGCTGCGGTGACAGATGCCTGGCCGCCATCCACCGATCTTCTGGCGCTGAGCGATGGTTGGCTGGCAGGCCTGGCGCCATCACAGCTCCAGGCGATCGCTGCCGCACCGCTCGTCACCCGACTGGGCCCACTGGGCAAGCGGTTTCTGGCCGACACCCCTGAGGCTTGGTCGGGACTGCTGCTGCCGGTGGGCTTTAGTCCTTGGGTGATGTTGATCCGCAGAGAAGGCGGCACTGTCCCCGATCCGGATGAAGGCTGGAACCTCCTTCTCGACCCGGCGTTTGAGGGCAAGCTGTTGCTGCCATCCAGTCCAAGGCTGCTGGCTTCCCTGGCGGATCGGATCGATGGCCCTGACCCGTTGCGGCGTCTGCGTGCCGCTGCGCTCAGCTTTGACGATCGCTTTGCGTTGAACTGGTTGTTGCAGGGTGACGCCCGGCTGGCGGTTGTGCCCTTGCAGCGCTGCATGCGTGCCCTGCAGCAGGATCCACGCTTGACGGTCGTGCTGCCGCAGCAAGGGGCTCCTCTGCACTGGACGCTGTTGCTGCGCCCGAAGGACACCTCCGAACCACTGCCACAAGCTTGGGTGGAGGAAGCCTGGACCTCCCCGCTCCTGACGCGGATGTTGTCGCAGGGTTGGATTCCACCCCTGCCATCTGCAATGCTCGCCGCCGCCGCCAGTCGGGTCCCCAAGCGCTTGCTGCCCGCCCTTCTGCCCCCCGCAACGGTCTGGGAGTCCTGCTGGACATTGTTCCCCTTGGAGTCTCCGCAGGAGTTGTCGCTGCAGGATCGCTGGGATGCTTCAGCTCCATAGCTTCAGCCCCAGAGACGTCGGCGCGGTGCTGCGGCCAGTCGCTGGTGGGTGTCGGCCAGAAGCTCTGGAATGGCCAATCCATGGGGGCAGCGCGGAAGGCAGTCGCCGCAGGACTGGCAGGCATCTGCATCGACCGTTTCCCACCAGTGGCCGGCCCTGCCGATCAAGTTGTAACGCTCACTGGCGAATTCGATCAGCTCGTGACCAAGCGCCAAATTGCGCAGGCGCAGCAGATCCGGGATGGGCACCGCATTCGGACAGGGCAAGCAGGCGCGACACTGCCCGCAGAGGTCGTGGCCCAGTCGTTGTCGGCGCTGCTGATCCAGTCGCTCGATGGCGCGGGATTCCTCGGTCTGTAGGGGACCATCGCTCTGGCCGAGCGCGTGGGCCAGCTCGAGGTCTGTTGCGGTCTGGGCGCCAACGCTGAGCGTGCTGATGCCTGCGGCCAGCAGGTAGCGATAGGCGAGCTCCAGTGGTTGAAACGGGCGACAGTCCTCAACCAATTGTCCGCTGGGGGCCTGAAGACGGCCGCCCTTGTCCGCGGGTGAAATTGCCAGCACACCCATCGTCTGTTGCAGAGCTAGCTGTGCCAGCGGCATGCGCGTCGGATCGAGCAGATGCAGATGCAGACAGCAGAAACGGAAACGCTGACTGTCAATTGCCTGATGGATCAGGGCATTGGAGCCGTGGCTACTGAACCCCACCTGGCCCACGGTTCCGCTATTCAGGGCCCAATCGATCAATCGTGCGCCCTCGCCATGGAGGGCCCAGTCGAGATGGCTGTCCAGATTCAGGCCGTGGATCGCCAGGTTGTCGAGACGATTGATCCCAAGACGCTCAAGGCTGGCCTTCAGAGCGGCTTGGCCCTCGTCAAGGGTGAGACCGGGCAACAGCTTGGTGGTGATCACCCAGCCATGTCCCTCCGGTTGGACCCCTTCGCTCTGCAGTTGCGCCAGGGCGTCCCCAAGAAAGGATTCGGCGGGGCCATAGGCAGGGGCCGTTTCCAAATGGTTTACCCCCGCGGTAAGGGCGGCCCGCAGCACTGTGAGCATCTGATCGGGGGCCTGCAGGGCGCGCATGGTGCCCAGCGTGAACAGGCTCACCGGTGGACCTTCACCGAAGGAACGATGCTGCATCGCTGTGATGCGGCTCAAGAGGGCGGGGTGTCGCTCTGCGCGTCGCGGGAATCGCCAGGGGGCCGTGATTCCAGGTGGCGCACCAGTGCGGCCGGGCTCAGCTGATCCAGGAAGCGACGGAATTCGTCCCTGTCTTCCGCATCCGCCTCGGCATCCACTGCGATCGAGGCCTCGGCGACCACTTCCTCCAGCATCCAGACGCTGCTGCCGGTGCGGATGGCCAGAGCAATGGCATCACTGGGGCGCGCATCAATCTCCAGCCGGTGATCGCTTTCCAGATCACCATCGCTTTCATCGTCGTCTTCTGTTTCATCATCGAGGGGCTGCAACCGCAGCACCGCGCGAAAGGTGCTGTCTTCGATGGCGTGGATGATCACTCGCTCCAATCGCAGCCGCCCTGCTTCGAGCAGAGCGGCCATGAGGTCGTGGCTGAGCGGCCTGGGCTGTGGCGTGTCGTTGAGGCCGGCCATGATGTTGTGGGCCTGGGCCTGATCAATCCAGATCGGCACCTGACGGGTTCTGGATGGATCTCGCAGCAGCACGATCGGACTGCGACTGCTGGCATCAAGGGCGATTCCCGCCACGCTCATCTCGACCAAGGACGGCTCCGCCGCTCTATCGATTATGAACAGATGACAGGGCCGCGGGAGGGGCGATGTTCACGGGTTTGGTTCAGGCGGTGGGTCGCGTCGAGCGGCGTGGTCATGCGCTGCTGGTGGAAGGCTGTGCAGCTTTCTCCCCTTTGATGCTGGGTGACAGCGTGGCCGTGGATGGTGTCTGCCTGACCGTGGCAGAGCTGGTTGGTGATGGTTTTCTGGCGAACGTCAGCGAAGAGACCCTGCAGCGAACGATCCTGGGCGCCAAAGCTTCGCAGGGGGCAGCGGTGAATCTCGAACCAGCCCTGCGTCTCTCCGATCGTCTGGGCGGCCACCTGGTGAGCGGCCACGTGGATGGCATCGGTGAGGTGGTGGCCGTGGAGGCCCTTCCCCAGTCGTGGCACCTGGAAGTGCGCTGGCGGGATCCGTTCTTCGGTCGCTACATCTGCGACAAAGCCAGTGTTGCGGTAAATGGCATCAGTCTCACCGTGGCGGGCTGCGCCGAGCAGGGAGCCAAGTTCTGGGTGGCCGTGATCCCTCACACCTGGTCGGTGACCGCCTTGCGGGATCTGCAGGTGGGGGATGCGGTGAATCTGGAGATCGACCTGCTGGCCCGTTATACGGAGCGACTGCTCAGTACTGCCTCACCCCAGCCGCAGGGTGACACCGTCACCGCCGCATGGCTGGCCGAACACGGCTGGGGCTGAGGAACGATCACAAACGATGGCCGGATTCCAGTGACCTCAATACCTTGCGGATGTTGTTCATCACGAACCATCGATGACTGTCGATGAGCGCCCTGACTCCCTGGGCACGTTCAAGGCCTTCTCCATCGCCGAAGGCATTCTTCTGATTGTTCTGGGCATCCTTGCCCTGCTATTTCCGGTGTTGGCTTCAGTTTGGACTGTTGCTGTAGTTGGCGTGCTGTTCCTGGTCGGCGGGATTGTTGGCTGGATCAGCAACCTGGCGCGTTCCGGGCGAATGGGGCGCTGGGTTTGCTTCTGGCGTCTGGTGGTGTCGACCCTGTTCATCGTGGCCGGTGGTTCGATCCTGAAAGATCTTCGCCAGGACACACTTGAACAGGTGGCAGCATTCGCCCTTGCCATCGGCATCGTTTTTCTTGTTGAAGGGCTTGTGGCCTTCTTCAACGGCCTCGCTCACACCAACCGACCGGGTGCCGGCTGGGCCATCGCCAACGGTGTGATCACCTTCGTCCTGGGTCTGCTGATCGTCACCCTGAAGTTCTGGGGTCTGTTGTGGGTGCTCGGAACCCTGGTGGGAATCAGTTTCCTGTTCAGTGGTCTGGAACTGATCATCTTCAGCTCCAACCTGCATGACGACCAGGATCCTCCGGCTGTGGCCTGACGGATCGATGCTCCGGGAACGTCAGCGTTCAGCCTGGCCTTCCCGATTGTGACCTCACTCACTCTGACGCAGGGGATTCGTCGAGGGGCAGCAGTGTGATCGTGCCTGAATCCTTGTTCAATTCAATCTTGAACTCTTGGCCCGGCACGAGGTCAAGCCGTCGCGTGTAGGCATGGCCGATCAGCAGGTTGCCGTTGCCGTGCACGCGCGTGCGGAAATCGGCTTGACGCCCACGTGGGCCGCCGCTGCCACTACTGCTATTGGAGGGCAGTTTGTAGCCCTTGGCTTCAACGAGGGCGCGATAGAAGCTTTTGCGCAACAGCCGACCACTGGGGCCGACGTAGCCGCAGCCACGGGCAATTTCATCCTCAGGGCGGTTGCTGAGGGCCCGTGCCTTGTTCAGTAACTCCTCTCCAACCAGCATCTTTATTTGAAAAGACACATCAATTTTGGCTTCAGAGCGCAACCTGGGCAAGGAATTCATGGGGATTCCCCGCATGAAGACAAGACGGTCTGCTTCAGATCAGATAGAGAATCACGAACAGAATCACCCAGATGCCATCCACGAAGTGCCAGTAGAGCTCGGCAGCTTCCAGGGGGAAATGATTGCTGGCGCTGATGCGTCCTGATGGGGTGCGGCATTGCCACCACACAATCAGAATCATCAAGGTGCCAAGAGTGACGTGCAGCCCGTGGAATCCGGTCAGGGCATAGAAGGTGCTGGCGAAGAGATTGTCGGTAAGGCCAAACGGCAAGGTGAAGTACTCGACCATCTGACTGGCCAGAAAGGCCAGGCCCAGTCCCGCTGTGATCAGGAGCCAGAGACGGCATCGATCGTTGCGCTGTTGGCGCAGATTCGCGCCGGCACGATGAAATGTGGCACTGCTCACAAGCAGCAGGATGGTGTTGAGGGTGGGCAGCGGTAGTTCGAGTTCGTAAATCGCACCGGGCAGGAGTGGATTCACCGCTTTGAAGGTGAGATAAGCGGCGAAGAACCCGGCGAAGGTCATGGCATCGGCCACAAGGAATGTGGCCAGGCCGAACATGCGGTGATCGGGATGCTCCGCTGCATGCGGATCGTGATGGGTCAGGTCGTGGTCGTGATCGTGGTCTTGGGTTGTGGTGGTGGTGGTCATTGGCCGCTGCTCCAGAGATCGCTGCCGCTGGCAGAATTGAGATCGATTTCATCGGCGGGCACCCCATAGCTGTAGGGATGCGTCACCAGAGGTGGTTCACCGGTCCAGTTCTCCACGGGTGGCGGTGAGGACGTCAGCCACTCCGGTGTCAGTGCTTTCCAGGGGTTGTCCCCTGCCGGTGCTCCGTAGAAAGCGCTAGCCACCACATTCCAGAGGAAAGGAAGTGTGCTGATGGCCATCAGCAGTGCTCCGACACTGCTGATCTGATTCACCAGAGCGAACTGGGGGTCGTATTCCGCCACACGTCGGGGCATGCCATTGAGTCCAAGCCAGTGCTGAGGAGCGAAGCAGAGGTTGAAGCCGATGAAGGTGATGAGGAAGTGGAAACGACCCAGATGCTCATTGAGCATGCGACCCGTGACCTTCGGATACCAGTGATAGATGGAGGCGAAGATCACAAACACCGATCCCCCGTAGACGATGTAGTGGAAGTGGGCGACCACGAAGTAGGTGTCGTGGACATGCACATCGAAGGGCACCTGCGCCAGGGCAACGCCGGTGATACCACCCAACACGAAATTCACGATGAATCCGCAGGAGAACAGAACGGCAC
The DNA here is from genome assembly GCF_014279815.1 of Synechococcus sp. NOUM97013. Classification (NCBI taxonomy): domain Bacteria; kingdom Bacillati; phylum Cyanobacteriota; class Cyanophyceae; order Synechococcales; family Synechococcaceae; genus Synechococcus; species Synechococcus sp. NOUM97013. The sequence goes on along the minus strand of NZ_CP047941.1, from coordinate 1,820,734 downwards.
TGTTCAGGCTGATCCGACCTCCCCAGAGCGTGGCCAGCCAGTTGAAGAATTTGATGCCCGTCGGCACGGCGATGAAGGCTGTTGCGATCGTGAAGAACAGGCGCATCCAGGGGGGAGTGCCGCTGGTGAACATGTGGTGCGCCCAGACCACAAGGCCCAGCACCACAATGGCCATGATCGAATACACCATCGTTGTGTAGCCGAACAGTGGTTTGCGGCAATGCACCGGCAGAATTTCACTGACCAACCCGAAAGCCGGCAGCACCATGATGTAAACCGCCGGGTGTGAGTAGAACCAGAAAAGGTGTTGATACACCACCACATTGCCTCCCAGCCCAGGATTGAAAAATCCTGTGTGGGCCACGATGTCGAAGCTCAGCATGATTAATGTGCCGGCCAGAACGGGTGTGGACAGCACCACGAGAATGCTGGTGCCGAGCATTGCCCAGCAGTACATCGGCAACTGCATCAGCTTCAAACCGGGTCGGCGCAGTTTGAGGATGGTGGCGATGAAATTGATGCCTCCGAAGATGGAGCTTCCACCCAGCAGAAGCACACTCAGGATCCAGATGATTTGCCCTGTCGCTGGTGTTGTGATGCTGAGTGGTGGGTAAGCCGTCCAGCCTGATTGCGCTGCACCCGTGATGAAATAGCTGCTGATCAGCATCAGCCCCGACGGAGGAATCAGCCAGAAGGCGACGGCATTCAGCCTGGGATAAGCCATGTCCCTGGCGCCGACATAAAAGGGAATCAGATAGTTGCCAAAGGCGCCATTCACCACCGGCACAATCCACAGAAAAATCATCACCGTGCCGTGCAGGGTGAGGATCTGGTTGTAGACGTCTCTCGGCATGAAGTCCGAGATTGGGCTGAGAAGTTCAGTGCGTATGGCGCCGGCCATCGCCCCGCCGATCAGATAGAAAGCGAAGCCGCACACCAGGTATTGGAGGCCGATCACCTTGTGATCGACGCTGAAGCTGAAATAGCGAAGCCATCCGTTCGGTTGCAGGGCAGTTGACGACGGTGTGGATGGTGGGGGAGCGGTGATGGTCATGCTTCGGATGGGGTGGTCTTGCTGTTGGCCTGCAGCCAGGTTTCGAAGTCATCGGCGCTATCCACCACGACCGAGGAGCGCATGCCGCCGTGGTACGGACCGCAGAGTTCAGCGCAAACGATCGAGTAGGTGCCTGGTCGCGTTGGTGTGAAATCAAGAACCGTCGGTTGCCCAGGGATCACGTCCTGTTTCAGCCGGAACTCAGGAATCCAAAATGCATGGATCACATCCTTCGCTTCCATTTTCAGGGAAACCGGGCGATCAGCTGGGACGTGCATCTCACCGGAAATGAAGTCACCGTCCGGGTAATGGAAGAGGAAGGCGAACTGCATCGCCGTGACCTCGATCGGTAATGGTGCGATCGCTGCCCCCGTTGCCGTCTGAGAGTCCTGGGTGGAACCAATGCCTCCCCAGATGCGTACGTCTGCAGAGCTGGCGTTGGCATTGGCAGTGGCGCTAACGGCTCCGTGGTCGCCATGGCCCAGGGGCACCATGCCGCCCATGCGCTCGTAAATGTCGTAGCTGTAAAGACCGACAAAGAGAACGACGATTGCTGGCACTGCCGTCCAAAACACTTCGAGCGGCAAATTGCCTTCCAGGGCAATGCCATCACCAAGCTGTCCAGGACGTCGCCGAAAGCGAACCAGGCTGAACACAATCAACCCAACGATTCCGACAAAAAGAATCGTGCCGATGCTGAACAGAACACGAAATAATTCGTCGTAGATGGGCGCATTCACGCTTGCATCCACTGGCAAAAGGTTGACGTTCTGGCCGATCCAAAGCCCCCCGAGAACGAGGAGCATTCCCAGGACAAGCGTGAGGATGGCTGAAGGAATGGGCACCCGTACCTCGATTGGGCTTCTTCAGACTATGGAGGTTGGTTTCAATCACCACCTAGTGATTGTTAAACCAGCCTGAACATTTCTCGGCTTCGCTGACTTTCTCGAGGTTTGTGTCAGCAAAGTCGCATCACTCTTCCGATTCTGTTGTTGCACTCGTGCACACATCGTGCCGTTCTGATTGAGATCGCTACGTTCCGTTCATTACCACTCCATTCAGGAGTCGACGTTGACTACATCGTCTCTCACTCCGATTCGTCTGCGTCTGGCCCAGCTGGCTGCGCATCTGGTGGTGGCCCTGGTTGCGCTGGTGGTGATCGGCGGTGCCACCCGCGTCATGGAGGCCGGTTTGGCCTGTCCGGACTGGCCGCTGTGTTACGGAACGCTGCTGCCAGGGCGTCAGATGAACCTCCAGGTCTTTCTGGAATGGTTTCACCGACTCGATGCCTTCGTGGTGGGGGTTGCCCTGATGGTGCAGCTCGGTGCTGTGTGGTGGTATCGCCGCGATCTGCCCGGATGGCTGTTGCCCCTCAGCGCCGTCCTGGTGCTGATGGTTGGCCTGCAGGGTGGGCTAGGGGCTCTCACTGTTCTTCAGCTTCTGCCTTCTGCGGTGGTGACCGCTCATCTGGCTCTGGCTTTGACGCTCGTGATCACCGTGAGTGCGCTCACCCAGGTGCTGCTCGCCGATGCCTCGACCACGGCCGCCCCGCGCTGGTGGTTGCTGCTGGGAACCCTCAGCGTGCTGGCTGTTGGCGGACAAAGCCTTCTCGGTGCCCGCATGGCCACCTCCTGGGCATCCCAGCGTTGCCTGGAAGCTGGTGCCTCCTGTCAGTGGTTGCACTGGCATCGGATGGCCGCCACACCGGCGGTGCTTTCGGTGCTGCTGTTCGTCGCTGCGGCGCTGTTGAGCGGGCGCTGGGGTCGCAGCCAGTGGCCGCTGCTGTGCACTGCCCTCCTTTTGGTGGGTACCCAGATCGCCCTCGGCGTCAGCACGTTGCGGCTGGGTCTGTCACAGCCCGCTCTCACCGTCGCTCATCAGCTGGTGGCTTGCCTGCTGGTGGCCGTGCTGGCGGCGCTCACCTGCCGGCGTCAGCCACCGGCCAGCGACGCGCTGATTGCTCTACCCGATTCTTCCGCTTTGGAGGCCTGTCATGGCTAGTGCCACCACGACCGCAGCTGCAGCTCCTCTCACCCGGGACCAAGTGGTCCCCTCCCGTCGCCGCATCAAGTTGCCTCCCTGGCTGGAGGTTGCCAAGCCGAGGCTGATCCCCTTGCTTTTGGCCACCACCCTCGGCGGTATGGCGCTGTCGGAAGGCTGGCCTCTGTCGTCGCCACGACTTGCCTGCACCCTTGGCGGGGGTGCGCTGGCCGCCGCTGCGGCAGGTGTTCTCAACTGTCTTTGGGAACAGGAGCTTGATGGACGGATGCAGCGCACCAGTGGTCGCGCTCTCCCTTCAGGACGGCTCTCTCCGACTGCCGCATTCGCGGGTGCCGTGTCATGCACTCTGGCCGCGGCGACGCTTCTGGTCAGCGGCGTGAATTGCCTGGCAGCCGGGTTGTCGCTGCTTGGTTTGTGCAGCTACGTGCTTCTGTACACAGCGATTCTTAAACCCAGAACCACCCAGAACATCGTGATCGGCGGTGTGGCCGGGGCGATTCCGCCGCTGGTGGGCGCTGCTGCTGCCACCGGTCATGTGGGTCTGAGCGGCTGGTGGCTCTTCGCGCTCGTGATGGTCTGGACCCCTGCCCACTTCTGGGCCCTGGCGCTGTTGCTTCGTGAGGACTACCGCGCCGTCGGCATTCCCATGCTGCCGGTGGTCAAGGGACCCGTTGTGACCGCCCGTGCCATTCGCCGCTACGGCTGGGCGACGGCCCTGCTCAGTTTGCTCGGTGTGTTCGCGTTACCGGAAGGTGGTGTGCTCTATGGCTTGCTGGTGATCCCCTTCAATGGTCGCCTGCTTCAGATGGTGGAGCATCTCGCCCAAGACCCCAGCAGTACCGAACGCGCCAAGGGGTTATTTCGTTGGTCGATTCTTTATCTGTTCGGCATCTGTCTGCTGCTGATCCTCAGTCGCCAATCGGATGCGGCCCTGTTGGATGCCCAGGTGAGGGGATGGATGCTGATGCTCACGGGCGGCTTCCCAGGGATGGCTGCCTAGATTTTGCGAGTTCGTTTCTGTCGGTAGATGTCTCTGCTGGAGCTGGACCAACTGGAAAAGTCCTACGGGTCCGTCGAGGCTCTGCGGGGACTCAGTTTGTCCGTTCCTGCAGGCTGCCTTTACGGCCTGCTCGGTCCAAACGGTGCCGGCAAGACGACTGCTCTGCGCATCCTGGCCACCTTGCTCGCCCCAGATCGCGGCACGGTGACTGTTGGAGGCATCAATGCCCTTGACAACCCCCGTGCCGTTCGCCAGTTGATGGGATTTGTGGCGCAGGAGGTGGCGATCGACAAGATCCTCACCGGTCGCGAGCTTCTGGCCTTGCAAGGTGACCTCTACCACTTACCTCGCTTGGAACGGAATCAAAGGATCGAGGCCCTCATCGACCGTCTGTCGATGACCGAATGGATTGATCGCCGCTGCGGCACCTACTCCGGTGGCATGCGTCGTCGGCTGGATCTGGCCGCTGGACTTCTGCACCAGCCCCAACTGCTGGTTCTGGATGAACCCACGGTCGGACTCGACATCGAAAGTCGTGCCGTGATCTGGGAGGTGCTTCGCGACCTTCGTGACCAGGGGACGACGGTGTTGCTCAGCAGTCATTACCTCGAAGAGGTGGAAGCGCTAGCTGACCGCATGGCGATCATCGATGCCGGTCGCGTGATCGCCGAAGGCTCACCCGAAAGCCTCAAGCAGGAGCTCGGTGGGGACAGGGTGACCTTGCGAGTGCGTGAATTCAGCGATCAACCGGAGGCTGAAAAGGTGCGCCATCTGTTGGAGGGCCTGGACGGCGTCAGGCGGATTGTTGTGAACCGCGCTCAGGGCTACTCGCTCAACCTCGTGGTGGATGGCGAGCATGTGCTGTCCGTGCTCAAAACCCAGCTCGCCAGTGCTGATCTGGAGGTGTTCTCGCTGTCCCAGAGCCGTCCAAGCTTGGATGATGTCTATCTGCAAGCGACGGGTCGCACCCTGATGGATGCTGAGCTGGCCGTTGCGGGTCAACGCGATCCCAAGCTCGAGCGACGTCAGTCGATGCGTTGAAGCACTCCCCTCTGTCGTTCCCGTCTCTGTCTCTTTCATGACCAGTCCTGTCATCGGTGCTTCTTCCGCCCAACCCGTCGACCGCTCAGCCTTGTCCGAGTTGGTGCAAGAGACCTCGGCACTGACGCGTCGGTTGTTTCTTCAGTTGCAGCGACGACCGTCAACGCTGGTGGCAGGGGTGCTGCAACCCTTGATTTGGTTGGTGCTATTTGGCGCTCTGTTTAGCCGTGCGCCAGAGGGATTGCTCCCCGGCGGCATGAGCTATGGACGCTTCCTCGGGGCCGGCGTGATCGTGTTCACGGCCTTCAGTGGTGCGCTTAATGCCGGGCTGCCTGTGATGTTTGATCGGGAGTTTGGCTTCCTGAATCGACTGCTGGTGGCGCCCCTGCGCAGTCGAAGCTCGATTGTTCTGGCATCGGTCATTTTCATCACCACTCTCAGCCTGGTTCAGAGTCTGGCGATCATGCTCATGGCCGCGCTGCTTGGTTACGGCTGGCCTGGCGCCGCAGGTTTGCTGCTGGTGGTCGTGACCTTGCTGTTGCTGGTGTTTGCCGTGACGGCACTGAGCCTTGGGCTGGCGTTTGCCTTGCCGGGCCACATTGAATTGCTTGCGGTGATCTTCGTTGCCAATCTGCCGCTGCTGTTTGCCAGCACTGCCCTGGCACCGCTCAGCTTCATGCCCGCTTGGCTGGGCTGGCTTGCAGCGCTGAATCCCCTTACCTTCGCAATTGAACCCATCCGTGCCGCCTATGCAGGTCCATTGGATCTGTCGTCGGTTCTTTTGGAAGCCCCTTACGGTCCCGTCACCGGAACCACCTGTCTGCTGGTCCTGACGCTGTTGACAGCTGCGTTGTTCCTGCTGATTCGCCCTCTGCTCAATCGCAAACTCGCCTGATCCCGTGACTCAGTCCCCGTACCAGCATCAGGATCCCCGCCGGATCGACCTGCAGCGTCAGCTCGATCAGGCACAACGGGACGGCGATTCACAGCGTCTGGCGCGTCTCGAGCTGCAGTGGGTGCATCGTTTTGGGGTGGATTCTCTTCCGCAGAGAACCCAGGTCGAACGCATCGATGCTGCTGCTGATCAGCACACCGAGCCCGCGGCCGTGCCCGCCGCCGTGCTGGATGAGAGGCCCACTGAGGTGATGGCTGGTGTTGAGGAAGCCATTTCTGAAACAGCCATCTCTGAAACGGCCGTTAGCGAAACAGCCGTCAGCGAAACAGCCACGCTCGAGCCAGCCGAGCAGACAGCTGCTGTCACCGCGGATTCCACCAAGGCTGATCAGCAGCTTGATCGTTCGGCAGAAGAGCAGCTGGTTGACTCGAGTGCCGAATCTTGGTCAGCGCTGGAGCCGGTTCCAGGCTCACAGCCAGCGTTCCATGCTGATCAAGAGCCACCCATTGCTGGAGACTCACGCTTCAGTCGTTTCACTGCGCTGTTGAAAGATTGCCTGGATGATGTGGGTCGGGTCGTTGATCGCGACGACAGCACCAGCTCGGTTCCACCCGCCCATTCTTTCGTTCCTTCTGCGGCACCATCCCCCAGGCCGGTTCCCGCTTCAGGTCCCCGTCGTGTTCGCCGCTGGTTGGCTCCTGTTGACGCGGATGATCTGCCTAAGGCGTCCTGAGTCACCATGACTGGTCTCCTCAGGACTCCTTTTGATCGTGCCCAGCTCAAGAATGGCTTGATCGTGTCGGTGCAGGCTCCCGAAGGATCGCCGATGCGTCATCCGGATGTGATCGCTGCGATGGCGGAAGCCAGCCTGCGCAATGGGGCTCTCGGTGTCCGTCTGGAGAGTCCGGAACACATCGGTGCCGTTCGGGAACGCTGTCCAGATGCGCTGATCATCGGGCTGTGGAAGCGCACCTGGGCCGGAAGCTCCGTTTACATCACCCCGCGCTGGCATGAGATCAAAGCGGTCTGGGCAGCCGGTGCTGATGTGGTGGCCTTGGATGCCACCGATCGCGTTCGCCCTGATGATGAACGCTTGGAAAATTTGGTCAGTCGTGCACGAACTGAGCTCGGCGCTCCCTTGATGGCTGATGTCGACACGCTGGCCAATGGGCTGCGCGCGGCTGCGCTGGGTTGTGACTGGGTTGGTACCACTCTGTTCGGTTACACCGAAGCGACGGCAGCCTCGTCTCCGCCGGCCTGGGATCTGATTCAGCCCCTGCGCGAGCAGTTGCCTACAGCCACCGCACTGATCTGTGAAGGCGGCATTGCATCGGCGTCTTCAGCCGCTGAGGCCATTCAGCGCGGCGCTGATGCCGTGGTGGTGGGAACGGCAATCACTGGAGTGGATCTTCAGGTTGCTGCTTACAGACGGCAGTTGGACATGCAGACTGGCTGAGTCCCGCGAGACTCAAGCCATGCTTCGCCTGATGTCGGTCCCTGCGATGGTCGGTGGACTGGTTTTCGCTCTGCCTCTGGCGGGTCTTCCAATGAGCGAACTGCAAGCTCTGAATCGGGAGCTCGGGCATCTCTGCCGAAAACCCCCGCGGGAAGCTCTGACGGTATGTCGGATTCATGCGCGCCTGGTGGGATCGCTTTGATCCCATCAGGCGCGCTTCGTTGAATCACATCATGCCGGGCATGCCCATGCCTCCCATGCCTCCCATGCCTCCCATGCCACCCATGCCGCCCATGGGGTCGCCGCCGGGTGCCGCTGCCGCTGCGGGTTCGGGCTTGTCGGCCACCACCACCTCCGTGGTGATCAGCAGCGAGGCGATCGACACCGCATCCTGAAGGCCCAGTCGGACCACCTTGGCGGCATCAAGGATGCCGGCCTGAAGCAGGTCCTCGTAGGTGCCGGTGAGGGCATTGAAGCCCTGGCCGGTGCGCTGCACCTGTTCGACCACCACATCACCGTTGGCGCCGGCATTGATGGCGATCTGCTTGAGCGGTGCGCTAAGGGCACGCTTCACGATTTCCACGCCGGTGCGTTGATCACCCTCGAGTTTCGAGGCCACGGCATCAAGGGATCCGGCGAGCTGCAGCAGGGTGGAGCCACCACCCGCAACGATTCCCTCCTCCACAGCGGCGCGCGTGGCGTTGAGCGCGTCTTCGATGCGCAGTTTGCGGTTCTTCAGCTCCGTTTCCGTGGGCGCGCCCACTTTGATCACAGCCACGCCGCCGGCCAGTTTGGCGATGCGTTCGGTGAGTTTCTCGCGGTCGTATTCCGATTCGGTGTTCTCCAGTTCGCGACGAATGGAGGCCACCCGGTCAGCCACGGCAGCCTGGCTGTCTTCGCCGGCCACGATCGTGGTGCTCTCCTTGCTGATGGTGATTCGGCGGGCGCGTCCAAGATCGTCGAGTGTGACCTTGTCGAGGCTCATCGCCCGGTCTTCGCTGATCACGGTGCCACCGGTCAGAATGGCGATGTCGGCCAATGCTGCCTTACGTCGTTCGCCGAACGACGGCGCACGCACAGCGGCCACCTGCAGCACGCCGCGGTTCTTGTTGACCACCAGCGTGGCGAGAGCTTCGCCGTCCACTTCCTCGGCCAGGATCACCAGGGGGGATCCGGACTGCTGAACGGTTTCGAGCACCGGCACCAGATCGGCGACCGAGCTCACCTTGCGATCGGTCAGCAGCAGCAGTGCGTTGTCGAATTCGCACAGCTGACGGTCACCATCGGTGACGAAATAGGGAGAGCTGTAGCCGCGGTCGAAGGCCATGCCTTCAGTCACTTCAAGCTCGGTGGCGAGGGATTTGGATTCCTCCACGGTGATCACACCGTCCACGCTCACCCGGTCCATGGCCTCGGCCACCATCCGGCCGACCTCTTCATCACCACCGGCACTGACCGTGGCCACCTGACGGATGGCATCGCCGCTCACAGCCTGACTGCGTTCCGCAAGACCTGCCACCACGTGGGCAACGGCCGCTTCCATGCCGCGACGCAGTTCGATCGGGCTGGCACCTGCCGCAGTGTTGCGCAGGCCCTCTTCAACCATGGCCTGAGCGAGCACGGTTGCCGTGGTGGTTCCGTCGCCGGCCTTGTCCTTGGTCTTGGACGCCACCTGCTGGATCAGCTTGGCCCCGATGTTTTCGAAGGGGTCTTCCAGTTCGATTTCCTTGGCGATCGTGTCGCCGTCATTGATGATGTCGGGCGCTCCGAATGACTTCTCAAGCACCACGTTGCGACCGCGGGGACCGATGGTGACGCGCACGGCATCGGCGAGGGCATTCATTCCACGCTCAAGCGACGCGCGGGATTGATCTGAAAAACTGAGAAGTTTGGCCATAAACGACACTTACCCGATCGCTAATTTCCCATAGCGACAGGTCACATGACTCGGTGTTGGAAGTGGGGAAAGCCGAATCAACCACCCCTTCTCTCGGACGGATTGAATCCAGCTCGTTAGCGTTGATCAATGGCTGATTCAGGGGTGCTGTTTTTCGGTCTGATGGCCGCTCTGGCCGGATCGATGGCTCTCGTCTATGTGCCGTTGAGAATCTTTCTGACAGCGACGGAGCGCAGCCGGCGTTTCCGCCTGTTGCAGAGGATCCGCAGGCTGCGCGATGAGCTGGGGCAGCCCCTCGATCGCTGATCATCCGCCCCAGGGTCAGCCCATCACCATGCCGCCATCCACCTGAATCACCTGACCAGTGATGTAGGCCGCAGCTGGGTCAGCGGCGAGAAAGCGGACAGTGCCCGCCACCTGTTCCGGTGTGCCAAAGCTTCCGAGCGGAATGGCCGAGAGGATGCCTTCGGCGTTCAGATCCTTGGTCATGTCCGTGGCGATGAAGCCAGGTGCCACGGCATTCACAGTGATCCCCCGGCTGGCCATTTCCTTGGCGGCACTGCGGGTGAAGCCCACGACCCCCGCCTTGGCGGCGGCGTAATTCGCCTGTCCCGCATTGCCCATCAGACCCACCACGGAGGTGATATTGATGATCCTTCCGCGTTTCTGCTTGAGCATTGGGCGAGTCACTGCGCGCGTGCAGAGGAAGACACCGCTCAGGTTGAGGTTGATGACGGACTGCCAGTCATCGGTTTTCATGCGCATCAACAGGCCGTCGCGCGTGATGCCGGCGTTGTTCACCAGCACGTCGATGCGGCCACTGCGCTCCAGCACGGCCTTGATCAGACCATCGACGGCCGACTCATCAGCCACATTCGCCTGGAGGGCATAGGCCTTCCCCCCGGAGGCCTCGATGGTTTGCACCACGGCTTCCGCCGCATCCGGGGAACTGGCGTAGTTCACCACCACCTCGGCGCCGGCTTCGGCCAAGGCCAGGGCAACGGCCCTGCCGATGCCCCGGCTGGCTCCGGTGACCAGAGCGATCTGACCTTCGAGGGTGCGAGTGGTGCTCATCTATGGACCTGCGCTCGAATGATCGTAAGCACCGGTGAATGGACCTCTTAATTCGATGTGCTGATGCCGCTCATGGTTTCCACGGCATCGACGCCATCCCCCAGGATGCGCCGCAGATCCTGCAGCTGCTGCTGACTGCCCATCACCACCAGCATCTGGCCAGGCGCCAGGGTCATGGCGCCACTGGGATTGGCCGTCAGGGTGGTGTTCTCTCGGATGGCCAGAACCATGGCACCAGTGCGTCGTGCTAGGTCGAGATCCGCGAGGCTGCGACCGGCGAGGTGACTCATCACAAGGGGGTCCTTGCTGAGGCGGAATTCTTCAATTTCACAATCGGACCCCGCCAGCAGATCAACAAAATCGACCGCCAGGGGGCGCAGGGCCGTGGCCGCCATCATTCGTCCACCAGCCACATAAGGACTCACCACCACACTGGCTCCAGCCAGTTCCAGCTTGGCTGCGGCTTCTTCGCTGTCAGCGCGGGCAATTAGTCGGCAGGTTTTCTCGAGCCCGCGGGCACTGAGAATCACATAGAGATTGGCGGCGTTGCTGGGGAGAGCAGCCACCAGGCTGCGGCAGCGGTGAAGGCCAGCTTCCAGCAGCGTTTCATCCAGGGTGGCGTCAGCCTGAAGCACCTTCAAGCCGCATTGCTCTGCAGCGGCTTTGCGGGCAGGGTCCAGTTCCACCACGAGCACCGGCACCTGGTCACGACGCAGTTGCTCGCCGATCTCACGGCCAATTCTGCCGTAACCGCAAAGAATCACATGGTTGTGCATGCGCCGAAGCATCCGGCGAAACCTCAGCTCCCGCACCTGTCGGAAGTAGCCCGATTCTGACAGTCCCAGCACGCGCTGGATCGAGAGCTGCACCACCAGCAGACCGCCAGCAATGATCAGGACGGTGACCAAGCGGCCGGCTTGCGAGAGGGGTTCGACTTCTCCGTAGCCGATGGTGCTGATGGTGATCAGCACCATCCACAGACAATCACCCCAGTCCCATCCCTCGGTGATGCGATAGCCCAAAGCGCCTCCCAGCACCAGGACCGTGAGCGCCATCACCGGCAGTAACCACGGTTTGGCGATCAAGGTCAGATGGCGGAGCCTGATGCGGTGCCTCGCGGACGCTCCAGGTCGCCTGCGGCTCCGCATCAGAAGCCCAGGGCCTGCATCACATCCGCATCGGAAAGGGAGGAGAGATCGGGGCTTTCCAGTCGCCGGATCACCTCACGCTGCGGGAGCTGATCTGCTCTGGCCCCAAGCGCCACCAATGGCAGACCGCAATAAGTTGCCAGGAGCTGTGTGATTGGGCAACTGCTCAGCACCACATCCGCGCAGGCCACAGCCGCTGCTTTGTCTGACACAGACATTTCAGGTGCCAATAGCTGACTGCGCAGCTGAGGCAACTTGCTGCGGATGCTGTCGGGAAGAGCGGTCCAGCGCTCCTGGGGCCAGTCTCCAGTGATGGCGCTGGGGGCCAGCAGCAGGAGGGGCCCATCGCCGGATGGTTGACGCTGGCGGGCCGTGTCCATGGCCTTCGCACTCAGGCTCAAACGGAAGTCATCCGCTTGAAGCTTGACCCCGATCGGCGTCAGAAACGCTTGCAGCTCCTGGGGCAGCCAGCCGGCATTGATCTTCGCCTGCGTTGTGCTGGAGAACCCCTCAGTGGCGATTCGCGTGGGGATATGGCTCATCGACAGCATCAGATTCACTTGTCGACCGGTGGCGAAATTCAGGCAGGCCTGAAAGTCGGGTTCGCGCACGAGGCCGAGCAGGTTGGCCCAATCCGCCAGGTTGGGTGCTGCGTTGAAGGGAAAGGGAATCACCTTCTCCACTGCGGGGAGAAGTTTCCACAGCCCCAGATGGGATGGATCGCAGGCCACTTGGAGACTGGCCTGCAGCTGTTCAGCGGTGGCAGCCAGGGCCGGAAGGCGCTCAAGCTGCTCCTGAAGGCTTCCGGGACTGAGAGCGAGAACGCGCATGAAGCGGCAGCACAGGTGGTGCGAGCTGATTGTATGGAGGCCGTTTCAGCCTGCCGGGAGCAGGAGTCGCTTGTGCATCTGTTGATCGCTGCCGCCGGCAGCGGCCGCCGCATGGGAGCGGATTGCAACAAGCTCCTGCTGCCCCTGCTGGGCAGGCCGGTGCTGGCCTGGACTTTGGACGCCGCCTTTGCGGCATCCGACATCCGCTGGATCGGCGTGATCGGTCAGCCGCTGGATCAGGCCGCCATCGCACCGTTGCTGCAGGAAGCGCCGAAGCCGGTGGTTTGGATTCAAGGGGGAGCAACGCGCCAGGAATCGGTTGAACGCGGTCTGGCGGCTCTTCCCGGCGATGCTGAGCACGTGCTCATTCATGACGGAGCCCGCTGTCTGGTTGAGTCCGCGCTGTTGAACCGCTGCGCTCGGGCTGTGCAGGAAGGGGGTGCTGTGATCGCCGCCACGCCAGTCACGGACACGATCAAACGGGTGGATGCCCAGGGCGTGATTGCGGACACGCCTGACCGCGCGGAGCTGTGGGCGGCACAGACGCCGCAGGGATTTGCAGTGGCGTCTCTGCGGCAGGGACACGACGAGGCCAAGGCCCGTGGCTGGAGCGTGACTGACGACGCTTCCCTGTTTGAGCGGCTGGGCTGGCATGTGCGGGTTCTCGATGCCGGGCCCGCCAACATCAAGGTCACCACGCCATTTGATCTCACGGTGGCGGAGGCCGTGCTCGGTCAGCGTTGAGACGGCATCACAACACTCAGGGACCCCTGATCCGCGTCCAGCAGTGCCTGCACTCCTACTGGTAGGGCTGCATTGCCACCGCTTCCGTGGCCGACCGGCAGATCGGCAATCACCGGGCAGTTCAGATCTGCCGTCCGCTCCCGCAGCACCTGTTCCAGCGTGAAGGTGTCGGCGGAGGTCTTGTTGGCAGAGGTCTCCTCGCTGGCGTCATCACAGCCGCTGAAGCGACCGAAACCGATCCCAGCGAGTTGCTGCAACACGCCAGCGAGTCGCCAGTGGGTGAGCATCCGATCGATTCGGTAGGGCGCTTCGCCCACGTCTTCGATCACGAGAATGGCACCACGAAGATCCGGGAGGTGTGGCGTGCCCAGCAAGTGCGATGCCACGGTCAGATTGATCGTGACCAGGGGGCCTGAGGTCTTGCCGCTGCGCCAACAGGTGCCCTGAAGAGGCGCGACCGGTTGTCCGAACAGCAGATGCCTCAGTCGTTCCTGGCTCCACTGCGGTTCGCTCGCCAGGGTGGTGAGTAGTGGTCCATGAATCCCTCCTCCCAGGCCGCGGGCCCAGCGGCTGCAGAGCAGGGCTGTGACGTCGGAAAACCCCAGCAACCAGCCTTCCGGCCAAGCAATGGGCGCTTCCAGCAGGCGTGCCGCTCCCCAGCCGCCACGCGCACAGGCCAGCAGTGCCCCTGGCGATGGAAGCAGGAGATCCTTTCGGCGTTCATCGTCGCGTCCGGCCAGATAGCCCCAGCGCCGTTCTAGAGGTGGTGGAGGGTTGACCTGCAACCCCCAAGACGTGAGAACGGCAATCCCTTCCTGCAGCGTGTCGTGGTCTTGCAGGCAGGAGCTGGCTGCGGCGATCCCTACCCGGTCACCGGTTCGCAGCGGAGCTGGCCATTGGTGCGAGAAACCCGTCAGGGTCATCCGAACCCCCGGGACAGCACCAACCCTCCCAGCAGTAGCGCTCCGATCTGAACCTGACGGGCGAAATGACGCGCGTAAATCGTCGGCTCCTGTTGTTCGGAGGCGCGAAGGGCTTGGGTGGATTGCCAAAACCCCACGGTGGCCAGCCCCCAGACGGGCCAGAACACCACGCCCACCTCAGCGGATGCGGCAGCAATCGCCAGCGCTGCTGAAGTCAGGCCATAGCCCGCCTTCACTGTTCTGACGGCTCCACGTCCTAAGGAAAGAGCACTGCTACGCAGCCCGAGCCGAGCATCGTCCGGCCGGTCGGCCATGGCGTACACCGTGTCGAAACTGAAGGTCCAACAGACCGTGGCGAACCAGCAGCTGATCAGCGTCAGGCTGGGCCAAACGTTGCCTTCAAACGCGGCCCAGGGGATGAGCACAGCGAAGCCCCAGCAGATCGCCAGCACAGCTTGCGGGAACGGGAACCAGCGCTTGGCGGAGGGATAAAGAAGGATCGGCGGCAGGGCCAGGACCGCCAGCAACAGGCACAGCTGCAGCACCTCAACCGGAAAACTGAGCACGACCCCGAAAGACAGTGCCAGCAGCAGCACCAGCGCCACCATCGCTTGAGAACGGCCCAGTGCGCCGCTGGCCAGCGGGCGTTGGCGGGTGCGTTCCACCTCGGAATCAATTCGTTGATCCCAGAGATCATTGGCCACACAACCTGCTCCACTGACGGCAAGCCCACCGATCAGGATGCGCAGCACCAGGGCCAGGGAAGGCGGGGCGGCTGGGGCCAGCCAGAGGCTCCAGCCGGCCGGAATGAGCAGGATCAGGCGACCTGTGGGTTTGTTCCAGCGCAGTAAGGCCAACCAGGGTGTCGTGACGCGCGCGAAGGTCGTTCCGGTCACGGTGCGAAGCGCTCAAACACAGGAATTTTCGAACCTTAATCAGCAGGCTCTCCCCCTGGAGAACCGATGGCAGAGTGGGGCCCTTCTTCACGGTGCGCCATGTCAGGTGCCGAGTCTTCGCTTGTGACCACCGTGGACCTCAATGATCAGCGTTTGAATCAGGCTCTGGACAAGGGGCAGAGCGAGCTACGAAAGGTGCGGCGCGTGGCCGCGATCGATGTCGGCACGAACTCCACCCACATGCTCGTGGCGTCGGTGGATGTGGCGTTGGGAACGTTCAGCATTGATCTGGCGGAAAAATCCACCACTCGTCTGGGTGAGCGCGATCCAGAGACTGGTGAGCTCACGCCTGAGGCGATTGCCCGTGGACTGAAGAGCTTGCGTCACTTTCAGGAGCTCGCACTCAGTCACAAGGTGGAGCAGATCGTCGTCGCCGCCACCAGTGCTGTGCGTGAGGCCCCCAACGGCCGGGATTTCCTCCAGACGATCAAAGATCAGCTCGACCTTGACGTGGATCTCGTCAGTGGTCCGGAGGAAGCGCGCCTGATTTACCTCGGCGTCTTGTCGGGAATGCCCTTCGGAGATCGTCCGCATCTGGTGCTTGACATCGGCGGCGGCTCAACCGAGTTGATCCTCGCGGATGGCCGGGATGCTCGTGCACTCACCAGCACCCGTGTCGGCGCAGTGAGGCTTCAGCGTGATTTTGTCAAAGATGACCCGATCCCGCCCCAACGTCGCTCCTTCCTGCAGGCCTTCATTCAGGGCTCCCTGGAGCCTGCGGTGGACAAGGTGCACCGCCGCATCAAACCAGGGGAAACCCCCGTGCTGGTGGCCACAAGCGGCACTGCTATGGCGATCGGTGCTTTGGCAGCCTCCGAGGACGAGCGCCCTCCGTTGAAGCTGCACGGTTACAAAGTTTCTCGGCAGCGACTGAACCGCGTTGTGGAGAGGCTTGCAACCATGACGCCTGATCAGCGACGTGGTCTCACGGCGATCAATGATCGCCGGGCCGAAATCATCGTCCCGGGGTCACTGATCCTTCAGACCACCATGCAGATGCTGGGGGTGGACGAACTGGTCCTGAGTGAAAGGGCCCTGCGCGAGGGTCTGATCGTGGATTGGATGTTGCGTCACGGGCTGCTGGAGGACCGATTCAGCTTCCAAAGCAGCATCCGGCAGCGCACAGTGATTCATCAGGTTCAACGGTTCGCTGTGAATCAGATCCGTGCTGAGCGGGTGGCGAGTCATGCCCTGAGCCTCTACGACAACACGCATGGAACCCTGCACCGTGATGACGGATCCGGACGGGATCTGCTCTGGGCGGCCGCCATGTTGCATGCCTGCGGTCAGCACATCAATCTGTCGGCTTATCACAAGCACTCCTGGTATCTGATCCGCCACGGCGAGCTTCTGGGCTATTCAGAAGCCGAGCATCTGATGATTGCAGCCATTGCCCGTTATCACCGCCGCAGCCTGCCCAAGAAGCGTCATGAGTCGTGGCAGGCACTGCCAACCAGGGACAACCGTCGAACCGTGTCAGAGATGTCTTTGTTGCTGCGCCTTGCAGCTGCACTGGACCGCAGGCCCGAACCGGTGGTGAGAACCCTCGTCACCGAGGTGGTCGGCAATGATCTCGTTTTGGAACTGGTGCCTGAACGTCTCAATCAGAACGTCAGTCTTGAGCAGTGGAGTCTGGAGAGCTGCTCGGAGGTGGTGAAGACTGTCACCGGACTAACTCTGCGGGTGAAAGTCAGGGATTGAGTTTGTACCAACGCACCTGTTCGATGGTGCCCAGTGCCTTAGGGGTCTCGTCGCCGCGGCTGATCAATACCAGATCCGGCCTGCCGGCGTAGATCTCAACATTCGCATCAGCGGGCAATGTTTTGCTGTCAGCCAGGGTTCCTTCAAAGAATTTGGATCCATCGCTGTTGCGGATCGACAGCCAGCTGGGTTCCGAGCTCGTGATGGTGATGGAAGCAGGTGCCGTCGGCGCATCCAGTTCAACGGCAACGGCGCTTGAACGGCTGCTCATCGCAGCAGACGAGGGAATGGTCTGCTGCGTGGACGGGATGGACGTGGTCTGAAGTGTCCGCCTTTGGCTGGCCAGCACCATGGCTCCACCGGCCACAGCCGCAATGCCGATGGCCGCCGTGATCCAGCGACCCCACGAATGACCGGGGCTTTTGACCGTTTGCGGGGCGGAGCGAGTCTTTGCACCGGCGTCGGGCTCCGATGTCTTGGTGCTGGCCGGATTGGCAAGCGCTGTCTGCAAGCGTTGGATCAGAGGGTCGCTGTCCACATGGAGTTTGGAGGCAACGCGACGGGTCATGGCCGTGACGAACACCGGTTCTGGCAGCCGATCGAGGTCACCCGCCTCCAGGGCCGTCAGTTGCTCGGTTCCCATGTTCAGTGCCCCAGCCAGTTGCTCGCATGTCAAAGCTTGCGACTCACGCGCCTGACGGAGAATGGCGCCGATGTCCTGAAGCGTTGCGGCGGATTCAGCATCTTTGCTGCGACCGGAATCCGACGACCACATCCGCGCTGTTGCTTGAAGCTGGACAGAAACTAATCTCGTTTCCCCGATCTGTCAGTACCAAGAAGCACATAGACATTCTTGGTTGTGAGGCAGGGCTTCATTGCGTCCCATGACGATGACGGGTGTTGCGTGTGGTCTTCTGCCTAACAAAAGAGAGTGTTCGCCGGAGCGAAACAATGTCCAGTGCACGCAATCGTTCGCGTGAGCAGTTATCTCCGCGGGCTTTGCTTCAAGACCTGCAAGGGGCCCGTGACGCCATGATCGCCTTTGATGGATACGAACCTCCTGCCACGGCTCTGCACGCTTCAGTTCTGGATCGACCCAGTGCACCCTCCACCGCTTCAAAGGGCTGGGAACTCTTCGTCGAACGCATTCAGGCTTGGATAACAACAGCGTTCAGACTTGGTGGCTGAATTAGCCGCATTAAAGTTCCGCCATGACATCCAAGATTTGCCCTCGGAGGTTGATCAATCCCCGTTAATTGGTAAAAGACTTGTTTGTTTTGTGAGCCGATTAAACAAAAAAAGCCCCTCTAATTTGTAGAGGGTCTTTTTTAATGGGCGATACTGGATTCGAACCAGTGACCCCTTCCGTGTGAAGGAAGTGCGCTACCACTGTGCTAATCGCCCGCACTTGTTAATTCTAGACCACAGCCCGCCTTCGAGGCTTCAGCGGTTAGGTCTGAACAGATGGTCGTGATCCGGTGCATACAGTCTTGAGCGCTCCTTGCTGGAGCGAAATGCAGGGCTGACGATATACAGCGTGGTGCGGATTAGATTGCGTTTATGGCTTGTCTTGGCCATCTGATCGAGGGGCACCATCGTCATCCACTGATCCGGCCAGCTCACCCGATAGCCAATCGCCACCGGCGTGTCGGCTGGGTAGTGCTCCAATAAGGTTGCTTGCACGTCATCAATATGACGCGCGCTCAGATAAAGACATAACGACGCTTGAAGCCTGGCCAGATTCCCCAATTCTTCGCGCTCCGGCACACCGGTGCGTCCACCTGTCCGACTCAGCACGATGGTTTGAACAACCCCCGGAATGGTCAGTTCGGCATTCAGAGCTGCAGCTGTGGCCTGATAAGCACTGATGCCGGGGACAACCTCCACCTCAATGCCGGCATCAGCAAGTCCGCAGACCTGTTCATTCAAAGCGCTGTAGAGAGCAGGATCTCCATCGTGCAGACGCACCACTCTGAGACCTTGCTTGGCGCGGTTGATCATCAGTGGAAGCACCTCTTCCAGCGTGAGGGTGCTGGTGCGAATGCTTTCGCAACCCTCCCGAGCCAGGCCAGCGATCTGAGGGGAAACCAGTGAGTCAGTCCAGATCAGCACGTCGGCCGCACGGATCCTGTCTTCAGCTCGGCGGGTGAGCAGGTCAGGAGCGCCTGGCCCGGCACCCACGATCGAAAGCTTGATCATGATCCTTCCGTCTGTCGCAGGCCTGGGTCGGGCAGAGAGGCTTGGCGTCCATAGAGCCAATACAACCCGAAGCCCGCTATGGCCATCAGGCTGAAACTCATCAGTTGAGCCATGCGCAAACCGCCATCACAGAAGGGGGGCTGACCTCCCAGGCAAAGAGGATCAATCCTCAGGCCCTCGATCCAGATGCGACCAAGGCTGTAACTCAACAAGTAGAGACAACTGATGGCACCGGCAGGAAGCCGGAGTTTCTGCTTGCGTCCCAGCTGAAAGAGCGCCATCAGAAGCACAAACACCCCAAGATTCCAGATTGACTCGTACAGAAAGGTGGGGTGGAAAAATTCGGAGTCGCTGAAGATCTGTGGGCGGCTCGCAAAGGGGATGAATAGTTTCCAGGGCAGGTCGGTTGGAACACCGAAGGCTTCTGAATTGAAAAAATTTCCCCAACGGCCAATGGCCTGGCCCAGTACGACCGATGGCACCAGTACATCCAGCACATCCCAGAAGGCCACACGCCTCCATCGACAGAACAAAATCACGGCCAAAGTGCCTGCCAGCAGGGCGCCGTGGATGGCGATGCCTCCTCTCCAGATCGCGAACGCATCCCACCAGGAGCGTTGGTAGCTCTGCCATTCGAATGCCACGTAATAAATCCTGGCTCCCACAACAGCTGCCAGTACCAGGATCGGAAGCAGGTCGCTGATCAGATTGGATTCCAGCCCCCGTTGACGTGCCAGCCAGCTGGAGAGATTAAGGCCGATCAGTACGGCCACTGCTATCAGCAGGCCGTACCAGCGGAGAACAAAAGGCCCGAGCTGAAACAGCTCGGGCCCAGGCGATGTGAAAACTGCGGTGAGCACCGGGTTCAGACGCCCTCAGCGGCTTGGACTTTCTCGATCTGCTTCTTCTTCAGCACCAGCATGATCTGGGCAAGAGCTACAGCGGCGAAGAAAGCGAGCAGCCCGTAGATACGAACTGGGTTCTGAAGCACAACCTCAGCGTCCATCTGGCCGAAACCGCCGACATTGGGATCGTTGGTCAGAGGCGCACCGGCGACAACGGATTCACCTGTGGCCACGAGCAATGTGGGGCCGACAGGGATGGTTTCGCTCACGCTGCTGCCGTCTTCGCTGCTGATGGTGACCACCTTGGCGCCGTTGTCACCGTCTTCGATGGAGTCAATGGTTCCGGTTGCAGGAGCCGTGAAGACTGTGTTGTTGCTCTTCTCGCCGGTGGGGTACACCTGGCCACGGCCACGGTTGCCTCCCACGAAGACCTGGTACTTGCCGAAGTGGATGTTGCTGTCGGTGGCAGGGTCGGGAGACAAGATCGGGAAGACGATCTCCTGATGCTGGTCACCGGGGAGGGGGCCCACCAGAAGGATGTTGGGTTGGTCGTCGCTGTACTGGGTGAAGTAAACGCCCTCTGTTTCTTCCTTGATCTCGTCGGTCCAACGATCCTGGGGTGCCAGAGTGAAGCCGTCGGGCAACTGGATCACAGCACCTACTTGCAGTCCGACGTCGCTGCCGTCGGCTCCGATTTCCTGGAGACCCTCCTCGTAGGGGATCTTCACGGATGCCTTGAACACCGTGTCGGGAAGCACGGATTGAGGCAGCTCAGCCTGGGTGAGCTTCTTCGCCAAGTGGCAGTTGGCGCAAACAATCTTGCCGGTGGCTTCGCGGGGGGCGTCATAGTTCTGCTGAGCCCAGAAGGGATAAGCCCAGCTGCTGGAAGGTGCCGAGAACACGGCAACGCCGACGATCAGAGCGGCGAATAGGGGTGAGAGAAGGCGGCGCATCAGAGACGGTGAGTCAGGGGAGAACGGCGGGAAAGGAGTCGTGGATCAGCCCCACCAGGGCTTCTCGCCCGTGCGGAAGTCGGTCTCGGTCCACTGGCTCACGAACACGTTGTCGTCTTCAACGCTGACGTTGGCCAGGGCAAGGGACAGGGGTGCTGGACCGCGCACCACCTTGCCGGTGGCGTCGTACTGGCTGCCATGACAGGGACACATGAACTTGTTGGCACCGCTGTTCCAGGGCACCACGCAACCGAGGTGGGTGCAGATGGCATTGATGCCGTAGCTGCCGATGGCGTCATCGCCTTCGACGATCAAATAGGTGGGGTCGCCTTTGAGTCCCTGGATAAGGCTGCGGTCGCCACTGGGGTGGTTGCTCAGCCAGCCACTGGCGGTGACCGGATTGCCCAGCTCATCTTTTGCAGTGGTGCCGCCACCGCCACCCGCAGCGCGAGGGGGGATGAAGTAATTCACCACCGGATAAAGAGCGCCGAGCGCTACGCCGGTCACGGACCCGAAGGTCAGCAGATTCATAAACTGCCGGCGGCCCATTCCGGGCACGTCACCTGCTGGCGTCTGAGTCATAACTGACTGTCATTGGGCACTGAATGACGATCATTATGGACGCTAAAGGTCGTGTCACACTTTGCGAAGACTGGGTTTTTCATCGATGTTTAAGGTCGCCATTCGTGCTTGTTGAATCACCTTCGTCGTCTCTGCCGGATCCTCTGAGCGTGGATGAGGTGGTCGAACTTCTGCGCTCTCGCTGGCAAGCCAGCTACGACTTGCAGTTGGTGACCCGTCGTCGGCGGATGTATCTGCAGGTGATGTGGGCCTATCTCGAGCAGCAATCGTTCCCTTTGAACGAGGAGGGTTACCGAGCTCACCTCGCCGAAGTGTTGGAAATCGTCAACCGATTGGGGCAGGCAGGGGTCGTTCGGGACTGGTTAAGCACCACGCGAGACCGTCCCAGGCTTGGGAAAGCCCTCAGCCTGCAGCTGCAGGGGGAGGAGAGGCTGGAGGAGTTTCTGCTTTGAAACGCTGCACCACCGCCACCAGAAGAACTCCGATCAGGTAGAGCCCTGTAATCGCACTTCCCAGAAGAATCATCGTCACCGGGTCCGTTGAGGGGGTGAGCACTGCTCCGGCGAGCGCCGAAATCATCACCACCCAGCGCCAGGCCGAGAGCATTCGTTTCCAGTTGACCAGCCCGAACGCTCCCAGAAGGAGCTGCAGCACGGGCAATTGGAAGGCCAACCCTGTGGACAGCATGAGTAGCAAAACGAAGTCGAGGTAGCGCTCGATCGACCAGATCGGCTCCACCACATCAGCGCCGTAGCTCACCAAAAAACGCAGTGCAGCTGGAATCAGCGCCCACCACGCGAACGCCAAGCCCGCCAGAAACAGAACGGCGGAGCCTGCTACCGCCGGTGCGATCAGCCGGCGCTCGCCACGGGTAAGGCCGGGAAGGACAAAGGCCAGCCCTTGGTAAAGGACAAACGGCAGCGCCAGAGTGAGACCGGCGTAACCGGCCACCTTGAAGGACACGAACAGGAACTCACCCGGTGCCAACTGCAGGAAACGGATGGAACCGGCCGGCTCCTCAAGCAATCTGACCAGCGGCCGCACAGCCAGCAAACAGGCAAGAGCGCAGATGACCACAGCCCCAAGACTGCGCAGCACCCTTTGACGCAGCTCCTCCAGGTGATCCACCAGAGGCATCTCCACGTCATTAGGAGGGCTGTCAGGACTCCCGATTCGAATCGGGGGTGGCGGTGACAGTGCGCTTGGCTCGTTGGGCTCGATCCTCGTCAGGGGGGCTTCACTGTCCGTGCAGGATCAGGCTAGGGGCTCCCGCCCCTCAAGGGTTCGACGTGCACGGTCCGGTTCAGCCCACACCAGATCCGCCTGCCGATGCCGCACGGTTCCTGGGGCTGATCCAGGAATTCTCTGGAGATGGTCCACCGAGGTCATCACCACGGCCACCCGTCGGTTGCCCTTCGCGCGACTGAACCAGGCTGCGAGGTCAGCCGCTTCCTGAATGTCCTGCTCTGATGCTGCAGAGGCTGATGCCTTGAGCACCACATGGCTGCCAGGGCACTCTTGCGCGTGAAACCAGAGATCCCCGCTGCGGGCTTGTCGAAGACTGATCCATTCGTTTTGGCGGTGGTTGCGTCCCACTTGGATCAGCAGTCCACCCGCCGATGTCAACGCCAGGGGCTGGGGCTGTCCTGGTGGTGGACCGATTTGACGGCGTTGCCGCTTGGGGGTCAATAGCTCTTCCAGTTCAAGCTTGAGGTCTTCGAGTTGTTGGCTGCGCTCAGCCGGGTCATCCCACTCCGCTTGGATCAAATCCTCCAGAAAACTCTCGCTGCCATCGAGCAAGGCCAGGCGTTGATCGTGATGTCGGAGGCGCTCCTCGATCACGGGGATGGCCCGTCGTAATCGACGAGCACGTTGGTAGAGCTTCTGAGCGCGATCGATGCTGTCGCGGTCTGGATTCTGCTGACAGAGGAGGGTGTCGGCCTGGCGCTGCAGTGTTTCCGCATTGTTGGTGTCCTCCATGCGGTCTTGCTGCTCCATCCGCTGGGCTTGTTCCCGCTCGCGACTCACTTGGAGCAATTGCCTGAGTTCGTCGGTCCTGCGCTGCAGGCGACGCGCATTCAGGTGGTGGCGGTAATACAGACCAAGTCGGAGGCTGAGGCAATCCCCCAAAGCATTGTCACGGTCATCGTCGCGTTCGATGTCAGGGCCGTTCCAGACGCAATACCCACCCTCTTTTTCCAGCTGAAGGCTGAAGGTGGTCTGATCCAGATGCCTGAGCCATTGCAGCCAGCGTTGATGCAACCGCGACCACTGGTCCGGGGTGATGGTGTCGACGGGTGTGGAGGGCAGCAGGGCCGGCGATGGATTGGCGGCCGTCGCTGGCAGTGCAACCAGCTGCTTGATCAGCGCAGGACTGATTCCCTGATAGGTCTCGCGCAATGCCTTGCCCAGCCCGACCGGCAGCAGTGACAGACGTCGTTGCCACTGTTCGATCGGTTCGTTTAATTGTGGCGGAAGGCTTTGAAGAGAAGGCGGCGGTAGATAGGCATCACCGCTGCTCAGCGGTCGGATCCTTGATTGGTGCTGCCTTACCTGACGGGCGATCGCTGTGATGCGCTGCTGATCATCGAGCATGAGGCAGTTGCTGTGACGACCCATCAGCTCCAGGACCAGGGTCCTGACGGCTGCTTCACCGGGTCGCGGGGCGAACTGAAACTGCACCACCCGCTCGAATCCGTGCTGTTGCAGGTCGACGAGCGCCAGCTGACGCAGGCCGTGCTGTACCTGTTGCGCCAGCGTGCTGCCGGCACCGGTCCGTTTCGGAGGCGGAATCCGCACAAGCCTGGCGGCCTCGGCCTGCCAGCTGAGCTCCAGCCAAATCATTCCTTTCAGCGTGCGGAAACCCAGCTGGAGACTGTGCGGGTCTGGCTGCTGGGCCTTTTCGAAGCGGCTGGGAAGAATCTGATTGCTGAGGTCCGCCAGCACGGCCTTGAGGCTGGTGAGATCCATCACCTGAAGCGTGCTGCTGGCCATCGCTGTCGGTGGTCTTCTGACGTGGGATGCCTTCCTACCCTGCAGCCTGACTGCGCACAAGCCATGGCACCGACCGACAGCCGAGCCCGGCTCGCCCTCTTGACGGGGCCAAGCGGTGTGGGCAAAGGCACGCTTGTGGCCCGTCTGCTGGAGCGCCATCCCCAGGTGTGGCTTTCGGTTTCCGCGACCACACGCTTACCGCGGGATGGAGAACAGCATGGGGTTCAGTACTTTTTCCATTCCCGCCCGTCGTTTGACGATCTCGTGGCTCAAGGGGGGCTGCTGGAGTGGGCTGAATTTGCGGGTAATTGTTATGGAACCCCCCGGCAACCGGTGATGCAGCGGCTGGATGCCGGCACGCCTGTTTTGCTGGAAATCGAACTAGAGGGGGCACGTCAGGTGCGCCGTAGTTTTCCTGAGGCCTTTCAGATCTTTTTGGCGCCACCGAGCTTTGAGGAACTCGAGCGGCGTATTCGCGGTCGTGGAACGGAGTCGGAAGATGCCATCCAGAAACGGCTGGATCGCGCCCGCGCTGAACTGGACGCCCAGCAGGAATTTGACGCAGTCGTGGTCAATGATGATCTTGAGACTGCGCTTGCAGAGCTGGAACGTCTGATGAGTCTCGCCTAAACAGCAATTGGCACAAAAAAAGGAGGGACCTAGCCCTCCTTTTTTGTTGACGGTGATGCTGTGTTCAGCCCATGGGGTGGAACAGAAGATCGGGGAAAAACCGATTCCACTCAATCAGAATGCCTGCTGTGGCCGTAAACCAGATGGCAGCTACCACAGGTGCTGTGCTCAGAAATTTCTTCATCGTTTCAGTGGATCAATGACAGTGACAGGGAAAGATTCAGCGAGGGGAAACAGTGATCTTGGAATCATCTTCCAGCAGCTTGCCGCTGGTGAATTCACGCACTGCTGCCAGAGGCCAGGTTGCTGAAGCGATCAAAGACTTCAGAGCAATTTGGAAATCGATCTGGATTTCCTTCATGTACTGCTCCTTCGTGCCGCGGGTGGCTTTCAGGTACTCACGACCGGACCAGCCAATGCAGCCAGCCACGTAGAGGAACATCAGGCCGGGGTAGACAAAGTCACCAGCGTGATCCCAGCGGCCATCGACGATCAGGTGAGGAAGACCGTCTTCACCACAGACAGCTTGGCTGTACATGTCGAAACGAGCTTTGGCCTGTGGTGTGGAGGCTGCGCTGGCGCGTTGCTGGAAACGGGCGCTTTCTGAGCATGGAGTCAGACCTGCAACATCTGCTTTGGCGACGGGCGCAAAGCCGAAGACAAGCAGTGCCGAAAGCGCGAGGGCGAAGAGACGACGCATCGGGACGATTCCTGTTGAGCCTGCGCCGAAGCGGCAGGATGTCACAAATCGACAGTAGTGGAGGCTCTCGGTTCGGATGTCAAAGCTGCTTGCCCTCGAAACAAGTTGTGACGAGTCCGCAGCTGCTGTGGTGGAGCATCGCAATGGCCGATTGCACGTGCTGGCGCATCGCATTGCCTCCCAGATTGAGGAGCATGCCCAGTGGGGAGGGGTGGTCCCTGAGATTGCATCCCGTCGTCATGTGGAAGCGCTGCCGCATCTGATCGGCCAGGCCCTGGATGACGCTGAACTGTCGATGACCGATCTGGATGCTGTGGCGTCCACGGTCACACCAGGACTGGTGGGCGCTCTGATGGCGGGTTCGGTGACAGGACGCACGCTTGCGGCCCTCCACGACCGCCCGTTTGTGGGTGTGCATCACCTTGAAGCCCACCTGGCCTCCGTGCATCTCGCGGACGAATCCCCGGACCCCCCTTATTTGGTTCTGCTGGTAAGTGGTGGCCACACCGAGCTGATCCGAGTGGATGGTGATTGCTGCATGGAGCGTCTCGGTCGAAGCCACGATGACGCCGCCGGTGAGGCCTTCGACAAGGTGGCCAGGCTGATGGGGTTGTCCTATCCGGGTGGTCCTGCCATTCAGGCCGTCGCGCGGGATGGCGAGGCGACCCGCTTTTCACTGCCCAAGGGACGCGTGTCCAAACCAGGCGGTGGTTTTTATCCCTATGACTTTTCCTTCAGTGGTCTCAAGACCGCAATGCTGAGGCAGGTGGAGGCCTGCAAGCGTGCTGAGGAGCCCCTCCCCCTGGCTGATCTCGCTGCCAGCTTTGAGCAGGTGGTGGTGGATGTGCTGGTGCAGCGCAGTCTGCGGTGCTGTGCTGATCAGGGTTTGTCGACCCTGGTGATGGTTGGGGGTGTGGCTGCCAACCAGCGCTTGCGGCGTTGCATGCATGCGCAGGGCAGCAAGCAAGGAGTGGCTGTTCATCTCGCTCCCCTGGCCTATTGCACTGACAATGCTGCGATGGTTGGTGCGGCAGCGTTCCAGCGACTTCACTGGAGTGGCCTGTCGGGCTTCAGTTCTCTGCAGCTGGGGGTGTCTGCACGCTGGCCGCTGGAGAACTGTGCGCCTCTGTATCAATCGAATCCCCCTTTCTGAGATGCAACACATAGGGTGTTGTCGTCTGTTTTTAGGTTGTGGGGATGAGTCCTGACCCCAATCAAGAGTCCAATGTCGAGCCAGTGGATTCCGTTGAGTTGAATTCCTGGCGCAGGGGATTCACTCCCCAGGCTGAAATCTGGAACGGTCGTCTGGCCATGCTCGGGCTATCAGCAGGACTGGCTTTTCTGTTGTTGATCAGACTTTTTGCAGCCGGCTGACGGCGCATTTGGTTGTGGTGTGCGTGAGTGATTCTTGTTGTTAATGGCCGTCCTTACGGATCGCTACTTTGTGATTGGCTATTTAAGAAAATTGTCTCGGGAGATGGCTAATCATCCGAAGCATTGTTCTGGTTAAGTCCCACCACGACCTCGAAGCGCCTGGGCAAGTTCGTTGGGTTTGAGACTCAAGGCGATGGCCTGATCCGCTGCAACACGACCTTTCTCCACCAGCGTCTGCAGCGATTGATTCGTGGTCACCATGCCATCAAAACCGCTGCGCTCCATGATTTCTTCAACGTCATCAAGGGCTCCCCGTTGGATGTAGTCCTTGCACGCATCGGTATTAATCAGGATGTCGTGAAAGGCGGCTCGCTTGCCATCGGTGGTGCGGATCAACCCCTGGGCAATCACACCGAGCAGGGATTCCGACAGAGACCGTCGAATGCTGTCTTGGTCTTCCGGAGGAAACATTCCCAGCACACGTTCCACCGTTTTGACGGCGGAGTTGGTGTGAAGCGTTCCGAACACCAGATGTCCAGTCTGGGAAGCCTCCAGTGCCGTGTTGAGCGTCTCTTGATCGCGAATTTCACCCACCAGGATCACATCAGGATCTTCACGCAACGCGGCCCGGAGGGCGTTGTGGAATTTGTGCGTGTGCAGACCCACCTCCCGATGGCGGATCAGGGAACTTTGGCTGGAGTGCACAAATTCAACCGGGTCCTCGATGGTGAGGATGTGACGGCTCTGATGACGGTTGATCCAGTCGATCATGGCCGCCAGGGTTGTGCTTTTGCCGGACCCTGTTGGCCCCGTTACCAGCACCAGCCCCTTGGGCCTTGAGGCCAAATCCCTCAAAACATCAGGAAGTTGCAGTGCTTCAAGGCTGAGAATCGTTTGGGGAATCAGACGCAGAACCATGGCTGGTCCCCGCAGAGAATCCAGCAGGTTGATGCGGACGCGCACAAACGGGAACGCATAGGCCCCGTCGAACTCCTTCGACTGAAGGAAGTCATCAATCTGTTGAGGAGAGAGGATCTCCTGAAGCCAGCCTTGAAACGTCTCGAATGTGGTCACAGGCCATTCGGTCTGGAGCATCTCGCCTCGAGCTCGGTACCGGGGTGTTTCTCCAACGCCGAGGTGCACATCGGAATGTCCCTGCTCATTCGCGATCTGGACGATGCGTTCCAGGCTGGGTGCTGAATCCAGATCCGGGGGGGTGACTTCGGGGGGCGCCACCTGACGGTGCGGCACTGCAGCCGTGGTGGATGGGAAGCCCGGGGGAAAGATCGTTTGACTCACGCCGGCTCCGCTGCTGGATTCAGCTTCGCTGAGATGACTGACCAGGCGAGTGAAGCCTTGGTGGGAGCTTGGTGAAACGCGATTAAGATTCCGCCACCAGTGCTTTGTCTATGGCTGCCAAGCCCCGCGTGACCATCGTGCTTGGCACTCGTCCGGAAGCCATCAAGCTGGCGCCTGTCATTCAGGAATTCCGCGCTTCTGATGCCATCGACACCCGTGTGGTGCTCACCGGGCAGCATCGTGAAATGGTCTCCCAGGTGATGGATCTGTTCCGTTTGAAGGCAGATCAGGATCTCAACCTGATGGCACCACGTCAAACACTGACGCACGTCACCTGTGCTGCGCTGCAGGGCCTCCGCGACGATTTTCAGGCGTTTCCACCAGGATTGGTGTTGGTTCAAGGTGACACCACCACCGCGTTTGCTGCTGCTCTTGCGGCTTTTTACGAACAGATTCCCGTCGGCCACGTCGAAGCTGGCCTGCGGACCGACAACCTGCTGGATCCTTTCCCAGAGGAAGCGAACCGCAGGTTGATTTCACAGGTGTCGCAGCTGCATTTCGCCCCAACCCAGCGTTCCCACGACAACCTGAAGGCTTCCGGCGTGGTGGGTCGGGTGATGGTGACGGGAAACACCGTGATCGACGCTTTGCTGCGCATGGCCGACCAAGCCCCATCGCTCGACGATCTGCCCATCGACTGGGCGCATCAGAAGGTGATCCTGGCCACGGTGCATCGGCGCGAAAACTGGGGTGACCGCCTGAACAGCATTGCGGCGGGCATGCGTCAGGTGCTCGACAGTCATTCGGATGCAGTCTTGTTGCTTCCGCTTCATCGCAATCCGACGGTGCGTGAGCCCCTGCAGGCTCTTCTCGGCGACCATCCCAGGGTCGTGCTTACCGAGCCGCTTGATTACGACCGTCTGGTGGCGGCCATGAAGGGATGCACGCTGCTGCTCACCGACTCTGGCGGTCTGCAGGAAGAAGCCCCGGCCCTCGGCAAGCCCGTCCTGGTACTGCGCAGAACCACCGAACGTCCCGAGGCTGTGGATGCAGGAACTGCTCGGCTGATTGGCACGGATAGTGCGTCGATTGCCCGTGAAGCTTCGCTGCTGCTCGATGATCCTGAGGCTTATGACCAGATGGCCCGTGCGGTGAATCCATTCGGTGATGGCCAGGCCAGTGGTCGGATTCTTGAGGCTGCTTGTGACCTGCTGGAGGTCTGAAGCCTCCTTCAGCGCCTGCGGTCAGTACCGATGGGAGTTGCAGCGTGTGGTGTCAACACCCGCTCACGATGACCATCGGCGCGTGCTGCTGTTTCTGGGCTTGAATCCTTCTCGCGCGGATGCAGGCCGTGACGATCCAACCCTTCGGCGTCTGCAGGGATTCGCCAGGACCTGGGGGCATCATCAGCTTGTCGTGCTCAATCTTTTCGCTCGAATCTCACCGGCTCCCGTGGCCCTGCGCCGGTGTGCCGATCCGGTCGGCAAGGACAACGACCGGGTGTTGAAGGGCTGGTTCCAGGGTTGGGCATCCCACCCTGGTTGGGATCTCTGGCTCGGCTGGGGTGCCGCCGGTGGTCTGCACCAACGGGATCAGCAAGTGGTGGAGATGCTGAAGCAGTCGCTGGTGCACCGTCTTGCAGGGACGGCCCCGCTGGCCATCGGAACCACGCGAAGCGGGCAACCGCGTCATCCTCTCTATGTTTCGGGTGGAAGTTCACCCATACCCTGGACCTGTACGGTTCGCTGATGACACGTACCCCCCGTCGCTATCGCATTTCGCTCCACTTGTCAGGAGGCCAGACGGAGGTGGTTCATTTCCCTACGCTCGACACGTTTCAGGACTGGTATCAGGGGCTTGTCAACGGTGGCAGTGGTCAGGCCTTCGTGAATGTTCCCCTGGGGGATTTTGAAGGTGAATATCTCGTGATCCGTCCTGACGCGGTGATCGGCGTGCGTGTGGAACCGCAATACGCCTCGATCGATGACGCCTGACAGGCTCGGATTGCTTTGGGGCATCACGGTCTTTGCCGGTGCTGGCGCACGTCTGCTGGCTGCTTTGTCGGGGCTTCAGGCTGTTGTGCTGCTGCTGCTGTCCGGCCTGTTGATCGGGCGCTCCGGTTTGGGACTGGTCGAACCTCTTGACCTTGGCCTCGGGCTGGAAACAACTGTTGGGCTGCTGGTCAGCCTGGTGCTGTTCGACGGTGGCCTGAACCTGCGCCTTCCTGGGGACACGATCAAGGCCACTGTGCTGCGCATTTCCCTCGCGCGCCTGGTGTTGTCGTTCGGCGCTGCCATGTTGGCGGCCCATTGGTTGGCCGGCCTGGGATGGTCACTCTCCGCGGTCTACAGCGCAATCGTGCTGTCTACCGGCCCCACGGTAGTGACCCCGATCGTGCAGCAGATCCGACTCGCCTCGCCTCTGGGCGATGTGCTCGAGGCGGAAGGTCTCGTGTTGGAACCCATCGGTGCTGTCTTGGCCTTGCTGCTGCTGGAGCAGCTGTTGGGTGACCTCTATGGCTGGAAAGGCCTTGCCATTGGTCTGTTGTCACGACTCGGTGGAGGGGTGCTGATCGGTTTGGCTGTGGGCTGGCTTTTGTCCGAGGTGTTGCGGCGCCTTCCACCGGAGCACTCGGTGGGGCTGCGTCTGCAGATCACGCTGGGCGTCCTGTTCCTGATGTTCTCGATCTGTGAGTGGCTTTTGCCCGAATCCGGTCTGCCTGCATCGGTGGCTGCTGGCGTGGTGGTGGGGCGTCGTCCTTCGACCCAGGCTGCTCAGTTGGATGAATTGATCCGTGAACTGGCGAGTCTGGCCATCACGATGTTGTTCCCACTGCTGGCGGCCGACGTGTCCTGGGCTGAGCTCAGTCCACTGGGATGGGGTGGTATCAGCTGCGTGCTTGTGCTGATGGTGCTGGTGCGTCCTGTGGCCGTTGGTGTGTCCACCATGGGATTGCCGCTCAACTGGCGTCAGCGCCTGTTCATGGGTTGGTTGGCACCGCGGGGGATCGTCACCGCAGCTGTTGCATCCCTGTTCGCAATCCGGTTGGAACAGGCGGGTGTTCTCGGGGCCGGCCGCCTCCAGGGTCTGGTTTTTTTGACGATCCTGATGACAGTGGGATTGCAGGGGCTGAGTGCCCAACCGCTGGCCAAAGCACTTGGGTTGACGCAGGAGGATGGTGACTCCTCAGTCCAGACAGCGCCTGAGGCGGGGGAGGTCTTGCTCGATTCGGGCCAGCAATGACCAGGTGGTGATCAGGTCGGGTCCCTGTAGACGACCCAACAGCGCAGCTCGCAAGGATTTCATCATCACCCCTTTCTTGACGCCCGCCGCTTTGGCAGCGTCGCCGAGCATCGCTTGAGCTTTGCTGGTGTCGAGCCCATCCCAGGGCTTGGCTTCCAAAGCGGTCAGCAGATGGGAGATCGCAGTTTTGGCACCTTCGACAGCGAGTTGCTTCACACCATCGTCTTCGAGCTCTGGACAGACAAAGAAGGGTGATGCCTGTTCGACGCTGTCTTTGATCAGCGTGAGCGATGGACCCAGCAGTTCACACAGGGCCAGAGCCCAGCTCTGATCCTCTGGCAGCAACCATCCCTCTGATGTCCACAGCGGCGTCACGTCCTGGAGCAACTGCTCTGGCGGCAGAGCATGCAGCACCTGACCATTCAGCCAGTTGAGTTTGTCCCAATCGAAGCGGGCTCCAGCTTTGTTGACGCGATCGAAGCTGAACACCTCCGCTGCCTGTTGCAGGGTGAAGCGTTCCTCCATTCCTTCCGGTACAGACCAGCCCAGCAAGGTCATGTAGTTGGCGATGGCTTCTGCCGTGTAGCCCATGCTGCGGAAGTCATTAATGGAGGTCACTCCATCGCGTTTCGAAAGCTTGCGGCCTTCGGCATTGAGAATCAGCGGCGCGTGCGCGAACGTTGGCTTTGCCAGACCAAGGGCTTCATAAAGCAGCAGCTGCTTGGCGGTGTTGGCGATGTGATCTTCTCCGCGGATCACATGGGTGATGGCCATCGCTGCGTCATCCACCACCACCACCAGGTTGTACAACGGATCACCGACCTGGTCAGCGGGTGCCCGTCGGGCGACCACCATGTCGCCACCGAGGTCGGCGCCGCGCCATCGCATTGGTCCGCGCACTAGATCCTTCCAGAGAATCTCAGCGTCGTCATCGATTTTAAAGCGGATGACCGCCTCCCGTCCTTCGGCCTGAAACGCGGCTTCCTGCTCTGGCGTGAGGTTGCGATGACGGTTGTCGTATCGCGGCGCCTGATTGGAAGCTTTCTGGGCTTCGCGCATCGCCTCCAGCTCTTCTTCACTGGCATAACAGCGATAGGCGAGGCCGTTCTCGAGCAGCGCTTGGATCGCCGCTCGGTGCTGATCCACTCGCTCGCTCTGGATCACGGGGTCTTCATCCCAGTCGATCCCAAGCCATTGCAGACCTTCAAGGATGTTGCGGGTGAATTCCGGTTTGGACCGCTCCTTGTCGGTGTCTTCAATGCGCAGAAGAAAGGATCCGCCCTCTTTTCTGGCGTAAAGCCAATTGAAAACGGCTGTTCGTGCCGTTCCGATGTGCAGCGTCCCCGTTGGGCTGGGTGCCAGACGAACGCGAACCATGCGGTGTCGGATGGGTTGAAAACGGGACCGACGGGGCTCGAACCCGCAACTTCCGCCGTGACAGGGCGGTGCTCTAACCAATTGAACTACGGTCCCAGGTGCTGCATCGCCAACGGCTCGGTTGGGAGCTGACCTGTGTCGCGATCGCGACGAGTGAAGTATCGACCTCAGCCCTGCCCTTCGTCAACATCACGGCGCATGAACGGGTTATGCAGTCATCGGGTAAAAGCGTGAGATCGCTTGTGCGCACTTAGTTGTCAGCTTAAAAATTGCACAACGG
Source organism: Synechococcus sp. NOUM97013 (assembly GCF_014279815.1). Lineage (NCBI taxonomy): Bacteria > Bacillati > Cyanobacteriota > Cyanophyceae > Synechococcales > Synechococcaceae > Synechococcus > Synechococcus sp. NOUM97013. The sequence continues at coordinate 1,787,538 of NZ_CP047941.1, read as the reverse complement.
GTGGGAACGATCTCAGAGATGGTCGGGATCGACGATCTGGCAATGCTCGATCTGCAGCTTTGGCTGCGTTCCGGCGAGGCCGCGGCGTCGCGCCTGCATTGCGCCCAGAGCACCATTTCCCGTCGTAATGGTGAAACGCTGCGTTGTTTTGACCTGACGATGGTCAGGGATGCCGGGGAATGGCAATTGCAGGGTGATCAGACCTTGCTGCAGATGGAACGCGGTGTGCACCAGTTGCATCGCATGCTGTCGTCCAACATGAAGTGCAGGCTCGAGGCCAATTTCTGGGCTTCGTCAGTCTTGGCTGATCCCCTCCCAGAAGGTTGGACAGGTGGTTGTTGGGATCACGTCGGAATGGTCCGGCCGCTTCAGCTGCTGCGAGAGCGTGTGATTGACGCTTGGATAGGCAGCTATCAGCCCGATCTGCCCGAATCCGATCATTTGCTGGAGGTGATTGATCTCTGCCGGACGCCCGTGCTTTTAGTGGCTAGCGAGGATCACCCGCTTGCACAACGGGACCATCTGACGCAGGAGGACCTTGCTTGTTTCCCGAGTTTGGCGTTGCCAAGCGGGTTGTTCCCGCAGACAGAGGCGGCCCTGCGCCGTCACGGTCTCTGGACTACGCCATCGAGGATGAAGCGTTATCGGCCCGAGCTCTGGCAAGGACGCACCGAGGATCAAGTCACGTTGGCCTATGCCAGCTGTCTGGCTCTTGAAGTGATGCCTGGGCTTGTGCCGCTCAATTTTGATCTGGGGTTGAGCAGTGGTGAAAGTTTGTTGATCTGCCGAGGCTTGAGGGAGCAGCCGAAGATTCAAGCGTTGCTGGCTGCGCTGCGCTCGCGTCTGGCGGAGAAGGCTTCTGCCTACCCGGAATTGCAGCTGCTTTCATAAAAAAACCCGGCAGAGGTCCTGCCGGGCTCAAAAAAATTCACGTCAACAGCAATCGTTGTTGTCAGTGTTGACTGCCGTCAGGGCCTAAAGCCTGCTGGTTCAATCAAGCGCACCTGATTGCCGCGGGCAGTGAATTCACGACCTTGATCGCTTTGGACGACAACGCGTCCACCAGACTTAACGCGGATCACACGGGCACGAACCCAGCCGAGAGCGGCGGATTCGAGGACCTTGACCACATCACCAGGTTGAAGATCCAACTCCATGCTCGAAATCAGGAAACTGCAGAAGGGGCCATCGGACGCGCCGTGGAGGACTCGAACCCCCGACATCAGGTTTTGGAGACCTGCGTTCTACCAACTGAACTAACGGCGCAAGGCGATGAACCCCTCGACCATCACCGAAGCGATGGCATTGGATTGAACGAGGCCGAAGCCTCAGCGATCGAAGCGCTGCTTCACGCGGGTGGCCTTGCCCACCCGTTCCCGCAGATAGAAAAGCTTCGCCCGCCGTACCTTACCGCGGCGCTCCACCTTGATGGAGGCAACCTGCGGGCTGTGAAGCATAAACACCCGTTCCACGCCGATGCCCTGGAAAATCCGGCGAACGGTGATGGTTTGATTCACTCCGCCATGGCGCTTGGCAATGACGACGCCTTCATAGGGCTGAACTCTCTCCTTATTGCCCTCGCTGATGCGCACGCCCACTCGGACGGTGTCACCCACGTAAATGTCGGGAAGATCATTCTTCAGCTGAGCGTGCTCGAACTCCCTGATGAGATCAGCAGGGCTCAGGCGCTCAGCCTTGGCGGCGGTAGCAGCGGCCTTGGGGGTCTCGCTGTCAGTGGCCACTGCTTCTGCAGTGTCCTGCGCAGATGTTTCTTTCGGGTCCGCTGCCATCCCAGCTCCGGGTAATCACGCCAAACAACCAGCTTACCCTGCCGGCTCACCCTTCTTTGAGCGCTGTTTCCAGCTTGATCGCCAGGACTGCAGCACCATGCTGCCGCCCGTGACGATCAACCACAGAACGCCGATGCCATTGAGAACGACGACGACAGGCTCCAGCTGCGGTCCCAGCCATTCACCTTCGTGAACGCTCATCAGCCAGTGCGCATCGTCGCGACTCACGCCAAACCAGTCGCGCAGCACGCGGTAAGCAGTGCCGGTGATCACGCTGGTCAGCAGTGGCAGCATCACAAACGGTGCCACCCATCGATGCAAGCGTCGCAACCGAACGATTAACAGCGCCACTGTCATCTGCCCTTCACGATTGATAGCGTGACAGCAGGACGTCGGGACTGCCCGAAGGAATCGCCGATGAACTTGTTCGCTGATCTGCTTGCCTCCACAAAAAATGGCAGCGTGACCGCCACTGGGCCCCGCATTCAGCAGCGTCGGGGCGTGGAGATCAAGTCAGCGAGAGAACTGAAGATCATGGCCAAGGCCAGTCGCATTGTGGCCACGGTCCTCAAGGAGACCATCGCCATGGTTGAACCGGGGCAAACCACGGGCGATCTGGATGCCTATGCCGAGCGCCGCATCCGCGAAATGGGTGCCACACCCAGCTTCAAGGGCTATCACGGGTTCCCCGCCAGCATCTGCGCCAGCATCAACGACGAAGTGGTGCACGGCATCCCCAGCAACAAACGGGTGATTCGCGCCGGTGATCTGCTCAAAGTCGATACGGGTGCCTTCTTTGACGGCTACCACGGCGACAGCTGCGTCACCATCTGCGTTGGTGACGTGAGCGAAGAAGCGGCTGTCCTCAGCCGTGTGGCCCAGGAATCGTTGATGGCAGGTCTGGCGCAGATCCGTCCCGGCAACACGTTGCTCGACATCGCCGGTGCCGTGGAAGACCGCGTTCTGGAGGGCGGGTTCAGCGTTGTTGAGGATTACACCGGTCATGGCGTCGGCCGGAATCTTCACGAGGAACCCTCGGTGTTCAATTTCCGAACCGATGCTCTTCCCAACGTGACGTTGCGGCCAGGGATGACCCTGGCGGTGGAACCCATCCTTAATGCCGGTAGCAAGGCCTGCCGGACCCTTAAGGATCGCTGGACCGTTGTCACTCGCGATGGAGGCCTCTCCGCGCAATGGGAACACACGATCGTGGTGACGTCCGACGGTTGCGAGATCCTCACGGATCGGGGTGACTGACTCTGAAAATTCGGTTGTAGATCAGTCGTCCGAGTTCCGTGAATGGCATCACCACCCAGGTGATCGGATTGGGAGTGACAACGATGAGCGGCAGTCCCATGTCCGCTTGCCGAAGAATCTGATTGGCAACGAAGCTCGCCGACATCACCCCAATGGGGTTGAGGTCGGAACGAAACGGTCCCAGCACCAATTTGCGCAATCGAGGTAAGCCGTTGCGTTCTTTTGCAGGGGCACTCCAACGCAAACTCACCAACTGGCCGATCAGGCGCTTGCTGAGTTCATAGGCAGGACTGAGGGCAGGCTGGATCTCCGCTTCTGAGGTGTTGACCCAAAGCTCAGGAGGCTTCGATCCTGTTGCTGTGATGCTGTGCAATTGCTCAAAACGTTGCAGAAGCCGCCAGTGGCTCATGGCATTCACCTCGATCGCCAGGCTCAGGCTGTCGGGGCATTGATCCCCACCGGGATTGATGCCATGGTTCAGCACTAGCAAGTCAAGATCCCGCAGGGTTGCATCCAGCGCATCTTCCTCACCGCAGCTCCAGCGGACCCAGGAATGGGGGCCTGCGCTCGCATCGCGTTCCGACGGTTCCGGTCGATGACTCAGGGCTACAACATGGGCTCCTCGTTCCCTGAAACAACGGGTCAAGGCCCGGCCCAGTTCGCCTCCGGCTCCTGTGATCCCCACGCGACGTCCGTCCCAGCCAGAGGCCGCGGCACCGGATCGGGAACTTGCGGTCCTGGACGAGGACTGGGCCATTTCGGTGAGCTTGGGCATGCTTGGAACAGCTCGACGGTATGACGTTGTCCAGCCCGTCTGGAGATGCCCAACTCGCCCTGTTTGCTCCTTACTGCGGTGGTCGCCGGCGGGAAGATGCGCTGAGGCGCGCGCTTGATTGGCTTGCAATCGGGCAGTTTCAGGGTGAGCGACAACTCAGTAATGCCAGGTCTCACCGATTCCGCTTGGACTGGTCGCCCACCCGATCCCCACTGGAGACCAGCAGCTGCCAGCTGGCTCTTTCGGATGTCCAGCAAGAGCCCTACCGCTTTGCTTGTCCTGCCCATCGCCTGGTGCAGTGGTTGATGGATGTGGAGGCTGCGGAGCCCCGCGATCTACCGGATGCGTTCTGGCGATGGTTGTTGTTGGAGCGGAATCCTGACGAGAGTCCCCCTTAAATTGTGAGAACTGACATCAGTTCTCCCGAATGGGCTCAACCCTGCTGATCGGATCCTGTGAACCCTTCAGCGGTAAGTCCGCGCTTGTTCTCGGGATCGCGCGGCATCTTCGCTCAGCTGGTGCAAGGGTCCTGTTTGGCAAACCGCTGGCCACGAGCCTTGATTGGGAGCCTGGAGCGGGAACGCCTCCATCCCCTCTGATTGATGACGACGTGCGTTTCGTCGGGGAGACCCTCGGGTTGGAGGAGCAGGATCTGTTGCCCTCTCTGCATCTGCTCTCGGCCCATTCGGGAAAGCAAAGGCTTGCCGATGGAGTGCTGTCGGCAGGTGACGGTCTTGATCAGCTGCGTTCCAGCCTGCAGCAGCCAGACAGCGGCATCACGCTGCTGGAAGCGGCGGGCAGCCTGCATGAAGGACTGCTGTACGGCCTCAGCCTTGTGCAGCTGGCCCGAGACCTGGATGCTCCTGTGGTGCTTGTGCATCTCTGGGAGGACAGTCGCAGCGTGGATGCCTTGTTGGCTGCACAGCAGCAACTCGGCGAGCGTCTGCGTGGTGTGGTGCTGAATGCGGTGACGCCGGATGACGTCGAGAGCCTTGAACGGAACGTGGTTCCTGCATTGCAGGCGCTTGGTATCGAGGTGTTTGGCGTGATGCCACGCTCTCCTTTGCTGCGCAGCGTCACGGTTGGCGAGCTGGTGCGACGTCTGGATGCGCGAGTGCTGTGCTGTCGCGAAAAGCTCGATCTTCTGGTCGAGACCCTGAGCATCGGTGCGATGAATGTGAATTCCGCCATGGAATTCTTCCGGCGTCGCCGCAACATGGCAGTGGTTACCGGTGCGGATCGCACCGACATTCAGCTGGCGGCGCTGGAAGCTTCAACGCAATGTCTGATCCTCACTGGTGCGGGTGATCCACTTCCACAGCTCATCAGTCGCGCTGATGAGCTGGAGGTGCCCTTGCTGAAGGTTGAACAGGACACCCTCGGCACCGTTGAAGTGATTGAGCAGGCCTTCGGTCATGTGCGTTTGCATGAGGCGGTGAAGGCGACCTACGCCTTCCGCCTGGTCGAAGAACACTGCCGCTTGAATGACCTCTTTAAGGCTGTCGGCTTCGACGCCTTGGCGATTCCCTCAAATTGATGGCTCCGACAGGGTTCATCACTGCTAGTTTTTATGAACAGCGGCGGGTAGTCATTGAGCCAGTCACTTGATCTGCCTGCACTCGACAGGGTGGACACACTTGCTCAGGAACTGGCCCTTCTGCAGGACAAGGGCAAGCGGCGAATTGCCATTCTCGGCAGCCGCCACGTTCCGGTGGTCGCGATTCATTTGATCGAACTGATTGCCCGCTCTCTGGCCCAAGAGGGGCATTCCCTGGTCACCTCAGGGGCCCAAGGCGTGAATGCTGCTGTCATTCGCGGTGTTCTCGCCGTGGATCCCGCCAAGCTCACGGTGTTGCTGCCCCAAAGCCTTAGTCGTCAGGGGGTCGAGATTCGCGATCAACTGGAACAGGTCCTGCATCTCATCGAGAAACCTGAGCACGATGATTTGCCGCTGCCCATGGCCAGCAGCCTTTGCAATCAAGACATCATCAGTCGTTGCGATCAACTGATCTGTTTCGCCTTCCACGACAGCGAAACGCTGCTGGCCAGCTGTCGGAATGCTGAGGACATGGGCAAAGTTGTGAGTCTGCTTTTCTTTGACTGAGCTTCAAAGCTGGGGGAGTGTGGGCAACACCTGCAGCCTTGTGCCGTCGCGCCCCATCACCATCACCTGATCCCCAGGCTTTAGGAGGGTTTCGATGTCGAGGGAGTGCGCCGCCCAGCTTTGCCCATGCCAGCGCACACGGCCCTCCCCACCAGGCGCGATGGCATCCAGCACTTCAGCGGTGTCTTCCCGCAATCGGCGCCGGCCAGGTCGTGGCGTGCGTCTGGCTGACCAGCGTGTCAGCCAAAGTGTTCCCAGCACTGTCATCAACACGAAAAGGCTGATTTGCAGCCAGATCGGAAGGGGCAGTAGAGCTGTCAGCACCGAGACGGTCAACCCCGCGAAGGCTGCAAACATCAAGCCGTCGAAACTGGGGGACACCAGTTCGATTCCCAACAACAATCCCGCCACCAGCAACCAGATCAGGGGAATCCAAAGGGATGTCATGACGGGTTGGTTTGCTTGCTCCACTTTGGGGGCTACGTTCCCAGCAGACACCCTCTCGTTATGGAAGCCTTTCTAAGTCTGCCGGCTTTGATTCTGATCGCGCTGCTGGGAAGCGGAAGTGTGAAAGTCACCAGTGGCGGGCGATCAAGGCTGGTGGAACGTCTCGGCAAATTCGATCGTCAGCTGCAGCCTGGTCTTTCCATCGTGATTCCCGTTGTGGAGAGGGTGGTGAGCCATGAATCACTCAAGGAACGTGTGCTGGATATTCCCCCTCAGTTGTGCATCACCCGGGACAATGTCTCCATCGAAGTGGATGCAGTCGTCTACTGGCAGTTGTTGGAGCATTCTCAGGCGTATTACGCCGTTGACAATCTGCAGGCGGCCATGGTGAATCTCGTGCTCACGCAGATCCGTGCGGAGATGGGAAAACTGGATCTTGATCAGACGTTCACGACCCGCAGTGAAGTGAACGAATTGCTGCTCAAAGAACTGGATGAGGCTACGGATCCCTGGGGTGTGAAGGTGACGCGGGTGGAGATGCGCGATATCAATCCTTCTCCCGGTGTGAAGCAGGCGATGGAGGCGCAGATGACTGCGGAACGCGAAAAGCGGGCCGCGATTCTGCGATCGGAAGGTGAAAAAGAAGCCCAGCTGAATGAGGCTCGCGGTCGTGCTGAAGCTCTGGTCCTTGATGCGCGTGCTCAGAAGGAAGCGCTGATGTTGGAAGCTGAGGCTCAGGCCAATCAGCAGAGCGTGCTGGCTGAGGCCAAATCAGACGCTGCCAGGGTGATGGCCAAAGCCCTGGCGGAAAGTCCCGAAGCAGAGGAAGCCGTTCGCTTGATGCTGGCTCAGGATTGGATGGCCATGGGCCAGCAGATGGCGAATTCCCCTGCTGGCAGTGTGTTGATGGTGGATCCCCAGTCACCCGCTTCGTTGATTGCGGCGCTGAAGCAGTTCCAGCAGTCGAAGTCTTAAGCGATGAGCAGGGCCTTAAGTCCTTCGCTGTAAAGAATGCCGGTGCACAGCAGTGCTCCGGCCCAGCACAGGCCGCGCAGGGGCGGAATGTTGGCGACATAGGCGGGGAGATATACGAAACGCAGCAGCGGTTGCAGCAGTGCGGCTGGAACCGCCAGGCCGGGCAGTTCTCCCACCTGAAGCACGGCAATCAAGGCGAGCAGCGCTGCTGGCGCATGCAAAGTGAAGGCCTCAAAGCTGTTCTGATGCGCCCAGCTGGCCCGTTGCCCCCATGCGGGCAGGCGCTCGAACATGGCCCTGGGCGCTTTCATGTCGTCCATGGTGAAGTCAGCCTGAGAGCGAGCAGCACCCAAGGGAATGATGCTCGCGATCACAGCAGCTCCTGACAGCACGAGCGACCAGGCGTAGGGAGCAGCAGGAGTCTGTGTCAGCCAATCCATGATGTTCACGACCGATCTCAAGGGGGCTCAAACGATAGAGATCGACTGTCCAGGGATGCGAAGGCTCATTGGAGCCTGCATCCAGGGCATCTGCATGGTCAGAGAGCAATCGGAAGGCGATTGCTAGCCTTCAATCATCTGGACGTTTTCGATGGCTTCATACTCCTTTGATGTGGTGTCTGACTTTGATCGTCAGGAGCTGGTGAACACGCTTGATCAGGTGCGTCGTGATGTTTCTCAGCGGTACGACCTCAAGGATTCAGCCACTGAGATTGAGCTTGAGGAGGCAGCTGTCGTCATTACCACGGCGAGCGATATGACTCTTCAGGCCGTTGAGGACATCATTCGGGCGAAAGCAACCAAAAGAAATTTGTCGCTCAAGATCTTTGATTTTCAGTCAGCAGAAACAGTTGGCGGTAATCGCGTGCAGCAGACCGTAAAGCTTAAAAAAGGTCTTAGCCAGGAACTTGCCAAGAAAATGAGCAAGATGGTGCGCGATGAGCTGAAAAAAGTGACGGTTGCGATTCAAGGTGAAAGCTTGCGGATCACGGGTAAAAACAAAGATGATCTGCAGCAAGCAATCCAGTTGCTCCGTTCAAAAGAAGATGAGCTCGATGTGCCCCTTCAGTTTGAGAATTATCGTTGACAATAATGGGCTGGGATTGCATGGCGTTCGTAATTGATAGCCATTAGATCAAGTTTTTCCATGGTTGCCTCGTTAAGAGAGGACTAAGCGGTTTGGTGTCGGCTCTGATTGGGCTAGGCATGCTTCTTTGGAGCATTTGAAGTCGGTAGCGTCTCAATTGGTGCTATACAGGATGGCCAGAGCGATTTCTGGCGCAACTTTGCTTTCGGCTGTTGATCGATTCGACGACTTCCAGGTCTCCGGTGAAGAATCTCAGGAGGATTGATCTCAGTATCAAGCCGTACATGGTTAGCGATGACAGAATTGCTGCATGGCAATTGGCCAATACAATTATTCCATTGATTGTTTGTTGCATTGCATTATCGCATTTCACTCAGTCTTTAAGTATATTTTCTGCCGCACTTTCTTTGCTCTTTTTTGTACTCGTTATTTTATTTTTGAGTCGAAGTTTCTCTTTGATGCATGATTGCGGTCATCAGAGTCTTTTCCGCTCAAAGAGTGCAAACAGGGTTGCGGCATTTGTTCTAAGTATTTTCCATGCTATGCCTCATTACCCTTGGTCGAGAGGGCATGATTTTCACCATAAATACAATGGAAATTGGGATCGATATCGTGGTCCTTCTGCTTTGACCACTGTCAGAAATTATCAAGAAAAGAGTAATTTTTTAAAAGGCTGCTATCGAGCACTTCGTCATCCTGTGTTGTTGTTTCCTGGAGGTTTTTACTACCTCGTAATTAAGCCCAGAGTGACGTTGTTTCTTGGGATTGGCGAATTTATTGTCAAGGGTCTGGGTGGTAAAGCAATTGAAGTAATTTCTGGCAGGGCCACTGGAAGTCGTTCGTTTTTCACGAGATATGATTCGAAATTCTTCTACGTCAAGGAAGAGGCTTATGATGCGTTAGCGAATACAATTGTGCTCTTTGGTGCTTGGTATCTGATTGGCCGGGTCATTGGATTTTGGCACTTTTTTGTGCTGTACTTTCTGATTATGAGTGTTAGTGCTGCTTTGATGATCGCAGTGTTTTTTGTTCAGCACAATTTCCCAGGATCGTACGCTAGCGATGAGGAAAAATGGAGTTATTTCAGGGGTGCTATCGAAGGATCTTCTTTTCTTCAGATGCCCCGCCTTTTGAATTGGTTTACCGCTGATATTGCTTACCATCATATTCACCATTTGTCTGAAAGAATTCCTAATTATCGATTGCGTGCTTGTCATCTGGCTAACGCAAGTAAGTTTGGCAGCGTCAATAGGCTTTATCTCTCTCAAATAGCGACATGTTTTTCTTTCATTCTTTGGGATGATGAGCGATGCGAGCTTGTCCCAGTCAGTGATTTGGGGCATGGTTGTTATTGAGCACGTATTGCGTCAGTCGTTCGAGTATTTCGCTTAAGATTTTGCATTTTTGTTTAATGGTTTCTTCTTTGAGCTTGCTTGAGCATTCAACATGTTTGTCGCTTGCTGTGAGTCGATTGAATCGCGTTCTTTAAAGATTCAAATTGAGTTGAATGCCGCCAGCCCAGATCCCAGGTGTGTTGCCCAGGCCTCCAGGATTGATGATCCACTGCATGACTGGCTGGATTTGCAGCATGTCGGAAACGTAAATCGAATAGTTGAGTTCAATCGTGGCCTCGTAGCTTTTCCCAGGACTCAGTGTTGAGCTGAAACTGGTGCGTTGGAGACCGAGGGCGACGACGTCCCGTGGGCGGCTCGGAACAACACCTTGGGTGAGCCAGCCGCCGCCAACGTAGGTCGGGTATGGGTTGTTCTCTGGGTCAAGGCTGACTGTGCCTGCGGCCCAAAGGCGACTGTCGAGGCCGACCGGCAGGTCCAGTGGCCAGGTGATGGATCCATAGATGCCGCGGTTGCGACCTTCACCGAGCGCATCTGCGTCATCGCTCAACAGGCGCGTGGATGTCAGATAGCCGCCCAGTTGCAGTTCAGGTAGGGGTAATTGCCGGGGAACGCTCGCCTGGGTGTCCCGCAGAGAAATCGGTCTCGATAGATCGGTTCGTGATGGCAGTGGATTTCGGGTCCACTGAAGCGCCTGCATTGCTCCCTGCACCTCGGGGATGCCTGGATTGGCCCCCAGGCTGGAAGCAATAGTCGTCTGTGGATTCAAATAGAAGTAGCCGTAGCCAAGACTTCCGAGTGATTCGGAATGCGCTTTCACCTTGAGACCGGGTGCCACAAAGGGATCGATGGGCATGCCCACCACCAGCAGATTCATGGTGTTGTTGAACACTGAACTGAAATAGCTGCTCATCACTGGAGCGGCCACAAAGCCAGGCTCACCGGTCATGACGGGCTCCAGCGACATCAGCCCCAGTTCCGCTTCCCACCATCCACGGCCCCGATTTCTGACAACGCTTGCCTCGGTGAGCCAGGTGCCGACGGGGTTGACCAGGGTCTGGAGGGTGAAGGCGGATCCCAGATCTGTGTTCAGATTTGGGTTGCCGGCGTCGCTGGTGACCTCGACATTCAGCTGCCAGTGATCGAGTTCGCTCCAATTGTCTTGGTCTTTCCCGAACCCGCTGCTCAGGGACAGCCCCAGGCTCACCGCTTGATACCAATTGCTGGCGCCGGGTTGATCACCACCGACGACGCCCACCATGGGCTGGGCTGTGACCGTGACGCTCAGGTCAGCCCACTCGGGCAGCCCCAGTAAAGATTGAATCGGGCCCGTTCGAGCCGGTGGTGCGAAAACGGCACTCGATGCGAGTGCGAGGGCTGATGCAAACAGTTTTGGAACCGCTTCCAGACTGACGAATGGATGGAGGGGCATGGAAGCGGTTCAGGCTGACTCGAGAGTTCAGGCGACAGCGGCGAAACTCTCACGGAAGGCCTGGATTGTGCTCTCGATGTCCGCATCGGAGTGGGCCAGGGAGGTGAAGCCTGCTTCAAATGCTGATGGCGCCAGGTAAACACCGCGCTCGAGCATGGCGCGATGCAGCTTGCCGAAACGTTCAGAATCGGTGGCTTTGGCTTCTTCGAAGTTCCTGACAGGACCTTCACAGAGGAAGAAGCCGAACATGGCGCTCACACTGCCGGCAGTGATCGGCAGACCTGCTGATGCGGCGGCCTCTTTGATGCCAGCCACCAGCTTCTCGGTGGTCGCTGTCAGCTTCTCGTAGCTACCGGGTTGTTTCAGCAGCTCAAGGGTTTTGATCCCGGCCGTCATGGCCAGGGGGTTACCGCTGAGCGTGCCGGCCTGATACATCGGACCTGCAGGAGCCACCATCTCCATGATCTCGCGACGGCCGCCGTAAGCACCCACAGGCAGTCCGCCACCGATCACTTTGCCCATGGTGGTCAGGTCGGGAGTCACGCCGAAATGGGCCTGGGCACCGCCGTAACTGATGCGGAAGCCCGTCATCACTTCGTCGAACACCAGCAGGGCGCCGTGTTCCTTGGTGAGCTCACGCAGTCCTTCGAGGAAGCCAGGTTCCGGCTGGATGAAACCGGCGTTGCCCACGATCGGCTCAAGAATTACCCCGGCGATCGCGTCGGGGTTCTCGGCGAAGAGTTGCTTGACCGCTTCCAGATCGTTGTACGGAGCGGTGAGGGTGTTGGCGGTGGTGCTGCGGGGCACACCGGGAGAGTCGGGCAGCCCGAGCGTGGCCACACCGGAGCCTGCTTTCACCAGGAACATGTCCGCGTGGCCGTGGTAGCAGCCTTCGAACTTGATCACCTTGTCGCGACCCGTGTAGGCGCGCATCAGTCGCAACACGGCCATGCAGGCTTCGGTGCCGCTATTCACGAAGCGAACCATCTCGACGCTGGGGACCGCGTCGATCACCATTTCGGCCAGGGTGTTCTCGAGGGAGCAGGGGGCACCGAAACTCGTGCCTTTTTCGAGGGTTTCCTGCAGGGCGCTGATCACCTCAGGGTGCGCATGGCCGCAGATGGCTGGCCCCCAGCTGCCGATGTAGTCGATGTATTTGTTGTCGTCGACGTCCCAGGCGTAGGGCCCTTTGACGCGATCGAAAACGATTGGCTGGCCTCCCACCGACTTGAACGCGCGCACGGGTGAGCTCACGCCGCCGGGCATCAGAGCCTGGGCTGCATTGAAGAGCTCCTGGGAGCGGGTGGTGTTCAAGCTTGGTGCTGTCACGGGGGCGGAAGCCAAAGGGCTGATGCAAACCGTGCAACATCCTGACCCAAGAACGACCCAAATCGGCTGATCTGTATACGAAGACGCGTTTCAGAGCCTTTCGATGTCATGGTTGTTCCAGTGATTCAGACCGGTTTTGGTCCACGACTGGGCGGCGCTTGAGCAGGACCTGAGGCGGTTTCTGGCCCCCCGCGACATCGTCTGCCGACGCGAAGAGCTTCTTGTATACGACTGTGACGGTCTCACCATGGATCGGAACAGTCCGCCCTTGGCGGTGCTGCCGAAAAGCACTGAACAGGTGGCGGCCGTGCTCAAGGCGTGTCACGCGCGCGGCATTCCTTTCGTGGCGCGTGGCAGTGGAACCGGCCTGTCGGGTGGGGCACTGGTCGAAGAGGAGGCGCTGCTGGTCATCACCAGTCGCATGCGCCGGATCCTCTGTCCGTGGATCTTCCCAATCAGACGATCACGGTGGAGCCCGGTGTGATCAATAGCTGGGTGTCTCGGGCCGTTGCAGGCGATGGCTTTTATTACGCCCCTGACCCTTCCAGCCAAGTGATCTGCAGCATCGGCGGCAACGTGGCGGAGAACTCCGGTGGCGTCCATTGCCTGAAATATGGCGTCACCAGCAACCATGTCCTTTCGATGCAGGTGGTGCTTCCCGACGGGGAAGTGACGCGCTTGGGGAGCGATCTCTCCGACAGCGCCGCGCTCGATCTACGCGGAGCTTTCATCGGCAGCGAAGGCACGCTCGGCATCGCCACGGCGATCACCTTGCGGCTCCTGCGTGCGCCTCAGGATGTGGCGGTGCTGCTGGCGGACTTTCCTTCGATGGAAGCGGCGGGAGATGCCGTGCGCAGGATCACCCAGGCAGGGGTGTTGCCTGCTGGGCTGGAAATCATGGATCACACCTGCATTGCAGCCGTCAATGCGGCCTTCGAACAAGAGGAATACCCAGGTGATGCCGGAGCCGTGTTGCTGATCGAACTGGACGGTCAGACCCAGGAAGTGAAAGAGGCCGTCGCTCTCACCAGTGCCCTGTGTCGGGAGGCTGGTGCAGGCGGCTTGCGCGAAGCCTGGGATGACGCTGAGCGCGCCCGCCTCTGGAAAGGTCGCAAAAGCGCCATCTCGGCTCTGGGACGCCAATGCCCCAGTTACTACCTCCAGGATGGGGTGGTTCCCAGGACGGCGCTTCCTTCGGTGCTTGCCGCGATCGACAGGCTCAGTGAAGAACGGGGTCTGGTTGTCGCCAATGTGTTTCATGCCGGCGACGGCAACCTTCACCCTCTGATTCTTTATCGCGCCTCCGAACCTGGAGTGAATGAGCGGGTCAAAGCACTCGGAGCCGCGATCATGGAGTTGTGTCTTGATGCAGGCGGCAGCATCTCCGGTGAGCACGGAGTTGGCAGCGACAAGCGCTGTTTCCTGGATCGGATGTTCTCCTCGGACGATCTGGCCACCATGCGTTTGCTGCGTTCGGCCTTCGACCCTGAGGGGCGTGCCAATCCCGGAAAGATCTTCCCGACACCACGCACCTGTGGTGAATCTCAGCGGCGCTATGTGGAGTTGAAAAACCAGGCCGCAGCGCTTCCCGATGAAGTGGTGGTCTACTGAAACGCGAAGCTGTCTTCGTCGCTCTCATCGTCGTCTTCCCAGGCAAGATCCACCACGACCGGCGCGTGGTCACTGGGCTGTTCGCGTCCACGTTCCTGTTTATCAATGTTGCAGCTGCGAGCCAGCTCCTGTAAGTCACTGCTGAGGTAGATGTGATCGATGCGCCAGCCGGCATCACGGTTCCAGGCCCCACTGCGGTAGTCCCACCAGCTCCAGTGGTCGGTGCCGGATTCGAACAGGCGAAAGGCATCCTTGAGGTCTGCTCCCAGGGCTTGCGTCAGGGCGTTGCGTTCGGCATCGGTGGCCATGATCCCCCCCGTGAGACGTCCGGGGTCATGCAGATCTCTCTCCTCCGGGCCGATGTTGAAATCACCGACCACACACAGGGGTTCGTCCCGCGTTTCCAGCTGACGCAGATAGCGCTCGAGGCAACCCAGCCACGCCAGCTTGTAGCCGTATTTCTCTGAAGTCAGGCTTGATCCATTCGGGACGTAGAGATCCACCACTCGGATTCCATCCACTAGGGCACTGATCACCCGCTTCTGTTCGCTCAGCTCAATGGCGGCGGCATCGTTTTGCAGCTCTCCGCTGAAGCCCACCCGCACATCCTCCAGGGGGTGACGGCTGATCAGTGCGACGCCGTTGTAAGACTTTTGGCCGTAAATGCTCACCTCGTACCCCCTCGACTGGAACGGCTCGAGAGGAAACAGAGGGTCGTCGACCTTGGTCTCCTGAAGAGCCAACAGGTCCACATCAGTTCGGTCCAGCCAAGCCAGCACATGGTCCAACCGGGTTCGCACCGAATTGACATTCCAGCTGGCGATCCGCACAGATCCTTTCGGGCAAGAAGTGTGACCCTTAGCATCAGGCACGTCCGCTGAGCCGAAACCATGCCTGTTCAACGCGTGTCCGCAGCCGTTGTGATGGTTTGCAGTGCCACGGCTCTTTGGCTCGCCCCTGCAGTCATGGCCCAGTCAATGCTGACGGCTCAGAGCCCCTTTGAAACCAACGAGGATCGCGACATCTTCAATACGCTCCCTGACGCGAAACGGCAGGGATCGGTGCTGGATGCCACCAATCCCATGGAGCTGATGCAGCGTCTCCGCCAGGCCACGTCCATGAACGACGCCACGGACCCGGTGGATGCCATCGACGCGGCTCTGCAGGAGTTCAACCAGCCCTGATTCGGGTCTCGCCTGACTGGCTGAAGCCAGCATCCCGATGCTGGTTACAGTTGCTGCGGGCCAGTGGATGCCCTTGAAACTGATGCGCGACCATCCCATCCCCGCGGTGACCGAACCGCTGCAGTACCGGGCCATCGGTGTCGTGCGAGGGATTTTCAAACCTGAATCCGAGGACCAGCCCACGCGCGGGCACCTCGTGGACGCAGACGGCCAAGAGCTCGAAGCCGTCGTGCTTGGACGGATGCTCACATTGATGCGTCGGCATCTCAATATGAGCCAGCCGCACCTTTGGGTTGTGTATCCCCGCTGTCGGGAAGCCGGTCAATTGCATCTCCAGATCGCCGGCATCTGGGAACCCAGCACGCTGGCAGCCTCCCGGGATGACGTCGAGGCCGTAGATCCCACTGTGGATCAGCTTCCAGAAGGGGACGACTACTTCTCCATTCGTGGTGAGCTCATTTACACCAAGCCCGAATCCTCCGAACTGGTGATCAAAGTGCGCCAGCTGCCACGGGCGGACGGTTTCAAGCCGCTGCCCTTCAAGCTTCAGCTGAGTGGTGACGTAGAGCTGGCCCATCTGCGTCACTTTGTGAGTCTGGATGTCCGACGTCAGGACCAGGTGCTGCAGGTGGAGTCGGTAGAGGTGATCGCCCCCATGCCCACCCGAGGCGGAAAAGGTCGTGGTGGGGCATCCCGCCGAGGTGGTGCCGGGGCGGGAGCTCGCAACAGGCCGGCACACAACGGATGAACCCTTCACCGGTGTCTTCAACCACTGCTGGTCTTGCAGTGGCTGGCTGCACCGGCCTTGCGGTGTTCGGCCCCCTGATCGGACTGTCTCCGGCCTGGATTGCCTTACTCATTGGCGGGGGACTGCTTGGTCTCACCGTTGATGCCTCTCAGCTGGAGGGCATGGGCGGGCACCTTCTGGCCGAAGCCCTGCCCGGTGGTCGGTCCCGTCTACGCCGGGTGGCACGCCACGAAGCGGGGCACTGGTTGGTGGCTCAGCAGGAGGAGCTGGCGGTTCGACGGGTCCTGGTGGGAACGCGCGCTTGTCTGGAGGCCGGTCTGCGTTGCAACGGAGCGACGGAATTCGATCTGCCGGAGCAGGTGAGGCTGCCCCTTGAGGATCTACGCCGGTGGAGCCGTGTGCTGCAGGCAGGAATGGTGGCCGAAGCCCTGCTGGAGGGAGAAGCGCGGGGTGGCGCCGATGACCGCGCCTTGTTGGGTCGGATCTGGGGCTTGTCGGGACAAGATGTGGCAACAGCGCAGCGGGAGCAACGTCGGGCCCGGCGCGAAGTGGAGCAGATGCTGAAGAAGCGATTGGATGAGCTGGATGGTGTGGCGGAGCGGCTGCTGGAGGGGCTGGACCCGGAGCCGGCATGACCACGGCAGTTTCAGCTGATTTTCTGGTGGATTGTCCGACCGGGCTTGCCGGGGACATGCTTCTGGCTGCTTGCTTGGATCTGGGTGTTCCGGCTTCCGAGATTCATGCACCACTCCAGCGTCTGGGTCTCGGCGCCGCCTATGCGTTGCATGTGTCAGAGGCCCAAAGTGGTGGCTTGCGAGGCCTGCGGCTCAAGGTGGATGCACTGGAGCCTGATCCAGCGCATCGCCACTGGGGTGACCTGCGCCGGCAAATCCTGACGGCTGAGCTGAAGCCCTCTCTCCGAGACACAGTGCTTGCTGTGTTTTCCAACTTGGCGGAAGCCGAAGCCGCAGTTCATGGCATGGCTCCGGAAAAGGTGCATTTCCACGAGGTGGGTGCCATCGACAGCCTTGTGGATGTTGTCGGCGTCTGTGCTGCCTTTGATTATCTGCAGCCTCATTCCGTCCGCTGTTTGCCCCCGCCATCCGGCCGCGGCACGGTGTCCACGGCCCATGGCGTGTTGCCGGTGCCAGCACCGGCGGTGCTGGAGCTGGCCCAACGCCACGGTGTGACGCTGCGTAGCGGGGATGACTGGCCGGAAACCGAGCTGACAACCCCCACCGGTTTGGCCTTGATGACGGTGCTGGCCGATCACTTCGCTTGGCCGTCTGTGCTGGAACCCGAGTCCGTTGGGATCGGTTTGGGTCATCGCCAGCTGGATCGTCCCAACCTGCTGCGGCTGATCCGGATGCAACCCCGTTCGCCAGTGGCCCTCCATCAACCGCGCTGGCAGGAGCTCACGGTTCAGGAAGCATGGATCGATGACGCATCCGCTGAAGCCATTGCCTGGTTGTGTGAGCAACTCCGGGATGCGGGCGCTGTGGATGTGGCCTCAGCGCCGCTCCAGATGAAGAAAGGTCGACCCGGCACGTCGGTGACGGCCTTGGTGCTTCCCGATTCGGCTGAGCGCCTGCGGCAGATCTGGTGGACGGCGAGTCCCACCCTTGGTGTGCGTGAACGTCGGCAGGGCCGCTGGGTGCTGCCCCGTCGCTGTGGCTCCCTGGAGACTCCCTGGGGTGCTCTTGCCGCCAAACAGACCATGAAGCCGGATGGAACCCTGGTGGTCAAACCCGAGCAGGATGCGCTTCAGTTGCTGGCTGATCGGGAAGGCCTCTCACCGGAATTGCTCCGACAAACGCTGCGCGCGTCGGGCCTGCCGTTTCGCCCTGAGGAGGACTGGACATGCTGAAGCGACTCCAGACCCGTTTGACCAAAACGCTCCCTGGTGGCCTGAAACTCTGGGTCACTCTGCTCACCCTGGGTTTCGTGGGATGGGCTCTGGCGGGCCATGCCCAAGGTCTGCGTGAACTCTCGATTTCAGCCCGTGGTTGGTGGTGGTTGGTCACGGGGTTGGGGCTCAGCTGGCTGAGCTTGGTGGTCAACGCCCTCGCCTGGAAAGTTCTGGTGGCATGGCTGGGGCATGGCTCCGGCCCGGTGCCACTGGTGCCCCTGTATCTCAGCAGCAACCTGTTGAAATATCTGCCGGGCGGGGTCTGGCATTTCCTGAGGCGTGTGCGAGCACTGGGGCCTTCTATCGGCACGGGCCCCGCGCTGGTTTCTGTGTTGCTGGAGCCAATGCTGATGGCGGTGGCTGCAGTGCTCTGGTTGCCGGTGGGCGGATGGCAGAACGGGTTGGTGCTGTTGGCGCCGCTGCCTGCGCTTCTGTTGCTTCCTCGGTGGCGAGAGCCTCTGCTGTGTCGCCTGGAGCGCAGTCGACTGAGGCAGCTGAATCAGGCCGAACCCGGTCTCGAGGCTTTGCCGCCGCCAGAGCAGCTTGGCAGTGGTCGACGGGGCTACCCCTGGACTCCACTCGCGGCTGAATTGCTGTTCATTGCGTCCCGCTTCTCGGGGTTCTGGTGTTGCGTCCAGGTGTTTGATCTGGGGGCTGTGTTGTCACCTGGAAGCTGGATGGCGGCCTTTTCCCTGGCCTGGGCCGCCGGGCTCGTTGTTCCAGCGGCCCCAGGAGGCCTGGGTGTTTTTGAGGCTGTCTTGCTGCTGCGATTGGGTCTATCCGTGCCAGAAGCAGGATTGTTGGCCGTTGCCCTGAGTTATCGGTTGGTGGTCACCCTTGCTGATGTGCTCGCTGCCGCTGGAGCACGCGCTGATCGTTTGCTTGCTGAATCGGCAAGTTGACGCTCAAGTCGTGGCTGCCCTTGCGTCGCACCTTGATCTCTCAGGAGGTTGGCTTCACATCCCGGTCGAGTCGAGGTATCAGGGCAGAGGCCGCCAGCAGCCCCAGAGTCAGGATCATCAGTGCAGGCCAGAGTGCTGCCGCAAGCCGCTCATCGCCGGCGTACTGGTACACCCGGACGGCCAGTGTGTCGAAATCAAAGGGGCGCAGGGCCCATGTCAGTGGAAGCTCTTTCACGGTGTCCACAAACACCAGCAATCCCCCCGCCAGGATGGGCCCACGAAGCAGCGGGAAATGCACCCTTCTCAGCACGGCCGGCCAGCGCAGACCCAGTCCTGTGGCCGCTTCATCGAGGCTTGGTGAGAGGCGCTCGAGGGCTGCATCGAGGCTTCCTTTATTGACGGCTAGAAATCGATCGCTGTAGCCCCAAAGCAGCAGGAGGATCGGTGAAAGCTGCCAGGGGCCTCCGAGCAGTAGGAGGGCTAGCGCTAGTACAGCACCAGGAATCGCGTACCCCATTCCAGCGAGGAAGGTGACACTTCTCAGCCAGTGGGATCGACTCCAGCGTTTGGCGATCGAGAGCAGCAAAGCGGCGCAACCCGCCAGCAGGGTGGCGGCCAGGGCGAGGCCCAGGCTGCGAACGGTGAGCAGAACAAGCTCAGGTTCAAATCCTCTCGTGAGTTGCTCAGCGTTCATCCCTGCCCAGGTGAGTGGAATGCCAAGACTGATCAACGGTGGCAAGGCTCCCAGGCACTGGGCGATGACCGCCCGTCCTCCCTGCAGTGTCCAGGCCGGAGATTCTCCACCTGCCACGCCCTCCGACCAGCGGCGACTGCGTCGACGCAGCCAGCGTTCGCCCACCAGAAGCATCAGCACAATGCAGAGCGTGATGAGGGCCAGCCCCACCGCACCGGTGGCATTCCCATCAATCTGCCAGGCCTGCAGGATGCCTGCCGAAAGGCTGGGAATGCCCAACAGCTGCACGGCACCCAGTTCGTTGGCCACTTCCATGCCCATCAGCGCGATGCCTGCGCCAATGGCCGGAAGGGCCATGGGAAGGGCGATCCGTCTAAAGCTGCTCCAAGGGCCAACACCCAGGGATCGGCAGGCCTCAAGCTGACGGCGTCCACTGATGCTGAAGCTCTCTGTGCTCAGGAGGAAGACATAGGGATAGGTCGTCAGCCCCATCACCGCGATTCCCCATCCCATCCCATGGATGTGAATGGTGTAGAGACTGCCTAGGTCTATCAATGTGGCAGCGAGCAGATAGGAGGGTGTTGCCAGGGGCAGCAGCTGGGCGATCCGCAACCAGCGGCGACCGGGGAACCGGCAGTTGGCCAGAAGCCAACCATTGGCGGTGCCCACCAAACCCCCAAGGCTTGCAGTGCCAAGCAGCAGTGTCACCGTGCCGCGTACCTGCGCCAATCCATCAGGGCCGAGACTGGCATTGCCACGGGTTAGTCCGAGCAGGCCCTCACGCAGCAGTCCGGCGATGGGGAGAAGCGCCAAGGCCGCGATCAACACGGCGCCTGCGACCAGTAGAAGCCGACCCGACAGCACGCTGGACGCCCGGGGATGGGTGGCCTCACGAAGGACGCCAGGCATCGCGAAGGGATCGCTGCTCACGGTCGAGTCAAGGGCCAATCAATGAATTGAGAATCATATTCAATTTCAATAACCTGCTGGCCCCCATTAAAAAACCACCCGCCGCAATCGCGGTGGGTGGTCAATCCAATGAAGGAATTAAAAAGCGTTGTGAGAACGCTGCAGATCAGCGCCTTGTGTGACGGACAGGAATGGGAACAAGTGCGGGCTCCATCAAGCCGCCACCGCCGTTGTCATCATCGGAATCCAGCAGAAGCCAGAAGGCGAGCAACAGAGCGGTGATCAGACCACCTGCTGCGAGAACTTCAACCATGCTCCCTCCTCTTTGATCGGCAGCCTAATGGTGTTTTCCGATCGTGGGTGAATCAATGATGACTCATTCAGAAATGTCGCAGACACAGGCTTGAAGCTGTTGTCTCAAGGTGTCGTGCTCCAGGTCACGGCCGATCAGAACCAATTGGTTTTTGCGTTCACCAGTCCAGTCGCTGTCATCGATCGAAAAGCGTTTCCCGGCCAGATGGAACACATGACGCCGCTCGCTCTCCTTGAACCAAAGAATTCCCTTGGCACGAAACACGCTTCCAGGTAGCTGGTTGTCGAGGAAGTTCTGGAACGCTCTTAGATCGAAAGGGCGAGGGCTTGCGAATGACAGCGATGTGAACCCCTCAATCGCGAGGTGGTCGGCAGAGCCATGGTCATGGCTGTGGTCATGGTCGTGACCGTGGTCGTGGTGACTGTGCCCGTGGTCGTGGTGATGCCCGTGTCCATGATCGTGATGGTGTCCATGGTCATGGTCATGGTCATGGTCATGGCTGCAATGTCCGTGGTCGTGATCGCAGTCGCTGTGATCGAGGCTCGGATCCTGGGCTGGACTCACCACCCGGTCGGATTCGAACAGGCCCACACTCAGAAGCAAGGGGAGCGGTACCTCGCCTTTCACTGAGCGCAAAATGCGGGCATCTTTTTTGACCTCGCGCAGTTCGTTCTCCAGGGCCACCAACCGGCTCTCTTCGACGAGGTCGGTCTTGTTGAGCATCAAAATATCGCCATAAATCACCTGAGATCGGCCCACCTCACTGGCCAGAATTTCGGAGCCGAAATTCTCAGCATCAATCAGTGTGATGATCGAGTCGAGTCGTGTCTGGTCGCGCAGCTCGCTGCCCAAAAAGGTCATCGCTACAGGCAGTGGATCGGCCAAGCCGGTGGTTTCCACCACGAGATACTCAGGAGGACTGGGGCGATCGAGGATGCGATCCACGGCATCTAACAGCTCACCATTGATCGAGCAGCAGATGCAGCCGTTGCTCAGTTCGACCATGTCTTCACTAGTGCTTACCACCAGCTCGTTGTCGATCCCGATTTCTCCGAATTCATTGACCAGAACGGCGGTTTTCAGCCCGTCCTGATTGCTCAGGATGTGGTTAAGCAGTGTGGTTTTGCCCGCCCCTAGGAACCCGGTGAGAATCGTCACCGGCACTGTTGAGTTACGGGTTGCGCTGGCCGTCATCGGGACTGATTGAACCACCTTTTCATTCTGGCAGTGGCTCAGAGAAGCGCGTCGATGGCGTGGGCCATCGCAGCATCCAGATCACTCAGGCCCCCGAGATCGTGCGTGGTCAGCTCGATCGTCACGCGGTTGTAGACGTTGCTCCAGTTGGGGTGGTGCTGCATGGTTTCTGCCAACAGCGCCACCCGGGTCATGAAGGCGAACGCCTCGCTGAAATCGTTGAACTGGCATTGACGCTTCAAGCGATCGTCCATCACCTGCCAGTGGTTCAGCTTGGCGCCAAGCTGTTCCCTCTCTGGTGCGCTGAGCAGTGCGGCCATGGTGAACGTCGTTTCTGGTCTTCAGCTTTAGCCTGCGTCTGGTGAAACGCTGCGATTGTGCGGATGTTCAACAGGAAGCTCTGTCTCCCGCTGATCATCGTGGTGTTTTGTGTGGTCCAAGCCTCCACGGTCCGTGCCCAAAGGGTCGTGAAAAAGCTCACGAGCGAGTGCCCCATGGGTTACATCGACACGGCCAATGGCAAGTGCAGTGCCCTGGGATTGATGACTTACACCCTGCGGCCCGCGATGGGTGATGACTGTCCGTCAGGCTGGAGCAGCATTGGCGGTGACTACTGCCGCCGGGACTGACTGAGCTCAGATGAATCGCAGTGCGACCCCTAACGCCTGGACACGCCTTGGCGGGCACCTGCAGGAAACCCAATTGCTGGGCTCGATCCAGAGCACGCTCTACTGGGATCAGAACACCCGCATGCCCAGCGGCGGAGCTGCTTGGCGTGGCCAGCAACTGGCCTTGCTGGCACGTCAATTGCATGCGCGTCAAAGCTCGCAGCGCTATGCCGATCTGATTGCGGATGCACGCGCTGAGTGGCAAGCCAACGCCAGCACTGGTGAGGTTGGTGAGCTGAAGGAGCAAGCGCGCAATCTTGATTTGCTCGAGCAGGATCTTCGTCGCCAGCAGTCACTTGACCCTGCTTTGGTGAGTGCGCTCGCGACGGCCAAATCCCAGGGATACGACCTCTGGCAGCAAGCCAAAGCCACATCGGACTTTCAGCTCTTTGCTCCAGCGTTGCGGCAGATGGTGGATCTGCGCCAGGAGCAAGCCCGTCAGCTGGCGGAACCACGCAGCTGCTGGGAAACGCTGGCACAACCTTTCGAACCGGATCTCACCCTGGCTCGGCTTCAAGAGCTGTTCGCACCGCTGCGTCGCCGTCTCCCCGCTCTGCTGGATGCGCTTCCAGGTGGTCCCCGCCCTGCTTCCCTCAGCTGGGATCTGACGCCTGCGACGCAGCAGAAACTCTGTGACCAGTTGCTTGAGGAGTGGGGCCGAGATGCCTCGATCACCTGTGTTGCCGCCTCACCTCATCCTTTTTCCATCACCCTGGGTCCCCGCGACTTCCGCATCACGACCAGGGTGGTGGCGGGTCAGCCCCTGTCCTGCTTTCTGGCCACAGCCCATGAATGGGGACACAGCCTTTACGAGCAGGGCTTGCCTGAATCGAGTCATCAGTGGTTCGCCTGGCCTCTTGGTCAGGCCACGTCGATGGCCGTTCATGAAAGTCAGTCGCTGTTCTGGGAGAACCGGGTGGCCCGCAGCCAGCCGTTCTCGGAGCGCTGGTGGCAGCCCTTTGCCACTGCCGGAGCTCCGGTGACCTCATCGAGGGATCTTTGGCAAGCCATGAATCCCATGGCTCCTGGCTGCAACCGCGTGGAAGCCGATGAACTCAGTTACGGGCTGCATATCCTGATTCGTACGGATCTGGAATTGGCCCTGCTGGAGCAGGGAATGCCGGTTGAAGATCTCCCCAGCGAATGGAATCGTCGTTACGGCGAACTGCTGGGCGTCACACCAGCCGACGATGCCGAGGGCTGCCTGCAGGACGTGCATTGGAGTGAAGGACTCTTCGGTTATTTCCCGTCGTATCTGCTGGGTCATCTCGTCAGTGCCCAGATCAGCGAGGCGATGACCGCAGCGATCGGTTCACCGGAAGAGCATGTGTCCCGGGGGGATGTAACGCCGTTGCTGGCCTGGCTCAGGGAGCACGTGCACCCCGTGGGCCGTGCTTTGAATGCGGAGCAGCTCGTGGAACAGGTGTCGGGTCGACCGCTGTCGAGTGCTCCTTTCCTCAGCTATTTGGACGACAAGCTGAGCATGCTGTCCGCGCTTAGGAGCTAACTCTCGCGGCTTCTGGTGCTGGAGATGAGGGGCCTGAGTTCAGGCTCAATTTCAGGCCACTGGGTTCGCCATTTTCGATTCAAGGTGGCTCTCAAAAGCAGCCGTGGTGCCCCCCGTAGGATCACTGCGCCGATCGCCGTCTCCCATGGCCAATCTCGACCAGGCTCCCAGCCGGAGCATGCCCAATCTGCTGCATGTGCTCCCCGCCTTCGCGGATGAATCCGAGCTGCGTCTGAACACGATCGTCGAGCTCAACTCGAACACGATCAACAAGTACGAGCTGATCACCGAGACCGGTCATCTGAAGCTGGATCGGGTCGGTTATTCATCTCTTTCCTATCCCTTCGCTTACGGCTGCATTCCCCGCACCTGGGATGAGGATGGCGATCCACTGGACATCGAGATTGTCAACGTCACTGAGCCACTGATTCCCGGCTCGATCGTGGAAGCCCGCATCATCGGCATCATGACCTTCGATGATGGTGGTGAAGTCGACGACAAAGTCATCGCTGTGTTGGCGGATGACAAGCGGATGGATCACATCAAGAGCTTCGAGGACCTTGGTGATCACTGGAAAAAGGAAACCACTTATTACTGGGAGCACTACAAGGATCTGAAGAAGCCCGGAACTTGCAGAGTGAATGGGTTTTTCGGAACAGAGAAGGCTGTCGAGATCATCAAGAGCTGTGAGGCCCGCTACATGGCGGAAATTGACCCCAAGCTGGTCGACTGATCTCCAACGATTGTGTTCAACACTGGTGATCAACCAGGCGTGGCGGGGGAAACCCCGCCTTTTTCATGGTTTGAGCAATACCGGACCAGGGGTTGGGGGGATGTGGAACTGCTCTCTGAGTTGGGTGACCTGTTGATCGGCATGCTTCCAGAAATCAAAGTCTTGGATCAGATTCATGTTGCAGGCCAGTCCTTTTTCGTAGCCCGCCATGGCTTCGTCGGGGATGAACTTCCCTGTTTCCGGTGGAAGCAGACTGTCGGTGGTGCTGAAGGATTTTCCAAGATGGAAATCGAGCATCACTTCCAGCAGGGATTCAAAGCCGAATCCATCGGTGAACAGGCCAGCCTGGAAAGCTGCCACATTCATTTCGCCCCGTGTGTCGGTGTTGAAGCCACCCAGGATGTGGCAACAGTCGTGGTTCACCAGCAGTTCCGAGGTGCTCTTGTGCTCGCCAGGCAGTGCCCAGTTGCGGTCTCGATACCAGTGGAAAAAGCTGTGGCCAAGGCTTCCATCCGGATAGTCCTGCAGGGTCTGATAGCGGCTGGCGACGGTTGGATCGCCGATGGCCTGATGAATTGCACTGATAATGCCGCGCACGAATTTTGAAGGGCTGTCGAGGCGCAGGAATTCACCCATGCTCCGGCGTCCGTAATCGAGCAGCAGGCGTCTGAGGTGGTTGTCGCGAACTTGATGCAGGTCACGCAGCGTCTGGGGGTTGACCTGGAGAAATTCTGCGAAGTCGTCCACCACGCCCACCATGCGCGCATCCACCGTCATGTCGACGTAGGGAATGAGTACCAGCATCTGAATCAATTGTTCTCGCTGGTCTGGATCGTTAATCAGCTCTGGATATTGGGTGGGAGGAATGATCACCAGGTTCTGCAGATCGATGTCTGAATGCAGAACGTGCGTCTGGATGGCCTCCATCATCTCCAGGATGATCGGCTGCAGTTTGAGCACGCCCCCTGCGGTGCCCACGTTTTTGATGGCCTGAAGCACGAGCTTGGCTTCGTCTGTCGTCCACGCCAGTTGCTGGGGCATCACGCGAAAGATCGGTAATGGCCCTTTAGCACGTCTTGGTCGGCAGAACTGGGCCTGGACGATGGGTTTCTACAGAAAGTCCTCCACTGGTGGTCGGTTTTTTATCTGACCAGTGGATACGTTGAGACTAGTGAGTCTTGAGTGTCTGATGTTGCGTCTCGACTGCGTCGGCTGGCACAGCTTGGTTGGCGTGGGGGTTGCCTCGCTGGTACTGGCAGGTTCCGCTCCCTCACTGGCTTCAGTGCATGGGGCAACGGTTCCTCGCGCATCGGTGCTTCGGTCGTCAGCGCAATGGCAGGCTTCGGCACCCGCGACGCGCATCCATCTCGATCTGCGCCAGCGCCGGATCAGCGTGATCCGCGATGGCCAACCACTTGGTCGCTGGCCTGTGGCCATCGGCGACCCCAGCACTCCGACGCCCACAGGCTTGTTTCAGGTGGAATCGAAGCTGGAGAATCCTCGATATCAGAGCACCAAGTCAGGCAAGGTGCATCCGGTGATAGGCCCGGCCAGCCCCCTGGGACATCGATGGATCGGGTTTCTTCAGCAGGGTCCCAATCAGTTCGGCATCCATGGAACACCCTGGCCGCACTGGGTGAAGATCCGTGCGGCTGTCTCCAATGGATGCGTGCGGATGCTGAATGCCGATGTGCAGAAACTGTATGAACTGGTGGAGGTGGGCACTCCTGTGGTGATCACCCAGTGAGTCCCTTGAGAATGGGAAAACCAGTGCTGAGTCCTGAGAAAAGCATCTGAATCGCGATGGCGGTGAGCAGAAGCCCCATGATTTTGGTCAGCACCTGCAGGGCCGACGTGCTGATCCTCGATGACAGCATCTCACCGGCATTGAAGACCAGATACACCACAGCGGTCAGGGCCACCACCACCAGACTGAGGCTCACCTTTCCCCCAAGGCTGGCGGCGCTGGGATCAGCAATCACCACCGTGAGGGTTCCAGGGCCAGCGAGCAGCGGAATGCCCAGAGGAACGATGCCTTTCACCGCTGAGTTCTGATCCCGGTCCACGGATTCAGGATCGTGGTGCACTTTCGATGGCTCGGAGTGCAGCATCGACAGGCCGATCAGCACCACAATCAGTCCTCCGGCTACTTGAAAAGCTCCGCGGCTGATGCCGAAGAAGCCAAGAAGATCATTGCCAAGCCAGGTGGCCAACAGCAGAGCAATCAGGAAGGTGAACGCACAACTGCGGGCAATGGCCCGATCCCTTTTCTTGTTCCCATCCGTGAAGGAGAGATAGATCGGCAGATTGCCGATCGGGTTGGAGATGGTGAAGATTCCAACCGCGGTGTGCAGGAGCGACATGGTCAGGCCTCAGGGCGAACGGTGGCAAAGATCTCTTGGAGAATGTCTCCGGCACCACGTGATTTGAGTTCTGCGGCCAACTTCACGCCGAGAGTCTCTGGATTGGACACGGGTCCGCTGCACGCATCCCGGATTAAGCGCTTGCCATCAAGGCTCGCCACCATCCCGGTGAGGGTCAGGGTGTCGCCTTCGATCACGGTGTTCACTCCGATCGGCACTTGGCAGCCACCTTCGAGTTCTCGCAGGAATGCGCGTTCAGCGAGGCAACGCGCTGCGGTGGGGGCGTGCTCGAGAACCTTGATCAACTCAAGAACTTCTGGGCTGCCTTCCACGCATTCGATGCCGAGTGCGCCCTGTCCAACAGCGTGAAGGGAGATGTTGCCGGGAATGATCTGATGAATGCGGTCACCGAATCCCAGGCGCGTGAGTCCTGCGGCAGCCAGAATCAGACAGTCGTAACCGCCGGAATCCAGCTTTTCCAGGCGGGTGATCACGTTCCCCCGCACGTCCTTGAACTGGAGGTGGGGGTAGTGGTGGCGCAGCTGTGCCAGCCTGCGCAAAGAACTGGTTCCCACAACGGAGCCTTCAGGCAGCGTTTCCAGGGTGTGGTCGGCGTTCTTCTTGTTCACCACCAAGGCGTCGGCGGGATCTTCGCGCTCGGTGACGCAACCCAGCATCAGACCCTCAGGGAGATTGGTGGGGAGATCCTTGAGGGAGTGAACGGCGATCTCTGCACGGCCCACCAACATCTGAGCTTCAAGCTCTTTGGTGAACAAGCCCTTGTCGCCGATCTTGGCGAGTGCGACATCAAGGATCTTGTCTCCTTGGGTGGCCATGGCTTCCACAGAAATGGCCAGACCGGGATGGGCCTTTTCGAGTTCAGCTTTGACCCAATTGGTCTGCACCATGGCCAGCTGGCTTCGGCGGGAGGCGATGCGCAGTTGCTCGAGGGCCATGGGCAGGGGGAAGTGGCCATGAAGCTTACGGACTCAATGGCCCTGTTCCGGTCAAGATTTCACAGAACGCAGGCCCTTTGTCATCGGCAAGGTGAGGGTCCTGGGAGACAGAGGCCGACGATCAGCCGGAACAGCTTTACGATCTGTAAGCATTCGTGAGCCGTTATGCCGGGACCTGTGGTGAATGGGGTTAAGGCGCAACGGTCAACTTCTGCCTTTCCTCTAGGCCAGGAGGGGGAAGCTGCTCCTTTCTTGCCCGTGTTGAGCGAAGGATCGATTCGATTGGTGTTGCTCACCAGCGGAGAGATGCTGGTGGCACGACTCAGGCAGACCACCGACTCTGATGGAGATCGCGCCTATCAGCTGATTCGTCCTCTTCGCTTGGTGAAGGAGGCAGAGACGGAGCCTTGGTCACTGCTTCCTTATCTGGCCGGTCTCACGCCCCAGCGGAATGTGGTGATGTTGAAGGCTGCTGTGGCCGCTGTGCTGGAGCCGGAAGCGCGCATTCTTCAGGCCTATACACGTTCCACCAATCAGGAATGCCCACCTTCAGAGACGCCGGTGGAACGTCTGAAAAAAGCCTTTCAGGAATTCACTGACAGCATCGAGGCTGGTTGAGCCGGTCGATATTTGCTGACAATCGGCAACGTCTTTGGGACACCCAAGGGATGTGTGGCTGCAATGGTTTTGCTGATGCTCCGCTGGAAAGGTGATCCAATGATTCAGGCCTTGCTTGCACTGTTGTCTTTGACAATGGTTGTGACGCCGGATCCGGTGAGAGCTGATGTCGTCAGCTTTGAATGCAGTGGCGAGAAGACGCAAGGGGCTGGGGTGGCAACGGGGTTACCCATGAATCACCCGATTCGTGTTCGCTATCAACTGGATACCCAGGGTTTAACTCTCACTGAGACGGAGATTAGTGATGAACAACTGTCATCCGGTCCAACGTCGATACCAGTCAAAATTTATGGCAACTTGCTGATGGCGAAATTCCGGAATACCAATCTCAGCAAGGATTATGAGATTCAGATCCGTGGGGATGAAAAGTTATTCTCTATCACGGTTTATCCAGACGGTATCTATGAACCCGATGCATGGTATGGAACCTGTCAATCATTGATCGTTGAAGACCAGCCCTGAAAAGTCGTGTTGCTTGCTCTTGGTTTGATTCAATCACCAAATCCCTTGGAGCGCTTAAGCCGTTTTTGTGTTTTTTTGTCAACGACCTTGACCACAGTGTTGTAAGAAGTCTCGTCTTTAAAGATTAATCCATCCAGCCAAATCGTTAGGATGTAAACAACGATCAGGACGGGAATGATTACTCCCCATTCATTAGGGAATTCATAGGGGATTTGTCTGACGCCAAAGATGGCTAAATAGCCCGTGATGAGCGTGAAGACGAACCGTCTAATGCTTGATGGGTTCATTGCGATGATTTGATGATGTGATCCTAAGCGAATTGGTTTTTCCTTGATCAGTTGGGTGGAAGCTTGTCAGCAATGAGGCAATGTTAAGTTCTAACTGGGTATCAATCCGTCGAGTTGGCTAGGTAAAGTTAAAGGGTTTTCTGCCGATTGTTACATCTCGTCTTTCTTCAACTGTTCCTTATTGGGATTTTCGCCTTTTTTCGTGGTTGTGACACTGAACATCGAGTTTGGACACATGCTGATGATTGGCGGCTGCTCTTGACCCACTCCTCTTGCTGTTGAGCCGTATCGATCTATCATTGAATTGTGAGAGGGAGACCAATCGGGTGTGGTTACCTTGATTGGTGGGTGGGGTCACGCTCACTGCCTCTCTCACGCCCCTTTGCAGACTTCAGAATTCTCCTGAAGGTACTCAGTCGATCGTGTATCTCCAAGAGACGATGCCTTCTTCCAGTCACCGCAGGCGCTAGAAACAATTCCCAATTCTGCAAAGAGTGATCCACGTTCCCTCAGAGCATCAGAATAGTTTTCATCAAGTTCAAGGGTTCTTGAATGATCAGTCATGGCACCATCAAGGTCGTTCATGTTGTACTTGATGATTGCACGATTAAAATAAAACGTTGGAATCACTGAATTGATTGCTATTGCCTTGTTTGATGACTCCAATGCGTCTTCCAGAGACTTTGGAGATGCGACACCTGATCGGAGCAATAATACGGCATGATTGTTGTATGCCCATGGATCGTTAGTTCTGAGTTCTATCGCCATATTGGCATCCTCTAATGCTTCTTTGAGCAAACCCAATTTTCCTTTTGCTGCGCTTCGCCTTGTATAACCTCTTGGGATTTCAGGATAGTGCTCAATGAGCTGATCGTAGTCATTGATGGCACCTGGATAATCACCTGCTTGGTATTTCTTGTCTCCACTTGCTTCTAAGCTTCCAGGAGAGGGGGTATAGGTGATTGAAGGGCCACTGAACTTCAATGAAATAGTCGAGCAACCTGTTGTGCTCAAAGTGCAAAGCGCAAATGTCAGTGCTGCCAGGGATCGACGGAGAGGCATCTGCTTAGGCACTTCGTCCTTTCTGGGTTTATTTAGCTTTTCCATTGAAGTGTTGCTGATGTGTCTTGCGCTTTGAGCTGTTTGAGTCCTGGCTTTGTGTTTGGAAATGATGCCATTTTAATGCAAGATTTGACGTCGCTCTCTTGGTGGTATTTGCATGGTGTTCTTGATCAACTCCTCGATTCGGCGTTGATCAACTACTATATCGGCTGCTTCATGTAGCATCGTCACATACTCTTGAGAATCAATGCCCATTGCTTTGATGATTATAATGCAAGTCATTGGTCTATCTGACAAAATTATTTAGTGTGATTATAGTGGTGTCATCAAGGCTGAGAGCAGTATGAAACTTCCGCTTCTCCTCGCAACCCTGCTTCTGTCAGCATCACCTGTATTTGCGCAAGCACCAGGGCGTGATCTGCCTAAAGAATATAAAAGTGATAACTGGGTTGTCGTCTCAGAACATCAGAACCCAATTCAAAAGAAGCAGTATCAGATGGCATTAATAGACAAGTCAAGCCTTGAAAATACAAGCGGTACAAGATGGGATTTTGATATTGTTTTTCTTCAATGGGACACATATGCAAATCCTAATCAATATGCACTAACAAGAAATGAAAGTCGTGGCGGTAATTGGGTAGACTGTAGCAAAGGAATGTATGTATTGGAATGGGATGTTCCGGGATCAGAAACCTATGTTGAACGCTTCTATTCGCGTTCTGGTGAATGGCTTGAAAAGAGTGAGTTCGAGTCCGAGCCATATCTACACTCAAAAGAAGATGATGATTATGAAAAGGCTTATCGCTTGACAGATAATCGTTTTACACGAACATTCAATTTAATCTGTGGATCAAATTTTAAGACAAGATAGCCAACATTAGGTCAAGTGTTTAACCAATGAAACTTCGAATCCTTCTCGCAACCCTGCTGTTCAGCAGCACTCCTGCTCTGGCTGATGACTTTATTTATTTGAAGTGTGATGCCCTGACCTCCCTCGTCACTAAGCAAATCAGCACGAATCAGGTTGAGGATAAGCAGATGGAAGAACAACGCTTTGTCAAAGTAGATGTTGCCAATAGCCGTTTAAAGTTCAACACAGGTGGTTGGGAAAATGTCACCCTTGCAAACGGTGTTGCTTCTTTCAAGACTAATGATGTCGAAGGTGGATTAACTATCGCTGGTGAATTGATGCTTGAATACTCTCCTCCAGGAAGAATTAGTATTCAAGTTCAAGGCACACCCATGGATGATTTTTTTCAGGCAATGAGTGTGAAGGGGACTTGTCAAAGTTCAGATGAATCATCTTTTGTGAAAGCTGTAGGCCAATGAAACTCCCACTACTCCTCACAACCCTGATTCTGTCAGCATCAACAGCAATTGCTGACGATTTCCTGTATATGGTTTGCAAGATCGAAGGGCAAAATACCTCCACTAATCTAGTTTCAAAAGATGTCATAGACGATGATTATGAAGACTATCTGATGTTCGAGGTTGATCTATCAAAAAGTCTTTTCAGAAACCATAGAGACCCAGAATGGGTACAAATGAGTGTTGACGGAAACACTATCGTTCAAGATACAAAATACGATAGGGAGGGATTCACTGCGCGGGTAAGAGGCGTGCTTCCACTGAATCCACCAGGTCAAATAACAATTGATAACTGGTTTAAGACCACCACTGAGTACCAGGTGGTTAAAGGAAAGGGTGATTGTAAAATGTCTGATTCGTCTGCCTGGAATGAGATTAATGTTGACCGATGAAATTCCCACTACTCCTCACAACCCTGCTGCTGAGCAGCACTCCTGCTCTGGCTGATGACTTTGTTTATTTGAAGTGTGAGAGTAACCACATTGTCACGGTAAAAGATCTCGTGTCCAATCAAATTATTAAGAGAGAAGAGAATGCTGTCATCCAGTACTTAAAGATAGATTTGTTAAACAGTCGAATCATGGGTTCACTAGGTGGAGAATGGGAAGGTGTAGAGATTGTCAATGGTTATGGTGTTGAAGATAAAGAGGAAATCGTTAATGGCAACACTGTTCTTCAAAAGGCGTCGATGCAATTCGATCCAGCTGGAAAAATAGTTGCTGATATGCTTATTCGTAGAGATTCCCTGTCCGAATTGGAATCAGGAAAGATAAGAGGTATTTGTAAAGGAAGTGATGAATCCGCCTTTGAGGAGGCTTTGAGCCAATGAAACTCCCACTACTCCTCGGTGCTCTACTCCTCTCAGTATCACCTGCTGTAGCTGGTGACCTCGTCTATCTGAAATGTACTGGAACGGTTCAGTGGGGGGAAATTAATCCGTCAGGGGAGGAGTCACAAGAGACTGTGGAAATTACATTACATTTCAAGATTGATACAAAATAAAAGTTCTGTATTGATTCAGTTCAGCCTGAGAACCAACACGAAGTGAAGATACGGAATGGGGTGCTCTTTGAGCAATTTACTGATTTCCAAGAACCTTTTACGGGAATTACGAATGCCCAAATTGCCTTTAATCCACCAGATATGATGCTTGCAAAAACCAAAGCAAGGGATAACAGCATTTCCGTTGAATACACCCAAGAAATTTCAGGTATTTGCGAAGCATCGGATGCTGAAACCTACGAGGCAGGCAAATGAAACTCCCACTACTCCTCATAACCCTGCTAATTGCAGCATCACCTGTTGTTGCTGATGACTTCCTTTATCTGAAGTGTGATGAAACGATGTTAGTTTCTACGGTAATAGATTGGAGCGACGGCGACCAGACGCCTCTTAGCAGGGAAACTAGAGAAATATTAGTCCTTAGAATTAATATCAGAAATAAAAAGGTGATTTACAATAATATCAATGAAGAGCAAGATGTGATTATTCAGGATAATGAGATGAGCACGGAGATGATCCACAAAACTGAGTTCGAAAATCAATGGACTAAGGACACTTACAAGACCACCACTATGCTCTCGCCTCCTTATACAATCAGAGGCGAAGGCAAAAGGGTTCTTAAAGAACCAACGCCTGGATTAATTAAGACCGTGACAACGGGTGACTGCATTAAGATTGATTCTGCTGAGTTTGATAATTTTAAGAGTTAATGAAACTCCCACTTCTTCTTACAACACTGCTACTTGCAGCGTCACCATCTCCTGGATCTCTTACTAAAGAGTCTCTTGCGCCTCCTGGTTGACCCAGAGAGATGCCAAAAGAGGGCAAACATTATTAGAAGCAAGACAAGTGCAACCATTCTGTGACCTTAGGAAGGCTGCTACGAGCTCATCTGTATAAGACGAACATTCCTGGTATTCAGTTGCTACAGGCTCACAGAAACCTTGCTGTGATGAGTCGTCCAGTTCCAATAGACATAAGGAACATCATCATCACAACCACATCCCATGCTTTTAATCTAATGAATTGTGGAACAGAGATTATTAGTGCAATCAAGTGAACAATCACACCAGTCACCATATCAATGTGGAGAGTGATGAAGTAAGAAGCAATAACCAAGCAACTACCTATCACCCTCATTCGCTGTAACAGATCCATCCTTATTTCACATGCTGTCCATTTCACGAGCAAGAGCATAACGACAGAGTTGAGAGATCTTTAAACCAGAGGACTCGGCAAAGACTTTCAACCTGTCATGGAACTCAGGATCTACCTGAAAAGAAGCCACCTTTTCTCTTTTTTTTTGTTCACGAGGAACCCACCCCGCATGTTTTGAGTTTTTGTTGACGGCAGCCTGTCAATGGATTTCTAGGCCACATTGCGTTGGCTCGTTGAGGTTCAAATGAATGGTGGCTTAGTGCCGTATGCCGTAATGGCTATTTGAGGGTCTGGGGTGTCTATTGATGTCCGATCTTGATGTCAGCTGGGGACATCTGGTAAGACAATGAAAAAGAAGAGATATCTCCTTGATGTCTGATGGAGGAGTTCCATCAAAAAGCTGCCGAGATCCCTTTCCCTTAAAAACAAAGGATTTCGTCAGCTGACTCGATTTTTAACCGGTATTCGATGTAATGGATAAGCAACGGACGGCAATGGTTCTGAGGTCGAGGAAGTCGAAGACTGATTTCTGATTCAACTCAGTTCATCAGGCACTCCTTAGGGGGTGCCTTTTTTATGCCTGATTCAGGATTTTTATTATCATTGTTGAAGCAGGACACCTATTTGATGTCTCGTAGAACCAATGTCATTGCTGCGGCACTGTCTGTGCTTGCGCTTGGGTCTCCCTTGATTACTGCATGCGCGGACCAGGGAAGAATCTATTTTGAACAAGGACTTGAGAAGTTTGATTCAGGCAATTATCAAGGAGCAATTGATGATTGGACCAAAACCATTGAGATATACCCCCAGGAGGCTGTTGCCTACTACAACCGTGGCAACGCTAAAAGTGCTTTAAACGATAATCAAGAAGCAATCGCTGATTACACCAAGGCAATAGAGATTGATCCTCAGTATGCTGATGCCTACATGTATCGTGGAGTTGCCAAGGATAATTTGCAAGATTACCAAGGTGCAATTTCTGATCTTAATAAGGCGTTAGAGATTGATCCTAAGTATGCTCTTGCCTATTATAATCGTGGTCTTGCAAAGTCTCGTTTAGGGGATCCACAAGGGGCAATCAAAGATTGGAGCAAGACAATAGAATTTGATCCTCAGTTTGCTCTTGCCTACATTAATCGTGGCATAAAAAGAGAAAATCAAAATGATCTCGAAGGTGCCTGCCAGGATTGGAGAAAAGCAGCAGAGTTAGGAAGGAAAGAACCTGTAAAATGGGTGAAACAACAGTGTTAGAGGATGTTCCTGGAGTTACAGGATACGGTTATCCCTTTCAGTTCAGCATGCACTCCTTGGGGGTGTTTTATTCATGTCTGATCCAGCATCCTCCTTATCATGATGGAAGCAGAACACCCATTAGATGTCTCGTAGAACTGCTGTCATTGCTGCACCACTGTGTTTTATTTCCCTTTGGACTTCTTTTATTGCTGTGAATGCAAAGCCAAATTCGTTGGAGAGACAGTTATACAGTAGTGGGCAAGCAAAACAAAAACAAGGCAATTACAAAGGGGCAATTGCTGATCTCACTAAGTTGCTAGAGATTAATCCTCAGGATGCTAAGGCGTACAATGAGCGTGGCATAGCAAAAAATGGATTAAAGGATTATCTTGGGGCAATTGCTGATTTTACTAAGGCAATTGAGATCAATCCGCGCGATGCTTATATCTATTTTGACAACCGTGCTGGTGTCAAGATTGAAATGGGTGATTATCGAGGTGTGGTCTTTGACACTACTAAGACAATAGAAATCAATCCAAATTATACAAATGCGTATGAAAGGCGTGGTATTGCAAAGCAATATTTGGGTGACGACAGAGGCGCCTGTGCTGACTACAAGAAAGCAGTTTCTCTTGGAGATGAATCAGCAGCACAATGGTTAAAGAGCGAAGGTGGTACTTGGTGTCGTAATTTGCAATGAGATTTTCCTTTGCATTGCATTTCAGCATGTACTCCTTAGGAGGTGCCTTTTCTGTGTTCGTTCATTTGGGTACTAAGTCCTTTGAGTCAACTTCCGTATGAGGCGTCGTCTGCACGCTCCTACTAATGGTTGACGTGGAAATGGGTTGGGTCGGAGCACCTTGAAGAGGTCACAGCGAGGACCAAATGACTGACACCAACGAAGTTCTCGGCAACATCGCCACCTACTTCTGCACAGCTCTCATCCTCATCGTCATTGCCCTCTGAGGCCTGACACCAACCACTCAACACACAGAACCATGACCGCCACACTTCCAACTCTCAACTGGGATCTTCTTAAAGACGTGGAGGAAGGAACCGAGCAATACGGGAAGGCCGTTTTCCACATCAACATGGTCTTCATCCAACACAGCATTCGTTGGGCTCTGGAGCGACACGTCTAAGGCTTCCCCAACGGGAAATACAACGCCGGCCGGGGTTGCGACCTGGACCGCATTGGGAACCTGGTGATGGAGATGGCTCGGACTGAGGACGATGACCTCTACCGCATCTTCCAGAGCGACTACAACGAGGAGAAGATGATGGGTGATTGGCTCACCTGAAGGTCATCAACCACATGGTTGCCAAGGAGGAGGTCTTCTTTGAGGACGGTGGCCAGCTCTTCCCTCTCTGGGACATTCAGAGAGAAGACGACCCAGACAAGGTTGTCCTTGATGCGGTCTTTTATCCAATGGTCACGAGGCAGTCTGCGGGGCCCGGAAGCTAAGGCGGTCCCCCTCTCAGGGCCGTTTGCGATGCCAAATGATGCCCACCTCAGGTTTCAGGCATCGATTTGCAACGGATATCCCTGCACGGTTTTGCAGATATCCGACGAATACCCCTTGTTTCAGAGGGCTGGCATTAAAAAGGGGCTCTCGGTTGAGAACCCCTCTGCTGCAGTTGATTAAAAGGAATGGCAGGGCTTAAAACAGCCCTGCTTACCCATTATTTGATGTATTCCTTGAGTACGCCATTGCGGTTGGGATGACGAAGCTTGCGCAGTGCTTTTGCTTCAATCTGGCGGATGCGCTCGCGAGTGACATCGAAGATCTGGCCGATTTCCTCAAGTGTCTTCATCCGACCGTCATCGAGGCCGTAGCGAAGACGGAGCACGTCGCGTTCCCTAGGACTGAGTGTGGCCAGCACACCTTCAAGATCCTCGCGCAGGAGATTCTTGGCGACATCCTGTTCTGGATTCTCGATGTCGGCTTCGATGAAGTCGCCGAGACGGGAATCCTCCTCTTTGCCGATCGGAGTCTCGAGGGAGATCGGCAGCTGAGCGCTCTTGGCGATGAAACGCAGTTTTTCGATGGTCATTTCCATCGATTCAGCGATTTCCTCCTCCGTTGGCTTGCGGCCGAACTCCTGGCTGAGCACCTTCGTGGTCTTTTTGATCCTGGAGATGGTTTCGTAAAGGTGCACCGGTAGGCGGATGGTGCGGCTCTGGTCGGCGATGGCGCGGGTGATGGCCTGGCGAATCCACCATGTGGCGTAGGTCGAGAACTTGTAGCCCTTCTCGTGGTCAAACTTCTCAGCTGCGCGAATTAGGCCGAGACTGCCTTCCTGAATGAGGTCCTGGAAGCTCAGGCCTCGATTCATGTATTTCTTGGCGATCGATACCACCAGGCGCAGGTTGGACTGCACCATCTTTTCCTTGGCCCGACGACCAAGCATTAGCCGGCGTCGGAAACGGATCAAGGGCATCTCCACAAGAGCAGCCCATTCCTTGTTGTCGGGTTCGCGGCCGTTGTCGCTTTCGAATTGAGCGGACAGTTCTTCGAGGTAGAGGAGATCAGCGATCTTTCTTGCCAGTTCGATCTCTTCATCCGGTCTCAGCAGTCGGATCCGGCCGATCTCCTGCAAATACACCCGAATGGAGTCTTCGGTGTAAACACCTTTCGGGCCCACCTTGATGCTGGCCAACACCTTGGCTTTGGCATCGGCTTTTGCTTTCTCTTCCTTTCCGGTTGCAGCTGCACCAGCTCCGGCCTTCCCTGCTGCCTTGGCGAGCAATTGGTCTGCCGCTGCATCCAAGTCAGCCGGCTTCGCAGCCGTTTTGGCTTTGCTCTTGGTCGAAGACGCCTTGGTGGTTTTGGCTGTGCTGCTCTTGGCCTTGGAGGTTGTGCTTTTGGCTGTTGACTTGGCTTTACTGGTGGTGCTTTTGGCCTTTGTGGCGCTGGCTTTGGCCTTCGCTGCGGGCTTTGCTTTCGGGGTCACCGTCTTGGGCTGACCGTTGGAATCGGCCAGCATCACGATGGCGGGAGCCGCCTGGGACTTAGCTGACTTGCTCGCAGCAGGACTCATGGGAACGAGGAAGAAAGAATTAGGGATTAACTGGGCTTAAAAATCCAAGAACAACTCAGACACCTTTCAATGCGCTGCTCGACCTCGCCATCGAAGGGGGTCGACGTATCAGAGCAATGTTCAAAACTGGCTTGTTGGTCTGTGGTCGGTGGCAGGGCTGTCAGGGGCTTTCGCAGACCGGTCGGCCGTCGGGTGGAACCCTGGCTCGAGCTTCGTGTCTTCCCTCTGGACGGAACTCTGCTCTGTTCCGACAACAGCTCTAAAGCTGTCCAACATATGTATCTTAAGAAAAACATGTGGCGTCGGCAACCCCATCCGATCCACCGTGCTGCGTGCTCCCCGAACAGTCGGTCTCCGTTGTTGACGTCTGGCTGGAGGCCGGTCGAGACGGTCGCACGTTCAGCTATTGCGACAGTCTCGGACTGGGTGTGGGTTTGGGTGATCTCGTGTCCGTTCGCCTGAGAGGACGACGGTTGCAGGGACTGGTCACCGGTTGCCGCTGTCTCGAGGAGGAGTCAAACGCCCAGGAATCCAGCGGTCATCCACTGCAGCCTGTGGATGCACTGGTGCAATCCGCTGCGGTCGATGCCGGTTGGAGGGAGTGGCTCGACGCCATGGCGGATCGATGCCACACCAGTTCCTTCCGGATGCTCAAAGCGGCTCTGCCACCTGGATGGTTGGGGCAACGGCCTACTCCTCCGGCCGTTGGTCGTCGACTGTGGTGGGTTGCCTTGCGGGATTTGGCGTCATCCGTCGACCTCTCGAGCGCTCCACGCCAGGAAGCCTTGATCAACGCGCTTGCGCAACGGGGTGGAGGGGCCTGGCAGCGCGATCTCCTCGCTGAAGGTTTTCAGTCGGGAAGCATCCAGGCTCTGGAATCCAAAGGGTTGATTCATCGTGAGCAGCGCAGCTGCAACGACCTGGAATCCTCGGTCTCGCCGCCCTTTGATGCTGAGCCTCCGCGGCAGCTGACTGAAGAGCAGCAGGCCGCACTCACGCGTTTCCAGAGGCTCCCGGATAGCAGCGAAATGCTGCTTTGGGGAATCACTGGGTCAGGAAAAACCGAGGTGTATTTGCAGCTGGCTGCGGCAGAGCTCAAGGCTGGACGTCACGTTCTGATGCTCACTCCTGAGATCGGCTTGATCCCACAACTGGTGGACCGTTGTCGCAAGCGTTTTGGTGCGCAGGTCGTGGAATATCACAGTGGCTGCAGTGATCGGGAGCGCGTCACCACCTGGCGCCGTTGTCTGGCTTCGGATGAGCCCATCGTGGTGGTGGGAACGCGTTCAGCCGTGTTTCTGCCGCTGCGCCCGCTGGGATTGCTGGTGCTTGATGAAGAGCACGACAACTCCTACAAGCAGGAGTCACCCATGCCTTGTTATCACGCTCGGGATCTGGCCTCCGAGCGGGTGAGATTGCAGGGTGGCCGTTTGCTGTTGGGAAGTGCAACGCCATCGCTGGAGAGCTGGAGCCGTCTTCAGCCCGAAGGTCCGGTGGTGCTCTCCAAGTTGCAGTTGAGGATCTCCCGCCAGCCTCTGCCTCCCGTGCGCATCATCGACATGCGCCATGAACTGGCCGAGGGCAACAAACGCCTGATCAGCCGCGCACTGATGGATCGGCTGGCAGGCTTGCAAGAGAAGGGCGAACAGGCGGTGGTGCTGGTGCCGCGCCGTGGATACAGCACGTTTCTGAGCTGCCGCAGCTGCGGCGAGGTGGTGATGTGTCCCCACTGCGACGTGCCGCTCACCGTTCATGGCAGCCGGTCGCATCAGCAGTGGTTGCGCTGTCATTGGTGTGACCATCGTGAGCCGATCACGGCGTCCTGCTCCGCTTGCGGGTCACTGGCGTTCAAGCCCTTTGGTGCCGGGACGCAGCGGGTGATGGAGCGGTTGGCCACCGAGCTGAGTGACCTGCGCCTGATGCGATTTGATCGCGACACCACCGGCGGGAGAGATGGGCACCGGCGCCTGCTGGACCGATTCGCCGACGGCGAGGCTGATGTGTTGGTGGGAACGCAGATGCTGGCCAAGGGCATGGATCTTCCCCGTGTGACGCTGGCTGCTGTTCTGGCGGCGGATGGCCTTCTTCATCGCCCTGATCTCAGGGCCGGTGAACAGTGTCTGCAGTTGCTGCTGCAACTCGCTGGCCGTGCCGGCCGTGCCGAGAAGCCTGGCGAGGTGCTGGTGCAGACCTACAGCCCGGACCATCCCGTGATTCGGCATCTGGTGGACGGTCGTTACGAGCGATTTCTCGAGGAGGAATCCACCTTGCGACGGGATGCGGGACTCGTGCCGTTCGCCAGAGCTTGTCTGCTGAGGCTTGCTGGTCCGTCCGCCACCGACACCTCGACGGCAGGAACACTGTTGGCGGAACGCTTGCGTGAGCCATGTGCCAAGGCCGGCTGGCAGTTGCTCGGGCCTGCGCCGGCTCCTGTGGCCCGAGTGGCGGGGCGCAGCCGCTGGCAGTTGCTACTGCATGGCCCCAAAAACAGTCCCATTCCTCTGCCGCCTGGGACCAGCCTTTGGGATGGCTTGCCTCGGGATGTGTCGTTGGCGGTGGACCCTGATCCTCTCCAGCTCTGAGTCAAGACGGGAGCTCTGGGTAGCCGAAACCCAGACGCAAGCGCACGGATTGGAGCAACAGGCTCAGCAGCAGCAAGATGACAACCACCACGCTGCCCAGTCCAAGGCGGCTCCATTGCCAGCGACGGATCCGGAGTTGATTGATCGCTCCTCTCTCCAGTGGCCAGCGCACCACCTGCTGCTTCAGCGTCACTTGATTCGGTGATGCCTGGACATGCTTGAGGGTGGCGACCGGTTGAACCGTGACCTGCAGATCACCGGTACTGAACGACGCCAGCCCCGTGAGATCCAGCTTGAGGTCGAGGTCCTGCTGGACACCGATCAGCCAGTTGCGCTCCTGCACCGACAGTTCTGGCGGCGGAAAGGTTTGCCCGGCCGTGCGACCTGCCAGTTCGACGCTGCGGCTTAACAGCGTTGAGGCCTGCTGGCCGGTGAGGGTGGGGCTGCTGAGGGTGAGGCCACCGGCCCGTCGCTGATTCACCGACCAGTTCAGTCCTTCGGACTGAAGCGCGTTGGCGAAATTCTCTTGCCAGGGAAGACGGCGACCGCTGAGGCTGTTGATCTGCCAGTGCATCGCCAAGCGGTCCGGGCCACCCAGTTCGAGGTCAGCACTGACCCGAACACATCCACTGAGCAAAAGGGTCAGCCCCAGCAGAACAGCCAGTACCAGAGCCGCAAATCCTGCCGAGGGCCCTCGTGTCGGCCCCGTCGGCGGCGGCGGTGGCGGTTTTGGCTGTCGGCTGCGTCGGCTGCTGCGAGGCCGTTTGCCCAGCTTGGGAGCCATCTCGAGCGTCGGCAGCTGCATCGACCATCGGGCTGGCCGGTCCAGGCTCGGTGCCTCCAGCACGCTCAACAACTGCCGGGCTCTGTTGCGCAGGTCGACGTCTTTGCAACGGGTCAGCAGCCGACAGGTGGCAATCGCTTTTTGCTCATCACCCTGTCCCATCCAGGCCGTGACCATCACCATGCGCACCGAGGCCCCTTTGGGTTCGGTCATCGGATGGGCTTCAGCGAGAGGCTCAAGCAGGCGCAGACACTGGCCGTAGTCGCCGCGCTCAAGCGCTTGTTCCGCTTCCTTCAGCCCCGTAGTCATCGGTCAGCTGCGTCCCACCACCATTGTGCCGATGCCTGCATCGGTGAACACTTCCAGCAGCAGTGCATGGGGCACCCGCCCATCCACGATGTGGGCCGCAGACACGCCCTGGGCAAGGGCTCTGATGCAGCACTCGGTCTTGGGCGTCATGCCGCCGGCCACGATCCCATCCTCAATCAGCTGGCGTGCGTCGGACAGCTTCAACTGCCGGTACAACGAGGCGGGATCCTCCCGATCCCGGAGGATTCCCGGTGTGTCGGTGAGCAGTATCAGTTTTTCCGCCTCCAGTGCTGCAGCCACTTCGCCGGCCACGGTGTCAGCGTTGATGTTGTGGGCCACACCTTCGGGGTTGGCGGCAACACTGGAAATCACCGGCACGTAGCCGCGCTCCAGCAACGGCTCCAGCACGTCCGGGTTGACCTTCGCTACATCTCCCACCATGCCGTGGCTGCCATCACCCCAGGTGCGGGCTTCCACGAGACTTCCGTCGCTGCCACTCAAGCCAACAGCCTTGGCTCCTAGGCGGTTGAGACCGTTCACGATCTGCTTGTTGACGCGACCCACCAGAACCATCTCCACGATGTCCATGGTGTCGGCATCGGTGACGCGCAGACCCTCCCGAAACTTGGGTGCGATCTCAAGGCGCTTGAGCCAATGATTGATCTCAGGCCCGCCGCCATGCACCACCACCGGCTGGACGCCAACACTGCGGAGCAGAGCCAGATCGCGGAACACCGCCGTCTGCAGTTCAGCGTGCGCCATTGCCGCTCCGCCGTACTTAACCACAATCCTTCGGCCGGCAAACCGCTGGATGTAGGGAAGGGCCTCACTCAGGACGGAGACCCTGAGAGCATCATCCATGGGATTGTGCGTCGGTCTCCCCATGCTCGCTCTTCACGGAAACCCCCTCTGGTAGCAGGGTCAGGTCGAGACGATCACCCTCGAGCGGTGTAATGGTTGCGTCGAGCCCTTTGGCGAAAAAACGACTCAAGCGTTCTTGGCGTTCCTGCCAGCGGTCTAGCGGGACTCCCTCGCAGGAGAAGCGAAGACGCAAGCCATAGTTGTTGCCCGGGCAGAGCTCTTCGATCTCCTCGAGCTGCGGGGGGTTGTCTTCGTCCCAGAGCTTCAGTGCTTCCAGGGAACTTTCCAGGTGTGCCTTCTGGCCATAGCGCCAGCGGGTCACATCAGCAAGCAGCTTGCCCAGTTCGGGTGTTGCAGCGTCGCGTTGAGCTTTCAGCTGTGCCTTGGGTGTGACCCGTCGTGCCGGCGGAAGCTCTGATGATTTCAGGGCGAGTCCACCCAGAAAAATGGGAATGCCGTAAAAGATCGTCGGCAGGCTCAGGTTGGCATTGCCGGTGCCGTACGCCACAGCACCGATCACGGTGAGAACACCGCCGGCGATGGTGACCAGGCTTCCCGGCGAGAGCAGATCGGTCATGCGGCCTCGAAAGTGGCGCCATTCTGGCTGTGTGGGGTTCAGGATGGATGGAAGCCTTCCCCAATCGATGGACAGCTCCCAATCCCAAGAACGAGAGTTAACAGAGGATCCTGCGGCGTTGATTCAACAGCTGGAGCAAGACCGCGCCTGGTTGCTGGAGCAGATCGACCGAGGACGCTGGGCCGAGTTCCGGTTGGATCTGGCGGCGCTGGAGCGGGAGCTCGGTCAGCTGCTGCAACGGGCCTCCGAGCATTTCACGCCTGGCGCCGCACAGCGCTGACGCTGCCCACGCCCGTTCAGAAGGGGATGTCGTCGGTGTCGGGCACCAGAGGAGCACTGTTCCATTGCGCTGCCGGTTCGGGTGCGGGCGCCGCAGCCGGTGCTGATGCGGCAGCTGGGGGCGCCTGCCGGGTGGGTGCGCTCTGCCCCTGAGGTTGGGGTGCTGGAGCAGCAGAAGCATCTCCCACGGCATGCAACCTGGCGAGGGTGAATTCAGCACGCTTCTCTTTCGTACCGTCCTGCCGGGGC
This sequence comes from Synechococcus sp. NOUM97013, assembly GCF_014279815.1. Lineage (NCBI taxonomy): Bacteria > Bacillati > Cyanobacteriota > Cyanophyceae > Synechococcales > Synechococcaceae > Synechococcus > Synechococcus sp. NOUM97013. Next base: position 1,743,367 of record NZ_CP047941.1, on the reverse strand, counting down.
ACGGTGTTCATGCGCAGTCGCCCTTCGATCACCAGTCGCTGCCCAACCTGCACCCGGTTCTGCAGATCCTGGGCAAGGTTGCCCCAGCCGACAACCTTCAGTTGGCCGCGAGGATCGTCAGCGCGTAGTGCATCGAACCCCACCTCCATCTCAGCGATGGGGGTCTGGTTGTCCTGGGTGTAACGCAGGGTGGGAGCCTGAAGAACATCCACCTCAAGTACGCAGTGATTCATCCTCGGCCGGATCGTTGAGCGCCATCCTGATGCACCGATGGCGGAATCGCCAGGAGCATGTGCTGGTCTTTGCTGGGACCGGAGAGGGCCCTGTGATTGCGCAGTCGCTGCTTGAGTCCGGATTCCGCGTCAGCGTCAGTGTGGTGACTGAAGCAGCGGCCAGGGGGTTCGCCGCGATGTCCCTCCAGGGTTTGCATGTCGGGGCGTTCCCGTCGCAGCAGTCGCTGGCTGATCATCTGGCGACGCAGGCTGTGACATGTGTCGTGGATGCCACGCATCCCTTTGCCCTGCGCATCAGTGCTGATCTGCAATCCACCTGTGCCACGGGACATCCACGTCTGATTCGCTTCGAACGCCCTGATCACAGCGCTGTTGACCAGGGGCTGTTAGCCACGATCGATGACCTGGCCCATTGTCCGTTGTCGGGCCATCGTCTGCTGCTGGCGGTTGGAGCAAGGCAGCTTCAGGCTGCTGTAACAGCGGCGCAGTTGGCTGGGGCCGTGGTGTATGCCCGGGTGCTGCCAACGGCCGATGCCATTCGTCAGGCTGGTGCAGCGGGCTTGTCCGGCGACCAACTGGCGGTGCTCAGACCTGCTGTCGGTGAACGTCCCGGGGCTCTTGAAGCAGCCCTCTGCCGGCGTTGGCAGATCAGCGATGTTCTCTGTCGCCAGTCGGGTGGTGCGGCCGATGGACTGTGGAGTCGTCTTTGCCAGGACGGATCCATGCGTCTCTGGAAACTGAAGCGACCGCTCGCAAGGCCGGATGTTGACGTGGTCCATAGCGTGAATGCGCTGTGCCGCCTTCTCGATGCCAACTCTGCAGGACCTCAAGCTGGTGCTCACAACGGAGGCCAATGAATCCCTTGCTGAGGCACTGGCCCAGCAGCTTCTGGAGCAGCGACTGGCGGCTTGCGTGAGTTTGATGCCCTTGCGATCCCGCTACCGCTGGAGGGGTGCGATCGAGAGTGCTGAGGAGGTGCAGCTGCTGATCAAAACGTGCCCGGAACGTCTGCAAGACCTTCTGTCAGCCCTGGAGTGTCTGCACAGTTACGACACGCCGGAGATCCTGCATTGGTCGGCCCAGGCAGGCACGGGGTATGTCGCCTGGGCAAGAGCGGCGCTCAGCCCAGATGCTGGCTCCTGAGCTCCTTCAGGCAAACCTGAGATCGGGCACCAAGCTGCGTGACGATCTGACCGGCACAGAGCGCGCCCAGTTCTCCACAGCGCTCCAACGACTCCCCCTGGGTGTAAGCGTGCAGGAAACCACCGGCGTAGAGATCTCCTGCCCCCGTGGTGTCCACCAGGGATCCAAGGTTGAAAATGCCGATGTCCCAGCGTTGATCACCGTTGAGCACCACCGACCCTTCTCCGGCACGGGTGATGGCGATCACGGAGCAGCAACCACGAACACGCTCGAGCGCTGTGTCGAAGTCGTCAGTTTCATACAGCGATTTGATCTCTGCTTCATTGGCGAAGAGAACGTCCACATGACCGTTCACCAGGTCAAGGAAGCTTTCGCGGTGGCGATCAACGCAGAAGCCATCCGACAGGGATAAGGCCACCTGACCGCCAGCTTTACGGCAGGCCTCTGCCGCTGCGATGAAGGCACGTTTGGCTGCAGGGCTGTCCCAGAGATAACCCTCCAGGTAGAGCACCTTGGTCTCCTTCACCATCGATAGGTCGAGATCCTGCGGTTCCAGCTGGGTTGAGGCACCAAGGAACGTGCACATCGTGCGCTCTGCATCGGGCGTCACATAGATCAGGCAGCGAGCCGTGGTGGCTCCGCTGGTGGCTGGAGGCGTGTCGAACCGGGCCCCAACCGCGCGAATGTCATGGCTGAAGATCGAACCGAGCTGGTCATCGCGAACCCGGCCGATGAACCCGGTACGTCCACCCAGCTGAGCAATGCCCACCATCGTGTTGGCAACGGACCCACCGGAGGTTTCCAGGCCTGGACCACTGGATTGGTAGAGCGTTTCAGCCTGCTGCTCATCGATGAGCGCCATTCCGCCCTTGGCCAGCCCGTGCTGCTCCAGAAAGCTGTCCTGGGTCTGCACCAACACATCAACAATGGCGTTACCAATCCCCACCACATCCAGTGATGCGCTGGGCTGGAAGCGGGGGGATTCGGCCATGAAACGGGGGAATGAACTGTCGCAGTCTTACCCCTGGACCGCCCCCCTCCGAATCAAGCGCTCAGCAGAGCGCGCTTGGGTCCATGAATCGGGTCTTCCACCACGATGGTCTGATCCCGACCGGCACCCAACGACACGATCGCGATGGGCACTTCCATCAGATCCGCTAGGAAGCGCAAGTAGGCCATCGCCTTGTCCGGAAGATCCTCCAAGCTGCGGCATTCTTCCGTGGAGCACTGCCAGCCGGGCAGAGTTTCGAAGATGGGCTTGCAGCGTGCGAACTCCTCCGCGCAAGAGGGGAAATGCTCGATGCGTTCGCCGTCCAGGTCATAGGCCACACACACCTGAAGCTCGTCGAGTTCGTCGAGCACATCAAGCTTGGTGATCGCCAGACAATCGAGACCGTTGACCCCAACCGCATAGCGACCGATGACGCCATCAAACCAGCCACAGCGTCGGCGGCGGCCTGTAGTGGTGCCGAATTCACCGCCGCGATCACAGAGGTGGTCGTTGAGGCTGCCTTCAAGCTCAGTGGGAAACGGTCCCTCGCCGACACGCGTGGTGTAGGCCTTGGCAACGCCGATGACCCGATCAATCAGGGTCGGACCCACCCCGGCTCCGATGCAGGCTCCGCCGGAAATGGGGTTGGAGGAGGTGACGTACGGGTAGGTGCCGTGGTCGAGATCAAGAAGGGTGCCCTGAGCACCTTCAAACAAGATGTTTTTCTTGTTACGGGCCGCTTGGTGAATCTCGCGGGTGCAATCCACCACATGGGGAGCGAGGCGTTTGCCGTAGGCCAGGTATTCGCTGATCACCGCCTCGGCGTCGAGGGGTTCCACGCCGTAGATGGTTTGCAGCAGCTGATTCTTTTCCTTGAGCGGACCGTCAAGACGATCCCGCAGCCGCTCTTCATCGAGCAGGTCGATCACCCGGATGCCACTGCGTTGTGACTTGTCGGCATAGGTGGGACCGATGCCACGGCCGGTGGTGCCGATTTTGCGATCACCACGCTGCTTCTCCATCGCCTCGTCCAATAGGCGGTGGTACGGCATGGTCACGTGGGCTGTCGATGACAGCTTCAACCCGGAGATATCAATGCCGTTCTCAATCAGCATGTCGAGCTCGCCAAGCATCACCTTGGGATCCACGACGGTGCCGGATCCGATCAGGCAATCGGTCTCCGGATAAAGAATTCCCGATGGGATGAGGTGCAGCTTGAGCACACGTTCATCCACAACGATCGTGTGGCCAGCGTTGACACCGCCCTGATAGCGGACGACGACATCAGCGGAGCGGCTGAGGAGATCTGTGATCTTTCCTTTCCCCTCGTCGCCCCACTGCGCACCGATGACGACAACGTTGGCCAAAGACACAGCGGCCCGAAGCCGCAATTCTGCACAATCCGCAATCTTCTCAGGTCGTGATGCCTGGAGTCAAAGTGGTTGCGGATTTGTGATGTTGATGTTCGCGGGCGATCAGGTGCCGCGCAGCACAGCTTTTTCAGCTTTGCCGAGCTCTTTGTCGACCCTGGCTCTCAGGTCGTCCGGCACCGGACGATTGGTGTAGGTGTTGTAGTGGCCCTGCAGGGAATTCAGGGCGGTTTGCATTGTGGTGAACGAGCTCAGCCCATTCACACGGGGTTGCGGCCTATAGCGCGACATGTAGTCGTTGATCAGATCGTGGGCCTCACGTTCTGAGTCTTGAAGTCCCTCGGCATCCACTGGCAGGGCCAGCGTGGTCTGCAGCGTGTGAACCACGGCCACGGTGTCTTCGACGTAGTCACCGGTAAGCATGGAGACGGAATCTCCACAGGCGGTAAGCAACAGGCTCAGCCCGAGACAGAGAGCCAGGGTGAAGCTTCTGAGCTGGCGGCTCAGGTGGTTCAGCGCGTCTTGCATGGTTGGGACAATTTGGGGGACTTTAGGCGGATGGGACGTCAAATCCGCACCCCTGCCGGGATGGTGTCGATCAACCGCTTGAGTGCGTCCTCATGAGGCAGCGTCTCACTGGTTCGTGTCGCGCGCTCCATCAGCTCCACCTGCCCCTCGGTGGCGTCCCGTCCGACCACGATTCGCCAAGGAATGCCGATGAGATCTGCATCCTTGAATTTCACCCCAGCCCGTTCGCCGCGATCGTCGAGAAGTGCATCAAGACCTGCGCTCTTGAGCTTCTGGTAGAGGGATTCGCCCAGGTCGAGCTGAATACTGTCTTTGATGTTTGCGACGACGACAATCACCTGGAACGGTGCGATGGTCACGGGCCAGCAGATGCCGGCGTCATCGTGATGCTGTTCAACCGCTGCCTGCGCCAGCCTTGAGATACCGATGCCGTAGCAGCCCATCAACAGAGATTCCTGTTTCCCGTCCTTGTTGGTGAAACGCGCGTCCAAGGCATCGGAGTATTTGCGGCCTAGCTGGAAGATGTGGCCGACTTCGATGCCACGTCGTTCTTCCAACGTGGCGTCTTCGTTGTGAATGCAGCGATCGCCTGCCTGGGCATTGCGCACATCCGCGGAATGCTGTTGAGGCATGGATGACCAGCTGGCCCCCCAGCGATGCTCGTCAGGAGTGTTGGAGCCGCAGACAAAACGGGCGACCTCCATTGCCGTCGGATCTGCCAGTCGTTCAAAACAGTCCTGCCAAGTGCGTGCTCCTTTCAGAACCGCATCGTCCAGGTCAGGGCCAAGGGATCCGAAGGCCAGCGGTGCCAGGCCTTGCTTTCGGACCTGATCAGCTGTGACCGGAGCGACATCCAACACGGCTGATTCCAGGCGGCGGCTGAGTGTGTTGGTCAGCTTCACTTCATTCAGTTCCTGGTCGCCGCGAAGGCTCACAAGCACCGGTTGTTCGCGTCCATCGTCCAGTCGCGCCACCAACACCAGCACTTTGATGACCTGGGTGGGACTGAACCCATGAGCTGCGCAAAGCTGCTCGATGGTGATTTGGCCGGGGGTTTCCAGGGTGTGCTCGTTGCCGGCTGGCAAAGCCTGGGCCGTCGATGGAATGGAGACAGCTTTCTCTTGGTTGGCGGCGTAGCTGCTATCCGAGCTGGTCAAGATGAGGTCCTCCCCGGCATCGGCGGTGACCATGAACTCCTGTGAGGCAGCACCTCCGATGGCGCCACTGTCGGCATCCACGCCGACGGCATTGAGACCGCAGCGCTCGAAAATGCGTGCATAGGCCCCAGCCATGGCCGCATAGGTTTCCTCCAGGTCTTTCTCGTCAGCATGGAAGGAGTAGGCGTCCTTCATGATGAATTCACGCCCGCGCATTAATCCGAACCGGGGACGGATCTCATCCCTGAATTTCGTCTGGATCTGGTAGAGCGTGACGGGGAGTTGTTTGTAAGAACGCAGCAGGTCTCCTGCCAGATCGGTGATCACCTCTTCATGGGTTGGACCGAGACCGAGGTTTCTTTCCTGGCGATCTTCGAGGTGGAACATGATTCCTTCACCTGCCGTGTATCCCTGCCAGCGCCCGCTGCGTTCCCAAAGTTCGGCAGGTTGCAATTGCGGCAGCAGGGTCTCGAGAGCGCCGAGGGCGTCAAGCTCCTCGCGCACAATCGCGCTGATCTTGCGCAACACCCTCCACATCAGCGGCAGATAGGCATAAATCCCTGATCCGACGCGTCGGATGTATCCACCGCGGACCAGCAGTTGATGTGACGGAATCTCTGCATCTGCGGGGACATCCCGCAACGTCACCAACGTGAGGCGGGAGACGCGCATCACATCATTTCATTGGTGTGTTGGAAGCTATCACCCGCAACAAAACGGTCGATTTCAGAACTGTCTCTTTCGCTGTGATCGATGCTGGCGTCCTGAGTCTCAGCTGCTATGGTCTGCGGATTCCAAGCTGTCCCAGCGCTGTCTCATGTTTCCTCGGTCGCTTGATGTTTCGGTGCCCTCTATCACCGAATCTGGGGAATTGCGAGGCGACGCTACCGCTGCTCTTTCGCAATCAGATGCTTTGGTTGGGATCGACGATGTTCAGAAATCTCTAAACCGTTCAAGGGCGTCTGTTTACCGTTACACCAACACTGATCCCCGCAACCTCAATCCTCCCTTCAATCCTCGCAAGCTCAATCCCGAATACAGGAGTGATCAGAAAGATCCGCTGCTGTTTCACCCCAATGAAGTCGCCCGATTCGCCAAGGACGTCCTGAGGATCAAGGAAGTCACTGTTGAAGTGCTCAACTCGCCTTCGACGGCCACCCAGCAAGTGCTCGGGGCAATCCTCGAGGAACTGCGTTTAATCCGCACCCGGCTGGATGGGCTGCCTGAGGCGCCCTCGGATCTTGCTTCCCGCAGGGATCGACAGGACAGGCCTGCTGCATAAGCGTTCCAACAGTGGCAGAATGCAAGTGAAATCGATCACTTGATCCTTTTCATCTCCCCATCGGTGCTTTACTTCGCCTCCGATGTCCTCATCGCTATCAGCACTGAGGTGTGGGATGTCCCCGATCACCACTGAATGGACCCTGAGCCTGCCCCCCAATCTCCTGCGCACCCCGCGCAGCTCGTGTCTGTTCCTGCTCTCGCTCTTCTCGGCTTTACCCTTGCCGTCACAGGTTTAGGCGTTCCGCTTGCTGCCGTGTTGACCGACCGCCCAAACCATTCCTCCATCGCCGTCAAGGAGCGTCATGGATCTCAGGGCTCTTACACCGTCACCCTCTCCAGGGCTGATCAATCTGATCGTTGAGATCCCTGCCGGAAGCAGCAATAAGTACGAATACCTCGAAGATGCCGGGGTGATGGCGCTGGACCGTGTGCTCCATTCAGCGGTGCGTTATCCCTTCGATTACGGCTTCGTCCCGAACACACTCGCTGAAGATGGATCACCGCTCGATGCCATGGTGATCATGGCCGAGCCCACCTTTGCCGGATGTCTGATCCATGCCAGGCCCATTGGTGTGCTCGACATGCACGACATGGGGCACTACGACGGCAAGATTCTGTGTGTTCCCGCAGCCGATCCTCGTCAAAGCAGCATTCAGAGCATCCGCCAGATCGCACCCAGTCAGCTGGAGGATGTGGCTGAATTCTTTCGTACTTATAAAAATATGGAAGGGCGCGTGACCAGCATCGGTGGCTGGCGCGATGTGGAAGCCGTGCAGCCTCTGCTCGAGACCTGTGTCGCAGCGGCATCCCAATAGTCCGGGACCGGATTTCTCTCTCAGAAACGGCGGACTTGCCTGGCTGTTTTGCCTCCTTCCATCGGTTGATTGCTGTAAATTGAGCCACCGACATGTAAGGACGCCCCGTGCCCACCATCCGTTTCGAGCAGGAAGGCCAGCAAGTCGGCTGTATTGAAGGCGCCAATCTGCGGAAAGCGGCTCTCTCGGCCGGTGTGAACCCCTACAAAGGTCTGAACAATCTCAACAACTGTGGTGGCGTCGGTCAGTGCGGCACCTGTGTGATTGAAGTGATTGAAGGCGCCCAGAACCTTTCGCCTCGCAGTGATGTGGAAGAGGTCTACCTGGCCGACCGTCCTGCCAACTACCGCTTGAGCTGCCGCACCAGCGTCAATGGTGACGTCACGGTCCGCACGCGTCCTCAGGATGGCGTCGGTCAGGGCTCCAACAGCTTGATTGGTGCTGTGAAGAGCCTGCTGGGTCGCTGATTCGTTGGCTGATTACACCGTTTTCAGTTATTCACGTTGCAGCACCTGCAGAAAGGCCCTGACTTGGCTTGAGAGTCAGGGCCTTTCCTGTCATGTCGTCGACATCACGCTTGAGCCTCCCTCGCTCGATTGGCTCTCGGAAGCTGCCGACCAGTTCGGCAGTCTCAAGCCGCTGTTCAACACCAGTGGCCAGAGCTACCGCGCCCTTGGTGCAGCTGCTGTCAAGGCCATGACCCGTGACCAGGCATTGCAGGCCCTCGCTTCCGACGGAAAGTTGATCAAGCGCCCCTTCCTGCGTGGCCCTGATGGTCGGTTTTTGACGGGCTTCAAGCCTGAGGTCTGGGAGGCTGAACTGCTGGATTGAAATTCAGGCCATCGAGTTCCTTGATCAGCGCATCCACATCCTTCTGTGAACGCAATTGCGTCATGCTGTTGCGCTTCAGTTCCTCCAGGAACGCAGCAACCAGTTCCTGACTGCGTTCAAGCACAGGACCCCGTTCCAAGGTTCTGGCGAGCTCTTCCCAAAAACGATCCACCGTCTGAATGCCCAGCTCCTGCAGCACCTGATCCTTCTGACCTAAGCGATCGCCGGCACGGCGAGAAAGGTTCAGCAGTGAGTCGACCAAGCCATTGGAGAGCTGGAGGCTGAGACGGTCTTCGGCGTGTTCCATCCCCGGCAGTGCTCGTAGTGAAGACGGGATCGCCGTCTCCTCCAAATTCCGCCGCAGGGCATGGCTCACCAGTGCCACCAGTTGTGGACGCATGGCTGGTCCCACCTGCGTCAGCACCAGTGGCAGCCAGAGTCTTAGTAATTCCGCCAGTTCCCTCTCGCCGTCGTCGTCGACGCTTTGGTGGCTGCACAGCCTGCGGATCTGCTCCGGCCAGCGGGGAGACCGGACGGCGTCCTGGGCCGCATCCAGAGTTCGCAGGGTGATGACTTCGAACAACTCAAGGGCCAGGACTGCCACTACCCCTCGACTGACTGCAGCCCGCAGGGGCTCCAACTGGATCATGCGTGTGCTGGACAAACGCTCGGTCACCGGCACAACCCGCAGCAATCTCCAGAACGGGATCAGCAGTGGCAGATCGATCCAGCGGCGCAACAGTGCGTCACGCCAGGCAATCGCGGGAAAGCGTCGTTTGAGACGAACCGCCCGTAAGCCGATGTCCAGCAGAAACAGAATCTGAAAAGGAAAATCAATCCGCCAGGACAAGTCGATCGGTTGCCCGGTCTCATCGGTTCCACGCCAATAGTTCGTGGCGGCGAGAGGGAGGATGCTCTCTTGCCAAAAACGTTTCTCGTCCTGCCAGTTATCTGGTGTCAGATAACTCTCACCAAGCAGATGGGCGGCGGCCTGCTTGGCTGAATCCATGTCGGCTCTGGCCCGGAGACGACTCTTGAGCTTCTCCAGCGAACCAGTCTTGTTTGAGGCTACGAAAGGGTTTTCATCGATCAGCTGACTGTTCTTCACCACCATTTCCAGCCTCAGCTGGCGTGCTGCTGGGCTGTTAATGCCGCTTGACGCAGCGGTCGCTTCCAGTCGCTGAAAATGCCTGATGTAGGAGGCAGTGTCTTGGTGAGGCTCAATGCCTTTCACTCGGTCATAGACCTTGGTGACGTCCGGCAGCCAGGGCAGTGGAACTGCGAGGCCAAGCGTGGGAAGGGGATAGAGGGTCCGCTGCAACCAAAAATTGCGCAATGGCACATAGGTCACATCAAACACGACCCAGGCCAGGTTCACCGCGGCGATGGTGGCGATCGCACGGTCCCATCTCAGCCAAAATTGGCGGCTCGCTGTCGGTTTCGCGCTTTGCCACCGGGGTCTGACCATGGGCGTGCTCCGCTGTTGTCAGGCTAGGAGGCCAGCGCCATCAGGCCTATCTTGGGTGCCCAAACGCTTCATCTGGGTTTCCGTTGCCTGACCCTCAGCCCGACGCCTCATCCAAAGGAGCTGAGTCTCCTTCGGGTTCCTCGCCAGCGCCTGCCCCTGCTTCGACCCGCAAATCGCATCCCTTCTGGGATTTCTGGGGTCCTGTGCTGTTCACGCTTGCCTTATATCTCGGCATCCGGCATTACGTCGCAGAAGCACGGTTCATTCCTTCGGGCTCCATGTTGCCCGGCTTGCAAATCCAGGATCGCCTGCTGGTCGAGAAGCTCACCTATGCCGGTCGGCCGCCGCGTCGCGGAGAAATTGTGGTGTTCAACTCTCCGCATGCCTTTGATCCAGCGTTGAAAACCACCGACTCTCCACCGCTGTTCCGTTGTGCTTTGGCCAATTTCCCGCTGATTGGATTGATCCCTGGCGTCAGCCACCCCGCCTGTGATGCCTACATCAAGCGTGTCGTCGCCATCGGTGGTGATCAGGTGACCGTTAATCCCCGCGGTGCAGTGACGGTCAATGGTGTCCCACTCGATGAGCCTTACGTCACCAACTACTGCACGCTGGATGATCAGGGGATGAGCCTCTGCCGCACCCTGAATGTGACGGTGCCTGAAGGGCATGTGCTGGTGTTGGGTGACAATCGAGCCAACAGTTGGGATGGTCGCTACTGGCCGGGTGGGCCCTTTCTTCCCGAGGATGAAATCATCGGTCGGGCGTTCTGGCGGTTTTGGCCCCTTAACCGCAGTGGCTCTCTGGGGTCCTGAGGCCGCAATCCACCACTTTCCCGGTGATGGCTCGATGCAGCCAGGGTTGATTGGCTGCGTTTGATGCGGAAGGATCATCCCGCGATGGCGTCCAAGTCAGCTCGGGGTCGAACAACAGCCAGCGGTTGCTGCCGATCGCGAGCTGCTCCGGCTTCAGTCCAAGCAATGTCGACGGCTTGAAGCTCAGGATGGCCCAGAGCTGTTCGGCGCTCCATCCGTGCGTCACAACCAAGGCCTGCCAAAGAGCGGGCAGGACGTGTTGATGGCCGGTGACGCCCCGTTGGCGCTGATCCGGTGGCAGCAGACACTCCTCGTCATCCAAGGGCAAGGCATGGACTGCCACGGCATCAATCACTCCGTTGCGTAGACCCTCGATCAGTCCCTGCCGATCTCCCTCATTGCCCAGGGATGGCGAGACGAACCAAGACGCGGCGGTTGCGGCGCTGTCGTTGCTGCTCTGGATCAGGTGCCACCAACTCACGGTTGAACCGGGACGCTTGGGCTGACGCTGCAGCAACGCAACGCTTTCAGCTGTCGATACGCCCATCACCAGCAGCCGGCGGTCGGGATGTTCTTGCTGGAGCTGAGCAAGCTGGCTGAGCGGTACCGTTTCGCTGCTCGGGGGATCACCCGGCCAACCGGCCCTCAGTGCTTCCGGTCCTTCACGCAGCAGTCCTTCGCCCCGAAGGTTGAGGTCGAGGGGCGCGATCAGGATCGGTGCTGATCCGCACTCCCCCAGGGTGAGTGCCCGATCGATCAAGGCCATGGATGGGATGGAACCACCGTCAGACAGTCCAACAGCACCGGCTTCGATTAGATCGGCATGAGGGGTGAGCCGCTCACCATCTCCGCCTTGACTGAAACCAGCCCAGAGATGCACGTCCACATCGCAGTCCTTTAACTGAAAGCCCTGCAGGTGTTCCGGACGTTCACAGCGCGCGTTGCCATCGGGCAGCAGAGCGATCTGGCCAAAGCCGCCGGCTCCAGCGGAACGCATCAGGCTGGTAAGGGTCTCCCCCTGGCCTTGAAACGGTTCGTGAAGGAACGAATGTGCATCCACCAGGCAGGGCGCGAGCAATTGGTGCGCGGCATCTTGTGCGGTGATGTCCGCTGCACGACCAGCCGTCCGCGCTGTGTCGCCGAGTGCTTCCAGCCGGCCATCTCGGAAGAGCGCTGCTCCACCGATCTCAACGGCATGTCCTGGGCCCTGAAGCACCTGGACGGGGTCGAGCAGCAGCATCTCGGTCATCGGTTCTGGGATTTCAGAGCGCTCCAGCGGCTGTGCGATCGAGAACCCCACCCAAGTGGGAGGTGAGATTCAGGCAGGCCACTACTGCAGGCTGGCCCGGTTCTGTGGGCATGTCGACCACCGTGACGCCGCCATTGCCTTGTTTAACGGCCCAAATGTCTGCAGGAGTCAGTCCCAGCAGGTGGCAGAGGATGGTTTTGTTGACGGCGTCATGGGCCACCACCAGAGCGGTTTCGGCTGAATCCAGACCATTGGCGATCGTGTTCCAGCTCTGAACCGATCGCTCCCAGACATCCTGGATGGTTTCCCCTTCCGGCATCTGGACGGTTTCCGGTGTGCGCTTCCATTCCTCGAGCAGATCACCCCATTCCGCCTTGATTTCGGATTCCAGCTTCCCTTCCCAGAGGCCATGGCCGATTTCGACGAGACCGTCGGTTTGCTCCAGGGTGACGCCGGGATGGGATTTCAGGATCCCCTCCGCTGTTTCCCTCGGGCGCGTCATTGAGCTGCTGATGGCTTTCTGGATCGGCACATCGGCCAGAAAACCTCGGGCGGCTTCAGCCTGGGCATGGCCATTGCTGTTGAGCGGAATGTCGATCTGCCCCTGAAAGCGACCGTCACGGTTCCAGTTCGTTTCCCCATGTCGCACCAGGATCAGCCTTGCTCCCTTGCCCTTGCTCGGCAGCGGGGGTTCGAGGTGAGCCGTGCTGTTGAGGCACTCGATCTGCACCTGATGCCCATCAGCTTTGGGGCTGAGGTTGAAAATCGAAAGCGAAGCATTGTCTAGGCGGAGACGCCGGAATCCCTGTTCTGGCTCACCGAGGAGCGTCACGATCAGGCAGCGCAGAATGGCGTTGTGCCCAACGATCAGAACCGTGTCGTTGCCATCCACGGGGTGCTTTCTGATCAGTGCGTCGAGAAACTCCCGCGCCTGTTGCATCAGGTCCTGCAGGGGCTTGTAGCGACGTCCATCGGCACGGGTCAGCTCCAAGGCTTCGGGCTGACGTTTCCAGGTGGCGAATTCCTCGGGAAATCGCTCAGCCCGCTCGTCGGCGGTCAGTCCGCTCCAGGGTTCCAGATCAATCTCGAGAAGACCGTCATCAAAGCTGGGGGACAGATTGTCACTGCGTTCAGCCAGCACACCGGTGGCTGTGGATGCTGCCCGTTTCAACGGGGAGCTATACACCGCTGTCACTGGCACATCAGCCAGCGCCTGGCCTGTGCGACGGGCCTGTTCCTCGCCGGTTGTGGTCAGCGTTGAGAGGTCATCGCGCCCTTGAATTCGTCGCTCCATATTGAAGCTGCTGAGACCGTGGCGAACGAGGAGGAGACGCAAGGACACCGGTTCATGCAGAGAGAGCGCCGCCATCGTATTGGCGAGCCTCCACGCCTCTTTCTTTCGATCTTTGCTTGGATCGTTCTTGGCCTCGAACGCCCGTGACCAAGGAGAATCCCTCACAGTTGCTAGCGCTGCGTGACCAGTCCACCCACGGGACGTTCTTCGGCAGCTCCGATCTGGAAGGTGTTGCTGGCACTCCTCTCGCTGGTCCTGGCCACCACTGTCTGGGTGCTCGGTCTGGTTGACAGTGTCAGCAAGCCATCAGTCGCTCCCGCGCTCTCCCTGGAGCAGCAGGAGATGGCTCTGCTGGCTGAGCCGAAGGTGCCAGCACCGCTGCAATCGCTTCTTGTGGGTGCCGATCCCAGCGCTGCTCTGCTGAACAGCCTGCGCCAAACCCCTCTCGATCGTCTTGATGATCGTCAGGCGCTGCTGTTCGCCGCGTTGGAGTCCGACCCTAAGTATCTGCGCACTCTCCAGGAGTCTGCGCCTCACTCCGACCCATTTCCGGAGCTCCAGAAGTCTCTGACGGACCTCGACGCTCGCGATGTGTCGGCCAATGATCGCGCCAGGTTGCTGACGCAGGCTCCTGATCCACTGGTCCGTCGGTTGGCCTGTGAGGCTCTGGGTGGTGATCCCACGTCGTGTCTTGATCCCCGATCGGCAAGCGCGGCGGCCAGGCGGCTGGTCATCAGTGAGCTTCTGCCCTTGTTGGCGTTGCTGCTCGGGGGGCTCTTGCTGATCCGTCATCTGTGGCTGCTGGTGCGCCGCCGCCTTGCCCCTTGGCCTGCGCTCGTGGCACCACCCCTCGGTCCACTGGACATGGTGCTGCTGGTAGCCGGTGGATTCGTCGTGCTCGGTGAGGTCATTGCGCCTGTGGTGGTGTTGCCCGTGGCCGGGTTGCTCACCCGAGGGCTTACTGCACCCCTCTCCCAAGGCATCACCGTGCTGTTCGGCTACATCGCGCTGGCTGTCCCGCCATTGCTGATCCTGCGTCAGCAGCTCAAAACAGTCGATGCGTCGCCATCTCCTCCGGGTGGTTGGTTGCAGTGGCGACCCCAGCCCGTTGGAACGGCTGTGCTGCAGGCCCTGCGAGGTTGGCTGATGGTGATGCCCCCCGTCGTGCTGACGAGTTGGCTGGTGTCGCGGGTGATCGGCGACCAGGGCGGCAGCAACCCCCTGCTGGAAATTGTGCTGACCAGCAACAGTTCCTTGGCTCTGTTTCTGCTCGCCACCACGGCGGTGGTGCTGGCGCCGCTGTTCGAAGAAACCATTTTCCGAGGTGTGCTGCTGCCTGTTCTCGGGCGGTCGCTGGGTCGTGCCGGCGGCGTATTGGTCAGTGCCTTGGTGTTTGCGGTCGCGCATCTCAGTCTTGGTGAACTGGCGCCGCTGTTGGTGCTGGGTCTGGGGCTGGGGTTGTTGCGACTGAGCACAGGGCGCCTGCTGCCCTGCGTCGTGATGCACGCGCTCTGGAACGGCGTCACCTTCCTGAACCTTCTCTTGCTGGGCAGCTGAGCCAATCTTCAGTCCTGGTCAAGGTTTCAGTCTTGCGGTGCCCCGTCCCAGATGGTTCACTGGCGCATTGATCGAACCTTGTCCGTGGTCGCGGTTCCGCAATCTCAACCGTCGTCCACCCAACGATCGGCGGCCACTGGGGCTTTTGAAGTCATTCAGGGCTCCCTCTCGGCTCGTCGTGTTGCCCGGCAGTCACCTCTTCTGGCTGGCCTGCATCGTGCCGCCGATGGCAGTTTGGTCGGTGTGTTCGCCGCTGTTCTGGTGCTGAGTGGTCTCACCTTGCATTGGCAGCATCGCTGGACCCTGGCCTTCCGCCAGTTGGAGATGACCCGTGAGATGGCGCATCGGCTGACGGAATCCACGGCGATGCTCGAACGGCATCTGCTGGAACGCTCCAGTGGGCCTCGTCAGATGGTTCCCACCACAGTCGCCAATCTGGTTTATCTCGATCGCCCCAGCGCCATCTCTGCTGAGCCACCTGCCGACCATCTGGCCATGCTCGGTTCGCTGATGGACCAACCCATTCGGCACGGCTACTGATTGATGGGCCGCACCGATCAGTCTCGCCGCACTCCCGGTCAACGCTCACGCAGGCGTGTGGTTCCGCTCGAGCCGGTTCCACCGGGTCGCATGCGTTCGGTGTTTGCCCTGTTGTGTCTGGGCTTGGTCGGGCTGATGGGGCGGATGGCCTGGTTGCAGGTCTTTCAGGCCACTGAACTGGAAGCCCGGGCGCGGTCGGTGCAGACGCAGCGCACCCAACCGCTTGGAACCCGGCGACCGATCGTCGACCGCACTGGCCGACTGGTGGCCCTTGATGAGGAGCGCTATCGCCTTTGGCTGCATCCCCGCTACTTCAACCTGCCAGGCGATGAACCGACCTTGATCCGGCCGCCAGCCGATGTGGCGGCCCGCCTCGCACCACTACTTCCCATGTCAGAGGAGGCGATCCTGCAGCGTATGGGTGATCGCCCATCAGGGATCAAGCTGATGGACGGTCTCGATCCGGAGACTGCCACCACGATCAGGGCAGAAGGCATCAGCGGTGTTGATCTCGAGTCGTATCCCCATCGGGTCTACCCCCAGGGCGAACTGTTTGCGAATGTCGTCGGTTTTCTGAATCAGGATCGTGAACCGCAGGCCGGTCTCGAACAGAGCCGTCATCAGGATCTGCAGCGCCACGAACAGGCGCGCAGTCTGCGTCGTGGCGCCGATGGAACTCCGTTGCCGGACAACCTCGATGCAGGTGTGTTCTTTGGGGATGACCTGAGGCTTCAACTCACTCTGGATGCCCGTCTTCAGGCTGTCGCGGCCAAGGCTCTTGCTGATCAGGTCAAGACCTGGAAGGCCCAGAAGGGTGTCGCGATCGTGATGGACGTCACCAATGGTGAGTTGCTGGCGCTGGCTTCAGTGCCCACGTACGACCCCAACAGCTACTGGAGTTTCCCGCCAGCTCGTTTCCGTGAGTGGTCTGTGCAGGATCTCTACGAGCCTGGCTCCACCTTTAAGCCGATCAACCTGGCCTTAGCGCTTCAGGAGGGCGCCATTCAGTCATCGGGTCGTGTTGATGACAATGGTTCGGTCACCATTGGCGGTTGGCCGATCAACAACCACGACCGCCGAGCCAATGGTCTGATCGATTACGCCACTGTTCTTCAGGTGTCCAGCAACGTGGGCATGGTCAAGGCCATGGCCAATCTTCCATCGTCCACCTACTGGGATTGGATGAGTCGACTCGGCTTGGATGCAAGGCCAGATACGGATCTTCCCGGAGCGGTCGCCGGACAGATCAAGACGAAAGATCAGTTCACCTCACAACCGATTGAACCTGCCACGGCATCCTTTGGTCAGGGCTTTTCGCTCACGCCGTTGAAGTTGGTGCAGCTTCATGCGTTATTGGCGAATGGGGGACGTCTGGTCAGTCCGCACATCACCCGGGGGCTGAGAGCGGGTGATGCCCTTGCACCTCCTGGATCCCGGCAGGGAAAGCCATTGTTGGACCCTGAAGTCACCGAAACGGTGCTCGCCTGGATGGAGTCGGTTGTTGAGCAGGGCAGTGGCCAAGGGGTGAAAACCCCTGGCTACCGGATCGGTGGAAAGACAGGGACGGCGCAAAAGGCGCTCAATGGTGTGTACGTGCCAGGGGCTCTGATCTGCAGTTTTGTGGCCACCCTTCCCGTCGAAGATCCTCGCTATGTGGTGTTGGTGGTGGTTGATGAGCCGAAAGGAGACAACGCCTACGGCTCAACTGTGGCTCTTCCTGTGGCCAAATCGATCATTGATGGATTGCTGGTGATCGAGAAGATTCCACCCAGCAGTGCCTCCAGGTCGATACCAACCAAGGCCGGTTGATGCACTCGGACTGCGCATTAATTCAACAGAAAATCTGCCGATGCCAGCACAAATAATCGTCTCTACGTTACGGAGATCAAGCCCTTCAACGTCATGGCCACTCTTCTAGAGCAGCTGTCCGAAATGACCGTCGTGGTGGCGGACACCGGTGATCTCGAGGCGATCCGTAAGTTCACTCCCCGCGATGCCACCACCAATCCGTCGCTGATTCTTGCAGCGGCTCAGATACCCGCCTATCAGGGCCTGATTGATGAAGCCCTGCGCTCCTCACGCCATCTGATGGGTGAAAACGCGCCTGTTGAGCAGGTCGTGCGTGAAGCCCTCGATGAAATCAGTGTGATCTTCGGAAAGGAGATCCTCAAGATCGTGCCGGGTCGGGTGTCCACAGAGGTGGATGCCCGGTTGAGCTTCGACACCGAAGCCACTATTGAGAAAGGCCGCAAACTGATTCGCCTCTACAACGATGCGGGCATCAGCAACGACCGCGTGCTGATCAAGATTGCCTCCACTTGGGAAGGGATCAAAGCAGCTGAAGTGCTTGAGAAAGAAGGCATCCACTGCAACCTCACGTTGCTGTTCGGTTTCGGGCAGGCCGTGGCCTGTGCTGAGGCCGGTGTCACCCTGATTTCTCCCTTCGTGGGGCGCATCCTCGATTGGTACAAGGCCGAAACCGGGCGCGATTCCTACCCAGGTCCGGAGGATCCTGGGGTTCTGTCTGTGACCAGGATTTTTAACTATTTCAAGGCTTACGGCTACAACACCGAAGTGATGGGAGCCAGCTTCCGCAACATCGATGAAATCACTGAGCTGGCCGGTTGTGATCTGCTCACGATCTCACCCAAGCTGCTGGATCAGCTGCGGTCCAGCGATGCGGCACTCACCCGCAAGCTCGATGCTGACAACCCCGCTGGCGGTGAAGCTCAGATTCATGTTGATGCTGAGTCGTTCCAAACGATGATGGCCGCGGATCGCATGGCCACTGACAAGTTGTCGGAAGGAATCAAAGGCTTCAGTAAAGCGATCGAAACCCTTGAAAGCATGCTGGCCCATCGTCTGGCTGAACTCGAGGGTGGCCAGGCGTTCGGCCATGCCGTGCAGGAAATCTTTCTGCTCAATGACATGAACGGTGATGGATCCATCACGCGGGATGAATGGCTGGGCAGTGACGCCGTCTTCGACGCACTGGACCTTGACCACGATGGACTTCTGTCACAGGAGGACGTGCGCCGAGGTTTTGGTGCTGCACTCTCACTGACAACGGCTTGACGGTCCCTTGATTGCCCTTCTCCCGTGAATGCTCTCGACACCATGCGTGCGCTTGCTCAGACGAGCGAGGTTCGCAGCGTCAGGGCGGGTGACATCATCTTTCGTGCCGATGATCCAGGCTCCTCCATGTTCGGGGTGCTGGAGGGCACCGTGCGGTTGTCCTGGACCAACGACAACGGTCAACAGGGCTATGAGGTGATTGAGGCTGGGAATGTCTTTGGTGCCGGTGCCCTGGTGATGGACGGTCACCGACGTCTGAGCACAGCTCAGGCGGAAAATGATTGCCGTCTCATCGAGATGAATCGCGACAAATTTTTGTTTGCTGTGCAGGAAGCCCCGATGTTTGCCATTGAGTTGTTGGCATCGGTGGATGAACGACTTCGCGATCTCAAAATCACCTCTCAGCTCTGATTTCAGGCTGTTTAGGGTCGAATCCACGACGGCCTGAATGCTTCGCCCCCGATGCCCCTCCAGCTGGTCTGGTTCAAACGTGATCTGCGATGGGTGGATCACCAACCCTTGATCCAGGCTCTGGAGCGTGGCCCTGTGCTTCCTCTCTACATCGTGGAGCCGGAGTATTGGCGGCAACCCGATGCTTCAGGTCGGCAGTGGGCCTTCTGCAGAGAAGCGCTCATTGATCTGCGTGAGGGGTTGGCCGCCCTGGGGCAGCCGCTGGTGGTGCGCTGTGGTGGCGCGGTGGAGGTGCTGGAACGCGCCCGTCTTCAGTTGGGTGTTGAGGCCGTTTGGAGCCATGAGGAGACTGGCAACGATTGGACCTATGCCCGTGATCGGCGTGTGGCTGCCTGGGCCAAGGAGCAGGGAATCCCCTGGCATGAAATCCCTCAGTTCGGTGTGACCCGACGCATGCGCTCTCGCAGGGGATGGGCCCAGCGTTGGGAGGCCCGGATGGGGGAGTCACTGACGCCATCGCCCATCTCTCTGACACCTCTTTCTGCGGTGTCCCCTGGAGACCTGCCGGATGCAACGGCCCTCGCACTCCCAGCGGACCCTTGCCCCCATCGACAAGCCGGTGGTCGGCAACAGGGGCTGAGGGAACTGGAGGATTTCATCCAGCATCGGGTGCAGCGCTACTGCAGCTCCATCTCAAGCCCGAACCGGGCATTCACAGGATGTTCCCGCCTGTCGGCCTATCTCACTTGGGGGTGCCTGTCGATGCGGGAGGTGTTGCAGTGCAGTCGGGAGGTGTCTGGCCGCGGCGCGAGCAGCTTTGGATCTCGCCTGCACTGGCATTGTCATTTCATCCAGAAGCTGGAAGATCAACCAACGATCGAATGGCAGGATTTTCACCCGTTCATGCGCGGCATCCGCCCTTCAGATCCTGAGCGGTTGGCGGCCTGGGCGGAGGGGCGCACTGGGGTGCCTTTTGTGGATGCCTGCATGCGTGCGTTGCGAGCCCACGGCTGGATCAACTTCCGCATGCGGGCCATGCTGATGTCGTTCGCCAGCTACAACCTCTGGCTCCCTTGGCGCGAAAGCGGATTGCACCTCGCCCGTCAGTTCGTCGATTACGAACCGGGAATTCACTGGAGCCAGTGCCAGATGCAGTCGGGCAGCACCTCCATCAACACCATCAGGATCTACAACCCGATCAAGCAGGGGCTCGACCACGACCCGGACGGTGTATTCATCCGCCGCTGGTGTCCGGAATTGGCCGATGTTCCCGCTGTGCATCTGCATGAGCCTTGGGGACTCGGTGGTTCCATGCCACCTCCGATCGTGGATTGCGCTCAGTCAGCCAGGGAGGCCAAAGACCGCATCTTCGCCATTCGACGTTCTGCTGGCTTCGATCGTCATGCGGATGCCATTCAGCGACGTCATGGGTCGAGGCGCGCAGGTCTGCCCTCGACATCCAGGCGCCGTTCGCGACGTCAGGTCGACGATCCGAACGCGCAGCAACTCGCGCTTGAGCTTTAACTGCGCTTCAGCAGCAGACGTTTGATCACACGCTGGGCAATATCGCCGTACCCCATCTCACCGGACAGGATCTGGGCGATTCTCTGGGGAGCTGTGGGACGTTTGATGCCCAGTTGATAGCCCACCCCTGGAAAGCGGTAGAACACCTGGGCAATCCGTCGGCCCCAGGCCATCGACTCGCCCCACCGATGTCGCATGGCTCGGCTGTAACCACGAAGATCTGCCTGGTTGCCGCGGAGCCACTGGTCGAGGTGTCGGGCCGCTTCGCAACCGCTCATCAAGGCGGGTCGCAAACCTTCGGCAAGAAAGGGGTCACAAAGGGATGCCGCATCGCCGACCACGACGATTCCATCGCCATCAATGCGGTGGTGGCCGTTCCACACCCGCAACTGGCCGCGCTGGCGAATTCCAGCATCAGGGGCAAAACCGAGGTCGGGCAAGAGCTTTGCCAGCACTTTCTCTGGGTCGGCATCCTGGCGCCCGATGAAGCTGCCCACCCCGATGTTTACGCCACCAGCGACGGGAAAGGCCCAGGCGAACCCTTGTTTCACCAGGCCGAATTCGAAGCGGGTGGTGCCATCAGCGAGATAGCCTTGCCCTTCGAGTCGTACTGACATGGTGGTGGCGGTCTGCACCTGTTTGGCTCCCAGCCCGAGACGTTGCGGCCAGGGTGAGGAAGAACCGTCAGCGATCACCACGGCTTTGGAGCACCAGCGCCGACCGTCGCTGGCTTTGACCTCCCAGAGCTCTCGGTTGCGGGCGACATCATCAACAGTCACACCATCGATGCGTTCAGCTCCGGCCTGGCAGGCCTGTTCGGCCAGTAGCTGATCCAGCTTTTCCCGCCGGACAATCCAGAAGGGTGCATCCCCCGGCAGTTCTGCCACGACCGGGTCGCCAAGGCACCAGCTGAAATCAACTCTTCGGATCACCTGCTCGACCGCAGGTTCCAGAGAGAATGGAAACCACTGCTGCACGGAGGCGGCCATCCCGCCGCCACAGGGTTTGATCCGCGTGGTGTGATCCTTCTCAAGCAGAAGGATGTCGTGGCCGGCGGCGGCGAGGTGGGCTGCTGCTGCTCCGCCGGCGGCACCGGATCCGACGATGATGACATCGCGGATCCGTTGATCAGAACCGTTCAAACCTTGAGGATGTCAGCTTCCTTGTCGGCGAGGTGCTTCTCCAGCTCAGCGATGAACGTGTCGAGCACTTTCTGCACGGCGTCCTGCTCGTCGCGGCTCTGATCCTCACTGAAATCGCCGTCTTTTTCCTGCTTTTTGATCTTGTCGATCGCATCGCGACGGAGATTGCGAAGCGCCACCTTGCCTTCTTCGGCGTATTTGGAGGCCAGCTTGCAGAACTCCTTACGACGTTCCTCCGTGAGCGGCGGCACATTGATCCGGATCACCTTGCCGTCGTTGTTGGGTGTGAAACCCAGTTCACTCATGGCAATGGCCTTTTCGATCGAGGCCAAGGCGCTGATGTCGAAGGGCTGGATCTGGATGGTCTGGGAGTCCGGCGTTGACAGCGTCGCCAGTGATTTCAGGGGGGTATCGGCTCCGTAGTACTCAACGCTGATGCGATCCAACAGGGAGGCGTTGGCTCGTCCGGTGCGGATCGTGTTGAAGTTGCGCTGGGTGGCTTCCACCGACTTGCGCATGCTGGATTCGAGCTCGGGATTTGACATGACGTTGATTAGTTGCTGATGCGAGAACCGATGGGTTCGCCCGCGACGGCTCGGCCGATGTTGCCGGCTTCAAACAGATTGAAGACCACGATTGGGATGTTGTTGTCCTTGCAGAGGGCGATAGCCGTGCTGTCCATCACCGCCAGTTCTCCACTCAGCACCTGCTGGAACGTCAGCTGGTCGTAGCGCACCGCATCGGCATGTTTTTCAGGGTCCTTGTCGTAAACCCCATCCACTTTCGTGGCTTTGAACACGACATCGGCACTGATCTCGGCAGCGCGCAGGGCCGCTGTGGTGTCGGTGGTGAAGAAAGGATTGCCGCAGCCGGCCCCGAACACCACAACCCTGCCTTTCTCCAGATGGCGGATGGCTTTCCTGCGGATGTAAGGCTCCGCCACCTCCTGCATGCCGATGGCTGTCTGAACGCGGGTCGGGACGCCTGCCTGCTCCAAGCCATCCTGCAGCGTGATGGCATTCATCACAGTGGCCAGCATTCCCACGTAGTCGGCAGTGGCCCGATCCATTCCGGCTGCCGATCCCTTGAGGCCGCGGAAGATGTTGCCCCCGCCGACCACGATGGCCAGCTGCGTGCCGCCTTCGATCACTTTGGCGACATCAGAGGCAATGGACTGAACGATGGCTGGGTCAATCCCGTAGCCCTGGTCCCCCATCAGCGCTTCACCGCTGAGTTTCAGGAGTGCGCGCGCGTAGCCCATTCAGTCACCTGATCCTGCTGACAGTAGCAACAGGGATCAGACGGTCACAGCACTGGCGCGGAGCCGTCTTTGCCGCTTGCATGGGGCAACGACGTGAATGCGATGTCTGAGGAAATCGGTGGACGCAGTTCCGTGATGGCTCGCCTCACCCTTTCAGCTCTGGACAAGGCCAGTCAGGATCCTTCCTGCTGGCGGGATCCAGTGGTGCATCGTGCGTTGTTGGTGAGTGGGCTTTCGGTGCTGACCGCTGCTTCAGGGCTGCTTCGTCATGACCTAGAGCAGTCCTGATCGCAGGTCAGCCCACTAGAACTCGATGCCTGCTTGAGCTTTCACACCCTGTTCACGGAAGGGGTGGTGCACAAGCGTCATTTCGGTGACCAGATCTGCTGCTTCGATCAGGTCCTTGGGTGCACCACGACCGGTCACTGCTACATGGCACAGCTCAGGACGCTCTCGCAAGCCAGCGATCACGGTGTCGGCCTCGATGTAACCCAGCTTGAGTGCCACGTTCAGTTCATCGAGAAGCACCAGTTTCACGTTGCCGTCGCGCAGATAGCCCAGAGCGGTTTGCCAGGCCTCGCCGACCAGCTGTTGATCACGCTGTCGGTCCTGGGTCTCCCAGGTGAATCCCTCCCCCAGGGCATGCCAAGACACTTGGTCGCCGAAGGCTTGCAGTGCCCGCGCTTCACCCGGCTCCCAGCCTCCCTTGATGAACTGGACGATTGCCACCCGTTCGCCATGACCCAGGGTGCGCAGTATCAAACCAAGCCCTGCGGTTGTTTTGCCTTTTCCCTGGCCGGTGAACACGAGAATCAATCCCTTTTCCTTGTTGCGTTCCTCCACTCGCTGACGCTGCACTTCTTGGCGACGCTCCATGCGTTTGCGGTAGCCGCTGTCATCGGTCTCTGGAGCGAGCTTGCCCCCCATGCCCAGTTCTGCGGCGGCCTGATCAAGGTTGTTGTTGGTCATGGCGTGAAGGCTGTGGTGGGACGGGTTGCGGTGATGCGCTGCAGGGCGTTTCCCGCCAGCAGTTCCTGGTTGATGTCAGTGAAACCGAGCGTCTTCAGCTGACTCGGCAGGTCATCTTCGAGCATGGCAATGGCCGTGTCCGTTTCAAACAGCGCGCAGAACAGTTGCTGTGGCAGGCGAAGCAAGGGGCCGGCGGGATGCAGATCCACCAGCACCAGCCAGCCACCCGGGCGCAGCAATTTCAGACATTGCTTCAGCACCTGAGCCCGTTCCGTCCGGGGAAATTCGTGCAAGGCCACACTCATCTGGATGGCATCAAAGCTGGCCTCCTGCAGCGGAGGTTCTTCAGCAAGACCCTCCACCCGCTTGAGACCTGGATGCCGTTGCGCGGCCAATGACAGCGCCAAGGGTGAGATGTCCAGTCCGGTCACCTGGAAACCTGCTTTCAGCCACGGTGCCGCTGCTTCACCGCTCCCGCAGCAGAGATCGAGAACGTCGGCCTTGGGGGTCAGTTTGGGCTGCAGCGCGTCGAGCCCCAGAGCCCGCAGGCGCTCTACGCCTCCGACGCTGAGGGATGACACGGCCGTAACGGTGTCGTAGATCCAGCGGTATTGGTAGGCCAGCGGTCTCAGGAAGGATGTCATCAGCACCAGTGACAGAGCGGGTTGCTGCGTTCAACAACCACTCCCATCCTGGCGGCCACGGCTGGGGCTCGCTTGGCCCGTCGGCTTGCCCTCAGGCCTGATGACGAGCCAGCGCTGCATCCACGGCTTGCTGCTGATCCCGGCGGGTAATCCAGTGGTGGTACGTGCGGGTGTGGATTGCCACCGAGTGCCCCATCATCCGAGCGGACACCGTGTCGGGCAGCCCGATGTGGATCGTGCGGACGGCCCAGGCATGGCGGAGGTCGTAGGGAGTGAGCGGCAGCTCATAGCGCCGAAACTGCTCGCTCACACGGCGTCCCACCTGTTGAAGCGTGGTTCGGCGCAGATCCGTGCTGATGCATGGCAAAGCATCCGAGGCGTTGCCCAGCCTTGTGAGATCGAAGCGCTCCACCCACTCGGGATGAAAGGGCCACACCTGATGTTCACCGGTTTTGGTTGTCGGGAGCACGCGGATCACTCGGTCGCCACCGCTGCCGAGGGCGCTGAGGTCGCAGAAAAACACCTCGTGGTTGCGGAGGCCATAGGTCGCCATTAGTCCATAGGCCAGCCGCCAACGCGGGTTCGGAATTCTCAGCAGCGATTCCAGGATCAGGCTGTCGCTCGGAAGCTGACGAAACCGGGCGCGATGCAAGCCATAGCCCGCGGCTTCCGCTCGCCAGTCATCTGGCAGGTCGATGTTGAGATGTTTGGCCAGGCTTGCAAGGGCTGTGCTGCATTGCTGACGACTGCGACTGCCATCGGGATAGCTGTGCAGCGCTTTCATCAGCAAATCGCTGCTGATCCCTTCTGCGTCCTGGCTGGCCAGGCTTCTGAGCCTGCGCAAATAGGGGTTGTAAGCCCCCGCCCAGGTCGTGCGACTGCCGGAGGGGGAGCGTCGTCGGCGTGGATCGGCGAAAAATGCCGCACGGAACGCTTCGATCTGATCGTTCATCGGAACCTCCCCTCGACGGTCCGACAGGGCCGTTGTCGGCGTCGCGCTGTGTGTTGCGGCATTCCATTGCTCCCAACGGAACTGGTCGCGCTTCAACTGCCCGTCGATCACCCGGGCGATTTGTTCGGCTTCCAGCAGCCCTTGTGCATCGGCTGCAACGCCCAGGCTCAGGCGTTGCACGGATCGTCGCTCAGGCGCACGACGACCTGGTAGTGAACCGCGCAGGTTCAGGCGCATCCCGCGCCGTTCAATCCTCAGCCCCACGCCCGATGCAGCCAGCGAAGCATTCGCGTTTCCTTTTGCTACTTCGAACGCGTCGCTTTGTTCCATCCTTTCGTTCAGGCCTGGCCCACCATGCCTTTGATGGGGGTTACTCTCAACCCCTGAAATCGGTTTCGGACATGTCTCGGGTCGGTGTCGTGCTGCTCAATCTCGGTGGGCCTGAGCGCATTCAGGATGTCGGTCCTTTTCTCTTCAATCTGTTTGCAGATCCGGAGATCATCCGACTGCCGATCCCAGCGCTGCAGAAGCCGCTGGCCTGGTTGATCAGCACGCTGCGAAGCGGTAAATCCCAGGAGGCCTATCGCTCCATCGGCGGTGGTTCACCGTTGCGACGAATCACCGAGCAGCAGGCCCGCGAACTGCAGAGCCTGCTTCGCCAACGGGGAATCGAGGCCACGAGTTATGTGGCCATGCGCTACTGGCATCCCTTCACAGAATCTGCTGTTTCCGACATCAAGGCGGATGGGATGGATGAGGTGGTGGTGTTGCCTCTCTACCCCCACTTTTCTATCAGCACCAGTGGATCCAGTTTCCGAGAGCTGCAGCGCTTGCGCCAAGGCGACAGCAGTTTTGAAAAGCTGCCGATCCGCTGCATTCGCAGTTGGTTCGACCATCCCGGGTATGTCCAGGCCATGGCCGAGTTGATTGCTGAGGAGGTTCGCAACAGCGACGACCCCAACCAGGCCCATGTGTTCTTCAGTGCTCACGGGGTTCCGAAAAGCTATGTGGAGGAGGCTGGTGACCCTTATCAGCAGGAGATCGAGGCCTGCACTGGCCTGATCATGAAGAAGCTCGAAGAGCTGATGGGGCATGGCAATCCCCATACGCTGGCTTACCAGAGCCGCGTGGGTCCGGTGGAGTGGCTTAAGCCCTATACCGAGGAAGCACTCGAAGAACTCGGCAAAGCCAAAACCAACGATCTGGTGGTGGTGCCGATCAGTTTCGTGAGTGAGCACATCGAAACTCTCGAGGAAATCGACATCGAGTACCGCGAGCTGGCCACCGAGGCTGGTGTCGTCAATTTTCGGCGGGTGCGCGCCCTCGACACCTATCCCGCTTTCATCGAAGGCCTCGCCGATCTTGTGGAAACCAGCCTCCAGGGACCAGAGGTAAGCCTTGATGCTGCGGCTGAACTGCCTACCAAGGTGAAGCTCTATCCCCAGGAGAAGTGGGAATGGGGGTGGAACAACAGCTCCGAAGTGTGGAATGGCCGTCTGGCCATGCTGGGTTTCTCGGCTTTCCTGTTGGAACTGATCAGTGGTCAGGGTCCTCTGCATGCCCTGGGTCTGCTCTGATCGCCTTCACGACGGCGTATGGCCACCTAACGTGGAGGGTCAGTTCTCCGTGACAACGCTGTGACGCTGACCTCCGCTCCAAAAGCCGATGCAGCGTCAGGCAGTGGTGGCAGCCGGCGCATGACCGGGGCCCAGGCCCTGATGGATGCACTGCGTCGCCATGGGGTGGAGACGATCTTCGGCTACCCGGGTGGCGCCATCCTGCCGATTTATGACGCGCTGCATGTCGCCGAGAGCGAAGGCTGGCTGCGTCACTACCTCGTGCGTCATGAGCAAGGCGGAACGCACGCTGCTGACGCCTACGCCCGCGCCACGGGACGTGTCGGCGTCTGTTTTGGAACATCCGGGCCCGGTGCCACCAATCTGGTGACGGGAATCGCCACCGCTCAGATGGATTCCGTGCCGATGGTGGTGATCACCGGACAGGTGCCGCGAACGGCCATCGGTACCGATGCATTCCAGGAAACCGACATCTTCGGCATCACCCTTCCGATTGTGAAGCACTCCTGGGTGGTGCGTAATCCTGCTGATCTCGCTTCGGTCGTTGCCCAGGCGTTTCATATCGCGGCTTCAGGCCGCCCAGGGCCGGTTCTGATCGATATCCCCAAGGATGTGGGTCAGGAGGAATTCGACTATGTGCCAGTGGAGCCAGGCTCCGTGGTGCCAGCAGGGTTCGCCTCCACACCGTCGCCTGATCCCCAGTCGATCGAGGCGGCACTCGACCTGATCGCCGAGTCGGATCGCCCTCTGCTTTATGTGGGGGGTGGTGCAATCGCCGCGTCAGCGCACGACAGCATTCGCCTGTTGGCAGAGCGCTATCAAATCCCTGTCACCACAACCCTCATGGGCAAGGGGGCATTTGATGAGAACCATGCTCTGGCTCTGGGCATGCTGGGGATGCATGGCACGGCTTATGCCAACTTCGCCGTCACCGACTGCGACCTTCTCATCGCGGTCGGCGCTCGCTTTGACGACCGGGTCACCGGCAAGCTCGACACCTTCGCCCCCCGGGCCCGGGTGATCCATTTCGAGATCGATCCCGCTGAAATCGGCAAGAACCGTCGTCCTGAAGTCGCCGTGCTCGGTGATGTGGGAGCCAGCTTGTCGGCCATGGTCGATCTCAGCCTGCGGCGTTCCCCTGAACCCCGCACGGCCAACTGGCTGGAACGCATCCGGGAATGGAAGCAGCGTTACCCACTGACGGTTCCGCCTGCAGAGGGCGCCATCTATCCCCAAGAGGTGTTGATGGCCGTTCGTGATCTGGCTCCTGGCGCGATCGCCACCACCGATGTGGGTCAGCATCAGATGTGGGCCGCCCAGTATCTGCGCAATGGGCCTCGCGGCTGGATCAGCAGTGCTGGTCTGGGCACCATGGGATTCGGCGTGCCTGCGGCGCTTGGTGCCCAGGTGGCATGCCCCGATCGTCAGGTGGTCTGCATTGCTGGCGATGCCAGCGTGCTTATGAACATCCAGGAACTAGGAACCCTGGCTCAGTACCGCTTGCCGGTGAAGGTGGTGGTCGTCAACAACCAATGGCAGGGGATGGTGCGTCAGTGGCAGGAAAGCTTCTATGAGGAGCGCTACTCCGCTTCGGATATGCACAACGGAATGCCTGATTTTCAGGCTCTGGCCCAGGCATTCGGAGTGGAGGGAATGACGATTGTTGATCGTGCGGACCTGCACAGCGGGCTGGAGAAGGCCTTCGCGTCTCCCAATCCGACCCTGATTGATGTGCGCGTGCGCCGTGGTGAGAACTGCTATCCCATGGTTCCGCCCGGCTGCAGCAACGCACAGATGGTCGGTCTGCCCGCCCATCCGGAGCTGGCCTTCCAGGATCTTGGATCCTCGTCCTCCAGCGTTGCAGGCCAGTGAGACTCCGTTTTCTGTTCGGTGTGATCCTCGGCTTGACGCTGTTGCTGGTTCAACCGCTCGAATCCCTTGCGGCCGAGGTGCTACAGGTGCGTTCCGCCACGTTGCTGCAGGTCGGTGACCGCAATCGCAACTACACGGTTCAACTGGCTTGTGTGGATGTGGCTGTCGATGATCAGCAACGCGCTCAAGACTGGCTGCGCGCAGAACTGCCCCGCCGCCGTCGCGTCAACCTTCGCCCCGAAGGCTCCTCTGAAGGCGTGCTCATTGCCCGGGTGACGCCTCTGGGTGATGAACTGGATCTTGGAGCAGCCCTGATCCAGGAGGGTTTGGCTCAATCCACCTGTTCCGAATCCTGAGATGGCGCGCAATCGCATTGCATCCGGGGTTGTCATGGTCCCGTGCGTGCTTCTGGGATCAGCGTTTTTGAGCACAGCCTTCTGGGCTGATGCCGCATCGGACAACCGTTCATTGGCCCTCACGATCGGTGGCCTGCTGCTGTCTGCTGGTCTGCTGGCCTTGGTGTTTCAAGGTGGCTCCACCGATTCTGTGACAAACACAGACGAACCCGATCAGTCTCCTTAGCTTTCGAGAATCAGGTTCCGACGCCATGGACCCCAACCCTGAGGCTGAATCCAGGGTCAGCAGCAACGAAGAATCAGATTCCGCGGTTGGAGCTGATCCAGCTGGGTTCATCCGCCGTCTTCCCACTCAGGTGTTGCGTTCTGCCGCAGTGATTGCGGCGACGATGATCGGTTGTCAGGCGCTGGCTGCCAGTTCCACATCACCATCGGCTGTGGTCGGGTTGTTGCCGGATGGGCTGTCAGGAGCGAAGGCGTCGTTTCTGAGTGGCTTCCAGCTCGGCCAAGAGGAGGCAAGGGACTGCGGTGTGGATCCGGTGGCCGTTGATTGGCAGACCTTCAAGAGCGATCAAGGAGTTCCGTTGTCGACCGGGCCGGAGACAGCACTGCTGGTGGCCCCGTTTGCTGCCGACCTGCGTGGGTTCTCCTCCCTGGCACAGGACCAGAAGCTGGGTGTGGTGCTCCCTTATCAACGCGGTGAGTCGCTGGCCAGCCTGGTCGAACTGGATCCTGAGGGCCGCCTCCATCCCGTGCTGAGCCCTCTTCAGGACGACCTCGAGCAGCTGGCTTCCGATGCCCTTGCTCAGGGATGGAAACGGGTGATGGTGGTGGCAGATCCCTCCGATCGCAGTGCCGATCAGGCAGAGGATTTTGTGGAGATGTACCAGCGGCTGGGAGGCCGGGTGGAGTCCTTTGAGGACCCCCTGGTGCAAACGGTGGATCCGGAGAATCCTGTGGCTCTGGAGCGTTTGTTTCAGGATCTGACCTGGAAAGGTCCGGATGCCCTTGTGTTGGCGACTTCTCCTGAAAGTCCCCTGGCGCTGCAGCTGGCGGATGCGCAGGCGAAGGGCGCCCTGGGCGTCACACCCACGGCCCGCGCCTGGGTCTGGATGCTGCCGTCACATCGTGTCCAGGATCTGCCGATGCGTTCCTGGAAACAGCTCGTCTTGGAGCAGCCGGCCCATGGTCCAGCCTGGTCTGGATTTCAGGAGCGTTTCCTGGCCGAACGCGGTCAGACCCCTGACCTGCTGGCGGCCTCCGGTTATGACACCGCTCGCATGCTCACCCTTGCGTCGTTGGCCCCATCACCTGTGTCAGTGGAGGGCACCCGACATCCCTTGGCTTGGCTTGACCCTGATCAGGAGCCGGCGTCCCTTTGTGATGCGGTTGCGGCTCGCCTCAGTGGTGACTCGGTGCGGCTGATGGGTGCCGCCAGTGATCTCAGTCAGCGCCCTGGACAAGCGCCTTCCGGTGAGGCTTCCACCCGGCTGATGTCCGGCCGGTAAGGTTTTCTGAGGGGTCCGATGGGAGATAGCGCGTGCTGCGCATCAGCGAGCTACGGCTTGATCTTGATCACACGGATGAAGATCTGGAGCAGGCAGTACTCCGCTGTCTGCGCGTTCCCCGTGAGCGGCTGATTTCACAACATCTGGTGAAACGGAGCATTGATGCCCGTCGCCGCGATCGCATCCGTTTGATCTACAGCGTGGATGTGAACGTGCGCGGCGAGAAGGCACTGTTGCGCCGCCGTGCTTCAGACCGTCGCATCCGCCTGGCGCCGGATGAGCGCTATCGCTTTGTGGCCCGCGCTTCATCGCTCCAGGACGGTGAAGATCCAGCGCGTCCTGTGGTGATCGGTGCCGGTCCCTGCGGTTATTTCGCAGCGCTGTTGCTCGCCCAGATGGGTTTTCGACCGCTGCTGCTGGAACGGGGACAACCCGTCAAACAGCGCAGCCTCGACACGTTCGGCTTCTGGAGGCGGACCTCAGACTTCCAGCCGGAATCCAATGCTCAGTTCGGCGAAGGGGGTGCCGGCACCTTCTCCGACGGCAAGCTGTACAGCCAGGTCAGTGACCCGGTCCATTACGGACGGAAGGTGCTCGAGGAACTGGTGGAGTGCGGTGCCAATCGCGAAATCCTCACCCTGCATCGGCCTCACATCGGCACGTTCAAGCTGGCAACGGTCGTGCGGGGCCTGCGGGCCAAGATCGAAGCCCTAGGGGGGGAGGTGCGCTTCGGAGCGCGTGTGGATCGTCTGCTCCTGGAGCCTTCGACCTCTGATCTTGGCAAGCCCTGGCGAATTCGGGCTCTGCAGATGGCCGATGGCAGTGAGCTTGCCTGCGCCCAGGTGGTGCTCGCCCCTGGTCATTCGGCTCGCGATACGTTCGCCATGCTTGAGGAGACGGGGGTGGCGCTTGAACGGAAGCCGTTTGCCATCGGCGTGCGCATCGAGCATCCGCAGTCGTTGATTGATCGGGCCCGTTGGGGCGATTGTGCAGGTCATCCTCTTCTGGGCGCTGCCGAATACAAACTGGTGCATCACGCCAGCAATGGCCGTTGCGTCTACAGCTTCTGCATGTGCCCCGGTGGCTTCGTGGTCGGTGCCACCTCGGAACCGGGCCGTGTGGTCACCAATGGCATGAGCCAGCATTCCCGCAATGAGCGCAATGCCAACAGCGGGTTGGTGATGCCTGTATTGGATGCCGATCTGATTCCCCATGAACGGTGGTCAGGAGATCCGCTGGCCGGTCTGGCCTTTCAACGGGAACTGGAATCCAACGCGTTCAGGCTTGGGGGCGAGGATTACAGCGCACCGGTGCAGCGGCTCGA
Source organism: Synechococcus sp. NOUM97013 (assembly GCF_014279815.1). NCBI lineage: Bacteria > Bacillati > Cyanobacteriota > Cyanophyceae > Synechococcales > Synechococcaceae > Synechococcus > Synechococcus sp. NOUM97013. The sequence goes on along the minus strand of NZ_CP047941.1, from coordinate 1,711,477 downwards.
AGACTTCGTGGCCGCTCGTCCTTCGACACGGCTTGGCTCCGTCGAACCTTCGTACCAGCCCGGGGTGACGCCGTCTGATCTGGCTGATCTGCTCCCCGAAGCGATGGTGGAGGCCCTGCGCGAGGCACTGCCTGCCTTCGATAACAAGATGTCGGGTTATGCCCATCCCGATGCTGTGTTGACGGGAGTTGAAACGCGAACCTCTTCGCCGCTGCGCATCCCGAGGGATGCGCAGTTGGAGTCGCTCAATGTGTCTGGACTCACCCCTGCCGGTGAAGGTGCTGGCTTCGCCGGTGGAATTCTGTCTGCTGCGATTGATGGCATTCGGGCAGCCGAAGCAGTGGCCTTGCGTCTTCTCGCAACGAAGGCCGCTGCATCAGCTGAGCGTTGACTCCGCGGCCTGGCCAACGATGCCGCTCCATTGCACGGCTTTCACCTGATCCCTGCGCCAGGAATGAAACAGGTTTGGTTCACTCAGCGTGCATAACGGACACGTGGCGATCTTGCTGTCCTCCAAGCCGGCATGCTGCAGCTGCAGCCTGGCGGCTGCTCGGATGTCGAGGCGGCAGTGGCCATCCTTTGGATCGGGACTGACGACCTCCATGGTTTCCAGGTCAGCGATTGTGCGGGGGGTTCCGTCCAGTGAGGCGCCGACTTCAAGCGCCACGTTTTCGTCCACCTGGTAGTGCTGCCCATTGATGGCAGGACCCAGGGCCACCAAGAGCGACTCGCGGCGTGCACCTCGTTGTTCCAGCTTCAGGATCGCTTCATTCAGGATGCGACGGGCGACTCCGCGCCAGCCGGCATGGCAGGCCGCGGCATGACCGCTGACTGGATCCGCCAGAAGCACCGGGGTGCAGTCGGCTCCGCACACCCAGAGGCTCTGGCCGCCGCGATCACTCACCACACCATCGGCCTCCGGCCAGGGCGCACCGGTTGTTGCTGAAGCCTCCAGCACAACAGATCCGTGCACCTGCTGGGGGCGATGCACACTCACTCCGGCAGAGAGATACCCGGCCAGTTCGTCAGGACCGCGACCATGCCAGCGCCGGGTGAAGAATCCATGTTCAAAACCAGCTTCCTGCAAGTGATTGGCCTGCAGGTAATAGCCGCCATAACAACCGATCCAGCTCCACCCCTGGAGGGTGTTGAACCGGCTGTCAGGTCGATCGAATGGATCGTCGCCCAAGTCAGCATGCGCCCCGTGCAGGGGGCTCATGGCTCAGGTTGATCCCGCAACATCCAGAAGCCCTCGAACCTTTCGCTGTCTGGTGCGCTCTGGATGGCGATGAACTGCAGTCCCTGCACGTCCTTGCAGGACTGCTTCAGGGCTTCATCGATCTGTCCGGCTTCCTGCGGAGCTAGATCACTCACCAGCCAGGAATCATCCTGACCGGCGTCGAGGATCAGCTGATTAGCAGTGACGCGCAGTCGCACAGGCTCAAGACCGCCAAGCCATCCCGCCAGGGCCAGGGCCCGGGTGCGACTGAACAGCCGTAATCCGGGAACTTGCTGGTTCAGATCAAGAGCCGAAGGCACCGGCAGCAGTCCGTTGAAGCCCATCGGCCACTCACCGGCGTCTTTCAGGCTTCCCAAGGGAAGGCCAGCCCAGCTCCAGGCATCACCCCGCACCGCTTCAGGTAGGGGAAGCGGAGGTGTTACGACCGGGGATGGAGGCGGTGCCAGTGGTCCGGCCATAAAGCCCTCCTCTTGCGGGTACACCGTTTTTTCCCGCTCTTCAAGCCAGTCCAACAAGGCATAGGTTCGTCGGCTGGACACCATCTCCAGCTTCAGTTCAGTGGCTGCTCGCTGCACCATCGTTCGCATGGCACTGCGCCAGGCCCGCAGACGTCGGGGTGCTTTCCAGCCCTCGTTTTCAGCCTGAGCAATCGCTTCACGCAGGGCAGCTGCCAGCCAGGTGGAATTCACCTCATTGGCAGGACAACGCTTGGCGAATCGGAAGCATTCTCTGTGGCTGATGTCGGGGGTGCTGATGATCAACAGCTCCCAGCGCTTCTTGCCGTCGGCTTCCAGGATCGGCCTGGAATAAAAATCCAGTTCCCAGTCCGCTTCGCGTGCGGACCCGGATTTGGCACCGGTATCACCGGCGGACTGCGGAGCTGTGATCATCCAGCTGACTGTTCCTGCTGCCTGAGGACGTTACGGGCTCTGTTGGCACGATCGGCCGCTTCGGCCATCACTGTGTCTTTCTCAACAAGCAGCTCACCGGGTTGATTCTCCAGAAGAGCCGTGTTGAGTGCGATCCGACCCCGGCCTGGATCGAGTTCGGTGATCAGGGCCTTCACGGCATCGCCGTGGTCAAACACTTCACGCAAGGACCGCAGGCTGCCTCCGGTGATCACCGATTGGTGCAGCAGTCCACTGATGCCACCGAGGTCAATGAACAACCCATAGGGCTTGATGGCAGCGACGTGGCCTTCCACCAGCTGACCGACTTCCAGTTCGGAGAAACGGGCAGCCGTGGCTGCGCGCTTCTCGGAGAGAACCAATTTGCGCGTTTCAGGGTTGACCTCAAGGAAGGCCACCCCAAGGGTTTTGCCCACCAGTGATTCATGGTTCTCGCCCTCTTGCAACTGAGAGCGGGGGATAAAGCCGCGCAAACCCTCGAGATCGCAGGTGACACCGCCGCGGTTGAAACCGGTCACCTTCACCTGCACCACCTTGCCTTCTTTCTCCAATTCGCGCACCTTGTCCCAGCTCTTGCGCAATGCCAGGGCACGACAGCTGATGGTGACCATGCCGTCTGCGTTCTGTTCGCGTGTCACCAGAACCTCGATTTCCAGCCCCTTCGGAAACCGTTCTTTCAGGTTGGTGATCACGCCGAGGCCACACTCGTTCTTGGGCATGAAGCCCGGTGCCTTGCCGCCGATGTCGACATACACACCGTCGCTTTCCATCCCAATCACGGTGCCGGTCACCACCTCTCCGGTGGTCCCCACCGGCTCATTAGCGTCCAAGGCCGCCAGAAATGCATCTTCGTCGAAATCGAAGTCGTCCACACTGCGGCTGACAGCGGCCGATGCAGCATTGGACGGTTTTGATTGACGGTTGGAGTCGGCAGGACCCAGCAGGTCCGCCATGGTCATGCCTGCCAGGTCGTCGTCATCCGGGTCCCTGAAGGGTGCTCCTGCGGCTGGGTCTGCTGGGGATTGGGGTGCCCTGGGGGCGGATGGTGCCTTGGGAGCCACAGCCTTGCCACCCTCTGCGGCCAGAGCAGCTTGTTCCAGCTCTTCGGCTCGCGCAGCGGCAGCATCAGCAGCCGCCCTGGCCTGTTCAGCCTCCTTGCGCAAGCGCTCCTGTTCCTCGCGCTTGCTGATGTGCATCACCTGCAGCGGTTTGCGGGGGGGTTGCGCCGAAGACGTGGCACCTTTGCCACCATCCGGGCGGGAAATCTGACGTTCTGTTCCGGCCATGGGACCCATCGTCCTTGGCAGGACAGTCTGACAGCAGGAGGTTGATTCAGGATGCAGTCCGGTGAAGTTCAAACAGCCAAACGGCTGCATTTCATGCCCTGGCCTGAGGCGGCCAAGGCCCTTCAACGCCAAGGTTCAACGGTGGTCTGGCCTTTTGGTGCCATGGAACAACATGGCCCCCAGTTGCCCTTAGCGACGGATGCGCTGTTCGCGGAGCGCATTCTTGATGCCGTCTTGGGGGAGCTCCCGAAGGACCTGCCGCTCTGGTCTCTCCCCCCACAGGCCATCGGTTTTTCCCCGGAACATCGCGGTTTTCCCGGCACCGTCAGCCTGAGTGCCGAGCTGCTGATCGCTCTGATCAAGCAGGTGGGTGGTCAGCTGGCTGAACAGGGGGTGAAGCGACTGGTGTTGTTCAACGCCCATGGCGGACAGATCGGGCTGCTGCAGGCCGCGGCGCGTGAACTGGCGGCCCAATCTCCATCCATGGCTGTGCTGCCCTGTTTCATTTGGAGCGGTGTCTCCGGGCTCAGTGATTTGCTGCCCGACCATGAACTGAAGCATGGCCTGCATGCAGGCCTGGCCGAGACCAGCTTGATGCTCGCGATGGAACCTTCGCTGGTGGCCAGTGAACGACCGGCAGACGGGGACCATTCGAGCGCTGCTGCCGCCTCAACGCCCCCAGAGGGCTGGAGTCTTGAGGGGCATGCGCCCATGGCGTGGTTCACGGCTGATCTCAGTGCATCCGGGGTCGTGGGTGACAGTCGCGATGCCGACATTGCCCTTGGCCGCCAGCTGCAAACGCAGCTCATCCGGCACTGGAAATCCCTGTTCACGCGTTTATTGGAGTCATCCTGGCCACCCCTTGCGGACCCCCGTCGTATCTGAGGATCACCAATCGGAACATCCATTGACGGTGGCACTGGTTACAGTCGGACCCATTGACTGTTGTGGAAAGATCCATGCCGACTCCCGTCAGCCCTGACGTCGCCGTCCTGGAGGAGCGGGATGAAGCAGCTCAGCAGCTGCCCGATTTCACGACTGAGGCCTACAAAGATGCCTACAGCCGGATCAACGCGATCGTGATCGAGGGCGAGCAGGAGGCTCACGACAATTACATCTCCCTCGGCACGTTGATTCCTGACCAGGCTGAGGAGCTGAAGCGCCTCGCACGGATGGAGATGAAGCACATGAAAGGCTTCACCTCCTGCGGTCGAAATTTGGGTGTTGAAGCCGATCTTCCGTTCGCCAAGGAATTCTTTGGTCCTTTGCACGGCAACTTTCAGACCGCTTTCAAGGAAGGCAAGGTTGTCACTTGCCTGCTGATTCAGGCCCTGCTGATCGAAGCGTTTGCGATTTCGGCGTATCACATCTACATCCCTGTCGCGGATCCCTTCGCCCGCAAGATCACAGAGGGTGTGGTTAAGGACGAATACACACATCTGAACTATGGCCAGGAGTGGCTCAAAGCCAACTTCGAGGCCAGCAAGGACGAGCTGATGGAGGCCAACAAGGCCAATCTCCCCTTGATTCGCTCCATGCTTGAGCAGGTGGCTGAAGATGCCGCTGTTCTCCACATGGAAAAGGAAGATCTGATCGAAGATTTCCTGATCGCTTATCAGGAAGCCCTTGGCGAAATCGGCTTCACCAGCCGTGACATTGCCCGGATGGCTGCAGCCGCTCTAGCGGTCTGATTTGCCGGGCGTTTCCAGCCTTGGATGCGCCGATCAGGTCCGGTTTTTTCACAGGCACGTTTTGCAGGACACGTGCCTTCGTGGGACCATGATCGATCAGCCCACCTTTGTGGTGAGGTTCTGTTCCATGCGTTCACGTACGACCGTCGGCGGTACATGTTTGGTCTGATCGGACACTCCACAAGCTTTGAAGCGGCGAGGCGGAAAGCTTCTGAGCTTGGGTTCGATCACATCGCCGAAGGCGATTTGGATGTGTGGTGCAGTGCTCCACCACAGCTGGTCGAGCATGTCGAGGTGACGAGCGCCACGGGGAAAACCATTGCTGGCGCCTACATCGATTCCTGTTTCGTGCCAGAAATGCTCAGCCGCTTCAAGACGGCGAGACGCAAGGTGCTTAATGCCATGGAGCTGGCCCAGAAGAAGGGCATCAACATCACAGCTCTGGGCGGCTTCACCTCCATCATTTTTGAAAATTTCAACCTGCTTCAACACCAGCATGTGCGCAGCACAACGCTGGAGTGGGAGCGTTTCACCACCGGCAACACCCATACGGCCTGGGTGATCAGCCGTCAGGTCGAGAACAATGCACCGCTGCTGGGCATCAATTTGGCTGAAGCCAAAGTTGCTGTGGTCGGTGCCACCGGTGACATCGGTAGTGCTGTTTGCCGCTGGCTAGCGAACCGCACGGGTGTGGGTGAGCTGCTCCTGGTTGCACGCCAGCAGCAGCCGCTCAAGGATTTGCAGGCCGAGCTCGGTGGCGGACGAATTCTCACCTTGGATGAAGCGCTCCCTGAAGCCGATGTGGTCGTCTGGGTGGCAAGCATGCCGCGCACTCTTGAGATTGATGCCGCGTCACTGCGCAAGCCCTGCCTGATGATCGACGGTGGCTATCCCAAGAATCTGGACGCCAAGGTCGCCAGTGAAGGTGTTCACGTGCTCAAGGGAGGCATCGTCGAATTCGGCACTGACATTGGCTGGACGATGATGGAAATCGCCGAAATGGAGAAACCTCAGCGCCAGATGTTTGCTTGCTTCGCTGAAGCGATGCTGCTCGAGTTCGAGGAGTGCCACACCAACTTCAGTTGGGGACGCAACAACATCACGCTTGAGAAGATGGATTTCATTGGGGAGGCTTCCGTCCGCCACGGTTTCTCCACCCTCAATCTCCAAGGGCAGCCTCAGGCTGTCACTGCCTGACCTTCGTTCCGCGTTCTCCTATGGCCAGACGCCCGCTGCTTGATTTCGAGAAGCCCCTGGTTGAGCTCGAACAGCAGATTGAGCAGATTCGTCAGCTGGCACGGGATTCCGAGGTGGATGTCAGCCAGCAGCTGCTTCAACTGGAAACCCTTGCCGCACGGCGTCGGGATGAGATCTTCCAGTCGCTGACACCCGCGCAGAAAATTCAGGTGGCGCGCCACCCGCATCGTCCCAGCACGCTGGATTTCATCCAGATGTTCTGTGACGACTGGGTCGAGTTGCATGGCGATCGCCGTGGCAGTGACGACCAGGCCCTGATCGGTGGGATTGGCCGTCTGGGAGACCGTTCCGTGCTGTTGATCGGCCATCAAAAGGGACGCGACACGAAGGAAAACGTGGCCCGCAATTTCGGGATGGCCACCCCTGGTGGCTACCGCAAGGCCCTGCGGCTGATGGAGCATGCCGATCGCTTTGGCCTACCAATTCTGGCCTTCATCGACACGCCGGGTGCCTATGCCGGACTTCTGGCTGAGGAGCAGGGACAAGGAGAGGCCATTGCCGTCAACCTGCGTGAAATGTTCCGGTTGCGTGTGCCGATCATCGCCACGGTGATCGGTGAAGGTGGCTCCGGTGGGGCGCTCGGAATCGGCGTGGCGGATCGATTGCTGATGTTCGAGCACAGTGTCTACACCGTGGCCAGCCCTGAAGCTTGCGCATCGATTCTCTGGCGGGATGCCGCTAAAGCCAGCGAGGCCGCGGCTGCACTCCGCATCACTGGTAAGGATCTGCTCAGCCTCGGTGTGGTGGATGAAGTGCTGGAGGAGCCTGCCGGTGGTAACAACTGGGCCCCTCTTGAGGCCGGTGAAACGCTGCGCGTCGCTTTGAACCGCCATCTCGACCATCTGCTGTCACTCTCGGCTGAAGAGCTGAAAGATCAGCGCTACCAGAAATTCCGAGCAATGGGGCGTTTTCTGGATGGGTCCTCGCCGGGGAGCGACTTCGCTGACTAGTGTGCTGCAGTTTGCACCGATTTCTTGCCCTCAGTCCTGATTACTGGTGCATCGCGTGGTATAGGCCATGCAGCAGCAAAATCATTTGCTGCTGCAGGCTGGGACCTGCTTCTGGTGTCCAGAAGTGAAGCGGCTCTGCAATCTTTGGCCTCCGAGCTGCGATCAGGTGGATCACGTGTGATTCATCAATCCATCGATTTCACTGATCCCTCGGCCATTGCGCCGGGCTTGGAAGTGCTGCTCAGCCAGGGGCTTCGCCCATCGGTGTTGATCAACAATGCTGGCGCGGCCTGGACTGGGGAGTTGCTGGAGATGCCTCTGGATCGCTGGAATTGGCTGATGCAGCTCAATCTCACCAGTGTGTTCCAAGTGTGTGCGGCTGTCGTTCCCTCAATGCGTCCTGCAGGGGGTTTGGTCATCAACGTCAGCAGTCATGCTGCTCGCAATGCCTTCCCCGGCTGGGGTGCTTACTGCACGGTAAAGGCTGCTCTGGCCAGTTTCACCCGTTGCCTCGCTGAGGAAGAGCGTTCCCACGGAATCCGTGCCTGCACGCTCACCCTTGGGGCTGTCGACACATCCCTCTGGGATTCACCCACAGTCAGCAGTGATTTCGACCGGCGTGCGATGCTGCCCGTCAATCAGGCCGCTGAAGCACTTCTTCATCTTGCTCAACAACCTGCCACACAGGTCGTTGAAGACCTCACTCTCATGCCAGCCACCGGCGCCTTTTGAATTCTGAAAGAGATGACTTCCACACTCCCTACTTCCAGTAACGGCAACGGTGCTGCTTTCGCTTCTCTGAGCACCAATCCTTCAAGCAATGGTCAATTGCAGTTCGCGGAGGCCAAGATTTCTGAGGTGATTCGTGAGCGCCTCCGCGAGCGCGGAGTGTCGTTCTTCGCCAACGACAACATTGCTGATCATCTGCTTCCCGGTGAGCTTGAAACGCTTCAGGTTGAAGTGGCTGACAGGGTGCGAGATCTGCTCCAGAGCCTGGTCATCGACATCGACAACGACCACAACACAGCCGAAACGGCTGAGCGGGTCGCCAAGATGTATCTGCAAGAAGTGTTTAAGGGTCGTTATCACCAGCAGCCCAAGGTGGCCAGCTTTCCCAATGTGAAGCAGCTGGATGAGATCTACACAGTCGGACCGATCACGGTTCGTTCCGCCTGCTCCCACCACCTCGTTCCGATCATGGGCAATTGCTGGATCGGGATCAAACCTGGTGCCCGGGTGATCGGACTTTCCAAGTTCACGCGTGTGGCTGATTGGGTGTTTTCCCGTCCCCACATCCAGGAGGAGGCGGTGATGATCCTCGCCGATGAGATTGAAAAGCTCTGCGAGCCCCAAGGTCTCGGCATCATTATCAAAGCTCAGCACTACTGCATGAAATGGCGTGGAGTGCAGGAGCCCCAAACCAGCATGGTGAACTCGGTGGTGCGTGGCGACTTCCGCCACGATCCCAGCCTCAAGCAGGAATTCTTTGAGCTGGTGCGTCAGCAGGAAGCGCTGCTCAGCACCTGATCGCCTGCTGATTTCTCCAATCCAGTGGACAGTGATCGCTCATGTTGGTGAGTTCAATCAATTGCTGTTCTCTGGATTGAGCATTCAAGTGTCCGAGTGGGTTGATGTGGCCTGAAAAGCTTTCACGGCAGTTACCAGATCCCTCACTAATTCGAGATTCTTCACGCCAGGGCGATCTTCCAACCGACTGGATGCATCCAGACCAAAGGGGCGCACCTGTTGCAGCAGGGTGGGTACCCACTCAGCACTGACGCCACCCGCGAGCCACCAGGGTGTTGCTTCATGGATGCGTTCATCGACCTGCGTCAGCCAGGCAGGATCCAGCCGGTGTCCAGTGCCTCCCAGCTGGCTCGGACTCCAGGCATCCAACAGCAGTGCATCCACGCAATCGGTGTAGGTGTCAAGCCGGCTCAGATCCTGTGCATCGCGCAAACGCAGCGCTTTCCACCAGGCAATCTGCGGGAACCGTCGTCTCAGTTGCTCGCAGAGATGCGGTGATTCCTGGCCATGCAGCTGAATCACAGAGGGTTGTCCCTCTCCTGCGAGGCTGGTTCCCAGTTCCTCTTCGCTGAGATCAGCCACAACCCAGACCCGTTGAACGGAGGGATGCTCCACGGCAAGGCGCTGAAAGATGGCCCGCCGCTGTTCCGCCTCGACGAATCGTGGTGTTCCAGCAACGCCGATCACACCGATGGCCTGCACACCCATGGCGGCGATCGCGCAAGCCTGATCGCTGTCAGTGAGACCGCAAATCTTGAGGGACAGGCCCTGGTCGACCATGAAGAGAAGGCTGTTGGGGGTCCTTTCTAGGATTGAGGTAACGAGACCGGCCACTCCCGCCGGAAAAGCACGTGGGTGATGGCTGGCAATTGATGCGGATCGGTGGGATCCCCCTCAGGGTTCATCCCAGCTGGTTCATCATTCTGGTGCTGTTCACGATGGCGTTTCAGCAGCAGGTGGCCAGCACCATGCCGGATGCCACTGGCACGGTCTGGATCAGTTGGTTCATGGGTCTGCTCACCGCCCTGCTGCTGTTTGTTTCGGTGCTGCTGCATGAATTGGGCCATTCGCTGGTGGCCCTGCGTGAAGGGGTGAAGGTGCGCAGCATCACCCTTTTCCTGATGGGGGGAGTGGCGCGGGTGGAGCGTGAATGCTCCACGGCGATGGGGTCGCTGCGCGTCGCTGCCGCCGGACCCGCGGTCAGCCTGATTCTCGGGCTGATCCTGCTGGTGGTTTCCCATCCCGGCAACCACGTCAATCCGTTGTTGGGAAATCTGTTGGCTCAGCTGGGCTGGCTCAACCTGGTGCTGGCCATCTTCAATCTGTTGCCCGGGTTGCCGCTGGATGGTGGCCTGATTCTCAAATCGCTTGTCTGGCAGTGGACCGGAAGTCAGCGCCGTGGCATTCAGGTGGCAACCGCGAGTGGACGTTTTCTGTCGCTGTTCGCGATCATGCTCGGCTTCTGGATTGTGTTGCGGGGCGGCGGCTTCTCAGGGTTCTGGCTGATGCTTCTGGGCTGGTTCGGGATGGGTGCTTCGCGCAGTCAGACGCAGACCCTGGCCCTTCAACAGGTGCTTAAGCGCGAAACCGTCGGACCCGCCACGGCGCGGCGTTTTCGTGTGGTGGAGGCCGATCAGAGCTTGCGCAGCCTCAGCAAACTCCGTCTTGGCGCCAGTGAAGACGGTGACCAGAGCCTTCCTGACTGGGTGCTGGTGTGTCGCGGGGGGCGCTGGATCGGTTTCATCACCGATCAACCGCTCAAGGATTTGCCTGTTCAGCAGTGGGACCGACAGACCATCGCTGATCATCTGGAGCCCCTCGACCGGCTGCCATCGATTCAGCAGTCAGCTCCGCTGTGGAAGGCGGTGATTGCACTGGAGTCCAGTGCACAGGGCCGTCTGTTGGTGCTGGGTCCTGCAGGTCTCCCTAGTGGAACCCTTGATCGCTGTGATCTCGGAGAAGCTGTGCTCAAAGGTTTGTCCGTGAAACTTCCCGACGCGATGCTGACCGCTGCCCGTCGCAGCAACACCTATCCCTTCGGGATGCCCCTCGCCCAAGTGGTGAAGAGCATGCAGTCTTCAGGTCTCCTGGTGGATCAAAGCGCGGATGCCTCCAGCCGATAGAGGGAGGCTCTGGTTTGGAGATCAGCGCGTTCGGCGGCGCTGATCGGACGGGTGATCCATTTCAATCCTGGCCACTGCTGGCTCAAGGCCTGCATCAGTGCTTGTTCCACGTCCTGAACTGAGGGGGGCTCGGGATGCCATTGCGGTGGTGGGCTTTCGAAGAGAGATCTCCAGAGGCTGACTGGCGGTGTCAGCGGGATTTCCCCATGCTGAAGCAGGTGACCGTGTTGCCAGAACTGGGCACTGCCAATCCGTTTGCTGCCGTCCTCATCCACGAGGTCGGCCTGGGTGGAGCGGGCAAAGCAGTTGACTTCGCCAGCGTCCTGAGGATGTGCACCGGAGCTCAAGTTGACCCCGAGCTGTTGGAATCCACGCTGGATGCGGCTGTTCAGGGTTGCGTAGGCCTCTTGACGTTGGTGTGGGGCCTCGGGCCAGATCAAGGCGTAGGTGAGTCCGCCAGCGTGCAACACAGCTCCACCACCACTTGGACGTCGAACCAGCGCCACATGCCCATCACGGGAAAGCTGATGCCAGCGGTCAGGAATCCGACGGAGATGCCGGCCCAGGGAGAGCGTTGGGCGACGCCACTGATAAAACCGAATCACGGGGGATCGCTGCTCTGACCTCCAGCACCCTTCCAGCAGCAAGGCATCCAACGCCATCTGCTCGGCACCATCGAGTACAAGGGTGGGCACCACGCGCCCGCTGTTCCGTTGTTCGGACCGGCAGGATGCAGGCTGCGTCATGGCGGCGATGACTTTGACGGATGTGTTGCTGGCGGTGCCTCTGGGCCTCCTGGCAGGAGCCCTGGCAGGCCTCCTTGGCATTGGAGGTGGGTTGATCTTCGCGCCTTTGCTGCTCTGGATGGGGCTCAGTCCTCATCAGGCCCTGGCCACCAGCACGTTCGCGATCGTGCCAACGGCGCTGGGTGGCAGCTTCATCCACCTTCGCTCCAGGTCATTGCAGCTCAAGCCTGCTCTTGCCATCGGTCTGGCGGCTTTCCTGACCGCTTGGGTGTTCAGCCAGCTGGGACGCCTGGTGGCCGGCTGGCATCTGTTGACGCTGCAGTCGCTGCTTTACGTGGTGCTGGCGTTCACCATTCGCGGTGATCGTGGTGACACTGAGAGATCTGACGATCAGCCGTTGCCGCTGGCCGGGCTGACCGCGGTGGGTGGCGTGGCAGGTCTTGCCGGCGGAATGCTGGGCCTTGGCGGTGGACTGTTGATGGTGCCGTTGATGGTGAGCGGGTTGTCGGTGCCGATTCGTCAGGCCATCCGCTTGAGCACGCTGGCGGTGGCGTGTTCCGCCACGGCTGCATCGCTTCAGTTTCTTCAGGAAGGGCGTGGGCAGTGGATGCTGGGTGTGCTGCTCGGAGCTGTCGCCGCTGTGGCGGCCCAATGGACGGCCTCCAGGCTCGACAGTGTGCGCGCTGGCACCTTGGCGTGGCTGCTCAGAGGGCTTGCCGCGCTTTTGGCTGTGGACAGTGGTCGGCGGGCTCTTGAGCTGGCCTTGCAGCAGGCATGACTGCTTGATCGCAGGGATTCAGCCGCTGCTCCAGGCGATCAGTGGTTGGAGCCCAAGGGCAAACAACACGCTGACCAGAACACCAACTGACGCTTTGCCGATGTCGTTGCCAACGATCTGACGGAGGTCTCCACCTTTCCGATTGGTGAACACCTCATCGAGGCTCTGTTCCTTGAAACGCAGGGCGACTTCTCGACCGCCGATCAGTCCCAGGAAGACCCAGGTGGTGCTGAGCGGAAAGCTGCTCAAGCTGGCCTTGATCAGCAGGCACAGCCCGAACGTGAAGTCGATCACGGTTGCCGAGCGCAGATCAGCCATGTTGGTTTTGCTGCGCAGAACTCCTTGAATCGGTCCGCCGCCGCTGACCACCAGCAGGCACAGTCCGATGCAGAGAATCACGGTGCAGAGCACCATCGGCAGTATCCCCAGACTGCGCGGCAGATACACAAAGATGTTGGCCAGGTCCTGGACCATCCACATGCTCCAGAGAAATCCGGTTGAGCACCACTGAAGCCCGTACCAGATCCTGTTGAACTCTTGGTGGTCGCGAGTCCGCTGGAACACCCAGCGTTCCAGCATCCACATGCCCAGCCACCAGACGATCCACCCCAGCCCGAATGCCAGGACGTAGCCCGATAACGAGCTTTGCAGCAGTTTGCCGATGTTGGCCGGCACAAAGGACGTCAACACCAGGAAGGATGTGCTGACAGGGGCACCCCAGGCTGTCAGGGCCAGCACAGCCAGCGGCGGCAGGACGTACACCCAGGTGAAGGTTTCAGGAAGGGGAAAGTGCTCCAGGCGCCCCCAGGCGGGATCACCCTTGTTGATGCACCAGCCCAATCCCAGCACCACAAGTGTGATGGCGCAGATGAAGCTCATCTGGATCCACTTGGGCGTGCGTGCTCGGTTCGATGAGATGTAAGTGCCGAGGGTTTGCAGGGAGTCGTTGGCGACCACGGAATAGGCAGCGAGCAGAAAACCCACCACCATCCAGATGTTCAGGTCCATGAGTGCGACCACTGGCGACACTTGTTTAAAGAGAAAAGGTTCCCAAGGTTGTGATCTGGCCGACCTCAGTTGGTGTCTTCCATTTCCTTACCGGGACTGATCCAGCAGTTGCCAGAACGCGGCATCTAACTCGAAGCCCAGACTTGCGGCCATCAGGCTCAGATTTCCCCGCTGCTGGCCGGATTTGCCGGACTGTGCGCTGAGGTAGTCCAGCAGCATCAGGCGGTGAGTGATCCACAGCTCCAGGGCCTGCGGGTCGAAGCGAATGCCCTCGCTGGTGCTGAAATCGTGGGGGACCAGCATGGCCACATGTTGGGCGAGGCTGCCACTGGAACGATCCAGCAGCAGGGGTAGCCAGGGGTGCTGCGCGTCGGCTTTGAGCGCCCAGAGCCGAGGCTCAGGGCATTCACTCAATTCCCTGGGGTCTTCGGCAGGGCGCGGCCATGCGTAGCGAATTTCCAAGGCAGCCCCGGCCTGGAGCAGGGTCTCCAGTGGTTGTGTCAACCAGGGGTCGAGCGGTTTCAGATTCAGCGTCTGGATCGCCTCGGCGTCGATGGTGACCACTGGATCAGGACTCAACGCTTGCATGAGGGTGTGACAGGCCTTTGCGAATGATGGCGTCCCGAGGGCTGAGCACGAAAGAATGCAGTTGTTTCGTGGTTCCGACATGGTCAGCTCAATCACCCAGACCGAAGTTTTCATCGCTCTCGTGGTCGCTGCTCACGCCGGTGTTTTGGCTTTGCGTCTCTGCGTGAGCCTCTATCGCGCCTGAGTGCACCGGGATGGAACATGTCCACTTGGCAGGATCCGGTCCTCGCGTTACAAGCGGACATGCAGAAAGCTGTTCCATCCGCGCCTGACGCCGCCTCATTGGCGGCTCTTCTTCAGCATCAGAACGATCGCAGGGAGCTGTTGTGCAGCACCCTTGCTCTCGCTGTAAAGGTGGGGTTGATCTTCTTGGGATCAGTGAGTCTCGTGAGGCTTTCTGTGGCTTATCAGGAGAGGCTTGATCGCCACGGAGAGCTTGCTGCTGTTGTGGATGTGGAGGCCAATAAATTGCAGGGGTTGCAGCAACGCTTCGACACGCTGTTCACCCTTGGTGGCGACAAGCGGCTGATGGATGAGCAGGAGCAGTGGATTGCTCCCAATCGCTTGAGAGTGATCTGGCACTGAAGCTTAGTTGTTGTGGGTTTGCTCTGGATCTGGCAGGCCCCAAGCACCCGTGCCCACGGTGATGTCCAGAGGGCAGAGAGATCCGGCGTATTAGGTGTTGGATGTAGCCTGCTCGTAGTTGAAATCTTGCAGGCCATATTGGGCCATCCTCTTGCCGGATTTTGTGTCAAATAAAGAGACGACCAAGTCGGGTTCCTTCCAGCCTTTTTGGTTGATCAACTTGTTCAATGCGGCCATTGCATCTTCAAGGTCATCGTGGAGATCAACATCACGAAACGCACCACCTTCTGATCCAATCGCAATTCTGTAGGCCATGCGTTGATGTGATTTTGAGCATGGTACGGCTGCGGAATCCTGGAAACAGAAGGAACGAACGGTTCCAGGAGCAGTTGCTCGATATGGAGGGCAACTGCTGACATGGGGCTGGCAGATGCGTTCAGCAGCGATACAGAGGGATCGATGCTGCATCGATGGGATGCTGATTCACACCGCTCACGGCCAACCTGTTGGTGAATGGATTGATGACGGCAAGCACCGGCCCTTCAGAGCACCGGGGTGTCCGTTGCAGGCGTTGACTTACGACGAGTCTCAGATGAAGGAAAGCGACGCTGAGACAAGAGCGCGACGTGGATTGTTGGAGTACGACTGCTAAGCGGCTGTCGTCAGCTCTGGCCGTTTAAAACTTCCTCCGATCTCGGGATGTTTTGAAAGATGTTCAGCTGTCTGAGGAAGCGATCAAACGAAATCAGCAGGTCATCCTGGGCATTTCATTTTTGCCCGCAGCAGTGGCTGTGAAGGGTTTGTCCTTCCTGCGCATCGGAAACTGCTGTGCCTGGTTTGGTGGCCACTAAAAACCAAATGTGCCGAGCATGACCTGAAGCAGGCCGAGGCCTAACAAAAAGGTGCTGGCCAGGAGGCCGAGATCTTTTTTTGAGGGAGCCAAGGTTGCTTGCCAGGGTGGCGCTGTGCTGAACCTAAAGGAAATCTAAAGACACTTTTGGTCGTCTCAACGTCTCGTTACACCGTGAAAGCTCGATTTCAGGAGCTGATTGCAGCTTCAGCGGCCGCCCGAAGCTGTTGAAAGGATCGACCGAAGCAGTTCGGAGAGGCTGATGCTGGTGCCGCTTTGATGGTTGTAAATCAGGTCGCTGATCACCCAGCCGTTGTCAGACCGAATCAGGCGATACGAGAGTTGCTGGGTGGGCTCAGATGCGCGTCCTCTGAGCCCTGCGCGCACTTCAACAGATGCTGTGATCACTCCCGGAGAAAAAGCATTCACCGCTGGGTAGAGCTTGTGGCAGCCGATCACCTTGGCTCCAAACGTTGACACCTGGGTTCCGCTGAACACCACGAAGTCGAGAAAGGCTCCATCCACCCGCGGGTCGAGATGCCAGGCACGGTTCAGTTGGTCATAGAGCTCAGGCGTAAATGTCTGTTTCTGCAGTGTGAGGTCACCGCGTTGCTGTTCCGCCTGGGCAGCGAGGTGCCATCGATACAGTTCATCCAGGCGCTCTGTCACCTGTTGGGGGCATGCTGCTGCACTCGAGGTCAGGGCGGTTGCAAGAATCAGATTCAGCACAGCAGATCACTTTCTTCTCTTGATTGTGTGCTCTCTTTGCTGTGCGTGGCTCTTGCTTCAAGGCCGTGTTGATGGTTCGGCAGGGCCGCCTGCTGACGGCTCTGCCCGCTGAGATTCGTGACCGAAGCATGCCGCTGGTTTCGGCTGGCCGTCAGACTGACGCCCTCCTTGGACTGATGCGATGTCCGCCCCCGGCACCGTTCTGATCACCGGCACCACCTCCGGGGTCGGTCTTAATGCCACCCGTGCCTTGGTGCAGCAGGGTTGGACGGTGATCACCGCCAACCGCAGTCCGCAGCGTGCTGCAGCGGCCGCGGATGAGCTGGATCTTCCCAAGGAGCGGCTTCAGCACGTGTTGATGGATCTGGGTGATCTCGACAGTGTGCGTCGGGCTGTGGATGCCTTGCCCGAGCGTGTGGATGCCGTGGTCTGCAATGCAGCCGTGTACAAGCCCAAGCTGAAGCAGCCGGAACGTTCCCCTCAGGGCTATGAAATTTCAATGGCCACCAATCATTTCGGCCATTTCCTGCTGATTCACCTGCTGATGGATCGCCTGCGGGCCTCAACGCATCCATCCCGCCGCGTTGTGATTCTCGGAACCGTGACGGCGAATTCCAAGGAGCTCGGCGGCAAGATTCCCATCCCAGCTCCCGCCGATCTGGGCGACCTTTCCGGTTTTGAGGCCGGGTTCAAGGACCCCATTGCCATGGCCAGCGGCAAACCGTTCAAGCCCGGCAAGGCCTACAAAGACAGCAAGCTCTGCAACATGATCACTACGCAGGAGCTGCATCGCCGTCTTCACGCGGAGACCGGGATCACCTTCTCGTCGCTCTATCCCGGTTGCGTGGCCGATTCCCCTCTGTTCCGCAATACCCCACGGGCGTTCCAGGTGATTTTCCCCTGGTTTCAAAAGAACATCACCGGTGGTTACGTCACCCAGGCGCTCGCCGGTGAACGGGTCGCCCAGGTGGTTGCCCATCCTGATTTCGCTGAATCGGGCGTGCACTGGAGCTGGGGCAACCGTCAAAAGAAAGACGGTGAACAGTTCAGTCAGGAGCTTTCCGACAAGGCCACTGACCCGGATACCGCGTCAAAGGTCTGGGATCTTTCGATGGCACTGGTCGGGCTCAGCCATCAGGGCTGAGCCCGGGCATGTCATCAGTCGAATCCGAGCAGATCGAAGATCTCTCGGTCCTTTAGCGGCTCGGCTTCCAAGGGCTCAACCGACTCGAGCATCGACTGCGCCAGCCTGAGGTATTCCTGCTGAACCGCGCTCACCCCTTCATCGGCAGGATCCATTTCGAAGATGGTGCACTTCTTTAGGCGTGAACGTCGGATGGCGTCCACGTCCCGGAAATGGGCCATGGTTTTCAGACCTGTGCGGGTGTTGAACTTGTCGATCTGGTCGGTGTCTGCTGAACGATTGGCCACCACGCCTCCAAGCCGCACTTTGTAGTTTTTGGCTTTGGCCTGAATCGCGGCCACGATTCTGTTCATGGCGAAGATCGAATCAAAATCATTCGCCGTCACAATCAGGCAATAGTTGGCGTGCTGCAGCGGTGCGGCAAATCCACCGCAAACCACATCGCCGAGCACATCGAAGATCACCACGTCGGTGTCTTCAAGCAGATGGTGCTCTTTGAGCAGCTTCACCGTCTGGCCAGTGACATATCCACCGCAACCCGTGCCAGCCGGTGGGCCGCCGCTTTCGACGCACTGAACACCGTTGAAGCCACTGAAGACAAAGTCTTCAGGTCGGAGTTCTTCGCTGTGAAAGTCCACTTCCTCCAAGATGTCGATCACGGTCGGCACCATCCGATGGGTGAGCGTGAAGGTGCTGTCGTGCTTCGGGTCGCAGCCGATCTGCAGCACACGCTTGCCCAACTTGGAAAAGGCGGCGGAAAGGTTCGAGGAGGTGGTCGATTTGCCGATGCCTCCTTTGCCATACACGGCAATCACCAGGGTCTCTTCGGTGATCTCCATGCCCGGGTCCTGGTGGACCTGCACGCTTCCTTCGCCATCTGCCGGTCGCCTCAGGGTTGTGGTCATTCAGCACCCTTCTCCAATGGGTTTGATTTCATTCAACAGCAGTTCATGGTCTGTGGCTCATTTACAACGAGAAATCAAAGATCTGCTCCCGCTGACATCAGGATATTCGCTAATTTTTAATGATTAAAGTAAAAGAATTAAGTGCAAATACTCATGCCTTGAAGTGTGCTTTGGCGTCATAGAGCGTTTCGCTGCTGATCTCCAGGTGGCCTTTTTCGCGTGCGTAGGTTTCCGTATTGCGTCGCACTTTTCCGCGTACGAAAAATGGAATCTTGCGCAGCTCGGCTTCGCCATCTGCAGTCCAAGCCAGACCTGTGGCCGTCTTGGCTTGATCTGTATTTGATGTCGTGGGACTTTCCGTGTCGGCGCCCGACCCCCCGCTGTGGCCGAGATGGCTCTGATGTCCATCCACGAACTCGAAGTCGTGGCGGAACATGCCGATCAGGTGCTCTTCCAAGCCCATCATCAAGGGGTGCACCCAGGCATCAAAGATGACGTTGGCCCCTTCCCATCCCATCTGAGGACTGGTGCGTGCAGGCACGTCTTGCACGTGCATTGGCGTGCTGATCACTGCGCAAGGAAGTCCTAGACGTTTGGCGCTGTGACGCTCCATCTGTGTGCCCAAAACCAGCTCAGGTGCTGTCTCCGCCATAGCGGCCTCCACCTCCAGATAGTCATCCGTGATCAGGGCTTCCAGGCCCAGTTGCTTTGCGGCAGCACGCACCGCCCTTGCCATTTCACGGCTGTAAGTGCCAAGGCCGACCACCTCGAAACCCAGCTCCTCCTGGCAGATGCGTGCCGCGGCGATGGCATGGGTGCCATCGCCGAAAATGAATACGCGCTTCCCGGTTAGATAAGTCGAATCCACTGATTCGGAGTACCAGGGCAATCGTGAGCGTTGATAGCCCTCATCGGCTGCCGGTGGCTCTAGGCCAAGCAGGGTGTGCACCTCCACCAAAAAGGAGTGCGTGGCGCCGACGCCGATTGGGACCGTGCGTGTGAAGGGGATGCCGAAATTCCGCTCCATCCAGCTGCAGCTGGACTCGGCAATCTCTGGATAGAGGCAGACGTTGAGATCCGCCTGAGGCAAGCGTTGGATGTCATTCACGCTGGCGCCAAGGGGAGCCACCACGCCCACATCCACGCCATGAACGGTCAATAACCGCTGTACTTCGAGCACGTCATCGCGACAGCGGAATCCAAGCAGCGAGGGTCCGAGCAAATTCACCCGCGGCCGGCGCCCCTCAGCTTTCCAGGCCTGTGTGTCGTGCTGAGGTTGATCCGGTACCTGTGGCTTCAGCAGGTTGCGGATCAGCTGATACAGCGTTTCGGATGCTCCCCAATTTTCTTTTTTGCTGTAAGCAGGCAGTTCCAATGGCACCACCGGCATCGTCAGGTTCATCCCCTGGGCCAGAGCACCGGGTTGGTCCTGAATCAGTTCAGCGGTGCAACTCTCTCCAACGAGCAGTGCCTCGGGTTGAAAGCGCTCGGCCGCTTCCCGTACCGTTCGCTTCACCAGTTCAGCAGTGTCGCCTCCAAGATCCCTCGCCTGAAACGTGGTGTAGGTGACTGGTGGGCGCTCCCCCCGTCGTTCGATCATCGTGAACAACAGGTCGGCATAGGTGTCCCCCTGTGGTGCATGCAGCACGTAGTGCACGCCGCGCATCGATGCGGCGATGCGCATGGCGCCCACATGTGGCGGGCCTTCATAGGTCCAGAGCGTGAGTTGCATGGATTCAGGCGTGAACAGTGGGGTGAAGCGTTGTGGGATGCAGTGCCGGTTCGATGCGCTGACGCCGGCGCAGTGGTCTTGAGAACAATTCGGCCAGATCACCGGCCTGATCGATCCCATGGATGGGGCTGAACACCAGTTCGATCGACCACTTGGTGGTGATGCCTTCCGCTTCGAGGGGGTTGGCCAGGCCCATGCCGCAGACCACTAGATCCGGGTGGCTGTCGCGCACGCGGTCCAGTTGGCGATCGACGTGCTGTCCCTCCATGACCGTGGTGCCTTCAGGAAGCAGTGCCAATTCCTCGGCCATCAGCTCACGGTTGAGATAGGGCGTGCCCACCTCCACCAACTCCATGCCGCATTCGCGTTGCAAAAAGCGTGCAAGCGAAAGTTCAAGCTGAGATTCAGGCAGCAGAACAATTCTTTTGCCTTGGAGAATCTGCCGGTGCGGCGCCAGGGCCTGATGGGCCCGCCGCTCCAGGGGATCGAGCACCTCCGCCACCCGATCGGCTGGCAGGTTGAAGTCTCGGCAGGCGGTCTCCATCCATCGGCGACTTCCCTCCGCTCCGAGCGGAAAGGGTGCGCTGAGCACACGTGCGCCGCGATCGCGAAGCATCCGCGCGGTGTTGCTCAGAAACGGCTGGGTCAGCAGAACAGTCGTGCCAGGTCCCACCGGTGGCAATTCCGTTGATTGTCGAGGTGGCAGGCTGCGTACCGTTTGGATCCCAAGGCGCGTGAACAGGTGGATCAGGCGGTCTTCCACCGCATCGGCGAGGGTTCCCACCAACAGCAACTGACGTTCGTCAGTGCTGGGTAGCAGCGGTCCCAGAGCCGTGAGAGCGCCATCCTCGCCATCGGTGAACGTGGTCTCGATGCCACTGCCTGAGTAATTCACGACGCGCACGCGCCCGTGAAGCTCATCATTCAGGCGTTCGGCGGCACGGGCCAGATCCAGCTTGATCACTTCACTGGGGCAGGACCCCACGAGAAACAGGGTGCGGATCTCCGGTCGACGTTGCAGCAATTCCTTGGCGACACGGTCGAGTTCGTCATGGGCATCGGCCAGGCCCGCCAGGTCGCGTTCACTGAGGATTGCGGTGCCAAAGCGCGGTTCCGCGAAGATCATCACGCCCGCAGCGCTCTGGATCAGATGGGCGCAGGTGCGGGAGCCGACCACCAAGAAAAATGCGTCCGGCATGCGGCGATGCAGCCACACGATCGATGTCAGGCCACAAAACACCTCCCGAGGTCCTGATTCCTTCTGCAAATTGGCGCCCATGGTGAAGCCCGAGCTTTCCCTTTCATCACCATGGCCACAAATGAGCGGAACGAGCCAAGTGATCGAAACTCTTCGGGATCGCAGCGAACAGCGTGCTTTCAACACACGCGTTGTGTGGTGAAGCCTTTTTTGGGAGGTCTGTCGAGCCGCACAACAAAAAAACGGCGGTCGCCACGAAGCGGTCGCCGTTTTTATTGCTCATTTTGCTGACCATGCCAGCGATCTAACTAAAACCTGATCCTGCTCAGAGTCTGCGACGGAAGCGATCATCACCGAAGTGTCCGTTAGTGCGACTTTCGGATTCCTCGATGCGGGTCAAACGCCAGACGTTGCGGCTTACCCGACGGGCCTGGAGGCCTCCGCGTTCAACGACTTCGCTGGCCGGGCGTGCCCCCAGCAAATAGGACACCTCCGATGTGGTGAGCGGGGCACCGGTTTCGATGGCTAAAGACGTCAGCTCCAGTCTGTGGCGCAGTTGCCGCACCATGCTGCTGGCACCGCTTTCCTGCGCTTCGATCCAGGGAAGTTCCCCCTGCCCCTCGCTGGCGAGTCGCTGCATGAGGCTGTAACTCACGAGGCCCAGGGCCTGCTCGGCGTTGATCTCTGTCGAGAGTTGACCTGCCTCTTCAGCGGTTCGGCGTGTCGAAGCCATGGCTCAAAAAGCAGCTGGGCTGAAGGTATCGGCTGTGTCCAGCTGCGCAAGCGCCCATTCCCTGATTCTTGAAGAGCTTCCAGTAAGATCCGCGCCATGAATCGTTTCGCCGGCTTCGATGCCAGGGAGCGGCGGGTCGGCGGAAGCGCTCTCGTCACCGGAACGGAGGTCCATCCCTCCGCTGGTGGAGCCAGCTGCGTGGTGACGACGGATTCGGAATCACCGCGTCTCTTGCGGCAAAACAGTCATGTGCAGTCGATTGAACTGCGCACCTATGTCTTTATCGATTCCCTGCAGCCTCAATTGGCGGCCTACATGGGAACAGTGAGTCAGGGCTTTCTTCCCATCCCTGGAGATGCATGCCTCTGGATGGAAGTGTCTCCCGGTATGGCAGTTCACCGGGTCACTGACATTGCCCTGAAAGCCAGCAATGTCCGCCTCGGACAGATGGTGGTGGAACGAGCCTTCGGCTCGATGGCCTTGTATCACCGCGATCAAAGCACCGTGATCCATTCCGGTGATGTGGTTCTTGAAGCCATCGGCAGCTCTGTTGATCAACGCACTCCTGCCGATGTCAGCTGGACAGAAGTCATCCGAGCCATCACGCCTGACCATGCTGTGTTGATCAATCGTCAGAACCGCCGCGGTTCGATGATCGAAGCCGGAATGAGCATGTTCATTTTGGAAACTGAGCCAGCCGGCTACGTGCTGATTGCCGCGAACGAAGCCGAAAAGGCCTCGAACATCACCCTGGTGGATGTGAAAGCGGTGGGTGCTTTTGGTCGCCTCACCCTGGCTGGCCGGGAAGGTGATGTGGAGGAGGCGGCTGCAGCGGCCATGCGGGCCATCGATATGGTGAATCGACGTTCCTCCCAGCGTTGAGCTGAGAATTCAGTTCCAATCAAGCTTCAATTCAGATGGAGGCGACGTCGCAGCCCCGGTGCAAGTGCCCGTGCTGCCTTGCCTCGACTGCCCAGCTTGCTCAGTTGTGCTGCGTTCAGTTGTCCATAGCTGCAACCGGCTTCCCGCACCCAGAACAACGATTCAATGCCGCCTCCGGTGTAAGCAGGCTCCTGGAGCAGCTCCCCCCAGCAGAACCCCTCTGCTTCCTCCTCGCACTCACCATCTGGTGAACAAAGGACCATGGCACTGCGAAAACAGGCGCTTCGGTAGGGGACTCCCTGCATGGCCTCCGTCAGGCGCATCAACTTCTCGGGGTCCGAGGCTGCGAAGCGGGCGGTGAACAGCCCGGGAGCCCCATCGAGGGCATCCACCTCGAGGCCTGAATCGTCGGCGAGAGCCCAGCAGCTTGTTCGTTCGGCAGCGGCGCAGGCCTTCAGCCGTGCGTTCTCCAGATAGGTGGATCCCGTCTCCTCCACCTCGAGATCTGCTGGCTGCCGTTGAACCTCAATGGCAATCGGCCCGAGCATCGATTCGATTTCAGCAACCTTGTGCGGATTGCCGCTGGCGATGATCAGGGTGCGCAAGGCACGGTTCTGCAGAGGAGCACCATTGTGTGGGATGGGGGCCGTCAAGAACCGTCAGGAACGATTGCGGAATGTAAACCTGTCGCCCTTGTCGCGATCGTCAACCGTTTGTGGTGGCCTGCTCACATCCCTTGGCACAGTTCTCTGGATCAGTCCACGACAGGGTGATCAGTTTGGCTTATCAGGTTCACTACGGACAGTGATCCGGGATTTACTCGCTAGCTCTTGACGCCGTCCCCATCGGCAGAGCAGTCTCTGCGGCGAACATTCCACCCCTTTTCCCGGTAGGCAATGGCTAACGAAACCATGGGCATCGCTCTCGGCATGATCGAGACTCGCGGCCTCGTCCCCGCGATCGAAGCAGCTGACGCCATGACCAAGGCTGCCGAAGTGCGCCTGATCGGTCGTGAGTTCGTCGGCGGCGGCTACGTCACCGTTCTGGTTCGCGGCGAAACCGGTGCTGTGAACGCAGCTGTGCGTGCTGGCGCCGATGCCTGTGAGCGCGTGGGCGACGGCCTCGTTGCTGCTCACATCATTGCCCGCCCCCACCGCGAAGTGGAGCCTGCACTGGGCAACGGCAACTTCCTGGGTCAGAAGGACTGAGATCGGCTGAACCTCTGATCTGAGGTTGCAACGTCTCACCCCCCTTCACCGACTTAACGGAGTTTTCTCATGAGCAAGAAGTACGACGCCGGGGTCAAGGAGTACAGGGACACTTACTGGACTCCTGATTACGTCCCCCTCGATACCGACCTGCTGGCCTGCTTCAAATGCACCGGCCAGGAAGGTGTGCCCAAGGAAGAAGTCGCCGCTGCTGTGGCTGCTGAATCCTCCACCGGCACCTGGTCCACCGTGTGGTCCGAGCTCCTCACCGACCTCGACTTCTACAAGGGCCGCTGCTACCGCATCGAAGACGTCCCTGGTGACAAGGAGTCCTTCTATGCGTTCATCGCCTATCCCCTCGATCTGTTCGAAGAGGGTTCCATCACCAACGTTCTGACCTCCCTGGTCGGCAACGTGTTCGGTTTCAAGGCGCTGCGCCACCTCCGTCTGGAAGACATCCGCTTCCCGATGGCCTTCATCAAGAGCTGCTACGGCCCGCCGAACGGCATCCAGGTCGAGCGCGACCGGATGAACAAGTACGGCCGTCCTCTGCTGGGTTGCACCATCAAGCCGAAGCTCGGCCTGAGCGGTAAGAACTACGGCCGTGTTGTCTATGAGTGCCTGCGTGGCGGTCTGGACTTCACCAAGGACGACGAGAACATCAACTCCCAGCCCTTCCAGCGTTGGCAGAACCGCTTCGAATTCGTTGCGGAAGCCATCAAGCTGTCCGAGCAGGAGACCGGCGAGCGCAAGGGTCACTACCTGAACGTGACCGCCAACACTCCCGAGGAGATGTACGAGCGCGCTGAGTTCGCCAAGGAACTCGGAATGCCGATCATCATGCACGACTTCATCACCGGTGGCTTCACAGCCAACACCGGTCTGTCGAAGTGGTGCCGTAAGAACGGCATGCTCCTGCACATCCACCGCGCCATGCACGCGGTGATCGACCGTCATCCCAAGCACGGCATCCACTTCCGCGTTCTCGCTAAGTGTCTGCGTCTGTCCGGTGGTGACCAGCTCCACACCGGCACCGTGGTCGGAAAGCTGGAAGGTGATCGTCAGACCACCCTCGGCTACATCGACCAGCTGCGCGAATCCTTCGTGCCCGAAGACCGCAGCCGCGGCAACTTCTTCGATCAGGACTGGGGTTCCATGCCTGGCGTGTTCGCCGTTGCTTCCGGCGGTATCCACGTGTGGCACATGCCCGCCCTGGTCACCATCTTCGGCGACGACTCCGTTCTGCAGTTCGGTGGTGGTACCCACGGTCACCCCTGGGGCTCCGCTGCAGGTGCTGCTGCCAACCGTGTGGCCCTCGAGGCCTGCGTCAAGGCACGCAATGCCGGCCGTCATCTCGAGAAAGAGAGCCGCGACATCCTCATGGAAGCCGCGAAGCACAGCCCCGAGCTGGCCATCGCCCTCGAGACCTGGAAGGAGATCAAGTTCGAGTTCGACACCGTCGACAAGCTCGACGTTCAGAACTGATCAGCTGATCGTGTTATCGGCCGGTTGATGCAACCGGCCACCCTCTTTTCTTACAACCAGGACCCCCATGCCTTTCCAGAGCACCGTGGGTGACTACCAAACAGTCGCCACCCTGGAGACCTTCGGCTTCCTCCCGCCGATGACCCAGGACGAGATCTACGACCAGATCGCGTACATCATTGCCCAGGGTTGGAGCCCGCTCGTCGAGCACGTCCATCCCAGTAACTCCATGGCCACTTATTGGTCTTATTGGAAGCTGCCCTTCTTCGGTGAGAAGGATCTCAACGTTGTGGTCAGCGAGCTCGAGGCTTGCCATCGCGCTTACCCCGACCACCACGTGCGCATCGTCGGTTACGACGCTTACACCCAGAGCCAGGGTGCTTGCTTCGTGGTCTTCGAAGGCCGCTGATCTTCGGATCAATTGGTTCCGAGCCCTGATTCAGTTCAGGGCTCCAGTTTTTTTCGAAGAGACAAGTGTCTCTTCAACTCACGTCGAAATCCTCGGGCGGACATGGCAAGACTCTCCAGTCGCGAACTCGCACTTGAGCGCCGCAAGGCGCTGACCACTTCCGGTAAGAAAGCTTCTGTCGCCGCTAGTGGCGGTGCCAATCGGGTGCGTACCGCCTCTGATGCCAGAGCAACCCGCACCAATGCCAATGCCGACCAGGCCGAAGTTGCTGTTCCAGCCGCTCCCGTCGCTGTTGCTCCGCGACGTTCGGCAACGCTGACTCCTTCGGCCGCCCCTATTCGTTCGCAGGTGAAGCCCCAGCGCGATCCCAGCCGTGACTTGGTGCTGGCTCGTCGTGAAGCTCTCTCACGTCGTGGCAAATCCGCTGATACCAGCAAAGACCGCAATCGCTCTGATGTTGCGAAGCATCCGAAGCCCGTTGCGGCGTCCGCACCCCAGGAGACCAAGACTTGTGGTTGTGGTGGCAAGCGTGCTGATGAGAAAGCTGAACTCTCTGTACGCCCTGCTGCAAGGGTCCAGTTGAGCGGCCGCACCGAGCGCCGTTCGGCGACCCCCAAGCGCCGTGCCATCGAGAACCCCAGCCGCGCGCTGGTGCTGGCTCGTCGTGAGGCCATGGCGAAGCACGGCAAAACCGCTGGCAAGCAACCCACCAGTGCCGCCGCTGTTGCGCGTCAGGCCAATCCTGATCTCACCAGCCGTGAGCTGGCTCAACAGGTGCGTGAGCTGCGCACCAAGGCCGGCGCCCGCAACAAGCAAAGCGCTGGTGTGACCCGCCCCACCGGTCCCAATCGCCACGGCGCCAAGCAAGCCGCTGCTGCTGATGCCCACTGGAAAGTTGGTGAAAGCACCACCACGGCCGGCCAGACCGTGACCGGCACTCAGGCGAACCGCTCGGTGAAAACCACCGGCAACGAAGCCAGCACCTGTCGGTCCATCACAGGTACGGAGTACCTGGGCGCTGAAGTCTTCCAGACCTTCTGTCAGACCGCTCCCGCTGCCACCACTCCTGCCAAGGTGCGCGTCACCGCCACCAGCCACGGAAACCGTGTCACCGGGAATGAAGTCGGCCGTTCCGAAAAAGTCACCGGCGATGAGCCCGGCACCTGTAAGTCCGTGACCGGCACGGAGTACATCTCCGCCAATCAGTCCGCTGCCTATTGCGGTGGTGGAGTGACCTCCCCTCGCAAGGTGGGCCACAGCCTCACCGAACAGGGGCGTCCTTTGAGTGGTGTGATGGTGGGTCGCTCCGCCAGCGTCACCGGTGATGAAGCCGGTGCCAACCGCAGCCTCACCGGCGATCAATACCTTGGTTCTGATCCCCTGCCCGAAGGCCGTCCTGCTGCCAAGGTTGGCCTCTCCGGAACTCTGTCCGGTACTGGTGTGACCGGCACCATGGTGGGCCGTTCGGCTCAGGTCACCGGTGATGAGTTCGGCTCCTGCCACCGCGTGACCGGTGATCAATACATCAGTGCTGAGCAGGTGAATGCGTTCTGCGGCAGTAAGCCCGAGCCCGAGGCCGCCAAGGTTGGTTTCAGCGTCACCAACCGCAATCAGGTGGTGAGCGGCACCCGTACGGGCCGTTCTGGGAACGTGACGGGCGATGAGCCCGGCAGCTGCCAGGCCGTCACCGGTACCCCCTATGCAGGTCTTGAGCAGGCCGGCCAGCACTGCGGAACCCCTGCAGTTCAGGCCATCCGTGAGCGCACGCCTGTGCGTGTCGGCACCCCTTCTGCTGCCATGACCGGCATCCAACCCGGTGTGGGTGGTGTGATGACTGGAGACAAGCGTGGCGCTTGTGAAGCAGTGACTGGCACGCCTTACGTGGGTGCTGATCAGCTGGCCGCGGCTTGCGGCGCTGAGGCCCCTGCTGGCACCGACACCCACGGCCAATCTCCAGAGGGTGCCGCCTGGACTCGCTTCAGTGTGGTATCTCCCGCCCGTGCTGCTCAGCAGCAACGTGAGGCCAATTCCGGTGTGACCGGTACGTCCTACGAGCACGGGAATCGCATCACCGGCCCTTTTGACATGGCTGGCGGCAAGGTGACCGGTACGGAGCAGTTCCGCTTCGACAACCGCGAGTTCCAAAACCGTCAGCAGCGTCAGTTCCAGCCCACCGTTGCTGTGGTCAGTGAGCCCTCTGAGAAGCCTGCCTCCCGCGTAACCGGTGAGGGTTCGTCCACCAAAATCACCGGTGATGACTGGGATCGTGGTGAGCATGTCACCGGTACTGAGGGTGCTTCCGCCCGCCGTCGCAACCCCAGCCGTCCTGGTCCGATGAGTGCCATGTCCCCTTTTGAGCGCAAGCGCAACGAGGAGACCGAATGGCCTGTCAGCCGTGTGACCGGTTCGAGCGGCAACACCGAAAAGGGTTCCCTGATCACCGTCTCCGGCGGCGCACGGGGCTGAATCGCGAATGGTTCGCTCTAAGCCTTCCCGTGGCGGGCGAGCTCTTGCCCCCACAGCCCCAACCAGGCGTCAGCTTCAATCCATGGTGACGGCAACCGTCGACCCTGATTCGGGGTCTGCGGGCCAATCCACCAGATCATCGGTTGAGTCCACAACGCGGGTTTCAGCGCTGCAACGTAGGCAGGCTCTGACCACCTCTGGGAAGGCCGCCCAGCTTTCCAAAGGGTCCGTGTCTGCAGGTCGTGTGCGCTCCAAGGCCGATCAACGTCGTCCTTCTGTGCAACAGCAGCCCGCTTGGGTCCGACGTGGTAAGCCCCAACCGCGTGCAGAGGTCAATCTCAGCCGCACGACCCTGCCCTGGTCCCAAGATTTTCACCCTCTGACGGATCAACAATCCAATCAGAGGCTGCAGGCCTATGAACTTGAGGTCAAAGGTCGTTTTGATCGCATCGTTCCTCTGCTGAAGCAGGTCTCTGCCCTGCAGCATGAGCCAGATTTTCTGACCCAGGCTCAGCGGCTGGCACGGGCCGAACTTGGTTTTGATCTGCCGGATCACATCCTTGAAATGTCCTGGGTTCGCCCCCTGGACATGCGCGCTCTCTTCGCCTGGTGCGTGTTTCAGTCGCACCAGCTCTTCAGTGAGCGGTTTTTCCAGGAGGACCCCCTTCAAGGAGCCTCGGGCAGTGCTGCCTCCGATGAATTCAACGCGTTCCTGCTGGAGTGCGGCTTTCATCTCCTGGATGTGACCCCCTGCGCTGATGGTCGCCTCGCGCACACCATCGCCTATGCCCTGCGGATTCCGTTCAGTGCGGTTCGACGTCGCTCCCATGCCGGTGCGATGTTCGACATCGAGAACACTGTCAACCGCTGGGTCAAGACCGAACACCGTCGCTATCGCGAGCAGCGTCCCAACGAAGCGCACGCTCCGACCCGTTACCTGAAGGTGGTCACGTACCACTTCAGCTCATTGGATCCCACCCACCAGGGTTGCGCTGCCCATGGCAGTGATGATGCTCTTGCTGCATCTTCAGGACTGCGCCGTCTTCACGATTTCCGTGAAGCCGTTGAAAACAGCTTCTGCTGCGGTGCCTCCGTTGATCTGCTGCTGATCGGACTGGATACGGACACCGATGCCATCCGGGTCCATGTTCCCGATGCAGACGGTGAAATCCGTCTGGATCAATGGCTGTGTGCTTCAGCTCTTTACGAGAGCACCGCACCTCTCTCTCGCCAACAGGCCAAGGAGGCGGTGGAAGCGGCCGTGAGAACGCATGCCTCGTCATCGCCAGACGACGGCATGGTGGCGTTCATCGTCCGCATGCTGATCAACAACATTTCTCAGCAGGATTACGTGCGCTCTCTCCATCGTGGGCCCTACCCCGATGCTGGCCATGCCGAGCGTTTCATTGGTGTGGGCATTGGTTTCAAGGAAGTGCATCTGCGAAACCTCACCTATTTCGCTCACCTCGACACCGTCGAGCAGGGTGCCCCCGATCTGGACGTGGGCGTGAAGATCTTCAAGGGTCTGAATGTCTCCCGTGACCTGCCTATTCCGGTTGTTGTGCGCTTCGATTATTCCGGTCGCGTTCCCGGTGCGCGTGAGCGGGCCATTGCTGATTGCCAACGCATTCAGCGGGCCATCGATGAGCGCTATGCATCCCTGGTGAAGGACGGTCTGCTTCACACCCTTCTCACCATCCGCGACCGCGACCAGCCCCTACCGGCGGTGGCGGTAGGTTCCACACTCGATCCCGTCCAGCAGGAGGCTCACTGACCATGCTGATCGTCAAGGTCCTGAAGCCGCTCGTTTCCACGAACCGGATTCCCGATTTCGAACACAAGCATCTGCAGGTGGTGCAGGACGGCAGTGCCAAAAAGGTGGCTGTCGATGCCGTGGGCGCCAAACCCGGTGACTGGGTCATCTGTGTGAGTAGTTCCGCGGCCCGCGAGGCGGCCGGCAGCAAGTCGTATCCCAGTGATCTGACCATCGTCGGCATCATTGATCACTGGGAGCCCGATCCCCCGAAACCCTCCTCCCCAGCGGCGCCGGCACCGGCCAAGCCCACCACGTCGCCCAAGCAGGGAGGCGCATCCTGATGGAGATCATGCAGGTGATGGGAACTCTGGTGTGCACCTTTCGGGTGGCCGGTCTCGATCACATGCATCTGCGCATTCTTCAGAACAACAAGGGCAAAAAGCTTGTGGCTGTGGATCCCGTTGGTGCCCGCGAGGGGAACTGGGTGTTCACTGCCAGCGGTTCAGCCGCTCGTCATGCCTGCCCTGATAACACCGTGCTCACTGATCTCACAATCGGCGGGATCATCGATCACTGGATGCCGGATGGATAACTAATCGCCTCCAGCCTCACCGTTCCATCCCACTTCTTCCCCTGTCATGGCCACTCCTGCTCCCCGTCGTCGCTCGTCTGCTGCTTCTGCGGCTTCCGCTCGTGCAACCCAGGCGGCCAAGACAACGGCGTCCAGTTCTGCTGCTAAGCCTGCTGCGACCAAGTCGGATGCAGCGGCATCCTCGGCAACCGTTGATGTGACTCCTGTGGCCAGCAGTAAACCCACCACCACGACACGGCGCAGCACTACGGCTCGTGCCAGTGCCACCCGTGCGTCAACCAGCCGCAGCTCCAATCGCGGTGGGTCCGGTGCTTCCAGATCGGGCGGTGCTTCCAAAGCTGATGCCTCGTCGCCTCAGCCGTCTGTGCAGGGCATCGCACTGGGGATGATCGAGACCCGCGGCATGGTCCCCGCTATCGAGGCTGCCGACGCTATGACCAAGGCTGCGGAAGTGCAGCTGATCAGCCGTGAGTACGTCGGCGGTGGTTATGTCACCGTGATGGTGCGCGGTGAGACCGGCGCTGTGAACGCGGCAGTGCGTGCCGGTGCTGATGCGTGTGAACGTGTTGGCGACGGTCTTGTGGCCGCACACATCATCGCGCGCCCCCATCAGGAGGTTGAACCTGCTCTTGTCGCGACGAATGTGCGACGGCGCAGCTGATCGACACACCTTCGGGTGACCTTTTCAGATTAGATTCCCCGGCCAAGACGCTCCACAACGACCCTTCCGGTCTCGTTGCTTTTGACTTCAGCTCTATCGCTGCCCCTTCAGACCGCCTGGCTGATCCCTCTGTATGGATTTGCTGGGATGCTGGTGTCCCTTCCCTGGGCTTTCGGCTGGTTTCGGCGGGATGCCCATCGTCCTCCGGCCTATCTCAATATCCTGCTCACCCTGATTGCCGTCATTCACGGCAGCTTGGTGCTCAGGGATGTGATGGCGACGGGCCCTGCTGTAATCGGCATGCCCTGGCTCACGGTTGGTGATCTCAATCTTGAGATCAGCTTCAGCCTCTCACTGACCAACGTGTCAGCTCTCGAGCTGATCACTGGCCTCAGCCTGCTTTCACAGGTGTATTCCCTCGGCTACATGGATAAGGAATGGGCCTTGGCTCGTTTCTTCGCCTTGCTGGGTTTCTTTGAGGGAGCCATGTCGGGTGTGGTGTTGAGCGACTCCCTCTTCCAGAGCTACTTCCTGCTGGAAATGCTGACCCTGTCCACCTACCTGCTGGTGGGTTTCTGGTACGCCCAGCCTCTGGTGGTCACCGCTGCTCGGGATGCGTTCCTCACCAAGCGCGTTGGTGATGTGATGTTGCTGATGAGTGTGGTGGCGCTCACCGCTTGGTCTGGCGTCACCAGTTTTCAGGATCTCTATGCCTGGTCCGCACGCGACACACTCACGCCTCTGGCGGCCACCCTGCTTGGCCTTGGTTTGGTCGCTGGCCCCACCGGCAAGTGTGCTCAGTTTCCGATGCACCTTTGGCTTGATGAGGCCATGGAGGGCCCCAATCCTGCGTCAATTCTGCGCAACTCGGTGGTGGTCACCTGCGGTGCGATTGTTCTGCTGAAGGTGATGCCTCTGCTGCAGCATGCGCCCGTCACGCTCGTGGTGCTGCAGGTGATCGGCACGATCAGTGCGATCGGTGGATCCCTGGTTTCGATTGCCCAGGTCGATATCAAGCGGACCCTCTCGTATTCCACAACGGCCTATCTCGGCCTTGTCTTCATTGCCATCTCTCTGCAGGTGCCTGTTCTTGCCCTGCTGTTGCTCTACGCCCACGCTGTCTCCAAGGCCCTGCTCTCCATGAGCGTGGGCGGGGTGATTGCCTCCACCAACTGTCAGGACATCACGGAACTCGGAGGCCTGGGCAGCCGAATGCCGGCCACAACCGGTTCCTTCCTCGTAGGAGGCGCTGGTCTGGTGGGTCTGCTGCCGCTAGGTGGTTTTCTTTGCTTTGCACAGGCCGTGGAACTGGTCGGTGCCAGGGCGGCGATCTTTATTCCGGTGTTTTTGATCACCAACGCTCTGACCGCGCTGAATCTCACTCGCGTCTTCCGCCAGGTGTTCCTTGGCCGCTCTCTCGCAAAGACCCGACGCTCAGCAGAGGTCAACTGGCAGATGGCACTGCCCATGGTGGCGCTCACTGTGATCGTGCTGTTGACGCCTCTGCTGCTGATCCGGTTGGAGTCTCTGGATGGTCTGCTTGCATTCCCTGCTTCGGCGGCTGTTCTTGTGGTGGCCAGCGGAGCCGCAGGGCTGCTCGTGGGTGCGCTGATTCCCCTCAACAAGGCCTGGTCGCGCTCACTCAACCCGATCCTCCGCTGGTTCCAGGATCTGTTGTCCAACGACTTTTACACCGAGCGTTTTTACCGTGTCACGATCGTGAATGTTGTGGCGACGTTCTCCCGTCTGGCCGGCTGGTTTGATCGCAATGCCGTTGACGGGGTGCTTCACGGGCTTGCCCGCTTCTCTCTCTCCAGCGCAGAGGGCTTGAAACTGAGCATCAGTGGGCAGTCTCAGTCCTATGTGCTCACCGTGATCGCCGCCATTGTGCTGCTGCTCACGTCCCTGAGCTGGGTTCTGCAGTGAGGTCATCATGCTGACGATTCTTCTTCTCATTCCTTTCCTCGGTGCACTGCTGATCAGTGTTCTGCCCTCTGAAGGCAGTTCTGAGCGCGCCCGCACCTTGAGCGTGATCACGCTGGTGGTTCAGTGCGTGCTCAGCTTTGCTTTGCTGCTGCCGTTCAGCGCCGCAGAGCCAGGCATGCAGATGCTGGAGACGTTCCCCTGGTTGCCCCAGGTCGGTCTTGAATTCAGCCTCGCTCTTGACGGGCTCTCGCTCCCCTTGGTGCTGATGAATGGGGTGCTCTGTCTGGTGGCCACCCTCGCCTCCCGCTCGATCAGCAATCGACCGCGTCTTTATTTCGCTCTCCTGCTGGTGATCAGCGGAGCCGTCAATGGCGCTTTCCTTGCCCAGAACCTTCTGCTCTTCTTCCTCTTCTATGAGCTGGAGCTGATCCCCCTCTGGTTGCTGATCGCCGTCTGGGGTGGTGCGAACCGTGCCTACGCCTCCACAAAATTTCTGATCGTCACCGCCGTGTCCGGCGTGCTCATCCTTGGTGCCTTCCTGGGCATCGCTCTGGTCACCGGAACGGTTGATTTCGGCATCCGGCCGATCCTCAATGCCCAGATGGGGATGACGAGCCAGTTGGTGCTGATGGGAGCTCTCCTGATCGGCTTCGGCATCAAGATTCCACTCTTCCCCTTCCACACTTGGCTTCCCGATGCGCACACCGAAGCCTCCACGCCTGTGTCCGTGCTTCTGGCTGGGGTTCTGCTTAAGCTCGGCACCTACGGACTGCTTCGCTTCTGTTTAGGGCTGTTCCCTGAGGCTTGGTCTGTTGCTGCCCCTTGGTTGGCAGGCTGGGCGGCCATATCTGTGCTCTATGGCTCGCTTGCGGCCATCGCCCAGACCGACATGAAGCGCATGGTGGCTTATAGCTCCGTGGGCCATATGGGCTATGTGCTGCTGGCTGCAGCAGCGGCCACACCCCTGGGACTGATGGGTGCGTTGTTCCAGATGGTGAGTCACGGCCTGATTTCTGCTGTGCTCTTCCTTGCGGTTGGTGTGGTCTATGAGCGCACCGGCACGCGCGATCTCAATGTTCTGAGGGGTCTCCTCAATCCCCAGCGTGGCCTGCCACTGACGGGAACGCTGATGATCATCGGTGTGATGGCCAGTGCGGGGATTCCCGGCATGGCCGGGTTCATTTCCGAGTTCCTGGTATTTAAGGGCAGTTTCGAACTCTTCCCAGTGGCCACGCTTCTGTCCATGGTGGGATCAGGATTAACAGCCGTGTATTTCCTTCTGCTGGTGAACAGGGCCTTCTTCGGACGTCTCGCGATTGCTCCGGGTGCGAATCCGAACCCTTCCATCCTCACGCAGGTGTCTCTGAGGCAGCAGATCCCCGCACTCACCATGTCGTTGTTGATTCTGATTCTGGGTGTTGCACCCAATCTCCTGGTGGGTCTTAGCCAGACGGCCACCACTCAGCTCAGTGAACTCGCCACACTGCTTCAACCCGGAGGGCTCTCATGACGACCACCGAACGACCGCAGGCGATCGACGTCACCCTTCCTGATCAGGAGGAGTTGATCCGTCGTTTGCTCTCTGACTCCCCTTTGTTGGCCGACACGTCTGATCACCTGCTTCAGGTGGTGAACGTGCTGGAGAGTTATGGCGTTGTGCTTGATGCCTACAGCAGAAATCTTGTTTACCAAGGCAAAACCCAGCTGCTGAATCCGTTCCCGGTGATGCGCTTTTTCCATGAAGGGTTTTCCTTCGGGCGTCTCTGGGAGCACCTCAAGGGTGACCGCATCAACTTCGAGTACGCCGAGTACTGCCAGAAGGCCATGTTCTGGCATGGCACCGGTGGCATGGATGCCTATTTCGATTCAGAGCCTTTTCGGGACGCCTGTCGTCGGGTGATTTCTCTTCGTTCCCGCAGGGACCCCCTGCTGCGTCTCGTCAACACGCTCTATCCAGGTTTTGCACCTGAGGCGATTCGTTCGATGACGACCATCTACGCCCTGGGCCTGTTCTGGCGGGTGATGAGTGACATTTTCATCGATCTGGCGCGCCGTTACCGCATTGGTGAAGTCGCCTGTGTGCTGGATGTGGTGCATCACATCCGCGATGGCCTTGTGAAGGCTGCCGGAAGTCCGATCCAGTATGAAGTTGAGTTTGGCGGTGAGTCTGTCTGGCTGCTTCCTCCCGAAGCGGGTCTCACCTTCCTGGTGGATGTGGCCGTGCCCTACGTGGAGGCCGTGTTCTTCCGCGGTATGCCTTTCCTTGGCACCGTGTCGTACAACGCCCAAGCGCGTCAGATCGCCGCTGATCAGAGTCAGTTCAAGTACGGAGCGCTGTATGCCGATCCCGTGCCGAGCATGGGTGCTGGAATCCCACCGAGCCTGTGCATGTCCGACATGTTCCGGAATCTGCCTGAAGAACTCAGTCGTTGGTACGACACCCACGGTCGCAACCAGGCCGATGCGCACGTGCAGATCTGCGTCAGTTTCCAGAAGTCGATGTTCTGTGTCACCAACGCAGCGATCGCGGGCACGATGCCGCATCCCCTCACCACCGAAGATCCTGAGCAGCAGGCCGCCAACCACGCCTACGCCTCTAGCTGGTCAGAACGCTTGATGGGATGTCAGCGGGTGGCTTTGTTGCCAGGGTGATCGCCAAGCGCGGAGCACCCCTTCGGGCTTTTTCGCGCGTTCTCAATCATTGCTGTTGTGGCTTGAACCGATTCGCTATCGCGCCTGATGCCGAGCTTGATGCAGTGACCTCTGTGAATTTTGAGGATTGGTCGTCTCCTTCTCTGCATCAAATACAAGTGAATTGAATGCATCTGATGGCTTTTCGTGGAGAGCTCAACCCGCTTTTCGTGTTATTTGCATGATCATTGATGGTTGTGTTGCACATCGCTGATTTCAGAATGATGGTGTGAGATCAATACCATCAAGTTGATCAATGGCGATCCTGTGCTCATCTAAAATTTCTGAATGAATTGAGATCAAGACGTGGATCAGTGGCATGAGCGCAAACGTCCCGTCTGTCTTGAGCGGCGCTATGAGTTCGAGACTTACGACGCCACGCGGGATTTCTTGGACAAGCTTGGCGATCACAGCGAAGCCACCCAGCGCTTTCCCGACATCAGCTTCGGCCGCACCTACGTGAATATCACCATTCGACCTGACGAGGATGCCCCTGATGCTTCGCTGAGTGAGGCGGATCGAGCCTTGGCTGCCGAGATCGATGCACTCTTCGGTTGATCTGGAGTCGGCTTATGCCACCTCTGGTGTAGAGGACGTTCTCGCTCAGCTCGATCGTGATCTGATTGGGTTGGCACCAGTGAAAACGCGCATTCGTGAGATTGCCGCTCTGTTGCTCGTGGACCAGGCCCGTCAACAGCTGGATCTGTCCAGTGCGGCGCCATGCATGCACATGTCATTCACTGGGCATCCTGGAACAGGTAAAACCACTGTTGCTCAGAGGATGTCGCAGATTCTGCTTCGCCTCGGTTACCTCCGGAAGGGGCATGTGGTGACAGCCACGCGGGATGACCTGGTCGGTCAGTACGTGGGTCATACCGCTCCGAAGACCAAAGATATGCTCAAGCGAGCACAGGGGGGTGTGTTGTTCATTGATGAGGCTTACTACCTCTATAAGCCATCCAATGAAAGAGATTATGGTGCAGAGGCAATCGAGATTCTTCTCCAGGAAATGGAGCGAAGTCGTCAGGATCTCGTGGTGATCTTTGCTGGGTACAAGGATCGAATGATGGATTTTTATCGCTCGAATCCAGGACTTTCATCACGCGTAGCCCATCACATTGACTTTCCTGATTACAGCGAAGTTGAACTGATGGCGATTGCGCAGTTGTTGCTCAAGCAACAGGACTATCGGTTCAGTGATGAAGCCGTCCTGGCCTTTCAGGACTACATCAGCCGGCGCAGGGCATTGCCGTTTTTTGCCAATGCCCGTTCGATTCGGAATGCGATCGAGCGTCTTCGGCTGCGTCACGCCAATCGTCTGTTTTCGAGTAGAACCCAACCGTTTGACCGTGATGCGTTGAGCACCATCGAGGCCTCGGATGTGCGAGCCAGTCGTGTCTTTCAAGGAGAAGTGGAAGGTGCAGATCCCGCCAAGCCCCTGACCACTTGACCAGCTTGATCCCGGTGGTAGCTACCTGTCGCTGGGCTGTTCGAGATCCCGTCGGATCAAAGCCATGAGATAAGACGGCGCCTTGTAGCGACCCGGTAAGCAGCGGTTCAGCGTTTCAAGGTGTCCCCAGCACACGGTCCTTTCAATCTCTTTGACTCCTCTTCCTTCCTTGAGGAGACGTCGTAATGCCTTGCAGTACAGCGGATAACCGGCTTCCAGTTCACCGATGGTCAGCTTCGCCTGGGCCATGGAAGTCGGTCAGTACATACCTCAACCTATGCAACCGTCCGGTCGCCGATGCTCCGGGGGGTTACAAATCCGCCCCGGAGCATCGATTCCTTTAGCCCAGCCAGGCGATGCAGTCGATCTCAACCTTGGATCCCTTCGGCAGGGCGGCTACCTGAACGCAGGCGCGAGCGGGACTGATCCCGTCGCCAAACATCTCGGCGTAGATCGCGTTCACAGCTTGGAAGTCGGCGAGGTCCACCAGGTAAACCGTGGTCCGCACCACCTTGGATGCATCGGTGCAGGCCGCACTCAGCACGGCCTGGAGATTGCGCAGCACTTGCCGGGTTTCGGCCTCCACATCACCATTGCCAACCATCTCTCCACTGGCTGGATCCAGGGGGATCTGGCCTGAGCAATACAGCCATCCACCCGCTTGCACAGCCTGGTTGTAAGGCCCCACCGGCGACGGAGCATCCGATGTGGTGACGGCCTGATGGGCGATGGTGGTCATGTGGTGGGCTCACAATGAGGCTGCATTTTCGCTTTCCGTGTTGATGGAGGCCTGTCCGGTCGAAATCGAGGGCCTCTGGCACAGCTACGGCGCCTCTGGCGCCGATTGGACGCTGCAGGGGATCGATCTCCGCCTGCAACGCGGTGAGCTGGTGGGGTTGCTGGGACCTTCCGGTTGTGGAAAGACCACCCTGTTGCGGCTGATTGCCGGGTTTGAGCAGCCCAAGCGAGGTGCCGTCCGCCTGCATGGGCAGGAAGTGGCCAATCCGCAGCGGTCGCTGGCTCCAGAACGGCGTGGGGTGGGCATGGTGTTTCAGGACTATGCGTTGTTTCCTCACCTCAGCGCCTGGCAGAACACCTGCTTTGGGCTGCGTCCCGGTCAGGACACATCGCGGGCGTCCTGGCTGCTAGGGCTGCTGGGACTGGAGCAGTTCAGGTCGCGCTATCCCCATGAGCTCTCTGGCGGGCAGCGGCAGCGCCTCGCTCTGGCCAGGGCTCTGGCGCCATCGCCTTCTGTCGTGCTTCTAGACGAGCCCTTCTCCAATCTCGATGTGGAGGTGCGTCTGCGCTTGCGCAGCGAACTGCCCGCCGTTCTCAGTGCCTGCGGGGCAAGCGGTGTGCTGGTGACGCATGACCCCGAGGAGGCCATGGCCATTTGCAGCCGTGTGGCGGTGCTGCGGGATGGGCACCTTCACCAGTGCGCCAGCCCACGCGAATTGTTCGATTCGCCTGCCACAGCCTTTGTGGGCAGCTTTGTGTTGCAGCGCAATGTGTTGCCCGTCTGGGTGGATGCGGCAGAGGGGTGCCTCCGTTGCCCCTTGGGTGATCTGGAAAAGCCCAAGGATCTTGATGGGGCTTCCCTTCCAGATGAGGCCACGGTTCTTGTTGCTCCTGAATCGATCTCCCTGCAGGAGGACTCGGGTGGTGAATCCTGTGTGATGGGGAGAGAGTTCCTTGGCCACAGCTGGCTGTATCGGGTGCAGACCGGCGATCGCCAGCTGCGTCTTCTTCGCCCTCTTGCGGAGGATTACGCGCGCGGTCAACAGTGCCGATTGCAGTTGAAACCTGGATCGTTGGTTCTGCTTCACCCGCAGCGCATGCCTCTGCTGACCCGCGCCAGCTGATGCGATGAGCGCAGCTGCAGTGGAGCGGTGATCAGCCGCGCCAGCTGTCCTTGTGGGATCGCAGCTCAGCCAGTTCTTCGGCGGACCCAGCCTGAAGAAACAGGTTGGTGTCGCGTTCCTTGTCGATCGTGCTGGGAAGGGTGAGCTCACCGCGGCTGCGTTGATCTGTGACCGCTGCTAACCGTTTGGCAATGGCCGTGTTGTCGGGCCTGAGGGCGCGAGCCCAGCGCAAGTTTCCCTCCGTGTATTCGTGGGCGCAGTGCACCCGGGTGCTTCCTGGAAGTCTGTTGAGTCGACCCAGGGCCTGATGCATGTCTGCGGCTGATCCTTCGAATAGCCGTCCGCAGCCGCCTGCGAACAGCGTGTCCCCGCAGAACAGCGCCGGCGTTGGATCAGTGGGCGTAGCACCGATGGGGAGCACAAAGGCCAGGTGGGCCCGGGTGTGGGCCTTCACGTCGATCACCTGCAACGGTTGCCCCAGAAGATCCAGCTGCATCCCCGCCTTCACGGACATGGTCTGGAAGGGAATGCGCTCCAGATCAGCCGCAGCGGCGACCACGCTTGCTTCAGGCCAGTGCTCAAGTAGCTCCGGTGTGCCGCCGATGTGATCGGCGTGGTGGTGGGTTTGAAGAATGGCCTCCAATGCGAGGTCCCGATGGCTCAGCCAATCGATCACGGGCTTTGCGATGGCGGGGTCGACGACCACGGCCCTCCCGTTTCGGACCCAGATCCAGATCACGTTGTCCTGGAGGACTGGCAGGGGGAAGATTCCGTCGCTCTGTACGGATTGGCCCATCGTTAAAGTTTCGAACGATGCAGGCTTCCATGATCACCGTTGCACTGGCCAAGGGCGCGCTACTGCGCGACTCAGTGGACCGTTTCAAAGCAGCGGGACTGGATTTTTCAGCGGTGCTTGACCCCGATAACCGTCAGTTGATGGTTCCATCCGTTTGCGGTCGAGCCAGGGCTCTGCTGGTTCGCAACGGTGATGTGCCGGTCTACGTCGCGTACGGCCAGGCGCAGCTCGGCGTGGTCGGTTACGACGTACTGCGAGAGCATCAGATGCCCGTTGCTCACCTGGCCGATCTCGGATTTGGCGGTTGCCGCATGTCCGTGGCTGTGAAATCCAGCAGCGGTTATCAGCGCGTAACGGATCTGCCCCCTCATTGCCGCGTCGCCAGCAAGTTCACCCGCTGCGCCAGGCAGTATTTCGACTCCATTGACCTTCCCGTCGAGCTGGTGCACCTGTCGGGCTCGGTTGAGTTGGGTCCGATCACCGGCATCGCCGAAGCGATTGTCGACCTGGTGGCCACAGGTCGAACCCTCAGAGACAACGGTCTCGTCGCGATCGAGGATCTCTTCCACACCACCGCGCGGTTGGTGGGGCATCCCCTGTCCCTGCGCCTCGATCAGGGAGAGCTTCAGCAGATCATCACGGCCATGGATGCACAAAGGTCCACTCCGGTGAGTGCAGCCTGATGGCCGGTTCGGACCTGAAACGCATCCGCCGTCTGGGTCGTTACCTCGGACAGGACCGTCGTCGCTTGCTGCTGACGCTGACGCTGTTGGTGCCGCTGGCTTTTTCCGTTGCCGTTCAGCCGCTGCTCATCGGTCAGGCCATCTCGATTCTTCGCACCGTGGGTGGTGCCACCAACGAAGCGGTGGTGCCGCTTCTCCAGCCGCTCGACAGCACCCTTGCTCTCCGACTGATCATTGCTGCATTGCTGATCGCGGTGCTGCTGCGTTTTGCTCTGCAGAGGGTTCAGCTCTCCAACAACCAGTACCTGGGTCAGCGACTCACGGCCAGGATCCGCCGTGACCTGTTCTCCCATGCGATGGATCTTTCCCTCAGGTATCACGACCGCATGCCTGTGGGAAAGCTGCTGACGCGTCTCACCAGCGATGTGGATGCTCTTGCTGAGGTTTTCGCCAGTGGAGCTGTTGGTGTGATCACCGACCTTGTCACGCTCACGGTGATCGCCGTCACCATGCTGCTCATCGAGTGGCGCCTGGGCCTGCTGCTTCTGGTGTCTCAGGTTCCTGTGACCCTGGTGATCCTCTGGTTGCAACGGCGGTATCGCAAGGCCAATTACCGGGTCCGTGAGGAGTTGTCTCAGCTCAACGCTGACTTTCAGGAAAATCTGCAGGGCCTCGATGTCGTCCAGATGTTTCGACGTGAGGCCTTCAACGGTGAGCGCTTCAACCGCACGGGTCGGGCCTACCGGGAAGCGGTCAATGGAACGATCCTGTTCGACAGCAGCATTTCTGCCTTCCTGGAGTGGGTGGCTCTCGGAGCCGTCGCTGTCGTTCTGGCCCTTGGCGGATGGATGGTGACGGGCGGCGCGATCGGGCTTGGAACACTCACCACCTTCATTCTTTATTCCCAACGTTTGTTCGACCCTCTGCGCCAGATGGCTGAGCGCTTCACACAGATTCAGGGGGGACTGACCGCTGTGGAGCGGATCGGAGAACTCCTGGAGGAGCCACTTGAGATTCGGGATCTCTCCGCTGATCTCACCTCAGATGCCCCGGATGGCACGGCCAGACCTTTGCAGGTGATGCCCTCAACACGCGGGGAAGTGATTTTTGAAGGTGTGCATTTCGCCTATCGCCCTGATGAGCCGATCCTTCAGGACCTCAGCTTCCGCATCGCGCCCGGTGAGCATGTGGCCTTGGTCGGCCCCACCGGCTCCGGCAAGACCACAGTCATCCGTTTGCTGTGTCGCCTGTATGAGCCCCAACAGGGGCGAATCCTGCTGGATGGTCGCGACATCCGCACCCTGCCGCTTGCCGAGCTGCGCCGTCAGTTGGGTGTGGTTCTTCAGGACACCTTCCTCTTCAGCGGCACTGTTGCTGACAATCTCCGTCTGGATCGTGAGATCGATGATCGGCAGCTGAGCGAGATCTGCAGGGATCTGGGCTTGAACGGCTTGCTCGGTCGCTTGCCCCAGGGGCTTGACACGGAACTGCGGGAACGGGGTGGCAACCTCAGCTCCGGTGAGCGTCAGCTTCTGGCTGTGGCAAGGGTCGCGATCCGCAACCCCAATGTGCTGGTGATGGATGAGGCCACAGCCTTCATGGATCCTTCCACCGAAGCCACCCTGCAGCGGGATCTTGATCGGCTGCTCGAGCGGCGCACGGCTGTGGTGATTGCCCACCGCCTGGCCACGGTGGAAGCGGCTGATCGGATTCTGGTGCTGCGTCGTGGTCGCCTGATCGAGCAGGGCACTCATCGTCAGCTTCGCGCTCAGGGCGGTCTCTACGCCGAACTTGCCGAACTTCAGGAGCGGGGATTGGCGCGGCTCT
The DNA here is from genome assembly GCF_014279815.1 of Synechococcus sp. NOUM97013. Lineage (NCBI taxonomy): Bacteria > Bacillati > Cyanobacteriota > Cyanophyceae > Synechococcales > Synechococcaceae > Synechococcus > Synechococcus sp. NOUM97013. The sequence goes on along the minus strand of NZ_CP047941.1, from coordinate 1,668,805 downwards.
GATCGGCCATCCATTCGATCAGCATTCTCCGGAGTTGGTCCGGTTGCTCACGCATGGCCAGGTGGCCGCAGGAGCTGAGCTCCCGGTAGTCGTGGTAGGGGCTGTAAGCCGCCAGATGTCGCACATAACCAGGTTCCATCACCTGGTCCTTGTCACCGCTGATCCAGAGATTGTTGACGCCAAGCTCAGCGACCAAGCCAGGTAGTTCGCGCACCGCACCCCGGCAGGTGCTGTTCACGAGCAGGCCTCGGGCGGCCCGATGTTCGGCCTTGAATGGACCCAGTGAACCGATCGGCGCCGGCCATCGGCCCAAGCCATCGGGACGCAGTTCCAGGATCAGATTGCCAATGCCGCGCAGACGACGAAAGGGTCTTGGTTGATAGATGCCACCTCCGGCTGCCAGCTGCACCACCCCGTAGAGATTCGATCGTTGTTGACGGCGCAATTCCGCTTCGGCGTGCAGCACCACACTGCCGCCGAGGGAATGACCCATCAGCACGAATGGACGTCCCTGGGCCCTCTCGCTGGCTGCTTCAGCTAGCCACCGCCCATAGCTCGCCAGGTTCGGCAGCAAGCCAGAGGGCCTGGGTGCATCGCCGAAACCGGGTAGGTCCGGGCACCAGAGCTCGATCTCCCGATGCTGCCGAGCCCAACCGTCGGCGAACGGAGCCCAGACCTGCTTGCTGAGAAGCCAGCCATGGACAGCGATCAACAGGCGGTCGGCAGTCATCGCGTCAGATCAGGCCATTCCACCTTGCCGCTCTTTTGGCCTTCGGTGCGTCAGGATCGACCTGAAATTGCCCCGTCCGGTGACCGACCACTCCTCCCTGACTCCAGAGATCCTGCAGGCGATGTACGGCGATCAGGCGAAGCTGTGTGCGTCACCCAGCGATCAACTGACCTTGGTGTTCAGCCAGCACCGCCCCTTTGATCTGGTGGAGCTTGAGCAGCTGCTGGAGGCGGTGGGTTGGAGTCGTCGGCCTGTGCGGCGCGTGCGCAAAGCCCTGGACCACAGCCTTTTGAGAGTTGGCCTGTGGCGGCATGATCTGCGGGTACCTCGCCTGGTGGGCTTTGCCCGCTGCACCGGTGATGGTGTGCTGGAGGCCACCATCTGGGATGTGGCCGTTCATCCGCTTTATCAGGGCTCCGGACTCGGCAGTCAGCTGATGGACTACATCCTGGATGCCTTGCGCGCGCTCGGTACCGAGCGGGCCACGCTGTTCGCTGATCCTGGTGTGTTGCCGTTCTACAAACGTCTCGGATGGGATCTGGAACCCGGCGGTCACCGCTGTGGCTTCTGGTATGCCAACTGATCAGCGCTGTAGCGACGCGCCAGTTGCTCCGCTGACGCGCCTCGTTTCCATTGGTGACGCAGCATGGCGTTGCGCCAGCTGCGCCGGAGCACACCATCCTGATCCCAGCGCCGCCCATCCGTGGTCAGCGGCAAGCCAATCCGGCGCAAGCGCGTGATCTTGCTCAAGCGCTCGACCAGATCGAGATCTTCCATCAGCGGCAGCTCCTTGAAACCACCGCAGCGCTCATACAGGCCGCGGTGAATCAGCAACCCCTGATCACCATAAGGGCGCTGCAACCAGCGGCTGCGCACGTGCACGAGCTGCTCCAGCAGGCGTCTTGCCCACGAGGCCGGCTCGATGCACAGGTCGAAATACCAACCGGAGTCCTGGGCCTCCGCTGACCGCAGCAGACGGATGACTGAGTCCTGCCAGCTGGGTGCCAACCGGCTGTCGGCATGGAGGAAGAGCAGCCAATCCCCTCTGGCTTCGCCGGCCGCGATCGCCAGCTGACGTCCCCGGCAAGGGGGATGGACCCTGATGACGCGCCCGCCGGCCAGTTCCGCAATCTGTGGGCTGGCATCGTTGCTGCCACCATCACTGATCAGAATCTCGAGTGGGAACTTGCTCTGCTGCAGGTCTGCCAGCAAGAGCGGCAGGCGCGCTGCCTCATTCAGGCAGAGCACGATCACGCTCACTTGAGGCTGGTGCCTGGTCATTCCAGCCAAGCTGTCAGGTCGTTCAGCTGGTCGATGTCGTTGCGTTCCATGAGCTCAACGGGCTCCACGCCATGAAGCCGAGCGCGTTCGCGCGTCACACGACACACCCGCTCGGTCCCCCATGGCATGGAGTGGAAGGGCCAGCGGGGTGCTCCGGAGGCTGAGCCATTCAGGCCGAGCAGCCAGTAGCCCCCGTCTTGGGATGGACCAAGCACCACAGCTGCGGTTTTCAGCGCTTCGATGGCTTGCGTGAGATCCCGTTCCTCCAGATTGGGCAGATCCGTCCCGATCAGGATCACCGGTGAGCCGGGATGCAGCGTCCTGGCCCTGAGCACCTCCCGTCGCATGCGATTGCCGAGGTCACCGTTGCCCTGGCCGATGACCCTGGCCTCGGGCATCGATGCCAACCAACGTTGACGTGCACGGGGGCCCGCGCCGCTGACAGCAATGTGCAGATGGAGCCGCTGCTGCGCCGCCATGTTCCGCGCGACGGTCAAGGTGTGGGCAATCAGCCGTGACTGGATGCGTGCCGCTGGCGATGCCCCCAGGGCATGAGCCAGTCGCCGTTTGCAACGACCGCTGGCCGGCCAGCGGGTCATCACCACCAACACCGGCAGTGTCATCGGATCCGTTGCGCGTGCATCACTGCTGACGGGGAAGCTCTTCGGGCGTCACCGTCAGCTCCACTGTCTCGCCGTCGCGTTCGACCACGATCGGCATGGGTTGCCCGACGCGTCCGCGGTCCACCGCCAGCTGCACCTGTGAGGGGTCCTGAACCTTGGTGCCGTTGACATTGCGGATCAGATCGCAAGTCTTGATTCCTCCACGGGAGGCTGGGCTGTCGATCACCACCTCGATCACGAGTGCACCGTTCAGTTCTGGGACCTGGCAGAAGTCACTGGTGGCGTTGATCTCCTTGGCGAGCTGGGGAGTCAGACCCTGCAGGCGCACGCCAATGAAGGGGTGGGAGGCCTGACCGGTGCTAATGATCTGCTGGGCGATGCGTTTGGCCAGATTGATCGGGATTGCAAAGCTCAGTCCGGCTCCAGGCGCCTGACGGATCGCGGTGTTGATGCCAATCACCTGACCGGCGGCATTGATCAATGGACCGCCACTGTTGCCGGGATTCACGGCTGCATCGGTCTGTATGTAAGGAACTCGCTGCCCTTCCCCAACGGCATTGGTGCGGTCAACGGCGCTGATGATTCCTGCCGTCACGGTGTTGTTCAGGCCGAGTGGGTTGCCGATGGCAATGGCCCACTCTCCAGGTTTGAGATCGTTGGAATTTCCCAGCGGAGCGACGGGCAGCTTGTCGGCCACCACGCGAACCACGGCCACATCGGTCAGCGGATCACCACCCAGCACGTCTCCGCGGAAGCTGCGGCCGTCAGGGAGTGTCACGGAAACCTGATCAGCCCCTTCCACCACGTGAGCATTGGTGAAGATCAATCCGTCGGAGCGGGTGATGAACCCCGACCCCTGCCCGGCTTGCTGCTGGACCGGTGGACGTCCTCCAAACAGGTTGCCCAGCGGGTTGACCACGCGCTTGACGGTGTCGATTCGAACCACGGCCGGACCCACCCGATCCACGGCCTGAACGATGACGTTCTTGCCCGGTTGCAGCGGGGCTGAACGAGGCCCATCACTGACTTCCGGCAGCGGTTCCGTGGCTGGAGGCTTCTCCAGCCCGACCCGTTCGCGCCAGGAGGTTCCGCAGCCGCTCAGCGTTGTGCCGATGAGGCCGATTCCCAGAAGCAGTGAAATCCTTTGCAGTGAGCGCAGGCTGGCGGGGGCCATGGACATCCGTGACTTGGTCAGGGTCTCATTAAAGACTGAACGATCGGTCAGAGGTGCGTAGATTCAGCCTCCTTGATTCAGGCGACGCGGTGCTGACGGGCAGTGAGCTTTGGAGTCATGTTCAGAAGGCCCTTCAGAGCAACCTCAGCAAACCCACCTTCGAAACCTGGATTCGACCGGCTCAATGCAGCGGATTCCGGGATGGAACGCTCACGCTGCTCGCTCCCAACAGCTTTGCCAGCAACTGGCTGCGCAAGAACTACGCGAGCACGATTGCGGATGTGGCCGGTGAGATCGTTGGTCAGCCGGTGAAGGTGTCGGTTCAGGCCCGCGATGGGGATGATCTCCAGGCTGCGGCAGGTGCCGGCAGCGCTGCCTCGGCTGCGGCCCCTGATTCCACCCCCGTGGCGGCTCAGCCCCCTGCGGCGACTCCGAGCGCTGCTGCGCCGAGGCGGCTTCCGGGCCTGAACATGCGCTACGTGTTCAACCGCTTTGTGGTCGGCCCCAACAGCCGCATGGCCCATGCGGCCGCGCTAGCTGTCGCGGAAGCGCCTGGGCGCGAGTTCAACCCGTTGTTCATCTGCGGTGGTGTGGGTCTTGGCAAGACCCACCTGATGCAGGCCATTGGCCATTACCGCCTGGAGATCGACCCTGAGGCCAAAGTTTTCTACGTTTCCACCGAAACCTTCACCAATGACCTGATCGTGGCCATCCGCAAGGACGGCATGCAGGCCTTCCGGGATCGCTACCGAGCAGCTGATCTGATCCTTGTGGATGACATCCAGTTCATTGAGGGCAAGGAGTACACCCAGGAAGAGTTCTTTCACACCTTCAACGCGCTGCATGAGGCCGGCCGCCAGATCGTGATCGCCAGCGATCGCCCACCCAGTCAGATTCCACGACTCCAGGAGCGCCTGATCTCACGCTTCTCGATGGGATTGATCGCTGACATCCAGGCGCCTGATCTGGAGACCCGTATGGCGATCCTGCAGAAGAAAGCCGAGCAGGAACGGGTTTCGCTCCCCCGAGACCTGATTCAGTACATCTCTGGTCGCTTCACCTCCAACATCCGTGAACTCGAAGGTGCTCTGACCCGCGCCGTGGCGTTCTCATCGATCACCGGCATGCCCATGACGGTTGAGTCGGTGGCCCCGATGCTTGACCCCAGTGGTCAGGGTGTGGAAGTCACGCCTGAGCAGGTGATCGACAAGGTGTCCGAAGTGTTCGGGGTGTCGGCGGATGACATGCGCAGCAGCAGCCGTCGTCGTGCGGTCAGCCAGGCCCGCCAGGTGGGAATGTTTCTGATGCGTCAGGGCACGGGGCTGAGCTTGCCTCGCATCGGTGAAACCTTCGGAGGGAAGGACCACACCACCGTGATGTATGCCATCGAACAGGTGGAGAAGAAACTCGCCAGCGATCCCCAGGTTGCGAGTCAGGTTCAGCGAGTGCGTGACCTGCTCCAGATCGACTCCAGGCGCAAGCGTTAGGTGAGTTCAGGAATTGCCGGTCCAGCCAGCCAGGTGTCGCGCCGCTGAAGATTGGCAGAGCCGTCGGGCGGCTGGCAGCGCCGGTTCGAGTTGCGCTGAACTGAACGGAGGCAAAGGGCGGGTGCGGAGCCAGCTGCCCCAGCGGAATTCGTGATAAGGGATCAGGGGTTGTGGCTTGATCAGTCGTTCTTTCTTGAGCTTCCACACCAGGCTTCGGTAGGGATCGTCCTGCAGGTCAAGAAGAGAGGTCGGAAGGTCTGATGGAGCCCATGGTCCATTGCCACGGCCATCGTGGAGATAGAGCCAACCCCGATGCTGGAGGGCTTCCAGGGCGTCATTTCGATTGACACTTTCGAGTTCAGCGATCACATAGCCATAGGTGGAGACATCCGCATCCATCTCCAGCAGGGCCCGCAGACGGTGATGACGATCCACCATCCAGAGCTGGCCCTGTCTGTTGCGCACCAGAGGCACCGGTTTGCCACGCAAGTAGCTGAGCCTTTCGCTCTTGCTGTCCTCCCCGAAGTCGCGTTGACGGCTCCACACCTCGGCGAGTCCCACACACATCTGGGTGGGTTGCAGCGCACGCACCTTGACCTCGAACAGATCGTGTTCGCCGTCGTGATCGGGAATCCGGTCGAAATGGGTCAGGTGCAGGGTGAAGTCCGCAACGTTCCGAATCTCACCCTATGCCGATCTCAACGATTCTTCCGTGTTGGATCATCAGTCTCGGAAGGGTTGCAGGATGTCCATCTGGAGGACACCGACCACCTGGGGGATGGGATTGGGGCCTGCAGGAATGGCTGACAGGGAAAAGCTGTAGAGACCTTCAGGCGGATTCCTGCCCAGCTGAAAGGCCACGGTGACGGTGTTGCCCGGTGCCACCGCCTGTGGGAAATGCACCATCACGCTGCGCGCCTTGTCAGCGAATTCGGCTTCTGCGGCAATCGCGTCCCCTTCCCGTCGTGGTGTTCCCAAAAATGCTCGAACCGGAACGGCGCCCCACCGAAAGGCCGGATGCACGCCACGGATCTGCTCGAGGCTGATAGCGCCGAGCCCTGCTTCGGCACCAGCAGGAAACTCGAGCACCACGTAAGCCACCGCTCTGCCCTGAAAGGCGTACCACTGGTAGTTCACCAGTTTTGCCTTCGTGGGCACTGCCACGAAGCTGGTCTGACCGTTGAGCTCAAGCGATCGCACTGGAGCCAGTGAGCTCAACAAGGCAACCGTGAGGAATGTGGCGAGGGCGGCCGCTTTGGCAGTGCCTTTAGCGGTGCTCTTGGTCGTGACGCTCAGACGCATGGCGTTGGTGGGTTCCCGTTGATTCTGGTCGAATCGGCGGTTGCCTCATGCATGCACGGATCCCGAGATCCATCGCATAGCCCTCAGAATGAGGAGCGATTGATGAGCATTCCGGTGGAGCAGTCGTTTGATCTCGTGGTGATCGGTGCTGGCTCTGGTGGTCTGGCGGCAGCCAAGCGGGCGGCGCGCTACGGCGCCAAGGTCGCCATCGTCGAAGGCGACCGTGTGGGTGGAACCTGCGTGATTCGCGGCTGTGTGCCCAAGAAGCTGCTGGTTTATGGATCCAAGATGGTGGAGCATCTCGAGAATGCCCCCAGCTACGGCATTCATCCTTCAGCGCTGACGGTCGACTCGGCTCAGTTGCTCGCCAATGTGCGCAACGAGGTGGATCGCCTGAATGCGCTGCACATCGACTTCCTGGAGAAGGCCGGGGTGACCTTGATTCGAGGCTGGGGCCGCTTCGAGGACGATCGGCACATCGTCGTGTCGTCGACCCCCGAGGGCGTGCCTGAGCATCGGCTCCGCGCTGAACGGGTGATGATCGGCGTGGGTGGTCGTCCCCATCGTCCCGATATTCCTGGCGCCCATCTGGCCTGGGTGAGTGATGACATGTTCCAGCTGGAGCGCTTCCCCGAACGGGTGGTGGTGGTCGGCGCCGGTTTCATCGCCTGCGAATTTGCCGGAATCCTTCGAGGTCTGGGTGTGCAGGTGACCCAGCTCGTGCGGCGCGATCACCTTCTCCATGGTTTCGACAGCGAGCTGTCGTCGGCGGTGCAGGAGGGCATGCTTGCGCAAGGTATCGACTTGCGTTTCTCCGCCAGCCCTGTCGCCATTGAAGGAGTGCAAGGGGATCTCGTTGTGTCCACGCAAACCGGAGAGCGGCTCCCCTGCGGTGGTGTTCTGTTGGCGACAGGTCGACGCCCGTTCCTGGAAGGACTCAACCTGCAAGCCGCGGGCATCACCGTGGAAGGGCATCGGGTCCCGGTGAATGCTGATCAGTGCACCAACGTCTCCCATGTCTTCGCCGTTGGCGATGTCACAGACCGCATCTGTCTGACGCCCGTTGCGATTGACGAAGGTCGCGCCTTCGCAGACAGCATCTATGGCCAGCGGCCGCGGCAGGTCAACCATGAACTCGTGGCGAGCGCCGTGTTCAGTCAACCGGAACTGGCCACGGTGGGTCTTTCGGAGGATGAGGCGGTGGCTCGCTTTGGGGTGTCGGGGGTGGTGATCCATCGCGCCCGTTTCCGCTCCATGGAACAGTCCTTGCCCAAGCGTGGTCCGCGCTGTCTGCTCAAACTGGTGCTTGAAGCGGGCTCAGAGAAGGTGCTTGGTTGCCACATGGTGGGCGACCATGCGGCCGAGATCATTCAGATGGCTGCGATCGCCGTTGGCATGGGGGCCACCAAGTCGGACTTCGATCGCACCATGGCCTTGCATCCCACGGTGTCGGAGGAGTTCGTCACGATGGCCTGATGGCCATGGGGTCAACCTCGGATTTTGCGATCAAGGGTGTCGGCGAGACGTAGGGCCAGAGCGATGGTGGTGAGTCCTGGTCCAACACTCGGGCAACTGGCAAACACGCTGGTGTCGGCGATGTAAAGGTTGTCGACGTCGTGGCATTTGCCGTCAGCATCCACAACGGATGTGGCGGCATCGTGTCCCATGCGGCAGGTGCCGCAGGCGAAGCCAACCACACTCAATGGAGCTTCCCCCCGGGGATGCACCGGCTGCGATGTCACTCCCTGGGTCTGGGGGTCCGCCTCGATCGCCTTGAGGGTGTCGATCCAGCGGTAGACGAGACGATCGTGTGCTTCGCGGTTGTTGTGGATGTAATTGATACGGACTTGATTGTTGTTCAGCCAAACGCGGTTTTCTGGATCAGGCAGCACTTCGGTCATGGCCCACCACGCCACGGACCGTGACGCCAGACGTTCGATCCCAGCATCGGGAATCATCTTGCTCACCAGGGAGAGCACCGGAGGTGATTCCGCGAACAAGGCATCCTGCAGTACGCCGCCGGCGGCCTGAATGTGGCCGAGTGGAAAACTGACGTTCTTGTCTCCCCAGTAGTAGTCATTGATCCCAAGGGATCGCGCATAGCGGCCGCTGTTCGCTTCGGATGCTTTTTGCAGGATTGACGTGAGCTGAAGATTCATCAGATTGCGTCCCACCTGTTCGGAGCGATTGGCGAGTCCCCCCGAATGCCGCTCGTTGCTGGAGCGCAGCAGGATTGCTGGGGTGTTGATGGCGCCTGCGGCCAGCACGATCAGATCGGCTGAAAACAGCCAGGCCTCTCCGTCCACATCGGCTTCCACTCCCTTCACTTCCCGGCCCGATGGATTCACATGCAGCCGTTGAACGGTGGCGAGGGTGCGCACCTGCAGGTTGTTGGTGTCGGCGTTGTCGAGCCCATAGAGCTGGGCGTCGCCGCTGGGGTCATCCTGATTGTCGGACCAGCTGATCGGCAGGTCATAGGGCTGACAACCCTGACGCTCCAAGCCTTCGCGTAACGGCTCGAGGAACGGTGTTAATGGACGTGGCAGATGCTCGAAATCTTTGGTGCGTGGTGGCTCGGTGGGATCCACACCGACCTTGCCATGCACGTGGTAAAGCGCTTCGGCCTTGTCGTAGTACGGGGCCAGAGTGCCGTAATCAAGGGGCCAGGCGGGAGACATGCCCTGCTGCAGTTTCACCTCGCCGAACTCCCGTTCCCGCATCCGCTCCAAAACCGCACCCCAGATCTTGGTGTTGCCTCCCAGCGCATAGGCGGTTTGCGGTGCGATCGGGTCACCGTCAGGTCCGAACCAGCGCTCATCCTTGGGGTGGTAGCGATCCTTTCGCAGCAGATCCACATCTGCGACGTTCTGGTCGCTGAGTGCCATGGCTTCGCCACGTTCGAGCAGCAGGACTCGGCGTCCAGCACGACTCAGTGCACCCGCGAGAGTGCCTCCCCCGGCACCACTGCCGATAACGATGATGTCGTAGTGGCGATCGTCAATGATCATGGCTGGATGTTTGGGGTGTGAATCGGCCGTTGCAGGTTGATCAGGTGGTGCGTTGCCAGACGTAGATCAGCACGTAGAGGATGATCCAGATCACATCCACGAAATGCCAGAACAGGCTGACGGCTGTAACGCCCATTTCCCCTTTGGCGTAGTTGTTGGGACGGAAGGATCGAGCCAGCATCAGACCCATCAGCAGGATGCCGGTGATGACATGAAGTCCATGGAATCCCGTTAACAGATAGAAAGTCCCACCAAAGACGCCGCTGCTGAGATGGAAGGGAAGTTCCGACCATTCGACGTACTGCCCGTAGACGAAGTAGGCACCCATGGCCATGGTGAGCAGCCATAGGGCACGGAATCCCCAGAGGTTGTCTCTGTGCAGATAGCGCTCAGCGAAATAGGCGACGAAGCTGGAACTCACCAGGATGACGGTGTTGATGAAGGGAAGCTTTGTCTCCAGACCTTCAACCCCCTCTGGTAGCCATTCAGGGCTGGTGAGTTTCAGCAGTGAAAAACCGACGAAGAATGCCAGAAAGATGATGCTTTCTGAGCAGAGAAAAATGACGAAACCGGTGAGGTTGTGGCCGTCATGCTTGATGTGCCCCGGTTCGTGATTGAGAGCGAGATCTGGATTGGCGCTGGTCATCGAATTAGGCCTCCATGGATCGGCGGATGTAGAACTCCTCATCCTCAACGAGGGGGCGCCCAAGTCCGTAGCCATAGGGCTCATTGATCACCGTGGGCACGTCATCTTCAAAATTTTCGGCAGGGGGTGGAGAGGGCAACAGCCACTCCAGTCCGATCGCATTCCATGGGTTGGCAGACGCTTTGGCGCCGCGTGACCAGGAGCTGACAATGTTGAGAATGAATGGAATGGAAGCCACCCCGAGCATGAAGGCTCCGATGCTGGCGATTACATTCCAGATGGCAAATTCCGGGTCATAGGAGGCGACACGGCGGGGCATGCCGTAAAGGCCGGCCCAATGGAGCGGGAGCCAATTGAGGGTGGCCCCGATGAACGTGAGTGCGAAATGTACTTTGCCGAGACCTTCGTAATACATGCGTCCGGTGAACTTCGGAAACCAGTGGTAGATGCCGGCGAAGATTCCGAATCCGATCGTGTTGAAGATGATGTAGTGGAAATGAGCGACTACGAAGTAGGTGTTGCCGACGTGAATATCAATGGGAACGGTGCCAAGCATCACACCCGTGATGCCGCCGAAGATGAAGTTCACCAGCCCTCCCAGGACAAACAACATGGGAGTGGTGAGGCGGATTTTGCCTCCCCAGAGTGTGCCCAGCCATGCAAACACCTTCACGCCTGTTGGAACGGCGATCAGCATGGTGGTGACCATGAACAGATTGCGCATCCACTGCGGTGTTCCTGTATAGAACATGTGGTGAACCCACACGATCAGACCGAGGAACGTGATGATGAATGATGCCAGAGCCACGAACTTGTAGCCGAAAAGTGGCTTGCGGGAATACACCGTGATCAGTTCGGAAAAAATACCGAACACCGGCAACACCATCACGTACACCGCTGGGTGCGAGTAAAACCAGAAGAAGTGTTGATAAAGAACCGGATCACCACCGCCTTCAGGTCGGAAGAAACTGGTGCCGAAGCTGAGGTCAAACAGGAGCATGATGGCGCCCCCTGTCAGTGCGGGCAGGCCAATCAGCTGGAGGGTCTGGGCGGCCCAGGCGGTCCAGATAAACACCGGCATCTTGAAGAAACCCATGCCAGGAGCCCGCATGCGCAGGATCGTGGTCACAAAATTGATGGCGCCCATGATCGAGGAGATTCCGGACAGCGCCACGGCGAGAATCCACAGAAATTCCCCGTTGATCAGATGCCCGAGCGGGTTCTGAATGCTGACCGGTGGATACGACCACCAACCGGATGATGCGGGACCACCCGGTACGAAAAAGCTGCTGAGCAACACCAGGGCAAACACAGGCACCAGCCAGAAGGCGGCGGCATTCACCTTGGGGAAGGCCATATCCGGCGCCCCGATCATGGTGGGAATCAGGAGATTGTTGAATCCATTCAGGACCGGAAAAAGAAACAGGAACAGCATCACTGTCCCGTGCATCGTGTAAAGACCGTTGTAGACACTCGGGTCAACTAGATCGGATGGTGGCGTGATCAGCTCCCCACGCATCACCATGGCCAGCAGGCCTCCCACAAGCAGGAAGAACAGTGACAGGCCGATGTACTGAATACCGATCACCTTGGCGTCAGTATTGAAACTGAAAAAGCGTTTCCAGTTGTCGGGAGCCCCAGGAACAGGGTGCGGCGCCTTGAGCACGCGCGGGTCGTAATTCGTGCTGGTCATCGGGGTCAGGCGTCGTGGGGCTCGTCGGGATTGCCGGGGTCGTTGACCATCGGTGGTGTTGCGGGAGCAACCGTGGCCCAGCCACGGTCACCGTCTTTAAGTCGCTTGGCGTAAAGAGGTGTTCCTGGGCTCAGTCCCTGCACCAGTGGACGTTTGGCCGTGGCCTTCAGCCATGTTTCGTAGGACTGATCCGACTCGACAATCACGTCGGTCTGATTTTTAGAGAAGTAAGCGCCGCTGAACATCGAGTCGCGCAAGCGATAACGACCTTCCCGGGTCGGTGTGATGCTGTAAGAGATCACACTCCCGGGAATGATGTCCTGCTTCAGACGGAATGCGGGGATGTAGAAGCCATGCAATACATCCTCCGAGCTGAGCTGAAAATTGGCCCGCTGATTGACCGGTAAATGAAGTTCTGAGCTCCGTACACCATTTGGATAGACGAACTCCCAGGACCACTGGCGGGCGATCACATCGATCGGCCCGATGTCACGACGTGCGTCCACCGTTGCTACGGCATCGGGGGCTTGATTGACTGCAACGTCGTATTTCTGTTTGGGACCCAGGGATGCCAGCTTTTCGTTCACTTGGATCGAATAGAAGGCCAAAGCCATCACGATCACGAAGGGAATCACCGTCCACGTGATTTCCAGTTTGGTGTTGCCTTCGATGGGAAGACCGTCACTTTCATCGTATTTCTCAGCTCGGCTGAAGATCACAGACCAAAGGATGAATCCCACGGAGCCGATGAAAATGAAGGCTCCAATCCCCACTTCAAGACTGAACAGATCATCGACATAGGGCGCTGCTGTTGATGCAGGGACAGGAAGCCATGCATAGGACCAGCGCGCAACCTGAACGCTTAAGAGAGCATCGACTAGAACTGCGATCGCAACAACGATCAGCAACCGGAGGGGGAATCCTTTCTTGGGGGTTTGTGTGGATGTCATGGCAGGGCCTCCTTGAGATCTGCACCCGCCGCAAGAAGCTGATCTGCGGTGATGTGAACACCGAATTCACTGGCTAGCCAGGCACCGAGGCTTCCGTGCAAGCCCATGATCAGCAGGATGAGGGTTCCGCAGCCCAGATAGAGCCAGGACACTTGACGGCCAAAATCCTTGCGCCAGACGAAACGTTGGTAGCCGCGCCAGATGGTCATCGCCACGATGGCCAGTAGCAAGGCAACACCACCAATGCCGTGCCAAAGCATCGTGTTAATGGCATTCTGACCAATCACATTGCGAATTCCCGGCAGCGGGACGGCCAGGAGCATCTCGTAGAAGCCGGCGGCCACCGTGAAAAAGGTGATGACGCTGCAGGCGAGCACGTTGTACCAACCCACATCGTGAAATCCACTGCGGGTAACGGGCAGGGCGAGATAGCGGAAAACCCTTTTTTCAAGCGGATAGAACGCACCTGCAAAATCAAACGCGACGCCGATGGCGAACAATCCAATGGTGAAGTGCACCAAATTCGGATGGATCGGAATGGCATAAGGGAGATCGTTCGCCCCCAGTTGCTCAGCGATGTCGTTGATGGGCGATGGAATGGCCATCAGGTGGATCAGGCTGATCGCTGTCATGAAACCGCTCCACTACGAATGGCTTCCACCACAGGAACGGTGTGCAGTCCGTAGACCCAAACCAGCTTGTCTCCGAGATAGACCTGGCAGAACACGAGGGTTGCCAGCACTCCATCAATCACGAGAAAGCCAGCAGGCAAATGGGTGGGATCTTTTTGCCGAACCACATAGCGCCATCCGGTCAGGAGGCCTAACACCCCCGCCAGAGACCAGCCAATGGTGCTGTGGTAGTTGAGGATGTCGCGGGAGGCCCCGTAAGGATTAGCTAGACCAGCTTCAATCTGGCCGAAAATGATCGCTACGAAGATGGCCACCGTGGCCACCACAAGATTCCAGAAGCTCACTTCGAAGAGATTTCTTCGTCGCGTGATCACACCAACCAGATCAAAAACGACGCTGATCAGCGCCATCGCGATCACAAAGTGCACCACGATTGGATGAATGACATCCAACCAGGGAAGGTTTTTGTCGTTGAGCGGTGGAAGCAGCTCGAGCATCGGCAAGCCGAGCAACGCTTTCTAAGGATGATCAGCTTTCAGGGTGTAGTCATCCTTTCGTGAACGAATCCGCGCCTGGCTGTGATGAGTTGCTGATCAAACCAGGCTGGAAGGAAGCATCGTGTTGTTGCTGTTGCTCAGGGACGGTTGCGATGAAGTTGGCGCCAGTAGAGACCAGCCTGCGTCACGATCAGAACAATCACAGCGGGAAGCACAAGACAGAGAACCACCAGCCGGAACTCGTCTTGCCATGTGGGCAGGGTGCGTGGAAGCACCTGATCCACGACATAAAAGATGTAAAGGCCGAGGAGGATGCCCCCCTCCAGACGGGTGATCTGTCCTTTGGTCCAAAAAATGGGCAGACACGCCAATGCGGTCAACACCATGACGGGCATGTCACGTTCGATCAGCAGAGCGCCCACCTCAAGACCGCCTGTTCCGCTGGCAGCCACCGCACTCGTGCCCAGCACCAGCAGCTGGTTCAGAAGATTGCTGCCGACAACGTTGCCGATGGCCAGATCAGTCTTGCCTTTGAGGGCAGCCACCAGCGACGTGATCAGTTCCGGCATCGAGGTGCCGGCGGACACAATGGTCAGGCCGATCACGGCTTGGCTGACTCCTAAAAGCATTGCGGCTCCTGAGGCGCCAGCGACCAGCACCTTGGAACCAACCCCGAGTAGCAGGATGCCCAGCAACAGAGACAAAACTGCTTTCAGCACCCCGCGTTTGCCCTGCTCAGGGTTCACATCGGGCTCGGCTTCCTCGACGCTCTCCGGTTCTTCGCGGGCGGTGCGGATCTCCCAGATCGAGTTGATCACCAGAGCCAGCAACAGTGCTGCCCCTGATTGCCAGGTGACGCGCCCAGCGGAGGCCATGCCCCAAACAGCCGCTGAGACGGCAATCATCACCGGCACGTCCCTCCGGACAAGGCGGCTTTCCACCCGAAGCGGCATCACCAGAGCACTGCTGCCGAGCACCACCATCACGTTGAAGATGTTGCTCCCGACCACATTGCTCACGGCCAGGGAGTCCATGCCTTCAAGCACTGAACTCACGCTGACAAACAGTTCAGGAGCGCTGGTGCCGAAGGACACCACGGTGAGTCCAATCACCAGCTGCGGGATGCCAAAAATCAGGGAAAGGGTGACCGCCCCTTGAACAAACACCTCGCCGCCAGCGAACAGCAGGCCGATTCCGACCAGAATTTCCAGGAGCGATTGCAGGAACTCGGGCATCTGGAACGACGATTGGCTCACATTTTGCGACGCCATCATCCCGCCAATCGGTGACGGTGTGGATTGAGCTGGTCTGATCCCATGGGCGCCGACTAGAATTCCGCCACATTTGTGACGGATCGGCGTGTTCCTGAATCACATCAGCACCCGCAACATCAAAGGCGATGTCTTCGGTGGGGTGACTGCTGCGGTGGTTGCGCTGCCGATGGCTCTCGCCTTTGGTGTGGCGTCAGGGGCAGGGGCTGCTGCTGGCCTCTGGGGTGCCGTGATCATCGGTTTGGTGGCCTCCCTGTTCGGGGGCACCCCCACATTGATCTCTGAACCCACCGGTCCAATGACCGTGGTGTTCACCGCCGTCATCCTCAGCTTCACCAGCCAGATTCCCGACCAGGCCACTGCTCTGGCCATGGCGTTCACCACGGTGATCCTGGCAGGTGTTTTCCAGATCCTGTTCGGCTTTTTCCGACTGGGGCGTTACATCACGATGATGCCCTACACCGTGATTTCGGGCTTCATGTCCGGCATCGGTGTGATCCTGGTCATCCTTCAACTAGCGCCGTTTCTTGGCCAGAGCAGCCCATCTGGCGGTGTTGTGGGAACCCTCACGGCCCTGCCAGAGCTGTTCTCCAACATCCAGCCCATGGAGCTCACCCTGGCTGTGGTGACGCTGTTGATCCTCTGGTTCACGCCTGAGCAGTGGAAGCGCTGGGTCCCCCCTCAGCTGCTCGCGTTGTTGATCGGCACGTTTCTCTCCTTCACTTTGCTCGGGGACGCTGAATTGCGACGGATCCCTGAGTTCTCGGCGGACTTCCCCAGTTTCCAGATGCCCAACTTCACCGGCGGGCAGCTTCGGGTGATGGTGGTCAATGGTGCGGTTCTGGGCATGCTCGGTTGCATTGATGCCCTTCTCACCTCCGTGGTGGCTGACAGCCTCACCCGCACCGAGCACGACTCCAACAAGGAATTGATCGGCCAGGGTCTTGGCAATGTTGTGTCTGGTCTGTTCGGAGGCTTGCCTGGAGCTGGCGCCACGATGGGCACAGTGGTGAATATCCAGGCCGGCGGCCGTTCGGCCCTCTCTGGAATCGTCCGCGCCCTGATTCTGATGCTGGTGATCCTGCTGTTTGCAGGAGCTGCATCGGCCATCCCACTGGCCGTGCTGGCCGGTATTGCTCTGAAGGTCGGTTTCGACATCATCGACTGGAGCTTCCTGCAACGGGCCCATCACCTGTCGATCAAGGCAGCCTGCATCACCTATGGCGTGATTGCTCTCACCGTTCTCGTGGATCTGATCTGGGCAGTGTTCATCGGCGTGTTTGTGGCCAATGTGCTCACCATCGAGCGGATGACGGCCCTTCAATCCAAGGGAGTGAAGACCATCAGCACCACAGATGATGATGTGGAACTGCCTCCCGACCAGCAGGAGATTCTGGATCAAGCTTCAGGACGTCTGCTGCTGTTCCAACTCACTGGGCCGATGATTTTCGGTGTGGCAAAAACGATCAGCCGGGAGCACAACGCCATCGAAGAGTGTGAGGCGGTGCTGTTTGACCTCACAGAAGTTTCCCATCTGGGAGTGACTGCATCCCTTGCGCTGGAAAATGCCATCAAAGAAGCGATTGAAGTGGGCCGCTCGGTTTATTTGGTGGTGATGAATGGGGCCACGCGCAATCGGCTCGAGAAACTCAAGCTGCTGGAGCTTCTCCCCGAGGAGCACGTCAGCGAAGATCGTGGAAAGATCCTCCGCTTAGCCGTCGAGGAGCTGCCCTTACTTCAGGAGGTCTGACCTTGGTTCAGGTGCCCTCATCGCTTGTGCTCCGCCGTCCTGATGACTGGCATGTGCACTTGAGAGATGGAGCGATGCTTCAGGCCGTGCTGCCCTCGACTGCCAGAACCTTTGCACGGGCCATCGTGATGCCCAATTTGCGTCCTCCAATCACCACGGTCGACGCAGCACTCGCCTACCGCAGTCGGATTCTTTCAGCGCTTCCGCAGGGACAGCAGTTTGAGCCGCTGATGACCGCTTATCTCACTGACGATCTTGACCCCGACGAGTTGGAGCGTGGGTTTCGCGAGGGAGTGTTCATCGCAGCAAAGCTGTATCCCGCCAATGCCACCACCAATTCGGCTGCCGGTGTGAGTGATCTGACTCAGATCGCTGCGGTGCTGGAGCGCAGCCATCATCCCGCCAATCGGTGACGGTGTGGATTGAGCTGGTCTGATCCCATGGGCGCCGACTAGAATTCCGCCACATTTGTGACGGATCGGCGTGTTCCTGAATCACATCAGCACCCGCAACATCAAAGGCGATGTCTTCGGTGGGGTGACTGCTGCGGTGGTTGCGCTGCCGATGGCTCTCGCCTTTGGTGTGGCGTCAGGGGCAGGGGCTGCTGCTGGCCTCTGGGGTGCCGTGATCATCGGTTTGGTGGCCTCCCTGTTCGGGGGCACCCCCACATTGATCTCTGAACCCACCGGTCCAATGACCGTGGTGTTCACCGCCGTCATCCTCAGCTTCACCAGCCAGATTCCCGACCAGGCCACTGCTCTGGCCATGGCGTTCACCACGGTGATCCTGGCAGGTGTTTTCCAGATCCTGTTCGGCTTTTTCCGACTGGGGCGTTACATCACGATGATGCCCTACACCGTGATTTCGGGCTTCATGTCCGGCATCGGTGTGATCCTGGTCATCCTTCAACTAGCGCCGTTTCTTGGCCAGAGCAGCCCATCTGGCGGTGTTGTGGGAACCCTCACGGCCCTGCCAGAGCTGTTCTCCAACATCCAGCCCATGGAGCTCACCCTGGCTGTGGTGACGCTGTTGATCCTCTGGTTCACGCCTGAGCAGTGGAAGCGCTGGGTCCCCCCTCAGCTGCTCGCGTTGTTGATCGGCACGTTTCTCTCCTTCACTTTGCTCGGGGACGCTGAATTGCGACGGATCCCTGAGTTCTCGGCGGACTTCCCCAGTTTCCAGATGCCCAACTTCACCGGCGGGCAGCTTCGGGTGATGGTGGTCAATGGTGCGGTTCTGGGCATGCTCGGTTGCATTGATGCCCTTCTCACCTCCGTGGTGGCTGACAGCCTCACCCGCACCGAGCACGACTCCAACAAGGAATTGATCGGCCAGGGTCTTGGCAATGTTGTGTCTGGTCTGTTCGGAGGCTTGCCTGGAGCTGGCGCCACGATGGGCACAGTGGTGAATATCCAGGCCGGCGGCCGTTCGGCCCTCTCTGGAATCGTCCGCGCCCTGATTCTGATGCTGGTGATCCTGCTGTTTGCAGGAGCTGCATCGGCCATCCCACTGGCCGTGCTGGCCGGTATTGCTCTGAAGGTCGGTTTCGACATCATCGACTGGAGCTTCCTGCAACGGGCCCATCACCTGTCGATCAAGGCAGCCTGCATCACCTATGGCGTGATTGCTCTCACCGTTCTCGTGGATCTGATCTGGGCAGTGTTCATCGGCGTGTTTGTGGCCAATGTGCTCACCATCGAGCGGATGACGGCCCTTCAATCCAAGGGAGTGAAGACCATCAGCACCACAGATGATGATGTGGAACTGCCTCCCGACCAGCAGGAGATTCTGGATCAAGCTTCAGGACGTCTGCTGCTGTTCCAACTCACTGGGCCGATGATTTTCGGTGTGGCAAAAACGATCAGCCGGGAGCACAACGCCATCGAAGAGTGTGAGGCGGTGCTGTTTGACCTCACAGAAGTTTCCCATCTGGGAGTGACTGCATCCCTTGCGCTGGAAAATGCCATCAAAGAAGCGATTGAAGTGGGCCGCTCGGTTTATTTGGTGGTGATGAATGGGGCCACGCGCAATCGGCTCGAGAAACTCAAGCTGCTGGAGCTTCTCCCCGAGGAGCACGTCAGCGAAGATCGTGGAAAGATCCTCCGCTTAGCCGTCGAGGAGCTGCCCTTACTTCAGGAGGTCTGACCTTGGTTCAGGTGCCCTCATCGCTTGTGCTCCGCCGTCCTGATGACTGGCATGTGCACTTGAGAGATGGAGCGATGCTTCAGGCCGTGCTGCCCTCGACTGCCAGAACCTTTGCACGGGCCATCGTGATGCCCAATTTGCGTCCTCCAATCACCACGGTCGACGCAGCACTCGCCTACCGCAGTCGGATTCTTTCAGCGCTTCCGCAGGGACAGCAGTTTGAGCCGCTGATGACCGCTTATCTCACTGACGATCTTGACCCCGACGAGTTGGAGCGTGGGTTTCGCGAGGGAGTGTTCATCGCAGCAAAGCTGTATCCCGCCAATGCCACCACCAATTCGGCTGCCGGTGTGAGTGATCTGACTCAGATCGCTGCGGTGCTGGAGCGCATGGAATCCATCGACATGCCCCTGCTCATTCATGGGGAGGTCACCGATCCTGAGGTGGATATTTTCGATCGGGAAGCTGCCTTCATCGACCAGCAACTGATTCCTCTGCGCCGCCGCCATCCGGGATTGCGCATCGTTCTTGAACACATCACCACCGAGCAGGCTGCTGCTTACATCCGCGATGAGCACCTTGCCGGTGATCATCGACTGGCAGCCACCATCACCCCCCATCACCTCCACCTCAATCGCAATGCGATGTTCATGGGGGGTCTGCGGAGCGATTTCTACTGTCTGCCGGTGGTCAAGCGTGAATGCCATCGCCAGGCGTTGATCGCGGCTGCCACCAGTGGTCTCCCCTGCTTCTTTCTTGGCACGGATTCAGCGCCTCATCCCCGTTCCGGCAAGGAGTCGGCTTGCGGTTGTGCCGGGATTTTTAATGCGTTTCACGCCATCGAGAGCTACGCCTGCGTCTTCGAGCAAGCCGGTGCCTTGGACCGTCTCGAGGGTTTTGCCAGTGAACATGGTCCTCGTTTTTATGGATTGCCACTCAACGACGACACCATCACGCTCGTGCGCAAGCAGCAGTCAGTCCCCTCGCGCCTAGAGCCTGTAAGAGCGGCCGCAACAGCGGACGACTCCCTTGATGAGAGCGAGTGGCCTGTGCTGTTCCACGCAGGGGAAACATTGCCTTGGTGTGTGGCTTGATAGTCAGGCTTCTGCGAAATGAATAGGGTGAAAAGATCCGCCCAAGTCACTTGTGACCGATCCTTTCAGTCTGGCTCCAGAGCCTGAAAGCTATTGGCATCTCTACACCGATGCTGAGGGCATCAGTCGTCAGACAATGTGCACAATCAGCGCGTTTGAGCTTGGTCAGCTTGGACCCGGTGACTCGCCGCAATTTTCCCGTGACCTGATGAAGGAAGGGAATGCCTTTGTGACATACCTGCCTGTTGGCTGGACCGCTGACTGGCATGAGAACCACGTGCCCAAATGGATTTATGTGCTGAAAGGTGCCTGGTCTGTGGAAAGCATGGATGGCACGAAAGTGGTGATGAAAGCTGGGGAGTATTCCTATGGAGGGGATCAGGGCTGTCGGGCGACATCGGATGGTCGGCAAGGTCATCTTTCTGCCCAGGTTGGTGATGAACCGTGTGTTCAGCTGATCATCCAACGTAACGATCAGGCCTGGCGAAATTTGCCGCCTGGATCATTCAAGTAAGCGGCAAGGCGTCATGGTTTTTCGCAGTGAGTTTGTTGAAACCAAGATTGAAGTTGTTGATCCACGCTTCAAGTCTCTGGTGCTGTTCAATGCTCAGCTGGAACTTCTCTTCGATGGTTGTCGATGGTTGGAAGGTCCAGTTTGGTTTGGCGACCAGCAGCGTCTTCTGGTCTCTGACATTCCCAACGATCGAATTTTGTCGTGGAGTGAGAGCCATGGTCTGAGTGTGTTTCGCCACAACGCTGGATTCCCGAATGGACAAACGCGTGATCTGCAGGGACGTCTGTTGACCTGCAGTCACGGCCATCGGGCACTACTGCGCACCGAGCACAACGGTCGTGTTGTTCATCTGGTGGATTCCCACCTGGGCAAGCCTTTGAACACACCCAATGATGTGGTGGTGAAAAGTGACGGCACGATTTGGTTCAGCGATCCGTTGTATGGACTCGTGAACGATTTCGAGGGTGGACGGCGGCATTCGTTGCAACCAGCTGTGGTCTATCGCTTTGACCCGGCGGATGGATCTCTCAAGGCGATGACGGATCCCTCTGAGGTGGTCGGTCCGAATGGTCTTGCCTTCTCTCCCGATGAATCACTGCTTTACATCGTGGATACAGCGGCTCCTGAAGGTTTTTGCGAGGCCCCACTCGAGCACGATGCCCCCAAGCCTGATCGACTCATTCACGTGTTTGATGTGGAGGACGGCGGCCAGCAGATATCGGGTCGACGCGACTTCTATCGGGTGACCAACGGCAATGCTGACGGAATCCGGGTGGATATCGACGGCAACATCTGGAGTAGTGCCGGGAATGGCGTTCACTGCATTGCCTCGGATGGCACCTTGCTGGGACGCATCGCTACACCCCGTCTGGTTGGCAATCTCTGTTTTGGTGGCATCCATAGCAACCGTCTGTTCCTCTGCTGCTGGGATGCGGTGTATTCCATCTTTGTGCATGCGCGTGGAATCCAACACCCTGCACTTCCTTGAACGTCGCTACAACGAAGACAGTTGATCTGTATCGATGCCATTGGAGCGTCATCCAATCCGCACCCAAAATGCCAACCAGCCTGTTGCTAGCTACAGCCAGGGCTACCAAATCGGACAGTTTGTGTTCGTGTCCGGCCAGATGCCTGTGGATCCAGCCACCAATCAAACGGTGGAAGGTGGCAGTGCGGAACACACCCGCCAATGTCTGAAGAACGTGTTCGGTGTGCTGCAAGAAGCAGGATGCACGTATCGCGATGTAGGGCAGGCGGTGGTTTATATGACCAACATTGATGAAATCGAGGACATGGATGCTGTCTGGAAAGAGTTTTTCCCTGATCCCGATAACTATTGCTCCCGTGCGGTGATCGGCATCAGCAAATTGGTGGTTGGCGCCCGCATCGAAATCTCCTGTATCGCAATCAAGGGCTGACGCTATGACCAGCACAGGTAGTCCACAGTTGGAAGCTTTCCTCCACACGGTGAAGGGTGATCAGGTTCTTCTTGATCAGTTCCATCAAGCGGCTTGTCTTGATGACATTGCAGCCATGGGGAAAACCATGGGCTTTCAGTTCACAGGGGTCGACATCCTGGTGCATCAGGCATCAGCCACGCTGAAACTGCCCAGTGACGCTCTCGAGGCTCTGGCGGCTGGGGTGGAACTGGAGGGACATCTCTGGAAGATGTCCATTCAATGGACTTAATCCGATGCAGATGATTCACTGCCTCGAGCTGGCTGATGCAGACCACATCGTCGAATCAGCGAAGCAGATGGCGCATCAGTTGTCGGCACGGGTGTCGATCGCGGTGGTGGATGCCTCAGGGGTGCTTCTCTCCTTCCGTCGGCTCGATGGTGCGTCCATCGCCAGTGTCGAGACATCAGCCGCCAAGGCCCGGACGGCAGCATTGACTGGAGGAGACAGCGCTGCTGCAGAACAGGCGATTGCTTCAGGGCGCATGGCCCTGTTGTCGTTGCAGGCCGTGCTGAACCAGCCCTGCGCCTTGATGGCTGGTGGACTGGTGCTGCGTTATCAGGATGCGGTGGTGGGGGCGATCGGGGTGTCAGGGATGACGCCTGATCAGGATGCCGCGGTCGCCCACGCCGGGGTTGAGGCTTTCGCGCTCAAAGCCCAGGACTGCTCATCATGATGCCGCCGTCGGCGAAGACGCTTGTCGCCGTCATGTAACTGGCGCCGTCACCGGCAAGGAACGCCACCACGGAAGCGATCTCTTCAGGTTGTGCCATGCGTCCCATGGGGATAGCGGCGTTGAGCTTGGCGAGCAGTTCGGGGTTGTTCATCGTGGAATCGTTGATCGGCGTTGCGACAGCACCAGGACCGACATTCACGATGGAGACACCCTTGCCTGCCAGTTCCACGCCAGCGGTGCGAGTCATCATGCGCACTCCGCCTTTGGCTACGCAGTAGGGCGTGTTGTCAGGCATCGGCCAGTCTTCATGCACCGAGGAAATGTTGATGATCCTTCCGCCACTGCCTTGGGCGATCATCCGTTTGGCGGCGTACTGCGTGGCGAAGAACACACCGCGCAGATTGACATTCATCACCTTGTCGAAGTCTTCGGGTGTTGTATCCAGGATTGATGTGCGCGTCTCGATCCCGGCGTTGTTCACCATCACGTCGACCTTGCCGAAGGTCTTCACCGCCACATCCACGAGGCGTTGCAGGTCGTCCAGCTTGGCGACGTCTGCCTGAACACCGATGGCTTGACCACCCAGCTCTCCGATTTCTTCGATCAGCTCATCGGTTCGTTCTGGATGGGAGCGGTAATCGATGACCACCTTGGCGCCCAGGGCACCGACGGCTTCGACGATGGCCTTGCCGATACCGGAATTGCCTCCGGTCACGATGATCACCTTGTCACGCAGACAAAGGGAGGTCATCGCTTTTGGGACCTGGGTGGTCATGGCGGTCAGAAACGAACAAACATTGATTAGCCGGTTTCACTGATCTCGGCAGTGCTTCGTGCGTAAACGGCGCTAAGACACCGTCAGCAGGGACGCTGTATTTGTGGTCGATGTTCAGTGCCAATCGCCTTCCGTTCAAGGAGTGGCGTTTTCTCTCCCCACAGCCGACTGCCTCGATCCTCTACTGGCGCTTCTTGGTGTTGAGGATCACGGGCAGACCCTGTTGCAAGGGGAGAGCCTTCAACGCCGTTTCGGCTTGCGTGAGGGGCAGGCCATCGTGCATCACTACCGACTGGGTGATGAGTGTCTTGACTACGTCTCCTTCGAAGGTGTCGATCCCGTCCAACAGCAACACCTAGGGGTCGCGAACAGTCTCTGGTTCCAGCATGTCGCGATCGTGGTGAGTGATCTGCAGCGTGCGGCGGAACAGCTGATGCCTGTGGTGACCCCGATCTCGCAAGCCCCGCAGTGGTTGCCCAATGGCGTGGGGGCATGGAAGTTCCGCAATGCCGCTGGTCATGCCATGGAGCTGCTCTGGTTTCCTCCTGGACTCGGGCACCCGCGTTGGCATGAGGCGGACGCCCCACTGTTTCAGGGACTCGACCACACGGCAATCGCGATCAGCGACAGCGACCAAAGTCTGATGTTTTACGGCGTGGAGCTTGGCCTTCAACTTCGCTATGCCACCCTCAATCAAGGTGTTGAACAAGAGCGCCTTGATGGCGTCGTCAATCCCAAAGTGTCCATTCATGGATTGAGTGGTTCAACGCCGTGCGGGATTGAGTTCTTGAGATATCTCAGTCCGGCACCGTTGCAACCCACGGCGGCTGCGTTGTTGCCGCAGGATGCTTTATACGCACAGATTCTGATCAAGCATCCTGAGGCTGGATCTGGTCGCCTGTTAAGTGACCCTGATGGTCACCGACTGTGGATTTCTTCTTAACCGAATCCTTCAGTTTTTCCGGCCCGAACTCACTAGCGTTCGAAAAAATGGTCGTCGACTAGTGGATCTTGTCTCTCTGATTGTCCCTGCGGCGCCGGACGGCATTGCCGGCGCTGGTCTTTTGGTGCTGCGGTTGTTCACCGGTCTGGTGTTCATCCGCCATGGTTGGCCAAAGCTCAGCAACCTGAACACCTGGGCCACGGCCATGAAGACTCCGGCATGGCTCTGTTTCCTTTCTGCCTTCTCGATGTGGGCCGGTGGGATTGCTCTGATTGCCGGGCTCTTGACTCCTCTGGCAGCCGTTGCCATTGCTGTTTCGATGCTTTACGCCGTGGTTCTGGAAATCACCAATGGCTTCCCGTTCATAGCACCTGACCCATTCCAAATCCCTGAAGGTGATTACGCCGGACCAATGGGTGTTGGTGAACCTCCCAGTTGGGAGAAGGCTGCGATGTATGTGGTGATGTGCTTTGTGCTGGTCACCGCGGGCGGTGGACCACTCAGCATCGATCTGATGCTGGTGGCTCCACGCCTGCAAGCTTTGTTGGGGTGATCAGCTCAAGCGTTCTTTGAGGTGATCCGCCACACGGATGGCATTGGCGATGGCGGTGAGTGATGGATTCACCGCTGAACTGCTGGGGAAGAAGCTGGTATCGACCACATAGAGATTCTCCACATCATGGGTGCGGCAATTGATGTCCAGTACTGATGTGCTTGGGTCCTTGCCGAAGCGACAGGTGCCGGACTGATGCCCGACTGCCGCAATGTCCATCGAGGAGGCGAAATACACCTGACGCTCGGCCAGATGATTTTTGAGGTAAAGCTTGTCGAGCAGCCCCTCCAGTCGGTTGACCAGCTCGTTGGATGATCTGGTGTTGGTCGGGGTGTAGTCGAGTTTGATTTGCCCTTGTGAATTGATGGTGACCCGATTGTTCGCGAGCGGAAGATCTTCTGTCTGCAGCCAGAAATCCAGCGAGTGTTCAGCGATCTTGTCCATGCTCCAGGTCGGGGCAAGAGCGGTGAGTCGCGGTTTGTAGCCTTTCATCATCGCTCCATTGGTCTTGCCCGTCATCTGCACGTTTCCCATCGGGAAGTCGAAGTCGTTGTCTCCGAAATACCAGTCATGCAGAGCAACTGTTTTTTGGAACACCGTCGTGTTGGGCTCATGAGCCAGTGCCACCACGGCCTTGCAGTTGTGATACATGTAATTTCTGCCCACCTGATCGGAGCTGTTGGCAAGCCCTCGGGGATGCGCGTCGTTCGCTGACATCAGTAGCAGCCGTGCTGAATTGGCCGCTCCAGCTGAGACCACCACAATGTCGCCTTTGAAGCGACGTTCCTGCCCCTGGTGATTCACCACCACGTCAGTGACCTCTCGACCGCTCTCGTCGGTGTTCAGTCGAAGCACCTCAGCGTCTGTGAGCAAGAAGACATTGTCGTGATCCAGTGCCGGGCGAACGCCCATGACCTCCGCATCACCCTTGGCTTGCACCAGACAGGGAAATCCATCACAACGGTTGCAGCGCACACACGCACTGAACGCGGGATTGGCTTCGTCTAGGGCGACTCCTGTGGGTGCGTGAAAAGGATGGAGTCCTGCTGAGCGCAGGTCATCCACCAATTTCTGCATGCGCGGTTCATGGCTGATCGGCGCATAGGGGTAGGCGGAGGATGCCGGTGGTTCAGTGGGGTCTTCGCCGCGTAGGCCGTGCACGTGGTACCACTGCTCGGCTTTGCGGTAGTAAGGCTCAAAGACGTCGTATTTCAGCGGCCATTCCGGTGATTCACCGTCGACATGCATCACTGATTCAAAATCCCGCTCGCGCAGACGGAAGTGCGCTGCTCCATACATCTTCGAGGCACCGCCCACGAAGTAGTGACTGCCTGGCTGAAACGTCTTTCCGTGCTTGTCTTGCCACGGATCTTCAGAGACGTAGCGATCGTTCTGAAACACCTCGACCGGATCCCAGTTCTGAGGTTCCCTGGGCAGCCAGCCACCACGTTCCAGGATCAAGATCGAGTGACCGGAATCCGCTAAAGCTCGGGCGAGAGAACCACCACCCGCGCCACTACCAATGATCACCACGTTGTAGTGATCGGTTTGCGGTTCGATGGAGGTTTGGCGACGAGCCGCATGGGTGGCGTTGTCCATTACGACGTGCCCGAAGTTCAGTCGAACGTTAGGGAGATCACTTCATCACGTCAGCGCCAACGTTGGAGTTGCGTGATCATTTTGGCGATCACTGCCGTCCATCCCGTCTGGTGACTCGCGCCAACTCCGGCGCCGCTGCAGCCGTGGAAATATTCATTGAACAGAAAGAGATCACGCCATTTCGGATCCTTCTGAAATAGATCCGCATCACCGTTAAAGGCTCTCCGTCCGTCGCCATCGCGACGGAAGATGCCGACTAAACGCTCTTCCAACTCAAGTGAGATCTCCCACAGATTGAGATGCCGCCCCGATCCAGTCGGGAATTCCATTTTGAAATCATCTCCAAAGTGATGGCCGAACTTCTGCAGGGCTTCGATGAGCAAATAATTGATCGGCATCCAGACCGGGCCGCGCCAATTGGAATTGCCGCCGAACATCGCGACAGGACTGTCAGCAGGGCTGTAGCTGATCGTGGCGTAGTCGTCTCCTTGTTGGTAGCTGTAGGGCGTTTTTTCGTAGACCTTGGAGAGACTGCGGATGCCGTAAGGAGAAAGGAATTCCTCCTCGTCGAACACCCTTGTGAGAATCCGCCGCAGTCGATGCGGCGGAACGATTGAAAACAGCACCCTGTCATGGTGCCAGGATCCAAGATGGGCAATCGAATCAAATTCGGCTCCGCGTTCGCGACCCAGATCGGTGAGGTATCTGCTCACGTCCAGGGAGGGAATCGAGTCCACCGTCTGTTTGTCGAATGTTGCGATCGCAAGCAATGGAATCAGGCCGCTGAGTGAACGGGTTCGCAGGTAGTCAGTGCTGCCATCCGGTCGCTTGAGCACGTCGTAATAGAAGCCGTCTTGCTCATCCCAGTTCACATATCCCCTACCGCTCGGGCTGTTCAATGCGTAGGTGAGTCGACTGAAGTCCGCTACGAAGCGGTCACACAGACTCTTGAACTCCGACCTGTCTTCAGAGAGCAGAACGCATGCCTCCAACATGTTGAGGCTGAGCATTCCCATCCAGGCGGTGCCATCGGATTGTTCGATGCGGCTGCCGTCTTTCAGCGGGTAACGCCGATCGAAGATGGCGATGTTGTCCAGTCCGAGAAAGCCTCCTTCGAACAAGCTGTCGCCGTTGCGATCGGTGCGGTTCGCCCACCATCCGTACTCCAGCAACAGCTCCCGCAGGCTGGCGCGTAGGAATGGATAGTCGTGTTCACCGTCACGGCGCTTCGAAATCTGGAAGATGCGCAGTGCTGCCCAGGCGCCGATCGGTGGATTGGCGTCTGAGAGCGCCCACTCATAGGCAGGGGATTGACCGTTGTTGGCGGTGTAGGAGGCCTGGCGGAGCATGCGGGATTGCCGTTTCGCTTCGCCGGGATCAATCTCCGCGAAGGCCACCGCATGAAACATCAGATCCCACTGGCAGAAGTAGGGGTACTCCCAGCAGTCGGGCATCGAGATGATGTCTCGGGCCCGCAGGGTTCGCCAGTAGGCGTTTTCGGTGTGCCATCGTTCCTCGGGCGGTCTTGGAGCATTGCTATCCCCGCGTAGCCATCGGGCCACGTACCAGTCGTAGTACTTGCGGCACCAGAACAAACCCGCAGCGGCTGAGGCATGAATCGCACGGTCTTCTTCATTGAGACCAGGGGCAACCCATTGGAGGTAGTCCTGCCACTCCTGCCGGCGTTGCTCAACCAAGCCAATGAATGCGTTGGTTTCGGTTGCTTCAGGGGCTTTGTTTCCTTGGTGGTCGTGCCTGCTCAGGCGCAGATTCACGCTCCAGACCTCGCCGGGACCGAGTGTCCGTTGGAGGTGCAGCGCTGCTTTGCTTCCTTGTTGTTCCGGATTGACGGCGTTGTGCTGCTCTTCAATCAGAAAGCGGTGAAAGGCATCTTTCACGTAGGGCTGTTGCAGCGCTTGTCCGTAGAGACGTTCCGTGTTGGTTTCGTTTTCCGTGAACAACCACTGGCCCTGTTCGCTGCAACTCAGGTTGTAAGAAGCGAGGCCTTCGATGGCATCACTGACGAGGTGATTGTCCTGAAGCCGAAGGTTGGGGCGGCCGCGATCACGATCTCCCCAGCTCCAGGTGTTACGGAACCACAGTGTCGGCAGCAGATGCAGGGGGGCTTCATCCGCACCGTGGTTGGTGATGGTGAGCCGAATCAGCACATCCTCGGGTGAGGCTTTGGCGTACTCAACTTCGACATCGAAAAAGTGATTGCCGGAGAAGATGCCTGTGTCGACTAATTCGTATTCCTTCTCCCCCCGGCTGCGCCGGCGGTTTTCATCGCGCAGCTGTTGGTAAGGGAACCTTTGCTGCGGGTAGCGATAGAGCGCTTTGGCGTAGCTGCCGGTTGGAGTTCCAGCCAGGTGATACATCGTGTCTTTGATGTCCTCCCCGTGGTTGCCTTCGGGATTACCCAGTCCGAACAGGCGTTCCTTCAGGATTGGGTCCTGGCCATTCCAGAGCACTGGCGCGAAACAGAGCAGGCAGTGTTCGTCAGTCAGACCAAGAAGTCCGTCCTCTCCCCAGCGGTAACTGCGCAGGTGGCTGTGGTCGAAGGGGAACGCGTTCCAGGCATTGCCATCGGCGGAATAGTCCTCGCGGACTGTGCCCCATTGCCGGTCGCTCAGGTATGTGCCCCATCGGTCCCAGGGTTGCCGCCCGTCATCCCGTTCACGGCAACGCAGACCTTCGGCCGGTGTCTCACCATTCGTTGCAGTGGGAATCTCAGAAGTCGACATCGACGGAACACCCTGATGCTCAGAAACTACTGAGGGTGTCGAGGAATGCCTACGAAGGTTCTGCTCCCAACGCAGGCGGTGGTGGGGGCGGGGGGACTTGAACCCCCACAGGATTTACATCCCAAGCGATTTTAAGTCGCGTGCGTCTACCGATTCCGCCACGCCCCCCGGTGCCACCGGCCCCGTTGCGGCATCCTAGATTCCTCCACGAACAGCCTTCTGCAGTGACCATGGAGACTCTTCTGAACGCGGTTTCCCTGGACACCCTTCTTGTGATCGCTGCCTATGCAGCGCTCGGTGCTGCCTATCTCGTTGTGGTGCCGTTGTTCCTTCTTCTTTGGATGAACAAACGCTGGACGGTCATGGGCAAATTTGAACGTCTGGGCATTTACGGGTTGGTGTTTCTGTTCTTCCCGGGGATGATCGTCTTTGCACCATTCCTGAATTTCCGCCTCAGCGGTCAGGGAGAGGTCTGAACGTTGACGCGTGCTGGAGTTCTGAAACTTGGGTTGGGCCTGCTCGCGACCGGTGGGCTCGGTTATTGGCTTTTTGAGGCTTTGGGTCTGAAAGGTTTCTCGGCTGGGATTGCGGCCGAAGCACTTCTGGTTGTTGTGGTTGTTGTCTGGACCAGTTCGTATCTGTTCCGTGTGGTGACCGGTCGCATGACTTACATGCAGCAGCGACGGCGTTATCGCAGTGAATACGACCAACTCACCGCGCAACAGTTGCAGGAGCGCTTTGATGCCCTGAGTCCAGAGGAACAGGAGGCTCTGATGGCCTCGATCTCTGAGGGTTCAACTGAACCAGCAGCGGAGTGATTGCAGCCGCCACCTAGGCTCGCCTGAACCGTCCATCTTGAGTCTGTGACCGTTCAGCCCTCACGCATTGCCGAGGTCTTCGTGAAGACCGCCCGTGAGCAGCGACTGGCATTGATGCCATTTGTGATGGCTGGTGACCCCGATCTGCAGAGCACTGCTGATGTGCTGCTCAGTCTTCAGGCCCATGGTGCAGATGTTGTTGAACTGGGAATCCCCTACAGCGACCCTCTGGCCGATGGCCCGGTCATCCAGGCGGCGGCGCATCGTGCACTCGAGCAGAAGACAACGCCGGCAAAAGTGCTTGAAATGCTGCACGGATTGCGCGACAAGCTCACCATGCCTGTGGTGCTCTTTACCTACAGCAATCCTTTGCTCAATCGCGGCCCGGAACGTTTCTTTGCTGAAGCGGCCGCTGCCGGTGTGGCGGGTTTGGTGGTGCCGGATCTGCCTCTCGAGGAAGCAGAACGTCTGTCTCCCTTAGCGGCAGAACAAGGTCTCGATCTGGTGCTTCTGGTCGCGCCGACGACTCCAGAGCAGCGGATGCAGCGCATTGCCACCTCCAGTCGTGGTTTCACCTATTTGGTGAGCGTCACGGGTGTCACGGGTGAACGGGCATCCTTGCAAGATCGCGTGGGACAGCTTGTTGGTTCTCTAAAGGGTTGTGACAGCGGCCCGGTCGCCGTCGGTTTTGGAATCTCCGGACCTGAGCAGGTGCGACAGGTGCGCGAATGGGGTGCTGATGGTGCCATCGTCGGCAGCGCTCTGGTCAAACGCATTGCCGCTGCACAGCCAGGTTGCGCAGCAGCAGAGGCGGGTGAGTTTTGCCAAGAGCTTCGTGCTGCTGCCGGCTGACGATCGCGCATCGTCTTCGTCCTTTCCGCCGACCGAAACCAAGCGGATTTGTCTGTGCTCCTAGTTGATCTCGAACTTATCGCCGGGTTGGAGATCCAAGATGGCGGTGCAGGCCATGCCAATCAAGAGATTGCCGTTGCTTTGCATGGTGGCCACATCGGTGAATTGGCATCAACTTTTGCTGATTCAGCCAGTACCTGTTGTGCAGAGATTGACGCCTTTGGCTTCAAGGAGAGCTTCGTAGAGCGTGGTGAAATTGAGATGCTCGCCACCGCTCTTCTTGTCAGAGTCATGGCCCTTGGTATGCATCATGTGCCATCCTTTTAGTCGCTTAAGTGCCACTCAACGTCAAAACTATGGCTCGCTTTGTACTCTGGGGAACCTACTGTGACGATGCTCTTCAAAAGAGAGAGCCCTTTCGAGATGAGCACCTCAATCGTTTGAAGCAGCTCAAGGAAAGCGGAACTCTGGTCACACTCGGTCCCACAGAAGGAAGCACCCATGTGTTTGGAGTGTTTGAGTCAGACTCCGTCTCCAGCGTCCGCACCTTGTTGGAGGCTGATGTGTATTGGCGGGAAGGAATCTGGACTCATTTGGATGTTTATCCCTGGATCCAGGCCTTTTGAGCTTGTTCCCAGATCCAATCAGCCACGATGACGTCATTGCCTTCCCCAAGGGCTTCGGCATAACCGCTCATTTGACCGATGCCTGTGCGGGCGATCGCTGCGATCGCCTCCGCATTGTTGATGCCTTGTTGTTCAAGGGCCTTCAGTTTCAACGTCTTTCCGCGACGGATGATGTTGCCGCCGTTGGGGTGGCAGCCTGCACAGTGCAGATCAAACAGCTCTGCACCTGATGAGGGGAGGGCCAGGGTTTCAGCAGGCCAGAGCAGCGTCAATGCCAGCAACATCGACAGGATCAACGGGAGCATCCAACCACCTTCGCTGGTGTTCAGTCTGCCTGTCCGTCGTTTGCTGTTGGTTGCCGCGGATGAAGGCATCGTCTTGGATCGCGCCACTCTCTTGGCAGGATTGGCTTAGCTGCGCAGAAAGGCCTGATGGCGGAGGAGGATCTCAAGCGCTTCTTGCACAAAGTTGAGCAACTCAATGCTTTGGTCAGCAGTCTTGAGGGAGACGACGAACGGCGACGGTTGCTGGCGGCCTGCTCCGATCACAATGCTGTGGTGACACTCGCTGCGGAATGGGGATTCAGCATCGGTCGCCGCTGGGGGGAACAACCTGCAAAGGCCACGAATGCCAACAACCTGTTGGGATCA
Organism: Synechococcus sp. NOUM97013; assembly: GCF_014279815.1. Classification (NCBI taxonomy): domain Bacteria; kingdom Bacillati; phylum Cyanobacteriota; class Cyanophyceae; order Synechococcales; family Synechococcaceae; genus Synechococcus; species Synechococcus sp. NOUM97013. The sequence continues at coordinate 1,636,314 of NZ_CP047941.1, read as the reverse complement.
AGCTCATTGCTAGCGGGTGAAGAGATTGAGCAGTTGCTTTGTTCGGGCCCAGGTTGGCGCTTGGTGCGGATTCATTCCAATGGAGCCTGCAGCCCTGATGAGTTTTGGTACGAGCAGGATGAGCATGAATGGCTCACGATTCTCAAAGGAAGCGCTCGTCTGCAGCTGACTGATCCCGATCTTTGGGTGGATCTCAGTGTCGGGGATCAGCTGACGTTGCCATCAGGCCGTCGTCATCGCGTTGAGAGGACTGATCCGGATCCTGGAACGATCTGGCTGGCTCTTTATTGGAAGGATGGTTCAGACGTCCCTCCGGTTGCATCGCTCGTTTGACGAGCCAGTACGCACCAGCCAGGGCAATGGCGGATAAGCCCAGGCCGACGAGCAATTGCGGCTTGTCGTCAGAGGACGCAGGCAGAACAATCACTTTTCGGGCTACGGCAGTGAGGGCAGTCACCAGCACCAACTCGATCTGCACGACATGACGTCGTAGATAGCTGGTGATGTTCTGCAGAACTTCCAGTGCAATCAGCACTGTGAGCAGATCGCCGAGGATCCGGATCAAGCCATCCCCAAGCCAATAGGCATCCTGCTCGGTTGTGATCAAAGCCAGAGCGACGCGGATGGTGAGTTGCACGATGGCCGCGGCAATCACAACGGCTGTGATCACGGTGAGAAGAATGGCGACCTGCTTTTCGCCGGCATCCACCCATTGCAGAAAGCTCCGACGTTTTGGGCGCTGGTTAGCCACGTCGATCAGTTATTGAAGGGGTCGTAGTAAGGCTTGGCAGGCGTATCACCAGGAGGGTTCACGATCTTGGTGTCGCAGGTCACGGAACCATCCGCTGCTTCCTCGCAGTTGGTAGGGACGACTGTGCTTTCTGCGCCTGTCCTGCTGTTGGGACCAAGCAGCCACACTTCAGAGGAAGCCAGGGCGCCCTGGGAAAAGACTGCGCAGCCCGAAGCTAGAAGGCTGATGCCAAGCAGTCGTTGCATCAAGGGAGCCATGTCAAAACGTGGTTTTCACCATGTTGCCTGGGATTGTCGTCAGCTGGCGCAGTCATCGCGAATTTCCCGCAAGAGAAGGTCCAGCTGGCCGAAGGGATCCGGGTCGAGGTTGGTCACTTTCCCCGTTGTTAAAGCCACAGTTCCATTGCTGTCACCGCTGGCCCATTCCGCCTCAATGGCGCACAGGCGGGAGGCCACGCGCGGCATTCCACCGAGTTTGTGATCCCGTTCCAGCACTTCCATCAGGGCCGGCATTCGTGTGGAGGTGGCCCGCAGACTGCGTCTCAGGTCCGACTGGGTCCGTCCCTGATGCTTGAGCCAGTCCTTTAGCAGGGAAGCCAGGTCGTCCTCAAGTGCCGGAGACCAGACGCTCATGGGTGTGTGATCGGGAACCATCGGTCCAGTTTGCGTTGCGCGCGTTGACGGATTTCAGGAGTGATGTGATTTCGGCACAGTCCCAAAACCGCTGTAATCGCTACGAGATCATCGCTGAAGCCAGCGACAGGCAGAAAATCAGGAATCAGATCTGTTGGCAGTAGCAGATAAGTGAGTGCAGCCAGCAGGGTCAGCCGCGCCTGAGAAGGCGTGGTGGGATCCAACAACATCTCCATGGCTTCCAGAGCCGGGCGTGCAATCGATTGACCGGCCCGCTGCAGCAGTCGTTTCAAAGCCGGCTCATCGATCACCTCGCTGTCGATGACTTCAGCATCAATGACCTCTGCGGTGAAGTCAGGCGTGCCGGAACTGGAGCCATAGGCCATGGTGACGACGGCAGGTGATCGGTCCAACTATTCTCCTTGCTCTGCTGGATTGAATGGGTAGGCAATCCGACAAGAGCGTGGTCGGGTTGCCGATCAGGCGTTCATCTCCACCAGGCCGTGCTGAATTCCTGTCTTGCGCAGTTTGCGTAGAGCCCGTTGCACGACCTGACGGCAGTATTCACGGCTGCAATTCATGTGACGTGCTACCTCGGCCAAGGTGCGCCACTCGTGGCTGCCATCAAGGCCGAAACGCAGCATCACCACAGTGCGTTCCTTCGGGGTGAGGTTGGATTTGTCCAACAATTTCCAGGCTGAGGCGGTGCGCTCTGCAATCTCCGCACGCTCCATCGGTGGAATTTCGTCGCTGGGAAGCACGTCGACCAATTCAGAAGGATCGGATTTTGACTTCACAACACCCTGAAGGCTCACGGTGACGCTGCGCAGCTCACAACCCAGAAGATCTTCCACTTCATGGAGAGGAATCTCCATGAATTCAGCCAATTGCTGGGCTGTTGGCGGTAGGCCGTTGGACTGCATCAGCCGGGCTTTGGCTGCTCTCAATTTTGTGAGCTTTTCATTCACATTCACAGGAATGCGAATGGTGCGGCTTTGTGTCGAAAGCGCTCGGTTTAAGCCTTGGCGAATCCACCAATAGGCATAGGTAGAAAAACGGTGTCCACGGGTTGGGTCATATTTTTCAACGGCACGCGTTAATCCCAGAGTGCCTTCTTGAATCAGGTCAAGAAGGTCAAGACCTTTGCCTTGGTAGCGCTTTGCCAAGTTGACCACGAGCCGGAGATTGGCAGTGATCATCTGATTCTTGGCTTTCTCTCCGCGCTTAATTGTTCTTTTCTCTTCATCGTTGTAGCAACATGCTGGTCCGCTCCCTCCGGCAAGATGGCAGCGTTCTGTCAGGGCAACCATGGCCTGGACTTTGCGGCCCATGGTTAGCTCCTGTTCAGGCGTCAGAAGTTGATGTCTGCCAATCTCGCCGAGAAATGCACTCAGGGAGCTCACCATCACATGTTGTCCCGATTTCTTTGAACCTAGGGCGAATGTCTTTTCATCTTGTGCGTGTAATAAAGACTGCGGAATTCACATTTCAGACGTAATTTTGAATTTGTTCGGAATTTCGATTTTGTTCGGAGTGTGATCGCAATTGCTTTAGGTTTCTTTGAAGCTCGCGTGCCCTCCCTTTGGCGTGTTGACGCCGATTAATCCGCGCAGTCGCTACTGTCACCAGTGCTTCCTGCACTGCTTCTATGCCACTGGCCACTGTGCTGACACCAGAGATCGCCAAAAGTGCTGGCGTGGCTTACGTGCATTACCTGAGCTTCATGCTCTGTTTCGCCGCGTTAGTGGTCGAGCGGCGACTGCTTCGCCCTGACCCAGATCGACGCGCTGCCACCGCCATGGTGATCACCGACATCATCTACGGCATCGCAGCGCTGGCCCTGCTGGTCAGTGGAATTTTCCGAGTGCTCTACTTCGGCCAGGGCAGTGAGTTCTACACCCAGAATCCCTTGTTCTGGTGGAAGGTTGGTCTTTATCTGAGCGTTGGCGGCCTCTCGCTTTACCCCACCGTCACTTACATCCTCTGGGCGATTCCTTTGCGTAAGGGCGAACTGCCCAAGGTCAGTGAAGCTCTGGCCACGCGTCTGGGCTGGATCATCAATGTGGAGCTTGTCGGTTTTGCTCTGGTACCCCTGTTGGCAACCCTGATGGCGCGGGGTGTGGGACTTCCTTCGGCCTAAATCGCTTGGTGATTCCTGCTGATGTATGCCCTCCTGAACAGGCCATCAGGGTTCTGGAGGGTGAAACGTTGAATGCCTTGGCGGCTGCCCAGGCACCGGGATATGGCACCAAGCTGGCCACGTCGCGCTTCGGGGTTCCTTCCCTGCCCCGGTGGTGCGTCTGGGTCGAACCTTCTAGTGGCCTTGAACCCGATCGCTGGGAGCAGCGCTGGATCAACAGTGTCGATCAAGCGTTGAGCGCATGGTCAACGCTGCTGCCGATCACGCGGGTCGAGGATCCGCGTCAAGCGCATGTGCGCGTGGAGCGCCGGCGACCACCGTTGCGTGACGTCGCTGGCCAGTGGAGAGCTAGTAACGGTCGTGCGTTGCTTCAAATCCTGGAGGTGCGTCGCCAGGATGTGTGGAGATTGGAGCCACGCGTCACGGTGTTGGTGTCTCCCGAACTGCGTGCGCAGTCGCTTCAAGCCACGACTTTGCACGAGCTTGGCCATGCATTTGGTCTTTGGGGGCATAGCGATACTCCCGCCGATGCTTTGGCGCCGGTGCAAGGTGCTGCGCCGGTGCTGAGGCCGTCGGATGGTGATCGACGAACGTTGGATTGGCTGCGTCAGCAGCCGACACGCTTTGGTGCTGAGGTTGAGCCAGAAGCGTCTCGCGATGACGTTGAAGCGCCACGCTGAACCAAGCTGTTGCGCTGACCCTTTCTCGGACAGCAGTTTCAAAACCAGGACTGCTATCTCGTCTAGTTAACAAAGCAATGGGTGCGCAAAATTTTTTTTATCCAAATCTTGCTGTTTAGAGAAGCTTATTGGTTCAGTTTTGTGAGGGTTTAGGCGTTTATGAAATTGCGGCATCGTCTTCGTCTTGATTCTGGCTATGCGTGTGATCGTTTGGCCACATTGAATTTCGGCAGTGAGTCAAATTTGCTATTGATTTGATGTAAAAGCTTGACCCCCATGGGTGTTACCAATTGGATTTATGATTACAGGCTGCCACTTGATGTGTTCGATGGCTACGAAATTAAATCAGCTACACCCGACAGCTCGAAGCCCATCTCAGACCCACTGACAGGCCTCGCTGCTCCGTCTGAAGTCGACCGCGAGATGGAGGTGAGGTCCGAATTAGAAGCGGACTCTGTTTGCAGTTCTTGGGACCCTTCCCAAGTCGTGCGATCTGGGATTTTTGGGGATGAACCCTATCGCCCATTGTTGCCTGATCCATTTAGGCGCCGGGTTGTCGACTGGTCGGCAGCACAGGATCAAAACTTCCGCGGTTGGGATTTTGATTCACTCATGCTTGCACGCGGTGATTTTTCAAGAAGTGATTTTACGAATGCTGAAATGCGGAGTCAAAATGTTTGGTCGGCTATTTTTCAAGACTCGATCCTCTATTCGGCGAGTATCCAATACAGCGGTTTTAGGTTTGTGGATTTTTCTGGCTCCGATATGCGAAGACTGAATGGGATCAAGGCAGATTTGAGGGATTCAAAGTTTAATCAATCCGATTTAAGAGGGGCGAACCTGACGTATGCAAATCTGAGAGATGTAACTCTTAAAGAAGCCAAGATATTCTCAACAATGTTTTTCAATGCATTTCTCGAAGGGGCGTCAATGGTCAATGTTGAAGGAGAGGGGTCTTGTTTTTGTGATGCGCGCCTTGAAGAGTCGACTTTGATTGAATCTGCATTCAATCAGGCAAGTTTTAAAGGGGCAGATTTAGGCAATGCACGTGCTACTGGTGTTGATTTTCGTGATGTGGATTTTACTAATTCTGATTTAAGCGGCACAATCTTTGATGGTGTGGACCTGAGGGGCGCTGAAATTAGAAATGCCACATTGTCAGATGCTGTCTGGACCAATACGGTCTGTCCTGATGGCAGTACGAATACAATGAGTCTTCCATGCTTGGGTGATCAGCAAATTCCTATTCAATTATGATTCATTCGTGTTGACAAAGTTGTTCGAAACACTTGGGGTAAGGGATAAGCCTAAGTGTTTTGCATGGTCAATTTATGTTTTTATTCGTCGATTCGTTCTGGATTCGAGCCGGTAGTTCCATCCTCGCTAGCGTTGCTGTAGTGATTGAAGGTAGACCGTGAAGATCGCAAACAGGTTGCAATACAGCACCGTTCTGCGAGCACTGACATTTGCAGCTTTTGCGGGGATTGTGACCAGCTGCGCCGGGTCTGGTTCCGCTCCATCCGCTGACGGAAATTCGGCTGAGGCGATTCGTATTCAGCTCGATGGTGCTGATCCTGCAGCCAGCACCGGTGAAGAAATGACTGGGGCTGAGCCGAAGCGCTTCCAAGTGGGCTTCGGTCGCAACGGCATCGCCTGTGCAGGAACGCGCTTTGAGGAAGGCTGGACTCCGTTGGGAACGTTCAGGGTGAATGCGATTCTCAGCGCTGATCGCTTTGCCATGGACCCTGATCTCGTCAAGTTATCTGGAAAGAGTGAGGCCTACCTGCGCGAGAACCTCTTCCGCAATATGAGTGCGATTGATTTCAAGGGTGATGGTGAAACCGGTGAGTACGGCGTCGGTTACATCAGCCTTGCTCCCGTTCCTGCCACTCCTCAGCCTTTTCGCTTCAACACATACGACGGTCAATTCCGCTGGTACAGCTTTGCGATCCACGGAACCAACGATGACTCGCGCGTGGGACAAGCCATCACTGGTGGTTGCATCAATGTGAACAAGGCTGTGATGGCCGAGCTGCTTGAAACGGTGCAGTTGGGTGACGAAGTGGTGATCAATTCCGACACGCCATGCACCCCTTGATGCCCAGGCACTGTGATGATTGTTTGGAGAAATTATTTGTCGTTGCTAGTAATTGAAGGCAAAAGAATCGGCGATGAGCGAGTCTCCCTCTGGGCTGTTTAAGGCTTGGCGAAAGCTGTTGAAGTTTGTGTCGTATTGATTTAGGATATTGCCGTTGTAAGCAATCGGATCGGAAGACGGATTGCTAAAGATGAATAGATTTAGAGTGCCATTTATTTCGCCTGGAATGCCGAATGTTTCGTTGTCGCGCGTTGTGACCTTGATCGTGCGTTGCTCAAGTCTCACGTTGCTGTCGCTTGGTTCGAAGCTCCAGTTGGGATCAGCTGGAATCCCAGTGAGAGCGTCACTATTGAAAACAACCGCATTCGGTTGCGTGAATGTGAAAGGGAGACTGGGGATTGGGTAGCCGTCGTTGGTGGGGAGTGGGTTGCCGTCTTGATCGAATCCAAACAGCATGGTGATGTCGTAAGGAAGTTTTAGAATTCCATCATCGTTGAGAGTGATATTGACCCAGTCTGACAGTTGGTTTGTAGTGTTGATGAATGCGGAGATTTGAAAATTATTCTCCAGGCCTGAATCGCTTTGCAAGGCTGAGAGGCCATAGCTAATGGCTGTGTTGTCAATGAACAAGCCATCCAAGGTGCGAGCTAATCCTCGTTCTTTGGCAGTGCTGTGTCCAGCTCTTTCGCTTATCGTTTGCGGTGCTTTCGGATAATTGGTTAGGCCTTGTGGTGTGAGGCTAACCATGGGTGCGAGTTTGTCAGTGTTGCGTGTGGTCAGTGCGTTTAATCCGATTGCAAAAGCTGCAGACGAGTAGACAGAAGGGCTTGTCAGGGGAAGTTGACTCGCATCGCCCTTGCTAGGGATTCGTGTGCTTGAACGCTGAAAACCGCGAACAGAGTTATAATCAATTCTGACATCATTTGTTCCTGCTCCTGTTACTCGAAATAGTGAATTTGTTCCTGCATTGTTGTTGAGTTCAATCGACAATGGAATAACCTGCGCGTCGTTGGGGATGTTGTTGGCGCGAGCTGCTGATTCAATCTTGTTGAGTGGGGAGAACAGGCCGCTTCTGGCGGCGATCATGGGTTGTGGTGGCAAAGCCCTGTCGAAAATATTTCTAGCTCGAATGGCGCTCAGACCAGTCGCGAAGATGAGGTGCTTGTTTTGTGCCCAACGCGTCAGACTTCCTGGTTTGAATTGACCATCTGGTATGTCACCCGCTGGTGCATAAACAAGCTTTTTGACTAATCTCTCCCAATTGAAATCGATCCCATTTTTGTCTGAAAGTAAAGGTAACATGAACGGTTCAACGCTTCTTTGCCCGAACTGAGGAAGCCTTTCGAAAGCCTCTCGGACTTGCCCAAGAAATCCTGAGTTTGTGATGGCATCGGTGCCCGACTTTGATTGAAGTGCTGTATTGATCGCGGTCGAGCTTGCCAGAGTGGTCAGAGCCCAGGTGCCACCGGAATTGGCTGCGATTGCATCGGTGTTGGCAAACAGGTTGCTGAGGTCTCGAGTTTCGCCTCGTTGCTCAAGCGCGTCGAGAGCCCCGGCTGTCATCCCGTAAAGCGCGCTGAGGCTGTTCCAACCACCACCACTGAAAGCAACGAGTTTTTGACTCATTTCCTTTCTGCAAGTCGTATTTCTTTAGCCCATCTGAACTGTGCTGCAGAGCATTGGTGTTGATTCCTAGACGCCTTGGCAAAGCTTGGATTAATGTTGTTCGCCAGATTCCTATTGATGATTGAATCGTCGTCTTGTTGATGGTCGTGGGCTGGAGTGTTGTTATGTGGTTTTGGGCGTGATCAATTGGTTAAAAATTGAATGCCTCTTCAATCAGTCTTGATCCTTCGGCGGTGTTCAGCGCATCCCTGTAATTATTGTAATTTTGATCGTACTGGTCGAGGACATCGCTGTTGAAGGCCATCGAGTCGGAAGCGGGATTGCTGAGAATGAAGAAGCTGATTTCTCCTTCAATGCCCGCTGGAATATCAAATGTTTTGTTCTCTGTTGTGGTGACATCAATCGACCATCGCTGAAGTTCCCATTCGGTTCCATCGAGTTGGTAGCTCCAGTCTGGGCTTGATGCCAATCCAGTGAGCGCATCTGCCTCAAATAAAACCGCATTGGGTTGCATAATGGGTGGAAATAAATCTTGTTTGATATAGCTGTCGCTGTCTGGCAGTGGTTCACCATCTAAGCCAATGCCAAAGAGCATGGTGACATCGAAGGGCAGCTTGATTGATTCACCGTTGTTGAGCTGCACATCGCTCCAGTTTTCGTCGGGGGATTCTGCCTTACTGATGAAGGATGAAATCTTGAAGTTGTCGTTCAGGCCTTGATCGTTTTGCAGTGTTGAGAGGCCGTAAGCCACGGATGAATTGTCGATGAAGCCGCCATCCATTGATCGAATCAAACCTCGTTGCAAAGCGCTGGCGTGGGCTTCTTGTTCGTTGTTCAGTTCAAGGGTGCTCGGATAGCTGAGAATTGTCCCCCTGGCCATGCCGACAAGGGGGGCAAGGTTGCCAGCATCTTGCCCCGGTACTGAATTCCCCAGCGGTGACAGCGCTGCTGATGACATCACAGATGGGAATGTCAAGGGCAGTTTGCTGGCATCCCCTGATGATCTGATGGGTGTGGTGGTTCTGATCAACCCAGCTGACGATTGATAGTCGATGCCTGCTTGGTTGCTACCCGGAATTCGAAAGATCGATCCGGGCGCACTGTTGCTGTTCAGCTCCAGTGAGAGAGGAATAAGCTGCGCTTGCTCAGGGATGTTGTTGGACCGGGCAACAGCCTCCACGTCATTGACGAATAGCAGTGCTTGTTGGTTCTGTGCCACCACGAGTGGTTGTGGAGGTAGCAGGCGTCCATCAGCTTTGGCGGCGCTCAAGCCGGTGGCAAAAACCAGTGGTTTTCCTTCCGTCCAGTTCAAGACTTGGTCGGAGATGAACGGGCCATTGGGTGTGTCAGGCGCCGGTCTGTAGGTGAGATCCTCAACCAGTGGTTGCCAGTTGTAGTTGTATCCCCCCTCTGCTGACATCAGATAGTTGAGATAACTGAGCGCACCGTCGAACTCCCCAAAACGGGGCAGTTGTTCGAATGCCTTTCTCACCTGGCCGAGATAGCCGGAGCCTGTGACCGCATCGCTTCCTGCGCGTGTCTTCAAAGCATCGTTGATGGCATTGGAGCTTGCCAATGTCGTTAGAGCCCAGGTGCCGCCTGAATTGGCGGAGATCACATCCACATCGTCAAACAGGCTGGTGAGATCTCGTGTTCCCCCTTTCTCTTCAAGAGCGTCAAGCGCTCCTGCTGTCATTCCATAGAGCGCACTCAAGCTGTTCCATCCACCACCGCTGAAGGCTGTGAGTCGCTGGCTCATGCTGCTCTCGGATTCCAACGGCCCAATTTTTCATACCAAGGTCTGTTGTTGAACTCGATCCACGGCGTTTCGCGGCTTCAGTGACGCCGCGGCGCGCCCCGACGGGCCGCCAGCACCGTTTGCACTTGCCTCCAGCTCACCCCGTGATGGGCGAGTGCGACCTGCATGTGGAACAGGATGTCGGCGGCTTCACCGGCAATTTCATCGGCATCGTTGTCTTTGCAGGCCATCACGAACTCAGCGCTCTCTTCGCCGATCTTCTTGAGAATGCGGTTGTCGCCACCCTCAAGCAGCTTGTTGGTGTAGCTCCCTTCCTCAGGCGCGTCGCGTCGGCCTTCAATCACCCGCATCAGCTCGGTGCAGGCATCCGCGGGGGGAGGCAGGGCGTGTTCGCCGCCTTCGCTGCGCTGGTCCTCTTCCTCGAAGAAGCAGCTGCGTGCACCGGTATGACAAGCCACATCCCCAGTCTGTTCGATGGTGAGCAGCAGGACATCGGCATCGCAGTCGTAACGGATGCCGCGCAGCTTCTGGGTGTGGCCGCTGGTGGCCCCCTTGTGCCAGAGCTCTTGTCGCGACCGACTCCAGTAGTGGACTTCTTCGCTGCGCAGGGTGTGTTCCAACGCCTCGCGATTCATCCAGGCCACCATCAGCACGGCACCGTCAAGCCAGTCCTGAGCGATCGCGGGAATCAGGCCGGCTTCGTTGAAGCGGAGCTGATCGATGAAAGCTGGAGTGGGGGACTGCATCAAGCCGTCGCGCACGCAGAGGAGATTGCGTCGATCTTCGCGCAGCACGGTTCAGAGGTCGTTGTTCCTTGAGGTGGGCTGACTTGCGTCAACGGTCAATCTGACGACAAATCAATTCAATTCCCACACTCACAATATTTGTAATTCGCGGATTGATGTCCGCGGGACTCTTCGATATCAACGACCGCAATGAGCCGACGAGGAATGCATCCTTCCCTGATGGTGTGTAACACCCCCAAACGTCAACATTCACGACCAGAGAAGGCCCCGAATGAAATCACGGGCTTGGAGTCTCCTCAGCGGCGTCGTTTCCTGAGGGAGCAGCGCAACGATCAGGCTGCATCAGCGCAATCCCGCTGACTTTATTTCTCTGCGCAAGGTTCCGCCATGGTGCAAGGCTTTGCCATGGTGGATTAAGGGAGCTGCGTTGGATGCAGCCAAAGTTCGACCTTGATCAGTCATTCGACAACCGTCCAGCGTTCGGAGCCGCCGGTTCCGTTCACTTGCAGCAAGCAGTTTGAGGGCTATCCGTGTTGTCACCGGCAGTGGCAGCACCCTGGCCATTGCCGCTTCGTGCATGGCTACAGCCGCAGTTTCACGTTCTGGTTTGCCGCCACTGGGTTGGATGCCTGCGGTTTCGTGGTGGATTTCTCCAGCCTCAGGCCTCTGGAAAAACAGTTGCGCGAGCAGTTTGATCACACGTTCCTTGTGAATGCTGACGATCCGCTGATGGAGCAGTGGCAGGCGCTGCATGCGCAGGGTGCTTTGGATTTGCGGGTGATGGACAACGTGGGGATGGAAGCCACAGCCCAGTTGGTGTGGGGCTGGGCCAACCTCCTGTTGAAGGAGCGAGACGGTGGTCGCTCTTGCTGCTGGAAGGTGGAGGCCCGGGAGAACCGGGCCAATGGCGCCTGTTACGAAGCTGTGCCGGATTGGTTTTCTGCTTCGCAGCCATGACGGCAACGTCGGCGATCAGCGCAGCACCAACTCCGCCTGCTCATCGCTTCCGTGAACCGGCTCCACCTCCACATTCACGGTGGCGCCATCCACGTACCGCCCCGCAAGGATGGCTTTGGCAATCGGGGTTTCCAGCTTGCGCTGAATCGCCCGCTTGAGCGGACGTGCTCCGTACACCGGGTCATAGCCGGCATTCGCCAGCCAGTCGGTGGCCCCGTCGCTGATGCTCAGATCGAGTTTTCGATCCATCAAGCGGCTGCGCAGTCTCTCCACCTGCAGGCTGACGATCTGGCGTAGCTCATCCCGCCGGAGGCTGTGGAAGATGATCTGATCGTCGAGGCGATTGAGAAATTCCGGCCGGAAATGGCCACGGAGGGCTTCATTCACCCGACGTTCCATCTCCTCGTGCTGGCTGTCATCGCCCCCGAGATCCAGAATCGATTGGCTGCCGATGTTGCTGGTGAGGATCAGCACCGCATTCGTGAAATCCACCGTGCGCCCCTGCCCGTCGGTGACGCGGCCGTCATCGAGGATCTGCAGCATCACGTTGAACACATCGGGGTGCGCCTTCTCCACCTCATCGAACAGAATCACGGCGTAGGGCCTGCGACGCACCGCTTCGGTGAGCTGACCGCCCGCCTCGTAGCCCACGTAGCCCGGAGGGGCTCCGATCAGACGGCTGACGGTGTGCTTTTCCATGTATTCCGACATGTCGATACGCACCATGGCCTCTTCACTGTCAAACAGCTGTGCTGCCAGGGCTTTCGACAACTCTGTTTTCCCGACGCCTGTGGGTCCAAGAAACAGAAAGCTGGCGATCGGTCTGTTGGGATCGCTCAGGCCGGCGCGTGAGCGCTGAATGGCATCGGCCACGGCCGTGACAGCTTGCTGCTGTCCCACGACACGTTCATGCAGCTGGGTTTCAAGGCCCAGCAGTTTGGCCATTTCCGATTGCACCAACTTGGCCACCGGGATCCCCGTCCATTTGGCGATCACCTCGGCGATGTCGTCTTCGGTGACCTCCTCGCGCAACAGTGATTTTTCCTGAGCCGTCTCATCGTCGGCGGCGAGTGCAGCTTCTTTCTCTGCCAACTGCTTCTGCAGGGTGGTGAGGGTGCCGTACTCCAGCTCTGCCGCTTTGTTGAGGTCGTAGCTGCGCTTGGCTTGCTCCACCTGCAGTTGCACGCGTTCGATCTCTTCCTTGAGATTGGAGAGTTCATCGATGGCGCCCTTCTCCTGTTGCCACTGAGCATTCAGGGTGCTCTGCTGTTCAGCTAGTTCAGCCAGCTCGCGTTCCAACCGCTCCAACCGTTCCTGACTGGCGGCATCGGATTCACGGCCCAGAGAAAGTTTCTCCATCTCCAGTTGGAGAATCTTGCGATCGATCTCGTCAATTTCCTCCGGTTTGGAGGTGATTTCCATCTTCAAGCGCGCTGCTGACTCATCCACAAGGTCGATGGCCTTATCGGGCAAAAAGCGATCGGCGATGTAGCGACTGCTGAGCACCGCTGCGGCCACCAGGGCGCTGTCGGCGATGCGCACGCCATGGTGCACTTCGTAGCGCTCCTTCAGGCCACGCAGGATGGAGATTGTGTCTTCGACCGTGGGTTGGTCGACCATCACCTGCTGAAAGCGGCGCTCCAGGGCTGGGTCTTTTTCGATGTGTTGGCGATGTTCATCCAGCGTTGTCGCACCGATGCAGCGCAATTCACCACGGGCCAGCATCGGTTTGAGCAGATTGCTGGCATCCATGGCTCCGCCTGTGGCGCCGGCGCCCACCACGGTGTGGATCTCATCGATGAACAGCACGATTTGTCCTTCAGAGGACGTGACCTCCTTCAAGACGGCCTTGAGGCGCTCCTCGAATTCGCCCCGGTATTTGGCACCCGCGATCAGGGCGCCCATGTCGAGGGCGATCAGCTGACGGTTCTGCAAAGCCTGCGGGACATCGCCATTGACGATGCGCTGGGCGAGCCCTTCAACGATGGCGGTTTTGCCGACGCCCGGTTCGCCGATCAGCACCGGGTTGTTCTTGGTGCGGCGGCTGAGGATCTGGATGGTGCGGCGGATTTCTTCATCCCTGCCGATGACGGGATCCAGTTTCCCTTCACGAGCAGCAGCAGTGAGATCGCGGCCGTACTTCTCCAGGGATTCGTAGGTTCCTTCCGGGTTCTGATCGGTCACGGTTTGGCTCCCACGCACGGCATCGATTGCGGTTTTGAGGGTTTTCGGTTCGGCACCTGCCTGGCTGAGCAGTCGCTTGCCGCAGCGGGAATCCTCGGCCAGCGCTAGCAGCAGGTGCTCGATGGAGATGTAGCTGTCCCCATAGGCCTGCTTCAGCGTCTCGCTGCGATCAAGCAGGCCGTTCAGGCCACTCCCCAGATACACCGACTCCGGTGGTGTCTGCAGTGAGGGTTGCTGGGAGAGATGACTTTCGACACTGCTCTGGAGGTTGGTCGGGCTGACACCGGCTTTTTCAAGAATGCGGCTGGCAAGACCGTCCTGCTCCAGAAGGGCCAGCAGCAGATGTTCTGTTTCCAGCTGCTGATGTCGTCGTTTCTGGGCCAGGTTCTGGGCCGAAAGGATCGCGGCCCAGGCCTTTTCGGTGAATTGTTCGGCCGTGGGTTGCATGGTTCCGTTGGTGCTGAGACAACCGTATGGGTGATTCCAGCTCATGAGGTCCGGAGGACCGATCCCAACGGGTTCGGCCTCCCCCCTGATGCGGTCAACCGGTCAGGATCTGTAGGGTCCACCGCACACGCTGAAAGGTGATGTCAGAGGTCAACGCTGTGGATCCGAGCCTGGTGCTGCGATTGGTGGCACGTGTCCGCGAGCTGTATGGTCCGACGCCTTCTGATCTTGAACGGATGTGCTGGACCGTGGTGCATGAGCATCACCACGCTGCGATGCCAACGGAGTACGACATCCGGGAAGTTGATGAGGATTTGTACATGGCAGTGCTGACGGCTGCTCGTCAGTGATTGCAACAGGGTTGAAGGATTGCATTAACAGTCACTCGTTCGGGTCCTCCGTTGCATTGCCCAATCAAGTCATCGTTCTCAGTCCATTAGCCCGTCAAGTCCGTGAAGGATGTGGCTGACCAAGTCGGCATTGACCCAGCGAATGGTGCCGTCATCGACATCGGCGATCTGAAAGACCGAATTCACGTCGGGTTTTCGTGCTCCTCCCTCGCAGAACACCACCATCCCCATCCACCAATCGTTGTCTGGTGACTCTCCCGTCAGGTGGTTGTGTTGGACGATCACGAGCTGACCCGACCGCACACTCAGGAAGACGGGATCAGGGGAATCGGAGTCGGGTGCTGCCACGCCAGTGAAGTGGTCGACGCTCATTTCCTTTTTGTTAGTACTGACGTTCTATTCATGGAGTTGTCGCTTGGCAAGTGACCACCGTTCGAGCACAGCGGGAGCCCCTGGTTTCAGCCCGTCATCCGCTCCGTTCCCGTTTCGCTGAGCGGGTAAGCCAGCTATGAAAAAGCCCCGCCTTGCGACGGGGTAAATGTTCTGCCGGGAGATCGATAGCGACAACCACGCCCCCTGCTTTTCCCTTGCGGGTTTTGTATGGCTTTCAGACGCTGGGCATCAGGCTTCCCGACGGGAGTGGGATCAAACGACCGTCACCTGAGATGCATCAGTGATGTCTGCAAAGAGCAACATCTGATCGCTATCCACCCCGTAGACGAGGCCATCAGCAGTTGCCGTAAACGAGCCACCAGCGATGCCTTGGACGACATCCTCGCCAGCGGTGTAGTCCTGAACGAGTGCGACTCCTTGACCAGCAATGGCTTGGAAAGTGTCAGCCCCTAAATCGCCCCAGACCGTACCAGCACTGACCTGCAGGATGTCGTTCTCAGAGCCCCCGCGATAAGTGACGCCATCAACGCTGCCTGCGACAACGTCTTGGCCTTTGTTTCCGTTGACTTGAGTACCAGCATCTGCACCGATGACTTCAAGCCGGTCGTTGTCAGCGCCGCCGAGGTAACGGCCTTGACCACCTCGGATGCTGATGTTGTCAGCTCCATTATTGCCATTGGCAAAATTGTTGAAGCCACCAACAACCTCAAGGAAGTCATCACCTCCTAAGAGTCCGAGATTGATGCTCGACTGATTGACAAGTGATTCGGCACCATTACTCAGGAAGCTTCTTCCATTGACCGTAGTATTTTCTATAGAAAGAATGTTTGTTGCAGTAGAAGTGGAGCCTGGATTGCCACCACCACTGCTCGAAGGCTGCAGCAAAGTGCTTGATATAGGTATTTCCTGTGTTCCCATGCTGTCATCTTCGCTTCCCCATATTGTCAGCAACGCTTGAAGATCGGCGTCGCTTGGTGATGTCCTGAACTCAATCGATTGTCCGGGGTTGTATGACATTGCTGTGTCGTCCTGATCCCATCGCAAGTCAAAACCAGGCTCACCAATTCCCAATGCATGCATAAACTCATGGGTAAAAGTATTTAAGTTTGAATAGTATGATTCGCTAGTGTCCCAGAGGATGTCTAGGCTAATCCAGCTTTGCTGTAGTGACGCCAAGCCTAGATAGTTTTGATACGTCCTGTCTTCAAGAAAGATATCAATGTCTGATGTTGCGAAATCGTTTGTTAACTCAAAATCTAAATCGATATAATTGTCAATGTCATTGATCACTTTTTTCATGAAGTTTATGTCTTCATCTGTGTAGTATTCCGAGTCGTCTTGAAAATAGATGGACACTGTTTCGCCATCTAGCATGTAATTTTCATATAGGTTCTTGACTGCATCGCTCCAATACCCAGTCGATAGCACATTTTGTAGGGCTCCGTTTGTAGTCATTGAGCTGAGGGTGTGGAGGGTCAACCCCTCTCGATGAGCACATCATTTTCGCAATCAGCGATCCAAGCGATGATCCTGCTCACTTTCTGGTGTGACTTAGGTCACAGGGCTGCAGAAGCCATGTAATGACTGGGTTTCAAAGCATCACTCCCCTGTTCTGGCCCGCCATCTGATCTACTTCCTCCTTGCTCAGTTGTGGCAGTAGGAAGTCCCGTGTCAGCTCATCCACCACATCCATACTCGGCTCGTCTAGACACATCTCCAGCAGCGTCCTGAACCTGTTTGGGTCATTGATACGTACGCAAGCAGCAGTTCCATCATCAGCGTGACGCTCGTCAGCGATTGAAACGGGGTTGATGGATTGCCTCATCGTATTGAGCTTTTTCTCTGCTTTCTTGTTTGTTGTCGCCATCACTCGAGTGAGCTTGCTTTTTAACTTTCTCCCCGTTTCGGGGGATCAAAGGCTCACCCTCCAGTTCCACGTCATCATCCGACCAGCTCCCGCTTTGCTCAGCAGCGGCACTTGAAAGTCCACCGTCTGCTTGTCGAGTCAATGCAGTGCATCTTACTGATAGTACGGGCTATCTTTGAAGCCCTCTTCGTAGATAGTGCAGAAATCGCTGGCCAACTTTCCCACCTCTTTGTCCAGAGTGTCTAAAATTTTGATATTGCCATCGAATATTGTAAATGCCCTGTAGACGCCTTCTCTGCAATTAATCTCTCCTGGCGACCAATATCTATACCCATCATCTGTCACGGAGTTGTTGCTGCTGGGAATTAAGAATGCCCAATTCATCCGCCCTGATTTCACATCGCTCACCTGCCAGGAAACAAGAGCTCCGCTGCTCATTCGCCCCCAGCCGGCTTCCCAGGTGGTGCTCCCAACCGAAGGCGCTTCTCCCCTTGCAAATGCTGGCGGGCTTGCCATCAGCAAAGATGCCAGGCCAAGCAGGAGGCACTTCATCGTGGTGCGACGTGTTTGGCTATTGATAGCGACTGGTAGTGGTTCGTTCATCTGATGTGGCAAGGCCTAGAGGGTGAGGCTTCAGTTGCGTTCGAAGGTTCAAGGCCCTGCCTGCAAAAATCAAGCTGGCGACCACTGGCCATAGATGCTGAAGGCGTCGATCAAGCGCAAGCACAGCTGGGGCGTTGCAGTGCGATGCCTGCACCGCACCTAATCCACTGGTCTGTATGAAAACAAAGCATCGATGCTCTGACCCAGCTTCATGCTTCTCTTTTTTCGTTTTGTTTGAGATTTTAGGGCGGCCCCTCGATCGTTTTTGCACGAATCGAACCACCTGGTGTTCTGAGCGCCGCTACAAAACAGATGTGTGGCGACTCCCCTGTTGGCGACTTTTGAGCATCGTTTTGTGAAGACCGAGCTTCGTCAAAAAGCGGGAACTAATGCGCTTCATCAATGCTTTGTTAACGGGAAAGAAGAGAAGAGCTTTGTCACGTTGGATGCACTCGTCCAGGCCTTCATGATCGAGGGCTTTGAGCTCGATCGTCACGTTGAACCTGGGATGGCGCTGGATGGAACGGTCTCCGTTGAGGCCTCCCCCTTCGGTGGTACGTCCCACTGGCTCTCCTTTAAGCGTCAAACTTCCTAGAGAATCCAGCAGGACCGCTTTGAGCGACGCAAAATTGTTTGCCTATCTGGTGACCTTGGCCTACGGCGATGTCGACGCCCCCACCCTGGCCCAAGTGGTGTTTCTCAGTGATCGTGAGGCGGAGGATGCCGGTTCTGTGGCGACCTTCTTGCTTCAAAACGCGCAGGCGCAACCACCCCAGATGCCACGTTTTGACTGGACGACTCTGAAGGTTCAAGGCAGCCAGAGCCTCAGCCAGGACGAGCTGAGGAAGTTGGTGGCTGCTGCAGCCAAGGGGCAGGTGGGTGTTGGTCGTGTATCCCCGTTAAAGCTGCGCTGAATTCTGATTTGCAGGCTCGTGTCGGACCGCCGCTATTCAGCCGCAGAGGTGGTGTTTTGATGCTCAATAAGTCCTATTGCTTATGGACTGCTGTTTCAGAGCGCCCTAAAAATCCACCGATGCCTTCGGCATTGAATCAAGTGTGAGGCTCTTGTCAGTTCTGATGGAGAGCGATGCCATTGCAAGGAAATCGTCCACCGTTCATTGGCTTGAAAGCCGGTGATCTTGTGTTGGTTCAAGCCACGCCCAATCCTGACCCTTCGGATACGGATTGGTGGATGGGTTGGATTGTGCGTTGCGCCCATCGTGCCCAGTGCATTGATGGCACCACGATGTATGAAGTCAAGGATGCCGACACCGGTGAACTCCGATCGGTGGATGCCGAGCATGCAACACGCTTGGTTCTTGCTGGTATGGATGCCACCAAAGTGGTCCCTTTGGTTCCCATGTCCTGAGTTGTTGTTTGCTGTGCATTAGGTCTGAGAGAATGAAATCTGGTCTTTCCGGAGCGGAGCTGACGGATCGATGGGAAGCAAGTCTGGTTTTACGGCGCGAGAAGTGGAAGAGATCAAACGTCTCTACCTCGAAGAGGGTCGTTCTCATGCTCAGATCGCCAAGATTGTGGGACGTGGGAGTGAGAATTCCGTTCGTAATGCACTTGTGAAGGCGCGTGTGAGTCGCGCCGGTGGTGAAGGTAAAAAACTGGACCGGTTCAAGCCCGGACAGACCTATGGAAAAATCACATTGTTGAAGCAGCTCGTGAAGTCAAAGAAGCTTCGTTATCACGTTGCTTGTGATTGTGGTTATGAGTTTGATGTTGATCCTTATTTATTGACGCTTGCGGATGGTCACAAGAACAAAATTGCCATGTGTCAGCAATGCAAAGCTTCGCAATGAAGGGGAGCGAGTGGAAAAGCTTTCCTGAGGTCGAAATCCAACCACGATCCCTGTCGCAGCTGTTTCCCAAAGGATTTGTTGATCCGAAGCGGTGAACCCTGTCCATTCGCGACAAGCCGTGGTCACAATGTTGAGGGAGGGGTGTTTGTCGGCATCGCGCTATGGACAAGAAGGCTTGGTGGCATCGCTTGAGTGTTTATCTGCTCGGGGTGGTCGACGAATACTGGGCGATGCGCGAGCCATCGCAGTATCACGATCACAATCCCCAGTGCGATCTGGACCCTGATCCCACACCGTCGGAGGCTGTCGACTGAGGTTGCGGCCCAATAATTCTCAGCGCGGATCGTTTCCCCCTTGTTGCTGAGTGCTGCCATCGTGCTCGGCTCTGGCTAACGGTTGAACATCAGCCCCAGAACGGAGTGTTCGAATGCCCGTGATCAACATCTCCGGGGAGAATCTCCCCAAGCTGGATCAGGTGGCTGAGTTTTGGCCGGGGACCATTCAGCAGTACTGGCGTGATCAGGAGGATCGGCAGAAGTCTCTTTCGGCAAGGCTGCTGGCGGAGTCCATTCGATTGAATGGAGCTTCGCGGCCTCGCAAGCAATTGTTTGCCAAGCGCCAGAGTTTCACTTCTCCAGCCCATCGTCAGCAGCGCTAAGCCGTCGGGTTGAAGGGACTGTCAGCGCGGATGGTGGCCGTTCAGATTCATTGTTGCGGCCTTCAGAGCTTCTTCACAGGCAGCCCTGTCGTCGCGGTCGATGTCTCCGTGCTCACCATTCAATCGGGCCGTTAAAAACGCGATTTCTTCGTTCCAGTAGTGGCTGTCTTTCGTGTCATTAGCCATGGCTTCAGGTGAGTGCAGCAAGATGTCCGCCCTACCATCCCAGCACTCGAGCGTGATGGATGTCTGCTGTTGTCCCCGATGATTTCGACTATGCCGCTGAGATTTCTTTTCTCGAGATCAGAGAACAGTTTCCGCTAATTGACCCTGAGAGTCTTTCCCCAAAGGATGTGCTGGCCATCCTTCTCCACCTTTTCCAGCAGAAGCCAGGCTTCCTTGACCGTGGTCATGACACCAATAATTCGGAAACAGCCTGGGTGAACGGCTATCTCTACCGGTTGCTTGCAGGCACCGATGCCGAAGGAATGGAAGCTTTCCAGGTGGAGTGCATTGGCTCAAGCGTCGACCGCATGGCTGAACTGCGCTGAAACGCTGCTCGGTTGCTTGGCAGCCTTTGTCTTTGGTCAATCCAGATTGGGGCGATCCGTGAGGTCGCACTGATTGATCCCCTGGGCATTGGGATCGGCCTCCTTCAGGCGCTGAAGAATGTTGCGCAGGTCTGCACCTGCCAGTTCACCGTTGCGTTCCCATTTCAGGCTGGTTCCGCGGCGGTTGTGAACGGAATCGTGCATGGCCCATTGGAAGTGGGTGAATTGTCGGCGCGCGCGGCCCCAGCACGAAAGGAGTGCGGCTAATCCTTAAAGGAAGTTAAAAATGTAGTGGTCGCTACATAGTCTTTGTCGGGCTCGCTGGCTTCCCCAGGGCTGGCGTCGTCTTCAGCCGAATCCCTGCGCCTTGGCCTGACGGGTTAATGGGCGCTGGTCTCCTTTGACCAGGACCTGACGCTCGTGAGCCTCTCCCACGTGGGGTGCGATTTCAACACCTTGTTGTTCCATGCGCTGCCGCCATTCGGCTTCCTGGCTTGAGCCGGTTTCGCTCTGCAGATAAGCCGTCACAGTGGCATGGGCCTTGTCATCCGGAGCAAACAACAAGGTGCCGGGTCCTCGTCGTTGACGCGTGAGCTTTCGCCGCAGCCGTCGCTGTTGCGTTCCAGCCCACAGTTGCCCGGCCGCTGAGGTCATGTAGTCGTTGAGTGATGGCTGATCAGTGTCTTCACTCAGCGCCATCGATGTGCCATCGACAAAGTCGCTCAGCAGGGTGACCACGGGCATCGTCAAGACCTTGAAAACGTCAGTCTCTGTTCCCGGCGGGGCGGAGGCCCAGCGCACTGCGCTTCCACCAACCATCCATGGATGTGCTCTGAGGGTCTTCGATCAGATCGGATGCTGAAACGACGAAATCCAGCCGTCGCGCCAAAGCGATAATCCCTGCGTCATCGCTGCATCTAGCGAGCTCTTGGCGAAGCGATGCACTGTGTTCAAGGGCATGAACGAAGCGACGCAGTCCTTCACGGCTCATCTTGACCAACCCTTTTCTGCCTGGCGTTCCACAAATGCTGCGACGTCATCGATATCGCTGGCGCTCAGCTTGCCCTCAAAGGCCGGCATGGCGTTTCTGCCATTTTCGATTTGGTACTCGATGGCTTCGATCGGGTCTTGCAGGTAAGACTCCAGATGGGCTTGGAGATCCTGTTGGCTGAGCGTCCGACTGGCGCGGATCACATTGCCTCCGCCCATATGGCAGGCCGCGCAGTTGGCGGAAAACAGCTGTGCCCCATGCTCCACGTCGGCATCGATCGCTGCCGTCGCTGGAAGCGCCGTCATCAAGCCGATGCACAGGCTGAGAATCACGGCTAACGCGGGGAAAGGGTTCAGCATCGTTTGCTGATCAACACTGGTTCAACCCTATCGATCGACAGCCATAAAAAAAGATCCCAGAGAGATGATTCACTCTCTGAGATCTGAAAATGTGGATTTAAAGAAAAAGAGGATGATTCAGAGAATCACTCAACGATCACCTGGCCAACCATGCCAGCACCACGATGGGGCTCGCAGTAGTAGTCGTAGGTGCCAGCTTCGCTGAAGGTTTCCTCCCAGGATTCGCCAGGAGCGAAAGCGAGATCAGGGTGGCTGAGCTCGTCGTGGCCTTCGAAGACAGCGTTATGGGGCGCCATCTTGTTGTTGACGAACTTGACGGTGTCACCCGCTTTGATGGTCACGCTGCTGGGCTCAAATGCCAGCATGCCGGAATCGGCGCCGAGCTTGACTTCAACAGTTGCGGCGCTGGCGGAAGCCACACCGAGAGAGCAGGCCAGAACGAAAGCGACGGCTGCACTGAGAATGGTTTTGAGACTCTTCAGCATTGGATCTAAAGGAGTTGAGTCAATTTAACCGCATTGATATGGGCCCCCGTGGCGGAAGTCCTGAATCCTGTAGGACGGCTTCAAGATCTGAAGCATGACTGCTGCCTCCGAACCGCTCCGGTTGGGTGACGGGCTCATGGATGAAATGGCGTTGACGGATCGAAAAGCGATCCCAGGCGTTGACCTCAATCGGCAAAACACGGATCAAGGTTTCAATCAGCCAGGGCCACAGGGGGATGCCTGGGGTCAGCCGCACGCCACGCCAGCGACACAGGGTGGCCACGGCGTCATTGACGCTGATGGCGCGTTGGCCCATCACGATGCGGCGCACCGCGCCTTGACCCGGTTCCGAATTGCGTTGGTGCGGTGTGGTGGCGAGATGACCGCAGATAGCAGCGATGTCGGCGGCATGGATGAAGTGGAAACTGGCATCGGCTCGCAGGAACCGGGCCAGCCAAAGCCATTTGCTGGCTTCCGCAAGGCCTTCGGTCAGGTAGCTCGTTGGGAAGCGACTGGTGCCGTCCACGCGACCGCCGAACACCAGCGTTGGAAAGACGGCAACGATCTTTTCGGCCAGTGGATGCGCTTCCAGGTCCTTGAGGCATTGGGCCTTGGTCTGGATGTATTCCGTGCCGTAGGCCAGGGCTTCTCTGAGGGGTTGAAGATGCCGGTCGAGGATGCTGGCGGTTGAGAAATAGGTGATTTGCTCGATCCGATCAGGATCCAGCAGGCTCAGCATGCGTTTCACTGCCACCACATTCACCTGCAGCGCGCGTTCAGGGTCGCCCCATGCCGTCGCTGTGTGAATCACGCGCGTCACCGTGGCCAACTCGGTTGCGAAGCGGTCGGTATCCCTTAGGTCGCCGACCAGCAGCTTCACCCGCGGGTGATCCGCGGGAATAGCGCTCAGCTTCTCCGGATCGCGAAGCCAGAGAAGCAAGTCCGCATCGCTGTGCTCGAGCAGCCAGGCCGTGGTGTATTGACCGACGCAGCCGCTGGCACCAGTGATCAGGATGCGCGCTGGGGTTGAAGCCTGACTCAAGCGAGGGCACCCACGCGGTCCATGACGCTCTTGCCAGCCTTAAAGAAGGAAGCGCCGTTCTCCTCAGGAGTTCCGGGAAGGATGCCGTGACCGAGGTTGAGGATGTGCTTGCGGCCACGGGCCTTGCGCACGCAGTCGTCGATGCGCGCCTGGATCGCTTCTGGAGTGCCGAACAGCAGACCGGGATCAACGTTGCCCTGAACACCGATGTGCTCCGGCAGGCGTGCCAGCGCTTCGGCCATGTCAACCGTCCAGTCAAGGGAAACGATGTCGACGCCGGTAGCTGCCATCCGTTCGATCACTCCGGCGCTGCCGGAGATGTAGAGGATGAACGGTGTATGGGGGTGGGTCTGTTTGACCAGATCGACGACCTTCTTCTGATAGGGCGCAGCAAAAGTGTCGTAGTCCGCTGGACTGAGTTGGCCTGCCCAGGAATCGAACATCTGCACCACCTGTGCACCGGAATCGATCTGGTAACGCAGATAGTTGGCGATGGATTCGGCGAAGTGGTCCAGCAGCTTGTGGAGGATCTCCGGCTCCTGGAACGCCATCGCCTTGATAACGGCGTAGTTTTTGCTGCTCTTTCCTTCCACCACGTAGGCGGCCAGGGTCCAGGGGGCACCAACGAAGCCGAGAACGGCCGCTTCATTGCCGACGCTCTGACGCAGACGCCCCAGCACCTCACCCACGAAGGGCATGGATTCGGCTGGTTCCAGAGGGCGCAGAGCATCGACCTGGGCCATGCTGCGGATCGGATCGCCGATCTGAGGGCCTTTGCTCTCGATGATGTCGAAATCGATGCCCATGCCCGGAAGGGGCGTGAGGATGTCAGAGAACAGAATCACGCCATCGGGCTTGAAGGCGTGGAACGGCTGCATGGAGATCTCGTAGGAGAGATCCGGGTTCTCCGAGCGTTCGCGGAAGCTGGGGTACTTGTCACGCAGATCCCGGTAGATCTTCATGTAGCGGCCTGCCTGGCGCATCATCCACACCGGAGGACGCTCCACCGCTTCACCGCGGGCTGCGCGCAGCAGCAGGGGCAGAGAGTCGCTCATCAAGCCGAATTCAGGTAAGTCGGAAACCTACCTGAAGATTCCATGCTCCCGGCCAGGTTTCTCGCCATGCTGAGCTGTTCGTCACATGGTGAGGGTTGTCAGTCCTCGGTTGTCGGAGTCTGTGCAGCGAGACTGCGCTTGGGATCGTGGCGGAACACCATCAGGCTGAGCGGCGGCAGACAGAGATCCAGGGAGTTCTCATAGCCATGGATGCCCCACTCATCAGTTGGTTTACCGCCCATGTTGCCCAGGTTGCTGCCGCCGTACTTGGAGGCGTCGGAATTGAAGATCTCCTCGTAGAAGCCGGAAAGCGGAACGCCCACTCGGTAGTGGGAGTGGCTTTGCGGGGTGAAGTTCGCCACTACCACCAGCCAGGTGCCGCTGGCGCTCTCCCGACGCATGAAGCTGATCACGGAGTGGCGGTTGTCATTGCAGTCGATCCATTGGAAGCCGAACTGATCAAAGTCATCACGCCACAGCGCCGGCTCTGACTTGTACAGCGCATTCAGGTCGCCGACCATCAGCTGCAGTCCCTGATGGGGCTCGAAGTTGAGCAGATCCCACTGCAGGTCACCCCACACGTTCCATTCAGAGCGCTGGCCGAACTCCATCCCCATGAAGATGGTTTTCTTGCCTGGATGCGTCCACATGTAGGCGAGCAGCGCACGGGTGTTCGCGTACTTCTGCCAGTCGTCACCTGGCATCTTGTGCAGCAAATGGCTCTTGCCATGCACCACTTCATCGTGGCTGAGGGCAAGCATGAAGTTCTCGGTGTAGGTGTACCAGATCGAGAAGGTGATGTTGTTCTGGTGGAATTGCCGGAACCAGGGATCGAGCTCGAAGTAATCGAGCATGTCGTGCATCCAACCCATGTTCCATTTGAGGTTGAATCCCAGACCTCCAATATCCGTGGGTTGCGTCACCATCGGCCAGGTGGTGGATTCCTCAGCAATGGAGAGAGCTCCAGGGAAATGCTGGAACAGCACATGGTTGGCCTGTTGCAGGAAACGCACGGCTTCAGTGTTCTCTCGACCACCGTTTTCGTTGGGAAGCCATTCCCCGTCAGGCCGCAGGTAATCGCGGTAGAGCATTGAGGCGACAGCATCCACCCGGATGCCATCGATGTGGAACTGGTCAAACCAGAACACCAGATTGGCCACAAGGAAGTTGCGCACTTCGTTGCGGCTGTAATTGAAGATCAGCGTTCCCCATTCCTTGTGCTCGCCGATGCGCGGGTCGGCGTGCTCATAGAGATGGCAGCCATCAAAGAAGGCAAGACCATGGCTGTCCCTAGGGAAATGACCAGGAACCCAGTCGATGATCACGCCGATGCCTTCCGCATGGCAGCGATCCACGAAGGCCCTGAATTCATCGGGTGTCCCGTAGCGGCTTGTAGGCGCGTACCAACCGGTGACTTGATAGCCCCAGGACCCATCAAACGGATGCTCGGTGATCGGCATCAGTTCGATGTGAGTGAATCCCCTCTCCTTCACATAGGGAATCAACCGGTCGGCCAGCTCCGGATAGGTGAGTAGACGGGCCCCTGGTTTGAGGTCAGCTGCGGGCACCGGTGCGCGTGGGCTGCCATCCGCCTCGCGGTAGGGCTCTTCAGCCGAGGCATGCATCCAGCTGCCCAGATGCATCTCGTACACGGAGATGGGCTGGTCGAGAGCATTCTTGCTGTCGCGTGTCTGCATCCAGCTGGCGTCGGTCCAGTGGAATCCATCCAGATGACTGACGATGGAACTGGTGTCCGGACGCACCTCGTGTTGGAAGCCGTAGGGATCGGCCTTCTCGTAGCAGTGGCCGTTCTGGGTCCGGATCTCGTATTTATAAAGATGGCCTTCGGGCAGGCCGGGGATGAACAGTTCCCAAATCCCTCCGACGCGTTGCTGCATCGGGTGCTGACGTCCATCCCAGGAATTCAGGTCACCGATCACGCTGACGCTGAGGGCGTTGGGTGCCCAGAGGCAGAACATCACGCCCTCGACGCCAGCCCGCTCACAGCGATGGGCACCCATCCTGCGCCAGATGTGGTGATGGTTGCCCTCAGCAAAGAGATGGCGGTCCATCTCGCCCATCCATTCCTCTCGGAAGGCCCAGGGGTCGTGCTGTTCATGGGTGATCCCACCCCGTTCGACCCGCACGCTGTAGTTGCAACCGGGATCCGTGGGATGCTCGGCCTCAAAAATCCAAGGATGGTGAGGGGTCGTCATGGCGATCTCCTGACCACCAAGAAGCAAGGTGACGCGATGCGCTTCCGGCATCCAGACCCTTGTCACCCAGGTGCCGCTCTCCAAAGGCTGGGGGCCGAGAATGGAGAAAGGGTGGTCGTGTCGGCATTCAGCGAGACGCTGTGCGTCATCAGCCATCCAGTCGAGCACCGTGCTGGGCATGCCGTCAGACGTTCAATTGGGCGGGAGCTTAAGCGGAAAGTTCCCTCAAACTCCCTTCATGCCAGGGATTCAGACCAGATCCGCTGAGAAGTCGACATTGATGATCCGCCCCTGGCTGTTGAAGATCACGAAGAGGTTGTCGGTGACATTGCCGAATTCAATGGTCACCAGCACCAGTTGCTGCTCGCTGCCCTGGCTTGCCACAAGCGCACTTTTGACCCGCTTCATTCCACCGAGCACTCGCTCCAGCTTCGACCATTTGCGCTCCAGGTCGGCGGGCGAAATCTCTTTCTGAAACTCCAGATCAAGGTAGTAGCGGGCTGCGATCCAGCGATCGGCTTGGAGATCTTTGACGAAGTTCAGTGCGGTTTGCTCGATCGGCAGCATCGTGCCGACCCACTTCCAAGCCAGCAGTTTGCCGTCGTCATCCAGCACCAGGATCAAGGGAAGTTCCCGGGTTCCTTCATTGGTCACGGTCACCGTGTCAACGGTGGTGTCGTCCAGTCCTGGATTGATCTCCACGACACGGAAGGAGTCGATGACCGGCGCACTTTCCAGTCGCTTGGCGATCGCTTCGACGCTGCTAGCTGACTTCAGGGGGGGGGACAGAAGGTCGTAGATGGCCTGGGCGTCACGCGTCTGGATCGCTTTCAGCAGTGCAGTGGCTGAGGCGTTGGCCTGGGCTGCTGTCAGGGAGGTGCGTGTTGCGCTCTGGGCCTGAGCAACGCGAAGTTCGGCATTGACGCTCGCCGCGGGGATCAGCTCCACCGTGCAGGTGGCCAGGGCTGCGGCCAGAAGACAGGGGGTGAGCTTCACGGCAATCGACAAATCGGTCGCGATCAGTCTGCCGGAGTTCCTCCGGTCTGGGGCAACAGCAGCGGCAGCATCTGCAATTGCGCTGATTCCAGGTGCAACGCAATGCTGATCACGCGGCAGTCGGCATTGGGTGCACCGCAGGGAACGTTCGGATCACCGGGATTCACTGCAATCGCTGGCCAGGCGGCCCCTGCAATGGAAAGGCGCAGTCGATCGCCAGGGTTCAAAGTGGCATGCAATGCCTGTAATTCGAGCGTCAGGGGCCTGGGATTGAGCGCGCTCTCACCGATGGTGCGCAGTACACCCGTGCTCAGCTGCTGAACAGCCTCGGACCCAGCGGGCAAGCGAGAGAGGGCCACGGAGAGATCAAAGCCAGGTTGATCGGCGAAGCCAACCAGCTGCAACATCGGCCTGCCGCTCAGCTGGAGTCTTTGGCTGACCGGAGCGCCGGTGAACAGCGCCACATCGCTGCGCTGATCAACGGATGCCCGGTCGACAGGACCTGCGGTTGGGCTCAGGTGGCCTCCGACCGCTGGGACGGGCCGCCAGGGGTCGTGGACGATCACGACCTGGCCACTGCCGTTGGATCCATCGTTGATGAGAGCTCCTTCGCTGGGGTCAAGACAGGCCAGGCCGGCGCTGCTCAAGCTCCAGCCTGGACTGGCTTCAGTGGGCTGATGGGCTGGATTCGTGGTGTGGGTGCGCTCCCAGCACGCGTTGGTCTGGTTCCAGAGATGCACGCCGGTTATGGCGATCTCATCACTGGTTTGCGTTGAGGGGTGATTTTGTAGATGTTGCTGGAAAAAGTTCAGCAGCAGGTTGCTGCTTTGCGGCCACCACTGGAGATGGGTGGCTGGACCAATGTGCAGAGCCGGTTGGCCTCCGACCGCATAGGAGCGTTCTGCGAGGTCCAGCAGGCCGCGCAGATGCGGGTCCCACCAGCCGCCGAGCAGAAGCATGGGCGTCTGCAACCAGCGCTCCGGAACGGAATGCCGGATCCAAGCGGATGCATCGTGCGCTGACTGATGCAACCAGCGCACGGCCATGCCGTGCGGATCGTGCTCTTCCAGGAGGCGTAGGCCATCTCGCAGGTAGCTGCCGTCCTCCAGGCTGCGGCGGATTTCCTCCCAGGACGACTGTTCGCCACGGCGTCGCGCCTGCAGGGCCGCCAGCTGCAGCCCCCATCCCAATCCCAGATGCCACCAGTGCGCTTCTCCCTCGCAGCTCCAGTGATTGCGTTCGTCCAGCCCGCACATGGCTGGTGCGATGCAATCTGGCGGTGGACACTCCTCCGGTGCCAGTAGTTGGGTCAGGCCTTGGTAGGAGAAGCCATAAAGGCCAATGCGACCATTGACCTCCGGCAGTCCACGCAGCCAGTTGAGCGTGTCGGCGGTGTCATTGGCTTCCTGCGAGAAGCCAGCAAAGGATCCCTGTGAATCGCCCTGGCCGCGCACGTCCTGAACGACCACCAGGAACCCATGCCGGCACCACCACTGGGGATGCGGCAGGGTGACAGTGGAGGCGATGGCCCTGCCATAGGGCTGTCGCATCAACAGGGTCGGCCAGGGGCCCTCACCCTGAGGGCGCCAAAGCCTGGAAACGAGGGTCGTCCCGTCTTGGGTGATCAGATCCGCGTCAGCGAACATCCGGGCAGTTGATGCCGATGGCGTAAGTCACCACGATCTCAGCATCGGTGTTGCTGAGGTTGCGCTGACCGGCAACCAGGGCGATCGATTCAGGAGATAGTGCGGACTCGCCTCGAGCATTGAAGGACTTGAATTGCTGGCAAAGCGCCCGCGCTTCGCTCGGATTGCGCTTAACGCTTTCCAGAAGCGACGACTGCGCTTGCGTTTCAGGGCTGATGGCGAGCACGGTTGCGACTGCTGCCAGGACTGCAAACGACAGATTGTGGAGGGAGCGCATCGGAATCCTCCGTCCGAAACTGCACTCATTTGAAACTGATGAGACGGCTATGGCCGTGGTTGGCGGTCAGTTCGTGTTTTGCCTCTCTTGTGCACGACGGATCCAGCGACGCGCAACAGCCAGGTCGACCACTGGAGGCCGACCGCTGCGTAGCTGCCGCTCCAGTCGACCTGTTCGGTTGACCACGTCCTGAGGACTCGACCCTGCGATGGCTGCCACCGTGGCCAGCCCGGCATGCATCAACAACGCGGCATCGGCCGGGGCCAGGTCGAGAGCACAGACCAACTCGGCCATGCCTCTTACACGCTTGAGGTTGCGGGCTGATGCGCGCCCCGAGGCAGCCAGACGGCTGATCCGGATCTCATCGAGCTGGCGGACCTGTCCCCAAGTGTTCAGGCCTGCATCCTGGAGAGCATCGCGCTCGTGGCGGAGGTTTTGCGGCAATTCATGCAGCTGGTCATCCGGTTTCATCCGGCGGAAAAGCTCCGGGTTGTTTCGCCAAGGACCACGGGTTTCGAAGCCCCATCACCAGCAGGCTGCAGCTGCCGCAGTCGAACGGTCACTTCCGCACTGCCGCGACCTCCGGGACGCACGTTCTGGGCGAGTTGTTGCAGCGTCGGCTCGATGGCTTCGCGGGGAAAGTCCGAACTGGCCTGGGCAACGATCAGGTCGTCGCCGTTGTCGAACACCACAGGAGCCCTGAGAGCGCCCTCGATGATGACGGTGGGGGTGTAACTGAGGCCGAAGGCCCAGCAGCTGATCGCCAGAACGAATGTAAAGCTGGTCACCCCTACCAGCCGGAAACGCAAACCCCATTTGGCGATGAACGCCACCAGCGTGAGCGCCAACGACACTGCACCGCCCTTGACGAGCCAGCTTGTGGCGGTTTCGAGCAGGTCCTCGAGCGGCATGGGCTGGTGTCGTTTGGATGTGGTCTTTATATTGCGTCGACCTCGGGCTTGTTGACGGGCAACGATGCGTCGAGGAGGAATCGTCACGCACAGACAGAAGCTGTTTCTTTCCCTTCTGGGAGGAAGCTTTGTTGGGGGTGCGACGCTCTGGCTCGTGGCAGATCGGGTGATCGCCACGCAATTCGAACGTCTTCGCCCCGTGATTGAAGCGCGGGTGTCCGAACCGCTTGGTCATCCGGTCAGTCTGGGTCGCTATCGAGGACTGGGTTTTCAGGGCATCAGCTTCGGTCCCATTGCGGCGCAAGCGGGATCTGCCGACCAGTCCACCG
The DNA here is from genome assembly GCF_014279815.1 of Synechococcus sp. NOUM97013. NCBI lineage: Bacteria > Bacillati > Cyanobacteriota > Cyanophyceae > Synechococcales > Synechococcaceae > Synechococcus > Synechococcus sp. NOUM97013. The sequence continues at coordinate 1,605,754 of NZ_CP047941.1, read as the reverse complement.
CAGCCATCGAGCGCTTAAGCATTGGCTTCAATCCGTTGGAGAGCCTGTTGCGACTGCGTCCGGTCCTTCCGGTCAGGATTCAGGGCGTTCAGCTGGACTTGCGTCGCAATGCGCAAGGGGCTTACTGGATCCCTGGCCCCCTGCCGCAGGGAGGGGCGCCACCGCGTCTTGACCTGCAAGTGCGCTTGCTCGATCCAGCCAGGATCAGGATTGCACCCGCTGGCTTGACGCTGTCCGCAGCTGGCTGGAGCGGAATCCAGCTGGATGAGAGGCGCGCCCAGGGGTCTCTTCAGCTCATGCTTCCCGACAGAGGCAGGGTGATGGTTCAGGGGGAGGGGCGCTGGGATCAACCCGAAGTGGAACTCAGCACGCGGTTGGAGCGTCTTCAGCTTGGGCGTTATCAAGGCCTTCTGCCTGACAGCTTCCCTGTGCAGCTCAAGGGTCAGCTGGGCGGCCAGGTGCGCCTTGCCTGGCGTGATGGCCGCGCCCAATGCGACGGCGGACTCTCGCTGGCGGATGTGACGGTCAGCGGTGAATCCCTGGACCATTCCCTCCAAACCCCGCAACTGCGCCTCAGTTGCCTTGGCGATCAGCTTTCGTTGCCCACCAGCCGTTGGGTCTATGGGCCCTACCAGGCACGTGTGGGTGGTGGCGTGCGTCTCAACCGTTCCTTCGATCTGAAGGGGGCTTTGGAAGAGCCCAATCAGAATCGCCGCTTGGCCTTTCATCTCGATGGCGCCTGGCGTCAGCCTCGGGTTCGCGTGGATGGCCGCTGGGCTCTGCCTTCAGCGGTCCCGCTGGATGGCCCGGTGGAGCTCGGTGCTGAACTCCAGGCTGACTGGCGTCAGGGGCCGCGATGGTCCGCCACGCTCGAGCAGCTCGATCTCAGGGCCCCTGGGCTGGTGGTTGAGGCCAAGGGTGAATTGCATCCTCGGCTGAACGTCACGACTCAGCAGCTTCAGTTGGCCGGTCCTGCCTGGAAGCGCCTGCCTCTGGTGCCGAAGTTGCTGGGAACGGCAGCCCCCGTCTCTGGTGTGTTGACCCTGCGCGGTCAAAGCGTCCAGCCGGAAGTAGCGCTCAGCCTGCAGCAGACCCGCAACCCCCTGCTGAAGGAATGGTCGCTCCAAGGTGGATGGACAGCCCAGTCCGGGCTGCTGCGTCTGGAGCAATGGCGCAGCCCCGAACTGAATGCTGAGGCACAGCTTCCCCTGGCTTTGGCCGACGGTGGAATCAAGACCGGAGATCTGCAAGCCTCGCTGCAGTTGGAGGCCTATCCACTGGAACGGCTGGGTCCTCTGTTGGGGACCGTGATGGATGGCACATTCAGTGCGTCCGGTGCGATCCGTGGCCCTCTTCGGACGTTGCGTCCGGATCTTCAGATCGCTGTGGTTCATCCACGCGCCGGTGCACTGCGCCTGATGGAGAACTGGAAGGGTCGGTTTGAGGGCCGATCCGGTGGTGGTGGCGCGTTATCGATGGCCTCAGTGGGGTCTGTCATCCCAGGGGCGTTGGAGGCTCAGTTCGGCTCCGACTGGATGCCCTCCGATGTGCTGCTTCGACGCCGCAATGGTCAGCTGCGCCTGCAAGGCTCTCCGGCGGACTATCGCTGGATGGCGACCAATCTTGCTGTGGATGGTCTCGAGCTGGCCTTGCCTCCCAAGCAGCGTTGGGAAGGCATTTATGGCCTGCTGAGTGGGCAAGGCTCGCTGGGGTTGCAGCCGCTGGCGATGCAGGCCGACCTCACGCTCAAGCGTCCAGGTCTGATGGGTGTGCAGCTGCAGCAGATTCTGCTGAGCGGTCGCTACTCCGATCGTCGTTACAGCTTGACCAGTGAACTTCTGCCTCCTGACACGGGACAGATCACCCTGGAGGGTGAAGGCAGAATGGGCGGCGCTGTGCAGGCGCAGGCCGTTGCGCGGGGTGTCAGTGCCCGCTGGCTCAGCAACAGTGCCCTCAGCTTGCTGCAGCTCAGTCAGGACCTGCCTCTGATGAAAGGCACCGCGGCGGATCTGGGCACCCTTCTGATGAACACTTTCGGCGGAACGCTGGATGGTCAGTTGCGTGCCTTGCGCGATGCGCGTGATGCACTGCTCAAGGCCAAGAACGACAACCGCGACCTCGAACCCTTTCATCTAGAGGATCTCAGGGGTCAGCTGGATGCGGTGATTGATCTCCAGGGTCCAGAGATTGCAGACCTCAACCTTGAGCTCAATGCCCGGGGGCACCTCTGGCTTGAAGGAGAGGATGCGGATTACGCCTTGCAGGTCAAGCCGTTTACGGCCCGCCTTGAAGGCCCTCTTGTCGGTGGAGAGGGGCGCTTCTCGCTGGCGCATTTGCCCTTTGCGTTGCTGGGGCTGGTCGCCCCGATGCCCGCGGCCTTGAAGGGCGCTCTTGGCATGCGTGGCACCTACCGGCTCAACGGTGCCAACTCGGAGATCACCAGCGAGCTCGTGCTCGAAGACGCCAAGGTTGGAGCCAATCCGATTGCCTTCCAACGCAGTCAGGTGCTGCTGAAGGATCAGGCTCTCACGCTGGATCTGGCTCTCACATCCCAGTCATCGTCTGAGCCGGTGACGGTGACCGGTCGCATTCCATTGGTCGCGGATCAGCCTCTTGATGTTCGCATTGTCAGCCTGGGCGATGGGCTGCGTTTCCTTACGGGACTGTCTAACGACGCGGTGACCTGGAACGAAGGGGAAGTGGATCTGCGCCTGTTGCTCGGGGGCACGCTCGGATCGCCCAAGGCCAACGGTTATGTGGTGATCAAGGACGGTGCCTTCGAGGCCCAGGGGCAGTCGCTCGCCAAGGTCAATGGCTCGATGGTGTTTGATTTCGACCGCCTTGAGGTGCAGTCGCTCACTGGCCGGTTCGCGTCAGGCGGTCAGCTCACCGGCAGTGGGGCACTGTCGCTGCTGAAACCGGTCGTGGAGCCAGAGCCGCTACGGCTCCAGCTGGAGAAGGCCAGGATCAAGGTGCCGGTGGCTGACGTGGAGGTCGGTGCTGACCTGATCGTGACCGGTGCTCTGGTGAACCCCCAGATCGGGGGACGACTGGAGATCAGCCACGGGGCGATCAAGCCCCGCCGCACCAAGGTGACGCGTGACCCCTCCTCCTCGGGTCAGGATCAATCGCCAACGATGGTGGCCAACGCTGGAGATGCCGCATCGGCCACCACAGTGGATGCGTTGCTGGAGGAGCAGTGGACTTTCAATGAGCCTTTGGTGTTGCAGGGCGCTGATGTCGAAGCGGACACAAGCCGGTCGATCAAGGCCGCAATGCCCAAGCTTCCATTCATTGGATTCCGCGATCTGCGCTTGTCCTTCGGTCCCAAGTTGCGGGTTGAAGTCCCCTTCTTAGCCACGTTCAAGACCCAAGGTCTGCTGACGGTGAACGGGGCCTTGGACCCCAACCTGCAACTGCGCGGGGTGGTGGAGCTCCTCTCCGGACGGGTGTCCATGTTTACGACCACCTTCACGCTCGATCGTCGGGCCTCCAACGTGGCGGTGTTCACGCCATCGATGGGCTTGATCCCCTATGTGGATGTCGCCATGACCACCCGGGTGTCGGACAACGTCACGATCCCGGTGGAGAACGATGCGTTCTCCACCACAGTGTTTGACTCCAACGGTCTGGGAAATCTTGGCGCGGGCGGTCAACTGCGACTGATCAAGGTGCTGCTTGTGGCGACAGGACCCGCCGATCGCCTGGTGAAGAACATTCAGCTGCGCAGCACACCGGCTCTCTCACAGCCCCAGCTGATGGCCCTGATTGGTGGGAACTCTCTGGCTGGTTTGTCGGGTGCCGGCGCTGGCACAGCGATTGCAGCGGTGCTCGGCCAGTCGCTGTTGTCGCCGGTGTTGGGCACGCTCACGGATGCTTTCAGTCAGCGGCTGCAGTTCGCTCTCTACCCCACCTACGTGACACCGGTGGTTCAGAGTGAATCCGAGCGCATCTCTGGCCAGGTTCCTCCACAGCTGGCTCTGGTCACCGACATCGGCGTCTCCGTGACGGACCGCTTTGATTTCTCTGTTCTGGCAGCGCCCAATCGCAATGACATTCCCGCGCAGAGCACCCTGACTTACCAGATCAATTCCAATCTCAGTGCATCCGGGTCCGTGGACACCCAGGGCACTTGGCAAAGCCAGCTTCAGTTGTTCTTCCGGTTCTGATTCATGCCAGATCCTTGTGTGATCGGGGTTGATCTGGGAGGGACGGCCATCAAGCTCGGGCTGTTCAGCCTGGAGGGTGTTCTGCAGGCAGAACATCAACGCCCGACCCCGCAACCGGCCACACCGGGGGCTGTCTGCATGGAGATCGTTGAGGCCATTGGAGTGCTCGACCCCGATGGCCGCGCGTCGGTGGTGGGGATCGGTTTGCCGGGGCCGATGGATGCTGAGGCCCGCATCGCCCGTGTGTGCATCAACCTGCCCGGCTGGGAAGAGGTGCCCCTAGCGGCCTGGCTAGAACCCCGTCTCAACCGTCGCGTCACCCTCGCCAATGACGGCAACTGTGCGCTTGTGGGTGAAGCCTGGAAAGGAGCTGCCAGCGGCTTTGATGACGTGGTGCTGCTGACCCTGGGCACTGGTGTCGGGGGTGGCGTGATGCTCTCCGGTGAGTTGTTCACGGGCCATCACGGTGCCGCGGCCGAGCCTGGTTTGATCACGCTGTTCCCTGAAGGACCCGCTTGCAACAGCGGCAATCGCGGCTCTCTGGAGCAATTCGCCAGCATCACGGGGCTGCAACGCCTCGGCGCCGACGACCCTGCCGCGCTGGCCGCGGCCGCATCCCGTGGCGATCAAGACGCCCTGGCGATTTGGGATCGCTACGGAGAGCTGCTGGGGACCGGGATCAGTTCTCTGGTGTATCTGTTCACGCCCCAGTTGGTGCTGCTGGGTGGTGGCCTTGCCGGGGCGAGTGCCCATTTCCTGCCTGCCGTGCGGCGTGAGGTGATGTCTCGCGTGCAGGCCATCAGTCGTGAGGGTCTTCAGATCAAGGCATGTGCCTTGGGCAATGGAGCTGGACGTCTGGGGGCGGCTCGTCTAGCAATTCAGCGTTTGCTTCCGTCTGCGCCACCCCAGGCGGGATGATGGTGCGTCGTCGCTGATCCATGCCCGTGCAGGCCGTTCCAGAACCCTCCCCGGAGCTTCTGTCGCTAGCGGTTGGATTGCGCCGGGCTGCGACTGATCTGGGCCAGACAAGTGATCAGGAGCGCCGTGAGGCTCTGCTGGCCATGGCCCAGTCACTCCAATCCCACGCGGACGCCATCGTGGCGGCCAATCTTGAGGATCGTCAGAGGGCTGAGCAGAGCGGCTTGGCTCCGGCCTTGCTGGCACGTCTCAAGCTCGATGCAACCAAGCTGGATGGTGCGATTGCCGGTGTGCGTCAGCTGGCGGAATTGCCGGACCCCCTCGGCCAGCGTCAGCTGCATCGCGAACTGGATGAAGGGCTGGTGCTCGAGCGGGTGAGCGTGGCTCTCGGGGTTGTGGGTGTGATCTTCGAGGCACGCCCTGATGCTGTGATCCAGATCGCATCACTGGCGATCCGATCTGGGAATGGCGCGATTCTCAAAGGTGGACGCGAAGCCGAGTGCACCAACAAGGCGGTCATGAGCGCCCTTCAAGACGGGCTCAAGGCAACCGCCGTGTCGCCTGATGCGCTCGCCTTGCTCACCACCCGAGAAGACAGCCTGGCGCTGCTGCGGCTCGATGGATTGGTGGATTTGATCATCCCCCGCGGCAGCAATGAGCTCGTGCGTTTCATTCAGGACAACACCCGCATCCCGGTTCTTGGGCATGCGGATGGGGTCTGTCACCTTTACGTCGATGCCGAGGCTGATCCTGACCAAGCTGTGAGGATTGCCATCGACAGCAAGACGCAGTACCCCGCTGCCTGCAATGCCATCGAGACGTTGCTGGTGCATAGCTCCATCGCCGCCGCCTTCCTAGAGAGGGCCATTCCGGTCTTCCAGGCCAAGGGTGTGGGTCTGCTCGGCGACCCGGAAGCCTGCCGTCTCGGCATCCAGGACGTGGCGACTGATGCGGACTGGAGCACGGAGTATCTCGATCTCACCCTGTCGGTGCGAATCGTGGACGATCTCGAGATGGCCTTGGAGCACATCCGCCGTTATGGATCCCGTCACACCGAAGCGATCTCCACCCGCAATCGCGCCACGGCGGAACGGTTCCTGCGAGCTGTTGACAGCGCAGGGGTCTACCACAACTGCTCGACCCGTTTTGCTGATGGATTCCGTTATGGATTCGGCGCGGAGGTGGGCATCAGCACGCAGACGTTGCCTCCCCGTGGTCCTGTGGGGCTTGAGGGTTTAGTCACCTATCGCTACCGCTTGCGAGGTGATGGGCATATCGCTGCCGACTATGCCTCCGGTGATCGTCAGTTCACCCATCGGGATCTGACGGCATGACTCAGCAACCGTTGGATGTGATTCGGGTCGATGATCTGCGTCTCTGGGCCCATGTTGGCGTGTTGGATCATGAGCGCCGCGATGGCCAGTGGTTTCGTGTTGACCTGGCGCTGCACCTTGATGTGAGCCAGGCGGCGTTGGCCGATTCGCTGGAGGCCACCGCCGATTACAGCCAGGCGGTGAAGGCCCTTCAAAACTTGGCCGCTGACATTCGATGCCAGACGATTGAACATTTCAGTGAACGCATGTTCGACGTGCTCGAACAGCTCTATGGCTCCATTCCGATTCAGCTGCGTCTCTGCAAGTGCCACCCTCCCATCCCAGGATTCGTCGGTACGGTGAGCATCGAACGCTGGCGCCGCAAACCGTCCTGAGATGACCTCCTCGGCGCCGTCAGCCACCAGGCGACCCTTGGTTCTTGTGCATGGGCTGTGGGATACACCGCGCCTGTTCCGCCGTCTGGAGCGGCAGCTCGAAGCCCATGCCTTTCCACTGCTGGTGCCGCACCTGCCCCATCGCCTGGGCGCGGTTCCTCTATCCAACCTGGCGGAACAGCTTGATGAGCACATCCGTCGTCATTTCGGCGATGAGCAGACCATTGATCTGCTCGGCTTTTCGATGGGTGGTGTCATCTCCAGGATCTGGCTTCAACAGCTCGGAGGTGTGCATCGCACCCATCGCTTCATCAGCGTCGGTAGTCCCCAGCGCGGCACGATCACCGCGCAGTGGATCCCTCCCTGGCTGTTTGCCGGCCTGGCGGACATGAAGCGGGGCAGTCCGTTGCTGCGCTCTCTCAATGACGATGTGGCCTCGCTCCGTCAGATCGACTGTCTCAGCTACTACTGCCGCTGGGACCTGATGGTGGTGCCGGGCTGGCAAGCCCATCTTCCGGTGGGGGCCGTGCACAGTGTCCCTGTGCTCACGCACCAACAACTGATCAGTGATCCGCGCGCCCTCGATCGGTTGGAGCAAGCGCTTCTGCGTGACTGATTGGTTGCTTCAGCGGTGACAGATTGTGTTCCTATGGGCACACTTTGGGGGTTCCATCCAGAGCCGCGCATGTGTTTTTCGGCCTCGGCAAGTTTCACGGCATCGGCCGTGCTGATTCCTCTCGGTTTGTATTCAAACCATCTGGCCACCCGCCATGAGCGGCCGGATTACAAACCTCTGGCCTTGGTGCCCTTTTTCTTCGGTGTGCAGCAGCTCGTCGAAGGATTGGAGTGGACGGCCATCGATAACGGCGGATTGGAGCCTCTGGGAAGCATTGCTGCGAAGGGGTTTCTGTTCTTTGCCTATTGCTTCTGGATGATCTGGATTCCATGGAGTGCCTGGTCCATCAGTCGAAGTACCGACTCCAAGGGATTGCAACGGCGGCTCAAATGGGTGGCGATTGTGGCCACGGTGCTGGGGATCGGTTTTTACATTCCCGTGCTGTTTCAGGCCGACCTTGTGCAACCCGCTATCGAATCCGGTCGCATTCACTATCAAGTGGATACCACTTGGCACAACTTTGTGAACACCGAACCAGTCGGTCAACTTACCTATTGGGGATTCATTGTGTTGCCGCTGGTTGCACTCAGTGACCGCGCGGTCAAGTTGTTCGGCATCCTGATCTTTGTGTCGATCTTTCTCACCTGGTTCACCTACAGCATCGCCTTTAATTCCGTGTGGTGCTTCTACTGCGCCGTTCTATCGATCATGGTGATCTGGATCGTGAATCGCCCCCACCTCCGTCAGGCCTGAAGCCGATGGCAGAGCAGCTGGTGGCATCGCTGGAATCCATGGGTCAGCTTCTGCTGGCCATGGACTCCGGCGTCGGTCTCTTGATTGGCGTCGGCCTTTCGATGTCGGCTTCGCATCTGTTTTCTCTCCTGGCCAATCGGCTTTCGCCAGCACAGATCCTGATGCACATGGTGGTGGATGGGCTGGTGCTGAGCCTGGCCTTTCTGCTGGGAATTCTTTGCCACAGCTTGATGCTGATGCTGTTGGAGGGCGTGCCTCTTCAGCCGATCACATTTGCCAATCGCATGGGGGCTGCCCTCTGGCCCGGACTGTTTTACGTGCTGGCCGCGGCTCCCTATGTGAGTGATCTGATTGCGGTCAGCCTCTTGGCCTGGATCCACCTCAATGTTCTGCTGTTGCTGCAGGCCGTCTACGGCATTCCGCTTTTAACTGGTTTGGTGGTGGCCACTCCCGGCTTTGTGGTTGCCTTGCTCTTGGTCGGGCTGTTGTTTGCCCAGCGTTGGCGCACCAGCTACGACATGCTCGCCCGTGAAGTGGCAGCTCTCACCCAGCCATGAGTGGTTCATCCGCCAACTCGTCCGCCAATGTTCGGTCGTCTGCGGTGCAGCATCAGCGGCGTCGCCTGCGTCGTGGGCGCCGTTGGTTGGTCGTGGCGGTGGTGTGTGTGGCGATGCTCGGCTTGCTCGGGTTCACGGCCGTGCGTCGGGATGCGTCCTCGCTGCTGGCGCCGCAATCACTGTTTGAACTGCTGACCTGGTTCGGCTCGGTTGTGGTGATTGTGACCGCTCTGGTCGGTGTGTATTCGGTGATGGTGGATTTCGTGTTCTGGGAAGGCTGGATGCAGGGTCTCCCTGACCCCAGCCGATTGTTTTCCGCAGAGGAGGGGCCGGAAGGCCGCCATCGTCATTACTTGGTGTATCTCGATGGCATTCATCAGAGCGAGGAAAGTCATCCGCCGCGTGTCAGCGAATTTCTGGGTTGCCTGGATGACGCCATCGCTGCCGACACGCTCTTGGTCAAAGGCATTGAGGCTTACACCATTACCAATGCAGGACTGCGCTCCACGACGCTGGGTGGTTGGTTCTGGCAGCGTCTCTTCGCTCTGCAGGAACATCACCCCAATGGTCTGATCCGTTTCATCTGTTCCTTCTGTGTGCAGGCCAACAATGTGATCAAGGTCGGCATTTCCTCCGATCGTCGTTACGGCCCCGTGATGAATTACGAGCTCGCGTTGAAGATCGCGCGCCGTCTGGAGTCGGCGGGCTTTCACCCCAGCCGCGCCGCTCGCATCGTTCTTGTTGGGTACAGCGGTGGTGGAGAAATGGCCATTGGTACGGCGGAGATTCTTCAGCAGCTCTGCCGCGTGCCCGTGCAGGTGATCACTGTCTGTGGTGTGTTCAGTGGAAACGGCGCCTTGGAAACGATCCGGGATGTGGCCATGGTGGTGGGCAGTCGGGATCCCGTCGCGGCACTGGGACGAATCGCCTATCCCGGCCGCCTGTCGCTGTTGCTTCTTTCGAACTGGAACCGCTGGCAGCGAAAAAATCCTCTCCACCGCTACCCCATTGAGGGGATGAGTCATAACGGTGGCTCAGGCCCCTTTTCGGTGGCTTACCGCGGCGAGGTGGTGAAAGCCATCTGTCGTGAACTGGAGCGCTCGGACCTCACGGCATCTGCGCTGTCTCCCCGTTGAGGGCTCGCACGAGGGCGAACGGACTGTGACGGGGCTGGCTGAGCCGCAGTCTGCGCTGTGCATCGGAGCGAGAGTTGCTGGTGTGGAAGAGATCCTGGGGCAGCTGCTCGAGACTGACGCGGTAGCGCTCCACACAGCTGTTGGGTGCCTCAAGCCCCGCATCAAGCAGATGCTGGAGCTGGCGAAGCAGTCGCTCTCGCCAGAGGTCGCCGAGGGTGAGAGGAAACAAGCTGGTTGTTCCTGTGATGGCCAGCTCCACCAAGGCGGTGGAGTCAATGCAGAAGCCCAGAGCTCCGTACCCACCCCCATGAAGATCACTGAACTGGGCTTCGCTGTTATGCACGGCTCCCATCAGTTCACAGAGATCGAGGGCCTCCTCTAAGGGGTGGTCGCGGAGTTCATCCGTCGGATAGGCCACGCTTCCGTTGCTGCGGTCGTTTTGCCAGGGGCGATGTTGATCATTCAGAGCGGCCCAGCCATTGAGCCCCTCTGTCCCCTGGTAGTACTGCACCATCACGCTCTCAGCCTCCGGGTCTGGAGGCTGTAGTTCCAGTTCCAGAGAGCAGTGGGGGAGAAGTGCATTGATTTCCTCCCCATTCGCATCCAGTAGTCCGGTCCGATAGGGAACGGCCAGAGGGACCTGCTGCCAATGCTCACCGTTGTGCGTGCTGGCACCGAGTCCGAAGCTGGCGACGCTGGCTCGGATTCGGGCATGGCACTGCCATCCGCGGTCACGCAGGTGTTGGAGCAGGGCTCGCCCACTGCTCACTCCACAGAACTGATAAGGCGTGGCTCCGCCCGTTTTGGATTCGCCAGGCATCGAGGGCAATCGATTGCTGCCGAGTGCATTCAGCACCTGGGCCATCACCCGGTTGCGCCGTTTTGCACGCTCGGATTGAAGTGAAGGAAGCCCTTGATTGCGCCAGCAGAGCGTGCTCCCGAGGGCACTGATCTTGGCCAAGGTGCCAGGTTTTGAGCCCTCAGCGGGGCCTGCAAGGTCTGTTGCCGTGATCGTTTCGAGCGCGTCCAGGCTTTCGGGCAGCGGCACGGTGTCGTGATCGCTGAGCGCTACATCACGTTCACTCCATCGATCGATGGCACCCCGTTGTTGACGCTTGGGTGATGGGGGCAGCAGATGTTGCAGGTCATCCGCCACCGTGGCCAGCAGCAATGGACTGATCAGGCCTGTTTCCAGCACGTTGCCGATCGAGCGCAAATGCTCCGGCAAGCTGGCCTGCTGCAGCTTCCAACGACGCGGAAGCATCAGCAGCAAGGGGATCAGCTGCTGGTGGTGAAGATCCCTGAGAAGGTCCTTAAGAAAGGCATCACGACTGATGCCTTGGCGCAAGCTGCTCAGCTCGAGCGCCTGGTCGAGGGCCAGCAGAGGAGCAAGATCGGTTCCATCCTCGGCGCGTTGGCCCCATTCGGGGCTGAGCCTGAGCAGTTCATCTGCCATGGCTCAGGCCTCGAACGAATTAGGCCATGGCCTGAGCCAAGCCTGTGTGACGAATGAGGGCCTCACTGGTGGCGTCGCGGCCGCGGAATTGGCGGTAGACGTCGGCAGGCTTGAGACTGCCACCCAGGCTGAGGATCGTGTTGCGGAACCGTTCGCCTGTGGCGGCGATTGCGTCGTCTTGTTCAAGACCCACCTCTTCGAAGGCGGCGAAAGCATCGGCGCTGAGCACTTCCGCCCACTTGTAGGAGTAATAGCCAGCGGCGTACCCCCCCGCAAAGATGTGGCCAAAGGCGCAGAGAAAATGATCCTCAGGTACGGGTGCCAGCACTGTTGTGGAGTCGGCGATCTGACGACGGAAGGCATCCGGGCTTAAGCCGAGATCTGCAGTCCACTGACTGTGCAGTCGCAGATCAGTGAGGGCGAAGTGCACCTGACGCAGGGTGCCATTGCCTTGCATGAAGGTGCGGCTGCTGCAGAGTTTGCGGTAATCCGCTTCGGGGAGCGGTTCATCGGTCTGCCAGTGACGGGCCATGCCCATGAGGGTGCTGCGGTCAAGGCACCAGTTCTCCATGAACTGGCTGGGAAGCTCCACTGCATCCCATTCCACGTTGTTAATGCCTGCAGCCTGGGGGTGGTCGACGGTGGTGAGCATGTGCTGCAGCCCGTGACCGAATTCATGGAAGAGGGTTTCCACCTCTTCAAAGCTCATCAGGCTCGGTGTGTCCCCGGCTGGGGGCGTCTGATTGCAGATCAGGTATGCAACCGGAAGGACAGGTTCCCCATTGCGATCACGACTGCGACTCAGGCATTCATTCATCCAGGCACCGCCGCGCTTGCTGGCGGGACGGCTGAACGGGTCGAGGTAGAACGCGGCCAGGGGAGCATGGTCACGGTCCAACACCCGGAAAAAGCGCACGTCTTCATGCCAGACGGGAGCTTCGCCATCGGCGGCCTCAATGCGGATACCGAACAGGCGTTCGCACAGTCCAAATAGGCCGTCGAGCACACGGGGAAGCGGAAACCAGGGGCGCAGAGCCTCCTGATCGAGGTCAAAGCGCTCCCGCCGCAGCTGTTCAGCCCAGTGGCTGACATCCCAGGGAGCGAGGTCGTCCGCTGCGTCAGCGCCTTGGTTGGCTGCACAGGCTTTCAACTCGGTGAGTTCGTTCTGAGCCACCGGCATCGCTGAGCTGCGCAACTCCTCCAGCAGTGTTTCAACGGCTTGGACGTCGTCGGCCATCTTCGAAGCCAGGCTCAGTTCAGCCCAGTTGCTGTAACCGAGGCGCACAGCCTGCTCGCGTCGCAGCTGCAGGATCTCTTCAATGAGAGGAGCGTTGTCGAGATCGCCGCTGCTGGCTCGACTCACTTGGGCTTTGTAAAGCGTTTCGCGCAGGGACCTGTCCTGCGCATGGGTGATCACCGGCAGGTATCGGGGCATATCCAGACCCAGACGCCAGGGGCCATCGGCCGCGGAGGGGGCGGACCCATCGGCTTGGGTATCGCCGGCTTCTGCCGCGGCTCCCGCCAGGATCTCCATGGCTCGCTCTGGGATGCCACGCAACCGATCACGCTCGTGAATCACCAGGTTCCACTGCTGCGTTGCATCCAGCACGTGATTGCTGAAGCTGGTGGAGAGAGCGGCCAGCCGCTCGCTGGTGCGGTTGAAGGCAGCCTGGTCTTCACCTTCAAGACCAACGCCCCGGTGCTGCATGGAGAGCAGTTCCGCATCCAGGATGCGCTTTTGTGTGGCATCGAGAGGTTGGGCGGGATCGGAGAGCAGACGGCTGAGGGCTTTGTGAATGATCTGGCTCTGCCCCACGCGGTTGCTGAAACGAACCACCTCCGGTTGCTGGCGCGCATGGGCTTCGCGCAATTCCGGTGTGTTGCGCACTGAGGTGAGATGACTGACGACGCCCCAGCTCCAGTTCAGCCGCTCACCCAAGGCGTGAAGAGGCGACATCAACGTGTCCCAGGTCAGTGGTGCCGGGTTGTTAAGGCGCTGCTCGAGGGATGACTCCAGCGTCTCTAGTTCTTCGCTGAGGGTGTGCAGGAGATTTGGGATCTCCCGGTCGACCTGGTCAGCGTCAATGGCATCAAAGCGGGGAAGGCCCTCGCCTCGCAGCAGTTCCGAAGTGCTCATGGTGATCAGCCGAGGGGAAGAAGGGCACGCACAGCCACCACCGTGTGGGTGGCCAGATCCGATGCGAGTGCATCGGTCGAGGCTTCATAGAGGTCCATGGCCACGCGGGGCCAGATGCCGATCACCAGGGTGGGGACGAGCAGGGTCAGACCGATCACAAGTTCACGGGGGCGCATGTCCTGCACGAATGCAAGCGCCGGAATCCTGGGTCCGAAGAAGACGCGACGGCTCATCGAGAGCAGGTAGATCGGTGTGAGCACGAGGCCGATCGCTGCCAGAACGATGGTGGTCACCCTGAAGAAGGTTGTGAAGCTTTCTTGGCTTGTGACACCGAGGAACACGGTGATCTCGCTGATGAAGCCGCTCATGCCGGGCAGTGCGAGCGAAGCCAGGGAGCTCGCCAGGAAGAAGGCGAACGTGATCGGCAGCGCTTTGGCCAAACCGCCCATGTTGGGGATCGACAGGGTTTTGGTGCGTTCGTAAAACACGCCTGTGGTGAAGAACATCGCAGCCGCGATCAGGCCATGACTGACCATCTGGAGCATGGCGCCGCTCAGACCGAGCGCATCCACGGCGCCGATCCCCAGAAGCACGAAGCCCATGTGGCTGACGGAACTGCAGGCAATCCGCCGTTTGACGTTGTCCTGAGCAAAAGCATTCAGGGCGCCATAAACGATGTTCACGATGCCGAGGATGATCAGGGCTGGTGCCAACACCAGGTGTGCGTCGGGCAGCATCTGAACGTTGAAACGAAGCAGCGCGTAGCCGCCCATCTTCAGCAGCACGCCCGCCAGCAACATTGATACGGGCGCATTGGCTTCACCATGGGCATCGGGCAGCCAGGTGTGAAGAGGGAACATCGGCAGCTTCACGCCAAAGCCCACAAGGAAGCCGAGGTAACAAAGCAAACCGAAGGTCCCGCCCGGAGAGCGCTGGGCCAGTTCGGTCAGATTCAGGGTGAATGAGTCACCCGAGAGGGCCAACGCCAGGCCACTGATGAGGATCAACAGGGAGGCGAGGGCCGTGTAGAGGATGAATTTGGTCGCTGCGTACTGGCGGTTCTTTCCGCCCCAGATGGCAATAAGCAGGTAAACCGGCACCAGTTCCAGTTCCCAGGCAAGGAAGAAGAGCAGAAAATCCTGCGATAGGAACACCAGACCCTGGGCTGATGCCTGCACCAGCAGCAGACCGAAATACAGCCGTGATTTGCGCTCGATGTTCCAGCTGGCGGCCACGGACAGCAGCGTCACCAGTCCACTCAGAACCACCAGAGGAGCTGAAAGCCCATCGGCGCCGAGAGACCACTCCAGGCCGATAGCCGGCAGCCAGCTGACCCGCTCCACCAGTTGAAGTTCGCTGCTGAGTGGATCGAAGTGTTGGCTGAACACCCCCAGCATCAGGCCGAGGTCTGCCAGCAAAACGCCGAAGGCGAGGTTGCGTGGAATCGGCGAAGGCTTCTCGTCGTCACCCGGCAACAGCGGCATAACCAGAGCCGCGGCTGCCGGGAGCAGCACGATCAGTGAAAGCCAGGGAAAGCCGGGGTCGGACGCAGCCGTCAGCGGCAGGTTGGCGTCCATAACACTCCCCTTAATTGTGACCGAACTTATCAGCTCCAGGGGGGCGATTGGGTACTTCTACCCAGGCCAAGGCTCAGCAATTGTCTTTTGGCTGCCAGTGACTGCCTGCGGTTTGCAGGCTGAGCAGGGGCGCGCGGCTGGCGACGCCAACGGACTCCCATGCCCGCACCATGGCCTGGCTGATGGCGGCGCCTTTCTCTTCAGAGCAAAGCGCGAGAATGCTGGGCCCGGCCCCGCTGATGGCGCATCCCCATGCACCGGCGGCCAGTGCCGCTTCGCGCACTTCCTGGCCACCCTTGATTAAGCGCCAGCGGTAAGGCTCGTGGAGCCTGTCGTGCATGCCATCGGAGATCAGATCTCCATTGCCCGTGCGCAGCCCTTGAAGCAGCAGGGTGAGTGCTCCGAGATTCACCACCGCATCGCTCACCGGAATCGATTTGGGCATGGCACGTCTGGCTTCGCTGGTGCTCAAGCGAATCGCCGGAATCGCCACGACGGCCTTGACGCTGTGCATCCATTCACAGCGCACCACCCGCCAGCGCTGTGAAGCGGCTTTGGCCGTCATGCAAAGGCCGCCGAGCAGCGAGGGCACCACGTTGTCGGGGTGTCCTTCGATGTCGATGGCCAGTTCCAGCAGCTTCTCCCTGCTCAGCGGTTCGCCGACAAGGGCATTCGCACCGACAAGTCCGGCCACGATGGCCGTGGCACTGCTGCCAAGGCCGCGAGCGGGAGGCACGGCAAGCCTGACCCGTGCTTCGAGCGCTATGGGTTCTTCACCCGCCGCTTTCCAGACCCGTTGTGCTGCTCGGTACACCAGGTTTTCGGCGCCACCGCGGAGATGGGAGCCTTCCTGCCCTTCGATGATCAGTTCGAAGCGTTCGCCGTTGCCCTCGATGCGGCGCATGTTGAAGCGGTTGTTGAGATCCAGGGCTGCACCAAGGCAGTCGAAGCCTGGGCCAATGTTGGCAGTGGTGGCTGGGACATCCACGACCACGGTCTGACCTATACGCGGCTGCGACATCCCCTTCGGTTCTTCTCAGGCCAGTGTCCCACCCGACTCCGCCAGATCACGCGCCCGGCAGGCCGCACTAAAAAGTCCAGCCTCTGGATCAATCACCGCACGGATGGTCATGGACTCGATCAGGGGGCGGAAGCGACCTTTGGCTCTCAGGGGTTCCAGAAACTGTTCGGATTGCAGTCCATCCAGGTTTTTTTCAGCGGTTCCACCCCCAATCCAAAGTCCACCGACGCAGAGCTCCTGTAACGCCAGATCCCCGGCCGCTGATCCATAGGCACCTAGCCAGATGCGGAGCGCGGCGGCGGCGATGGGATCGCCCGCCGCCGCCGCCTTGCCGGTGTGCGCCGGCAGATCTTCGTAACCGGCTTGATCGGCAGGGATGTTGCGCCAGGCGTGGGCATGCTTGGCCAAGGGATGACCC
Organism: Synechococcus sp. NOUM97013; assembly: GCF_014279815.1. NCBI lineage: Bacteria > Bacillati > Cyanobacteriota > Cyanophyceae > Synechococcales > Synechococcaceae > Synechococcus > Synechococcus sp. NOUM97013. Next base: position 1,589,288 of record NZ_CP047941.1, on the reverse strand, counting down.
GCGGCCTGGTCGTGCTGCAGCAACCAGTGCATCACGTGGCCGAGGCCGGTGCCACTCACGATCCGCTCGATCGAGAGGCGTTCAAGGTTCAGGTCCTTGCGCAACCATTGCGCTAAAGCCCATTCATCGTCTGTTCGCGGGGCGAACTCCCGGTGGCCGCCTTCGCTGGGCAGAGCCAGCCAGCCATCGGGAGCTGGAAGGCCACGGGCCATCCCCAGGCCGGTGCCTGCTCCAAGGATCGCGACCGCACCGTTGTCGTCGCCTGCGGGTGCCGGAGTGGTGCGACCACGACCGATCTGCAGCACCACCTGCTGTTGATCGTTGAAGTGGGGCAATCCATGGATGAGAACGGCGAAGTCGTTCACCAGTTCGAGCTTCTGCAGGCCTGTGGCGGCCTGCAGCGACGCCTCACTCATCGTCCATGACAGGTTGGTCAGCTGTGCCGAGCCATGACGCACGGGCCCTGCTACTGCAATGCAGCTGGTGTCGGGCTTGGACAGTTCCTCCGGAGCCTGCTCGAGAAAGTGAACGAGCATCGATTCCAGATCACGCCATTCCGCCGAGATGTAGCGATGACTGTGGGCTTGCTCGAGCTGCCCATGCGCGTCTCGGTAGAGAGCAAGGAAGGTTTTCGTGCCTCCAAGATCTCCGGCGAGATAGGTCTTGGCTGCCATGGGTGCGGGTCAGGCCTCATCCATCAAGGCTGATGCTGGCCCGCACAATCGGCAAGCATTTTCGTGCTGCTGGACTCCGCTGATCAGCAGTAGGACACCTGGCTGGCTGGCGTCGAGGATCAGAAGAAATCCAGCGGCAGCGGCCCCCAGGTGCTGCTGATCTGTGCCTCATCGTTGTGATGACCGGTGATCAGAATTCCCTCGCCCAGACCGTGCTCGATGCGCACCCTGACCGTGCCCATCTGCTGATTGGCTTTGAGAAAAACTGGACCGGTCTGATCGGTTCCCTCCACAACCTCCAGGGCGGGCCATGCCAAGGCCGTCTCGAGCGATCGAAGCGTCTCAAGCGCCTGGTCTGCGGATGGGGCCATCACGCCGACCGTGCACCAACTGGTGCTGGCGAGGGCTTCCAGCAGTTCCTTGCGAAGGTTGGCCACAACCTCAGCGCTGAGGTCGGGAGCTGATCGCAGCCGCTCAAGATCCTTGAGGCATTGCACGGGTGAACTGCTCATGCGGGGAACTGCAGGCCTGCAGCGCGTTCGGCGTTGGCGGTTGTTGCGGCAGTCAGGAGATCCTGCACTGGTGTGACACCGACATCTCCATCGCGACGGCTGCGCAGGCTCACGGCGTTCTGCTCCGCTTCCTTGGCACCGATCACTGCCAGCACCGGGATCTTCATCTGTTCGCCGGTGCGGATCAACTTGCCGAGCCGGTCACCGCTGCGGTCGATCGTGGCGCGAACGCCAGCCCTGGTGAGTTGGTCCAACACTTGTTCGGCGTAAGGCTGCACTTCATCGGTGACCGGCAGCAGGCGCACCTGTTCAGGGGCCAGCCAGAAGGGGTAATCGCCGGCGTAGTTCTCGGTCATGATCCCGAAGAAACGCTCCAGCGAACCGAAGATGGCGCGGTGGATCATGATCGGCCGCTGCTTGCTGCCATCAGCGGCGATGTAGTCGAGCTCGAAGCGTTCCGGAAGGTTGAAATCCAGCTGGATCGTGGAGCACTGCCACATCCGGCCGATGGCGTCTTCGATCTTGAGGTCGATTTTGGGCCCGTAGAAAGCGCCGCCGCCTTCATCAATCTTGTAGGCCCAACCCTTGCGCTCCAGGGCCTCAACCAGTCCCTTGGTGGCCAGGTCCCAAACGGCGTCTTCACCAATCGACTTCTCCGGACGGGTGGAGAGGTTGATTTCGTAATTGCTGAAGTCGAAGGTGGAGAGAATGCGCTCGGTGAGATCGAGGATCCTCAGGATTTCGTCGCTGATCTGCTCGGGCAGGCAGAACACGTGGGCATCGTCCTGGGTGAAGCCGCGCACGCGCATCAGACCGTGCATCACGCCGGGGCGCTCGTAGCGATAAACCGTTCCCAGCTCCGCCCAGCGGATCGGCAGTTCCCGGTAGCTGCGCAGTTTGCTGGCGTAGGTGAGCACGTGGAACGGGCAGTTCATCGGCTTGAGCTGGTATTCCCGCTCGTCCACCTCCATCGGGCCAAACATGCTTTCGGCGTAGAAGTCGAGGTGGCCGGAGGTTTTCCAGAGGCTGATGTCCGCCACATGGGGGGTGTAGAGAAGCTCGTAACCACCCTCGAAGTGGGCCTGGCGCCAGAACTCCTCGATCAACAGGCGCATGCGGGCGCCGCGGGGGTGCCAGAACACCAGACCTGCCCCGGCTTCGTCTTCGATGGAGAAGAGGTCAAGGTCTTTGCCGATCCGGCGGTGATCTCGGCGTAGGGCCTCCTCCTTGCGGCGCTTGTGCTCCGCCAGCTGTTCGGGGGTTTCCCAGGCCGTGCCGTAGATGCGCTGCAACTGGGCTTTGGTTTCATCACCGCGCCAGTAGGCGCCAGCAACGCTCTCCAGCTCAAAGGCCTTGGCGTTGAGCTGACCCGTGTGCTCCACGTGGGGGCCAGCACAGAGATCCCACCACTGTTCACCGAGGGTGTAAAGGGTGATCGGCTCTTGCAGGCCCTCGAGGATTTCGAGTTTGTAGGGCTCGTTCTGGGCTTTGATTTTGCTTTCTGCTTCGGCGCGCGTCACTTCGACACGCTCGAGCGGAAGCTTCTTGTTGATGATCTTGATCATCCCCTTCTTGATCGCCTTCAGGTCGGCTTCGGTGAAGGGGTCGGGATTATCGAAGTCGTAGTAGAAACCGCCCTCGGTCCAGGGGCCGATGGTCACGCGGGCCTGGGGAAAGAGCTGCTGCACCGCCATGGCCATCACGTGGCTCATGGAGTGTCGGATCTTCAGCAGCTGCTCACTCTCACTGGTTTTAGGCAGCACCACCGTCGTCGAGGGGGCTGAAGTTGTTGCTGCCGCGCTGCTCACCGTCTGCTGCTCGTGATTCGCCATCCTATGGGGATGCTGTCTGGCTGATGCAATGAAGCCTGGTCGGGATGCCGATGCCGACGAACTGCTGGAGTCGCTGCTCGACTCTCTGCTGAAGGACTTTGACCACTGGTTTCACCGGGGCCAAGAGCTGTTGCAGGACTGTCCGGATTCGGTGATGGGACCGCAGGAACGTGAGCGCATGGCGGTCAGGGTCGAGGAGGGGCTCAGAGCGATCGAAGCCACGCGCGCCCTGGTTCGAGCCAGCCCCGAGGCGATAGCGGTGTCGATGGAAGCGATGGCTCCCTGGCATCAATTGGTGATGGAGGTTTGGGGCCTGTCCGCGCGCGTTGCGAAGGCATCGCGATGACAGGTCCGAGCCGGTCGACGCGGTCAACAGGGCTGGCCAGCCTGGCTCTCTTGGCTCTGTTGTGGCTGCGGTCCAAAGGTTGGCCGCTTCCATTGCCTGGATGTCCATGGCGGGCATGGACGGGCATTCCCTGCCCCACCTGCTTTCTGACCCGTTCGGTGATGGCCTCGCTCCATGGCGATCTTGGCGAAGCCCTCGAGCTGCACGTGTTCGGTCCACCCAGTGTGGTCGGATTGGCCTGGATCGGCTGGCGGCAGGGCGTGAGGGGGGATTCCCTGCCGAAGCTCACGCGTCGGCGCGCCAAGCTTCTGGGGATGGTGATAGCCGCGCTGCTGATCTACTGGTTGGTGCGTCTATGGGGCTGGTTGACGCTGGGGTGGCCCCAGCCCGCCTGATGGGCGTCAGGCTCCCTGGCGCAGTTGGTTCAGGTTGTCGTTGTAGAAGGCCAGCAACTCGGCATGGGTCTTCACCGGTTGGCCGTAGGCACTGTGGCCGGCATGCGTTGGGAAGGACGCCCATTCGGGGGCCAGACTGTTCATGGCTGTCTTCGTAAGGCCGTTGCGGTCAACCTCCTGAAGTGCACCGCGTTTCTTCACCAGGTGCAGCGCTGCCTGGTCCTGGTGCTCAGGGGCGAAGCTGGGAAGATCCAGGTTGCGAGAGACGTCTCTCCAGGTACCGGGAAGGAATTGATAGGCGCCTGCGGCTGCAGAGGCGTATCGCTTCACAACCACGCGATCAGGATGGCGTGAGAGGTCCTGAAATTGTCCGCCTCCGTAGAGGATGCGATAGCCCAGATCCTTCCCTTCTTTCCAGGTGCCTTCGGCATAGCGGATGGTGTTGAGCAGTGCACGACGTTCGGGAGTAATCGCGTAAGCCGCGTCGGAGGGTCCTGTAGAGGTGGCCGTTGAACGGTGGGGGTTCAGAGCTTGAGCCACCGTGCGTTGTTGCTGTTCCCGTTCGATTGAGCGTTCTGCCTGCAGGCTCTGTCCCATGCACAGCATCAGTCCGAGGCTGAGGGCGCCGATGCCCAGCAGCTGAGGAGCGGGTTGTGTCAGAGGACGGATCTGTTTGGTGACGCGATGAAGCAAACGGGACGCTCCGAAACAAAGGAGTCGTTACCTTCGTCAACATCGCGGCCCTCTGGCGAGAGTGTCCCGGCCCCCCTTGACGGAGAGCAGAGCGTGTGCATGGGTAGAAAAACTCAGGTCAATCTTGTCTTTGGACTTGTAAGACAGGCCTGAAGCCGCGCAACCCCTGGGTTTGTGGCTGTTGATACGGGTTCCGCTCTCAGCTGTCTTTAAGGATTAGCGAAACTTTTTAATTGCTGCGTAATTGATCAGCTGGGACTCAGGAAGCCCATCGATTTCCGCACGCGTTGAACATTGGCTTCTGCAACGACGCTGGCGCGTTCGCGTCCGTCGCGCAGGACAGATTCCAGTTGGGACCTGTCGTTCATCAGCTCCCGATAGCGCTGTTGGATTGGTTCCAGGGCCGCCACGGCAGCTTCTGCAAGCAGGGGTTTGAACTGTCCCCATCCCATGTCTGCGCATTCCAGGGCCGCAGCGTCGCGACCTTTGCCGCTGAGAATGGCGTAGAGACCGAGCAGGTTGTCGGTTTCCGGGCGATCGGGGTTTCCGAATTCCAGGCCGCGCTCGGGATCTGTCTTGGCTTTCTTGATCTTCTTGGTGATCAGCTCTGGCGGGTCAAGCAGAGTGATGCGACTGCCCTCATTGGGGTCGCTTTTGCTCATCTTGCTGCGACCGTCGGTGAGGCTCATCACCCGGGCCCCTTCTTTAAGGATCATCGGCTTGGGCACTTTCAGGATCGGGGTCTCCTCCGAGCCAAAGCGCGCGTTGATCCGTTGCTGGGCGATATCGCGTGCCAGCTCGAGATGCTGCTTCTGGTCTTCACCGACCGGCACGAGGTCTGCGTCATAGAGAAGGATGTCCGCGGCCATCAGCACCGGGTAGTCCAGGAGACCCACAGAGACGTTGTCTCCTTGTTTCAGGGCTTTTTCCTTGAACTGGATCATTCTCTCCAGCCAGTTCAAGGGGGTGATGCAGTTCAGAAGCCAGCAGAGTTCGCTGTGGGCGGTCACCTGGCTCTGCACGAACACAGTGGATTTCTCTGGATCCAGCCCGCAGGCCAGATACAGAGCGGCGGTCGTCAGGGTGTCGTTAGCCAGCCGTTGCGGATCATGGGGAACCGTGACCGCATGCAGATCCACAACACAGAAAAAGGTGTCGTGATCGTTCTGGAGATCCACCCAGTTGCGAATCGCCCCCAGCCAGTTGCCCAGATGCAGGGCACCGGTCGGCTGAACACCCGAGAGAACGCGTGGCCGCCCCATGAATCAGGCCTCGGTTGCTGCGTCCTTGGCGGAATCCGCTGCGTCAGCCATCGCTTCAGCGTCTGTTGCCGGCACTTCGGAGGTGCTGGGCTCGACGTCAGCGTTGGACTCGTCTTCAGTGCTGGGTTCTGACTCGGCCGCGGCTGGTTGTGGCTTGGCGGGGCGAGCGAAGGGGTCAGGGCGAGGGCCTCGGCCACTCTCTCCCCTGCGTCCACCCCGTTCGTCATCGCGACGACCGCCGCCACGGTTGCCTTGGGCGCGTTGCTGAGCCACCAGCTCATCGAGCTTGCCCTCCTCAAGCATCTGGCCGAGAGTTCTGACGGCAAAGCCCAGCACTGCCACGGTCGAGCGCAGGTTGAAGGCTTCCTGCAGTGCGCGAACGGAGCGCATTTCGTTGTCGCTCAGTCTGATTCTGAACCCACCGCCTTCGCGGTTTCCCTGGCCCCGTCCTCCGCGGCCGCCACGTCCGCCTTCGCGGCCGCCATCGCCCTGTCCGCCCTGTTGGCGGGAATCGCTGTAGGAATCAGTCATGGCCTGAGGCCTGGTGTCAGGCGCAAGTGTGACGCATCACCCCACGGTTTCAGGGGCCTGCTGATCCGTTTCCCGCTCTGGATGAGTTTTCAGGTCGTTAGAAGAGAAATCGTTCTGTTTCCTGGTGCGCAGCGCTGAAGGTGAGCTAGGAAAGCCTCGTCAGTGAAATCCCAGTGCAGCTTCCGGTACCCACGATCCCTTCCCAGTCGTTGAAGGACGCGTTGGTGACTCCTCGGGTGTTGGGACCTCTGGCTGTGTCCGCTGGTGTCCTCATCAGTGGGCAGTGGCTGCTGGCCGACGTGATGCATCTTCCAGGCGGTGGCCTGAGCGTGCTGGCGGCAGGGGTCGGCATCTGGTGGTTGGCGAAGCCGCCGAAGCGCCCCAGCTTCCGCGAACCCGTCTCACTGCAGGGATGGGTCAAACGCTGCGAGGAAGTGCTGCATCAGTTCGCCGAACTGGAGTCAGCCCTTGGTCTGACGGCATTGCGTGTACCGCGTGAGACCGAGCTGCGACGCATTGAGCAGTTCGATGCGCCTCTCAGTCTTGGGGTTGTGGCGACTCAGGGAACCGAGCTTCCAGCCACCGATCAGCTCCAGAGCGCGATGGCTGGTGTCAAAGCTCTGGATCTCTGCATCGCCAAGCCTCTTCCCGTCACTGCAACAGCGTGGCGTTGGCCGGAGGATCTGCAAGAGCTGGACGTGCTGCTGCACGTGTTGCCGCTACCGCTCCGTGCGGCCGATCTGCTCTGGCTAGAACAGCTTCCCTTTGACCGCCCGGTCTGGCTGTTGTTGAAATCCTCGGGTTGCACGGAATCGACCGATCCACTCGATGCCTTGCGCTGCCAGTTGCCTGAACGCTGGCATCGAAACCTTCTCACCTGGTCCGGTGATCCCAGTCAGTTGCGTGGGGTGCTGCAACCGGTGCGGCAACAGCTCATCCAGTCGGAACGGGTGCGTCAGCGCACCCGCCAGCGTTTGCTGGGCAATCTTCATCGTCAATGGCAAGCGGAGCTGGAAGCGTTGCGTCGAACGCAATTCCGGTCGCTGTTGCAGCGCAGTCAGTGGGTTGTGGCAGGCGTCGTGGCTGCATCCCCTGTTCCCAGCCTTGACCTGATGGCCGTTGTTGTGGGCAACGGTTTGCTCGTGAAGGAGATGGCCAAGATCTGGGCCTGCCCTTGGAGCGCAGATGTGTTGCAAGCGGTGGCCCGTCAGCTGGCGGTCGCCGCTCTGGCCCAGGGCGTGGTGGAGTGGACCGGTCAGGCGCTGCTTGGCCTGGCCAAGCTCGATGGCGGCAGTTGGCTGGCGGCTGGAGCCATGCAAGCGCTCAGTGCGGCCTATCTCACCCGCGTGGTGGGTGCATCCATGGCGGATTGGATGGCGCTGAATGCTGGTGTTTCCGAACCTGACCTTGAGGAGCTGAAGCGTCAGGCTCCTTTGTTGGTGGCGCGTGCTGCAGAGCAGGAGCGTCTGGATCTCCATGGCTTTGCTCAGCAGGCGCGTCAGTGGTTGCAGAACGGTCAGAGCTGGTCGACCACCTGAGCCCGATCACGATCGGTTGATCTTTCCCTCATCCTCTTTTGCACGAGAGAGGAGGTAACGCTTGTTTTGTCGCTTCACGTTTGTTCATGAAGTGTTTATGAAGCTGACATGAACCAATGATTCGAGATGACTCGAATGATGTGATTCGTCAGATAAAAATCAATCACTCCATAGCCTGAATTCGAATCATTGCTCTCTCTGCGGGAGTTCTGATTTTTATCCGTTCTCTTTTGCTTTATGGCTACTGCAATTCGCAGCGGTCGCCGCAGCGGCTGGGAAAACTTCTGTCAGTGGGTCACCGACACCAACAACCGCATTTATGTGGGTTGGTTCGGCGTGCTGATGATTCCCTGCCTGCTCGCAGCCACCATCTGTTTCATCATCGCGTTCATCGCTGCTCCCGCAGTTGATATTGATGGAATCCGTGAGCCCGTCGCCGGCTCCCTGATCTACGGCAACAACATCATCTCCGGTGCTGTTGTGCCCTCCTCGAACGCCATCGGCCTTCACTTCTATCCCATCTGGGAAGCTGCCTCTCTCGACGAGTGGCTGTACAACGGCGGTCCTTACCAGCTGGTTGTTTTCCACTTCCTGATCGGTATTTCGGCCTACATGGGTCGTCAGTGGGAGCTCTCCTACCGCCTCGGCATGCGCCCCTGGATCTGCGTTGCCTACAGCGCACCTCTGTCAGCTGCCATGGCTGTGTTCCTGGTGTACCCCTTCGGCCAGGGTTCTTTCTCTGACGGCATGCCCCTGGGCATCTCTGGCACCTTCAACTTCATGTTGGTGTTCCAGGCTGAGCACAACATCCTGATGCACCCCTTCCACATGCTGGGTGTTGCAGGTGTGTTCGGTGGATCCCTGTTCTCCGCCATGCACGGCTCCCTGGTGACCTCCTCCCTGGTGCGTGAAACCACCGAGAGCGAGTCCCAGAACTACGGCTACAAGTTCGGCCAAGAGGAAGAGACCTACAACATCGTGGCTGCCCACGGTTACTTCGGTCGCCTGATCTTCCAATACGCCTCCTTCAACAACAGCCGCAGCCTTCACTTCTTCCTGGCTGCCTGGCCCGTTGTCGGCATCTGGTTTACCTCCATGGGCATCAGCACCATGGCGTTCAACCTGAACGGTTTCAACTTCAACCAGTCCATCCTTGATGCGCAAGGACGGGTGCTTCCCACCTGGGCTGATGTGCTGAACCGCGCCAACCTCGGCATGGAAGTGATGCACGAGCGCAATGCTCATAACTTCCCCCTCGACCTGGCTGCTGCTGAGACCACTCCTGTGGCTCTGCAAGCTCCCGCCATCGGTTGATCGAGACAGCCTGAGGCTGAAGTCTCAAAAAGATTCAGCTTCGGTTGAATCGGAAAGCCCCCTCTCACGAGGGGGCTTTTTTATTGCTTGGAAAGCGGTCAATCACGTGATCAGTCGTTCTTGAGCAATCCTCTGATTGCGGGACTTCAAGTCAACCCAGATCAACAAAAAAAGAGGAGCTTTTAGACGGAATGACTTAGTCACTCCGCCCAAAAGCTTTGATCACTGATCTTCGATCAGTGCGTTGATGTTGGATTAATCCATTGTCATCGCACTGGTGGTTGGTCAGCTGGCTGCAGTGGCTTCCATGTGACGCATCAGATCAATGCATTTGCAGCTGTAAGCCCACTCGTTGTCGTACCAAGCGACAAGCTTCATGAACTGGTTATTGAGGGCCATGCCTGCTTGTGCATCAAACACGGAGGTGCAACTTTCGCCTAGCAGGTCGTTCGACACGATCGGATCTTCGGTGTAGCCGAGAATTCCAGACAGGCCGTTCTGTGAGGCTCCCTTCATGGCGTGCTTCACGTCTTCGTAGCTGGCGGGTTGGGCCAGATTGACCGTCAGATCCACCACCGACACATCCGGAGTTGGAACGCGGAAAGCCATGCCCGTCAGCTTTCCGTTCAATTCAGGAATCACACGTCCCACGGCTTTGGCAGCACCAGTGGAACTGGGGATGATGCTCTGGCCTGCACCGCGTCCTCCGCGCCAATCCTTCAAGGAGGGGCTGTCGATCGGCTTCTGAGTGGCGGTGGTGGCGTGCACGGTGGTCATCAGACCACTGACAATGCCGAAATTGTCGTTCACCACTTTGGCGAGGGGCGCCAAACAATTAGTGGTGCAGCTGGCATTAGAGACGATCGCTTCACCGGCGTAGGCCTTGTGGTTCACCCCCATGACAAACATCGGTGTGTCGTCTTTGGAGGGAGCACTCATCACCACACGCTTGGCACCGGCTGCCAGGTGTTGTCGTGACGTGGCGTCGGTCAGGAAAAAGCCTGTGCTCTCCAGCACGTAGTCCGCACCCACATCGCCCCAGCGCAGCTGGGCGGGGTCCCGCTCCGCAGTCACCCGAATGATCGAGCCGTTCACTACAAGCTGACCATCCACAACGTCGATTTCGCCTGGAAAGCGTCGGTGCGTTGAGTCGTAACGCAGCAGGTAGGCGAGGTAATCGATGTCGATCAGATCATTGATCGCCACAACCTCCACATCCGGACAGGCCATGGCCTGTCGGAAGGCCAGGCGTCCAATGCGCCCGAAGCCGTTGATGCCGATGCGGATGGACATGAAGACCAACCCTTCTTCTTTCTTGATTTATAGAGAACATCTGAGAAGACAACCGCCTCCTTTCTGGGGACGCAGACAGAGTGGATAAAAATCTGTGATTTGCGTTGATGGATGCTTCTTCCGGCGATGAGGTCTGTGCAATCTGTGCGCTCCATCGCGATGAAGACCATCTCAAGACTCATGAGATCTGGCGCAGTGATCGTTGGTTGCTGCGGCATCATCCCGGCCCCGCACCCCTGACGGGTTGGTGTCTCCTGGATGCACGCCGACACTGCGGCGGCCCCATGGAGTTTGTCCCTGAGGAAGCAAGGGAGTGGGGACTGGTGGTGCAGCAGGCCTCAAAGCTGGTGCAGCGGGTGTCAGGTTGTGACCGCGTGTACGCGATTGCCTTTGGTGAGGGGGCCCGTCATCTGCACCTGCATCTCATTCCCCGTGTAGGCGGTGATGCACGCACCACGGCCTGGGCCGTTGCTGATCACTACCGCAACGTCGAGGAAGGTCGCACCGTCGCAGCCTCCGACGCCAAGGTCCGGGACTGGATGGCGCGAGCCAGAGCCGTGGCGCCGGACCTTTTTGAGGGGGCGTTCAGCATGGATCGCTAGCTGTTTAGATCGAAGCGATCCAATTCCATCACTTTGGTCCAGGCCCGCACGAAATCGGAGATGAAGCGTGCAGCTCCGTCACTCTGGGCATACACCTCAACGATGGCTCGGAGCTGGCTGTTGGACCCGAACACCAGATCTGCACGACTGGCGATCCAGCGTTCGGCGCCGTTGGCTCCGTTCCGGCCTACGTAGCTGTCCTGGCTTTCGCTGGCGGGTGTCCAGTGTGTGGTCATGTCCAGCAGATTCATGCAGAAATCGTTGCTGAGCACGCCGATTCGCTTGGTGAACACGCCCTGGCGATTGTTGCCGCTGTTGGCTCCAAGCACCCGCAGACCCGCCACCAGCACCGTCATTTCAGGAGCGCTGAGGGTGAGCAGCTGCGCTTTGTCCAGCAAGAGCTCTTCCGCTCGAATCGGTAGACCCTGGCGCTGCCAGTTGCGGAATCCATCCGCCAGAGGTTTGAGCGTGTTGAACGATGCGGTGTCGGTCTGCTCCGTGCTGGCATCGGTGCGTCCCGGCCGGAATGGAACGGTGATGCTGTGGCCGCCGTCGGCTGCCGCTTTTTCCACCGCAGCGCAGCCCGCCAGCACAATCAGATCGGCGATGGACACCTGCTTGCCGCCTGTGGCAGCTGCATTGAATTGCTGCTGCACGGCTTCGATGGCCTTCAAAACCGCCTGCAGTTGTTCAGGGTTGTTGACCTCCCAGCTTCGCTGCGGCAGCAGTCGCAGCCGCCCGCCGTTCGCGCCCCCACGACGATCGGAGCCGCGGAAGGTGGAGGCCGAAGCCCATGCCGTGGACACCAGCGCGGGGACCCCCAACCGAGTGTCCAGGAGCTGTTGCTTCAGGTTGGCGATGTCGGCAGTGTCGATCAGTGTGTGATCGACACTTGGAACGGGGTCTTGCCAGATCTGGACCTCTTGAGGGATCTCGGGGCCCAGGTAGAGCGCGCGGGGCCCAAGGTCACGGTGCGTCAGTTTGAACCAGGCCCGGGCAAAGGCATCGGCAAAGGCATCCTGGTCTTGATGAAATCTTCGTGCCACCGGTTCCATCACCGTGTCGTGCCGGAGCGACAGGTCGGCGGTGGTCATGATCGGAGCGGATGACTTTCCGGCGACATGGGCGTCAGGAATCATGTGCTCGGGTTTCACGTCCTTGGCGACCCATTGCCAGGCACCGCCAGGGCTTTTGATGAGTTCCCAGTCGTAGGTGAACATCATTTCGAAATAGCCCTGGTCCCAGCGGGTGGGGTTCGGTTTCCAGGCTCCTTCAATGCCTGTGGTGATGGTGTGCTCGGCTTTTCCGGAATGAAAGGTGTTGTGCCAACCAAGGCCCTGTGCATGCAGTGGTGCACCTTCCGGTTCTGTCTCGAGGTGTGACGGTGGTGCGGCACCGTGGCATTTGCCGAAGGTGTGTCCGCCGGCCACCAGAGCCACGGTTTCTTCCACGCTCATGCCCATGCGCGCAAACGTTTCGCGCACATCCCGGCCGGAGGCGACGGGATCGGGTTCGCCGCCAGGTCCCTCAGGATTGACATAGATCAGGCCCATCTCGACGGCTGCCAACGGCTGATCCAGGTTTCCCTGTGCGTCAGTCCGATCGTGGTCAAGCCATCCGGTTTCGCGACCCCAGAACACATCCTCCTCGGGTTGCCAGATGTCGACGCGCCCTCCGGCAAATCCAAAGGTCCGGAATCCCATCGACTCCAGCGCCACGTTGCCCGTGAGGATGATCAGATCCGCCCAAGAAATGGCATTGCCGTATTTGCGCTTGATCGGCCAGAGCAGACGTCGTGCTTTGTCGAGATTGGTGTTGTCCGGCCAACTGTTGAGAGGCGCAAATCGCTGGTTCCCATGACCAGCCCCGCCGCGGCCATCGCCTGTCCGGTAAGTGCCAGCACTGTGCCAGGCCATGCGGATGAACAGCGCTCCGTAATGCCCCCAATCAGCAGGCCACCAATCCTGCGAATCCGTCATCAGGGCCCGCAGGTCGGCCTTGAGATCCTGGTAGTCAAGGCTGGCGAAGGCTTTCGGATAGTCGAAGTCGTCTCCTAGTGGATTGGAGGCCGGATGGTGCTGATGCAGGATCCCCAGGTTGATCTGATTGGGCCACCAGTGGTCGTTGCTGGTGCCACCAGCGGGCGTGACGGCACCGGTATGACCACTAAAAGGGCATTTCATTTCAGACATCAGACGCTTCGGATCGACGCTCTTCAGCACCGTATTCAGAGCTTCTGAACATGACCATTAACGGCAACGATCTTCGTCACGTTGTTTTCATCCCCAGGAAATCCGCTTTGCCAATGGATGTGCCGTTGTGTCGAAGGATGGCGTAGGCCATGGAGCAATGGAAGTAGACGTTGGGCAGCAGGAAATCAGTGAAGAATTCGAGGGCTTTGAACTCCAGCTGGCCGCCACCGAAGCTGCGTGGGATCGGCATGACCACACCCCGTTGTTCTCCGCCGACAAAGGCTTCAGGCGGGAACGCCCGCAAGGCGCTGAGGGTGGTGTCGATGCGGTTGATCAGGCCAGGGAAGCTGGCTTCGCTGTCGGGCATTGACGACGGCTCCTCGCCGATCAGCCGCGCGGTGCCTCTGCGGGCGATGTCCGTTGCGGCCTGAACCTGTTGCTGCAGATCAAACATGTCCGGGTAAAGCCTGCTGGAGAGCAGAACCGACTCGGGGATCTCCCGTTGCTCGAGATCAAGGCTGGCTCGCTCGAGGATGTCGCGCAGGTTGGTGAGCACCCGTTCCAGCTGGGGGATCACCAGAGAATGCAGATCGGTGCTCATCGCGGGGCCCCAGGATGGTTTGGTTCTAGCCGTAGGGGCCAAAGCGTGTTGCACAAGCTGCACCACAGCGAGCACCCAGTGCCACGGCATCGTTCACCGACCAGCCAGCGGCCAGTCCTGCCGTGACCCCTGCAGCAAAGCTGTCGCCACATCCATAGGACTCCACCATCGGCGCAGGCAGAGGCTCGGCGTTGAAACGGCCACCAGGGATGAGCACTCCGCCGGCGTCGCCCTCGGTGGCGATCTGCAATTTGGGGGATGGATCCAGGCACCCTGGCGGCAGTTGCTCACCAGGGTCGAGGCCACTGCCGATCAGGGCATCCAGTGGCAAGCAGGCTTCCTGCAGCACGGGTAAGCGCAGCCTGGGTGTCGCCGTCAGCATCTTGGCTTGCCGCGCCAGTCGCAGCCCAGCCGCATCGGTTGCGGACACGAAGACCCCGTCGCAGTCAGCGAGCCGTTCCCAGCTGAGTGCGTCATGGGCCATGGGCGTGAGCCGGTCGCCGATCACCGTGATCGCCCTGTCTCCTCCTGGGTCCGTCAAGCTGATCCCTCGACGGCTTGGGCCGTCACGCCAGGCCACAACGGGTTCCACTCCCAGCTCTTTCAGGCGTTGGACGCTGCGTTCGCCAATCGCATCACGACCAAGGGCCGTGAAGAAGAGCACGGGTTGACCAGTCAGGCGTGCCAGTTGCACGGCGACAACAGCGCCCGCACCGGCTGGCTCCTCAAGGGAACGGCTCGCTCGACTGATGCAGCCTGGTTGTGGCAAAGCGTCCACCTCTAGGAAAGTGACCCACTCCTGATGTCCCACCACCGCCAGGCGCAAAGATCGCAGGTCGCCGACGGATGGTGTGGAAGTCATCGCTAGGGGATGGGCAGCAGAGATTTGGCGGCATCGCGGAGTTGGACGCTGATCTTGCCGCCGACCGAATCCACTCTCACGCCACCGAACACGTTCAAGCGCTCTCCGTCCGGGGTTGCGACCAAAACCGCATCACCATCCTCACCTTGCACAGTCACGGGTTGGGTCACTTCATTCACCGTGACGGGACCTGAAAGCGCCACACCCCCTTCAACCTGCACAGGTGTGCTGACAGCCACGCCCTTGGGCACAGCGACATCGCCTGCAACAGGAAGCGTTTCAGCGGCCTGGATCATCAAAGGTTCTTCGCCTTTGACCCGCACAGGTGCCGTGAGCTGATCCACTGTGATGCCACCAACCAGCTTCACGGGCAGGGGCTGGCTGAGAGGCAGACCGATTGGAATGGGCTGGCGCAGAATCTGGATCGCTGCCACTGCGACGGCCCAGGCGGCCAGCGCCACGGCCAATGGCCAGCGGCTCGCCATCAGCAGCACAAACCAGCGCGGGTCAGAGCTGGATGAGGAACGATCGCTGGGGTCGGCCATGGCGTGCTCTGGACGTGACGGTTCGTTTTTACCGGGTTCCCTCACCAGATCCATGGATGAGCAGCCACTTCAGCCAGCTCAGAGCTCGTATTCCTCCTCGAACCGGCTCAGCAGGCCTTTGTAGAGCGCCAGGGTGCCTTCACTTTCTTCGGTCACGCCATCGGTGACATACAGCTGAGCGAGGTGGGTGCAGGCAGCGTGGACTCTGGAAAAAGCTTCGGCGTATTCGTTCTGAATGTCCTCTTCACGGATGTCTCGGATCATGGCCGAAACGAATTCCACCTTTTTTTGGGCTGCTTTGATATCAGCCTCCATGTCTTTACTGAGTTTGCGCCGCTTGCGAGCCATGTCTCCGGTCTGACAGCCCTCAACCCTAGGGGTGAGGGCTGCTGGATCAGGAAACTGATCAGAAACAGAACGGCAGGAACTTGGTGCTGCAGGCGGCATAGCCATCCACCAGTGGACCAAGGCCGATCTGATGGATGATTCCCTGGCCGGTGATGGCTTCCGTCAGCACACCAATCACAAACCCGAGCATGGCGGCACGGCCATTGAAACGTTCAACGCGTTCCAGCTGTTCGGCGTGGATGGCATGGGAAGCGGAATCCTGGAACCACTTTTCGCTGGCTTGTTGGTTGTCCATGGATCAAACGCGAATGTTTAGGACTGTAACGGATTTTTGACTTTTTCTTTGTCGGCTTTTGTTTTTGGCTAACGAATCGCCCAATGGCAGATCGGTCCCTGGCCATGGCCGATGGCCAGGGATTGCTTGAGGCCCTGTTTGACGTAGTTGCGCGCCTTGTCGATCGCATCCCTGAGCGTGTCTCCACGCGCCAGGCATGCGGTGATCGCTGCCGACAGCGTGCAGCCGGTGCCATGGCTGTGGGGGGTGTCGACCCAGTCCCCGGTAAGCCAGTGTGCTGTGCCGTCGAAGAGCAGATCGCGTCCGCCATGGGCCGGGTCGCTGCCGCTCTTGATCAGCACCGCTGCTGGCCCCTGGGAATGGATGATGGCCGCCGCCTTTTCAACGGCACTGGCGTCATCCAAGACAAGACCGCTCAGCAACCGCGCTTCATGGCGGTTGGGCGTGAGCAGGGTCGCCTGAGGCAGTAGCTCCTGGCTCATGGCTTGGATCGCCTGTTCCTCCAGCAGCACAGCCCCGGTGCGGCTCACCATCACCGGGTCGATCACTTTCGGGATCGTCAGTGGTTCGAGCATCGCCGCGGTGGCCTTGATCAGCTCGATGTTCAGCAGCATCCCGGTCTTGACCGCGTCAATGGCCAAGTCCTTCTGCACGGCCTGGAACTGCGCCTTCAAACCGTCGGGCGGCAGAGCATCCACACGCTCCACGCCGCAGGTGTTCTGCGCAGTGACACAGGTGATGGCACTACAGCCATGCACCTGGAAGGCCATGAAGGCACGCAGATCTGCCTGCAGCCCTGCGCCTCCACCGGAGTCGCTTCCGGCGATTGTGAGGGCGATCGGTGGCTTGAGGTGGTTGGCCTGCATGGTTCTCGCGGTGGGTCGCATCAGGGCTTGTTCCAGATCACCGGTTTGCGCCTGTTCGGGTAAAGCTCCTTGCACAGAGGACACACCCTGCCGTCGCATCCCCTGGCCGTGCAGTACTCCCGTCCGTAAAAAATGATCTGGAGATGCAGTCGGTTCCAGTGCTCCTCAGGGAACAACGCCTTCAAATCCCGTTCTGTTCGCGCCACGCTCTCGCCGCTGCTTAATCCCCAGCGCTGGGCGAGCCGATGGATATGTGTATCGACGGGAAAGGCAGGGACCCCGAAGGCCTGAGCCATGACCACGCTGGCGGTTTTATGCCCCACTCCGGGCAATGCCTCCAGTTCCTCGAAGCTTGCAGGCACCTGGCTGCCATGCACATTCACCAGGATGTGCGCCAGTTTGTGCACGTTGCGCGCTTTGGTTTTGGCCAGACCAAGCTGGCGGATGTGGCCGAAAATGACGTCCTCGCCCAGTGCGGCCATGGCTTCAGGCGTTGGCCCCGCTTCGAACAGAGCCGGCGTGACTTCGTTGACCTTTTTGTCGGTGCACTGTGCACTGAGCAGCACCGCGATCAGCAGGGTGAAGGCATCGCTGTGATCGAGAGGAATCGGTGGTTCCGGGTAGTGCTCATTCAGTCGATCCAGCACCAGGGCAGCCCGTTCTCTCTTTTTCATGGCCTTGCTGCTCGGCTCGTCATGATTGCAGCGATTGAACAGGAGTGAGACATTGGGTGCAGACCCGGCTGTTCAGCCATGGCCTCCGCCCATCGCAAGGTTCACTCCGGCTCCGAGCAGGCTTACCTGCGAGCTGTTGAGCGTGAAGAGCAGGCTGATGCTGAAGGGGCCAATCCCTGCGGTGCTAACTCCGCCAAGGCCATCTCCTCGAAGCGCCAATCCTCGGAGCGGCAATCCTCGGAGCCCGCGCTGCCTGCAGACGACGCCAGCGATATGTTTCGCCAGCACAGCCATCAGCAATCGATGGAAGGAGGCTGAGCCTGCTTAAACCAAAAGGGTTTGGCAGTTCTCAGGAGCCGGGCTGAAGAGCTTCCTTGACGGATTCAACGCCTTTTTGAATCGCCTCGGCAGGGGCTTTGATGCGTTGCTGCTGGGTGTTCGACCAGATGTTCACGGCGTAGACGATGGCTCCACCCACGATCAAGGCAGCCAGCACAAGGCCGAGACCATTGCCTCCCTGCTGAATCACCACAGGACGTTGCTCCTGATTGCTGCTGGGATCACCCATCGTCATGGCCTCTCTGCTGCGGTTGTAGCCACAGCACGGCGCACTGTCGCGATTGGAAGATGGTGTGAATCACAACAACGGTGTCGCTGTAGCTGCCTACAACGCCTCCAAGACGTCGTGATCTGGCCATGCTCACCACCAGCACTCGGCTCAAGCTTCAAGCCATCCTCCGACGCCTGGCCTCTGGAACCAGCGTCAGCCTCGAGGAACGTGTTTACTTGCAGAAATTTGCGGATTGCGATCGCACCGTTGCGTCGTGGTTACGCCAGGCCCGTCGGCAACAACTCGCTGGGCACCATCGCAGTGGCATGGATGGTTTCCTCAATGAGCTGGATCTGGGAGCTTCAGAACCTGATCAGGAGCATCGGCCGGATCGCGATGATCTCGGCGATTGGTTCGGAGGTGCGGATCCCTGGTTGAGGCGCGACTGAAAGGATGCGCAGCATGAGTTCCCTTAACGTCATGGCTGGCGGTTTTCTTTTTTGTGAACAGCACGACACGCGGTGTGATCTACGTCTCGGTCTGGGTGGTGATCTGGGGCACCGCCTCGTCATTGGTGGATTGGGTGCTGCTCAATGCCGATCTCTATGAGACCGGCAGCTTTGGTCAGGCCGCCACATTTATCGGCTATGGGGCTGCAGCCGCGGTCCTGGCCGTGAAGCTCTCCCAGCGGTTTTTGCTCCAGACCTCTGACGATGACACCAGTGCCGACTAATCCTGGAGCTCACCAGGTGAGCGCCTCACCACCAGCGCAGCGATCAAACCTGCGATGAATCCTGATGCGTGGCCGATCCAGCTCACGCCAGCAGGAGAGGCCCAGGGCAGCAGACCCGGCAAAGCGCTGCCATAAAGCAACACAGCCACTGTGCTGAGAACAATCGTCAGCGGACGTCGTTCCAGGAAGCCGATCAGCACAAGAAACCCCAGCAGCCCGTAGACCACTCCAGACAGACCATGGGCTCCCACAGGCCACACCAGCCAGATCGGGATCTCCAGAAGAATTACTGAGATCCAAACAGCCAGATAAGCGCTGGTGCCTCGGGCGAGCACCAGGTAGCTGAGCGGCAGAAATACAAGGCTGTTGGCTACAAGGTGCCCCAGCCCGGCATGGCTGAAAGGAGCCGTGAACAAGGTCCACCACGGCGTGCCTGGACCCATAGCGAGATTCCAGCGTCCAGCGAACAGCAGCTGGTCCAGCAGCTCCTGCAGCCAGGCCAGCCCCAGCAGGATTAGGGGGAGTGCAATCACAGCGTTCGGACTGACTTCAGCAAATCGATCATGACCACATCGCCCATCAAGCGGACTGGAAGACTACGGATCTCCACCAATGCCGATGCTCTGAAGACGGATCAACGTTGCGACCAGCTATGAACAGTCGAGTGCGCCAAGCGGGTCATCGATGACCACCAGACAGCAGGTGATCGTGATCGGCAGCGGAATCGGAGGATTGTGCTGCGCGGCGCTATGTGCGCGGGCAGGGCTCGATGTTCTCGTCTTGGAGGCCCATGGTCATGCCGGTGGCGCGGCCCATGGCTTTGAGCGACAGGGATTTCAATTCGAATCTGGACCGTCTCTCTGGAGTGGTCTGGGTCGCTGGCCCAGCAACAACCCCCTCGCTCAGATCCTAAAAGCACTGGATGAACCTCTTGAGGTGATCTCCTACCGCGAATGGGACGTGCTGTTTCCTGAAGGCCACTTGAGCATCGGCGTGGGCGCCGACGGCTTCGAACAGGTGGTGGGAGAGCTGCGCGGTGCAGAGGCGGTCGAGCAATGGCGTCGTTTCGCTGAGGTCCTGAAGCCGATTGCCGCTGCTGCCGATGCCTTGCCTCTTCTGGCACTACCCCCTGGCGGACTGGATGGCCTGGGACCCTTATTGCGTCGTAGTGGAAAGCTGCTTCCGCACTTGCCGGCGCTGCGTCATCTCAGTGGTGCCTTCGGGCCTCTGGTGGATCGTCATCTACAGGACCCTTTTCTCAGGAACTGGGTGGATTTGCTGTGCTTCCTGATCAGCGGCATGCCAATGGCCGACACCAATGCCGCGGCGATGGCAACCTTGTTCGGCGAATGGTTTAACCCCGAGGCAAGCCTTGACTTCCCCAGGGGAGGCAGTGCCTCGGTGGTGGCCGCCCTGGTGCGAGGACTTGAAAAACATGGCGGCAAACTTCGTCTTGGAGCACGCGTTCAGAAGGTCTTAGTGGATGGTGAGCGAGCCGTCGGCGTTGAGCTGGTGAATGGCGAACGAATCCAAGCCGATCACGTGGTCAGTAATGCCGATGCCTGGAGCACGGCAGCACTTCTCCCGGAATCCAGTGCACCGTCGTGGCAGGAGCAGCGCCGGCAGACACCAGCTTGTGGTTCGTTTCTGCATCTTCACCTCGGATTCGATGCGACAGGTCTCGCTGACCTGCCCATTCACACCGTTTGGGTCGGTGATTGGGAGCGGGGCATCACCGCCGAGCGCAATGCGGTGGTGGTCTCGATTCCATCGGTGCTTGATCCGGCGATGGCTCCCGCAGGTCATCACGTGCTGCATGCCTACACACCCGCTAATGAGCCGTGGGGTTACTGGAGCGACCTCGAGCACAACTCGGCGGACTACAAGCGGGTGCGTGAACAACGCTGTTCGGTGTTTTGGCAGGTGCTCGAACAGCGCATTCCAGATCTGCGCAGCCGCTGCAAGGTGGTGATGGAAGGAACCCCGCTGACCCACCGGCATTTTCTCTCGGTGCATCAGGGCAGTTACGGACCTGCGTTGTCGGCGGCACGAGGCTTGTTTCCCGGTGTTCAGACCCCGTTGAAAGGGTTGCTGCACTGCGGTGCCAGCACGTTTCCCGGGATCGGTATCCCGCCGGTGGCCGCCAGCGGTGCGATGGCGGCCCATGCCATTACCGGCAAGACGGCTCAGCAACAGTTGCTGGAGAGCCTGTCCCTCTGAGCTTGCTCAGTCAGAAGCGCGGTGACCGCCGGCAAGAAGCGTCAGCACACTGAGACCACCCAGCACCACTCCGCTTGCAGCGGCAATTGCGATAGCAATCAAAGGTTTGTCCTTGACGGGTTGCTCGAGACGGGGCCGCAATGTCTCATCCAATTCATGCAGCCTGGCATCGAGCTGCCTCTGCAGCGGATCCATGGCTTGCGCCACATGCTCACGCACGGTGCGGAGGCCGGTTCTGGCGGTCATTTCCGGTTCGGCGACGGCGGCTTGACCGTTGCTGGAGACCTCATGTTCATAGGGAGGAACCATGGCATTGGCACGATGAAGGTTCTCCCTTGGACTAGCCATGGGGATCCGGGGGGGGGACGCGGTTCGTTGATGGTTTCTTTAGGTTCCGCAGGCCTTTTGACAGCAGGCCGTCCCCATGGTCGTGCAGGTGTTGAGCGACAACGAGCGTTACAAGCTCGATGGCAGTGACGACGCGCTCTTTTACAGCGATCCCCGTTTCGTTCAGCATCTGGATGAAGCTTTTCGTGATCGCCTCACGCGCCTCTATCGAGAACGCATCCCCAGCTGTGCCGTGGTGCTGGATCTGATGAGCAGCTGGGTGAGTCATCTGCCCGAAGATCAGCGTTACGAGCAGGTGATCGGCCATGGGCTCAATGCCCAAGAGTTGCAGGCCAATCCACGCTTGGATCGGCACTGGGTGCAAAACCTCAACACCAATCAGACCCTGCCGCTGGAGGATGACAGCGTTGATTACACCCTGATCGTCGCCGGATGGCAGTACCTGCAGCAACCGGAGGCTGTGGCTGCTGAGTTGTTGCGCATTACCCGTCCCAAAGGCCAGGTCATCTGCGCATTCAGCAACCGCATGTTTTTCACGAAGGCTCCGCAGATCTGGACCGACGGTGACGACGGTGATCACCTCCGTTATGTGGCCCAGGTGCTGATGGCCCAGGGATGGTCTAAGCCTGAACTGATCGCCGAGGAAACCCAACGGCCAGGCCCACTGGGTTGGATCGGAGGCAAGGGCGATCCGTTTTTTGCAGTGATTGCGGCGAAGCCACTGCCATCAGTCGCTCTCTGATGGCTCCGGGGGGATGGTCTGCCATCCGCTTTGCCAGAGCCTGGCGTCACGCATTTCGCTCCAGAGCAAACGCAGACGCACTTCAGGGCTCAGAACCGACACCAGCTCCACCCAGCGTTGCGGGCCGCGTCCGCCCTGGAGCACCAGTCGAAAGTGACGGCGTCCAGCCCGCGGTGCGGTGCTGGTCCAGGACTTCGCCGGTCTCCAGGTCACTTAGCGTCCTTGCATCTTTGGGTGTTCATGATGCAGGCGCACTCGCCGAGGGCGTCTGCATGGCACCTGGAGACTTGTTCAGATCGCCTGAAGGCAAACACAGATGAGCGCTCGCACCATCGCCGTCAGCGGCGCTTCCGGCAAAACAGGGTTCAGGATTGCGGAGGAGTTTCTCGCAGCCGGTGATCAAGCCAGACTGCTGCTCCGCCCCGAGTCGACGATTCCAGCTTCGCTGGAGGGGTGTGAGCAGCATCGTCTCAACCTGATGGATGCTGAGGCTCTGGATGCCTCCTTGCGGGGAGTGGATGCGCTAGTGATCGCGACCGGTGCACGCCCTTCGGTGGATTTGACGGGTCCCATGAAGGTGGATGCCTGGGGCGTCAAGCGGCAGGTGGAGAGCTGTCAGCGGGTGGGAGTCAAGCGTGTGGTGCTGGTGTCGTCTCTGTGTGCAGGACATTGGCGACACATGCTCAATCTCTTCGGCTTGATCCTGGTGTGGAAACGTGTCGGCGAGCAAGCGTTGGAAGCGAGTGGTTTGGATTGGACGGTGATTCGTCCTGGAGGGTTGTCGGAGCGGGAAGAAGGGCTGGAGCAAGAGGGTGTGCTCTGGACAGGGGCTGATCAGCAGACCAGCAATTCCATCCCGCGTCGTCTTGTGGCCCGTTGTTGTCTAGAGGCTGTGAACACTCCCGACTCCATCGGCATGATTCTCGAGATCACCAGTTCCTCGGAGCAACCTGTGCTGAGCCTGAAGCAGGCCATGGCCTCCTGGTAATCAGGCGATTGCAACGGCTGGCAATGGCGGTGGATCCATCAGCGCGGTTGGTCTGGTGCTGATGGCGCATCCGAGGGAGGTTGTTCGCTGTCCATCCGATCCCTGCACGTGGAGCACAGCAGATGGCCCTTGCGTTTCCAGAACACTTTCATCGAGCGTTCAATGGATTGCCCGCACATCAGGCACTGAAACAAGGGGGACATTGAGCGGGAATCATTGAATCCAGCTTGTGGGTTGCGACGGCCCTGATCTGTTCGTGGCACACCTTTCTGCAGAAGCGTGGATGCCAACTCGGTTGAGTATCAATTCCTAGTGCGTTGTCAGCACCCTGGCGCGATAAAGGTTTCAACGGAGTTCCACTCCGGGATGCTCTTGGGAAGGAGCAAGACGGGCCGCCACCCGTCTTTTTTTGCGTCATCGCTCAGACTCTCGGTGATCGGAGCGGGAGACAGGGGTTTGAAG
Organism: Synechococcus sp. NOUM97013; assembly: GCF_014279815.1. Taxonomy (NCBI): domain Bacteria; kingdom Bacillati; phylum Cyanobacteriota; class Cyanophyceae; order Synechococcales; family Synechococcaceae; genus Synechococcus; species Synechococcus sp. NOUM97013. The sequence goes on along the minus strand of NZ_CP047941.1, from coordinate 1,565,870 downwards.
GTGGTTGATCTGGCCGTGATCGGCGCTGGACTATCCGGCTGTGCCCTCCTGGCAGCACTGCGGCGGCGTGGCTGGAAGGGATCGACCTTGCTGCTTGAGGCGGGACGGGGCCCAGGGGGACGCTGTGCCACGCGACGACGACGTGATAACGACAGCTGGCGTCTCGATCATGGTTCTCCCACGCTGAGTTTCTCGCATACTCCACAGGGTGAGCTGGCAAACCTGATCGCATCGCTGCAGCAAAGCGATGTCCTCCGCCCCGATGACTTGCCCGTGGTCGGAGTTGATCATCTTGGGCAGCAGGTGGCGCCGCCGGACCATGTGCTGCTGAGCGGTCCGCGCTGGCGAGGCACGCCCACCATGGCGTCTGTTGCCGAAGCGTTGCTCGCCCAAGGGGGTGAAGTTGTGGAAGCCCGATTTGGAGAAAGGATTACAACGCTCTGTCATGACGGTTCTGTCTGGCATCTCAACGGTGATCACCACGCCAGAGCTCTCGTGCTGAGCGGCACGTTGCTGGCGCATCCCCGTTCGCTGGCCATGCTCGGTTGGCAGCATGTTCCGCTGCGTGAGGCCGTTCCGGCGGGAGTCGATCCCCAGCTCGATGCGGCGCTGCAACAGATCGCTGGCCTGGAGGCCAGTGTGCGTTGGAACCTGATGCTGGAACTACCAGAGGTCTCCAGTCACCACTTGCCGCGCCAAATCTGGTTGACGGCTCAGGCCCAGGAGCGGTTTGGCGTGGAACGTCTCGTTCTGCATCCTCAACAAGACCAGCGTCTGGGTCTGGTGGTTCATGGACTCGACGATGGCGCTGTGATCACGCCGGATTCGCAGCCCGAGCTTCTTCGGCGCCATGAGCAGGACCTGATCAAGGCGATTTCTGAGCTGGTTCAGCCTTGGCCCGTCCTCAGCAGCGCCTTGGCTCAGGCGCGCTCTTTGGGTGTGATGCGCTGGGGGGCTGCCCAGCCCTTGCATCAGGGGTTGTCAGCTGATCTGCAGTGGTGTCACCAAACCCGTGTCGGCTTTTGCGGTGATTGGATCGAAGGTCGAGGTTTCGGAATGGCTGAGGGTGCCCTTCAGAGTGCTTTGAACCTGGCAGAACGCATCTCAGGATCTTCGATCGCAGAACGATGAACAATTCATCACAGGATTTTGAAGCTGTGGTGGTCGTCATGCCCTTCTCGCGTCAAAACAGGTCAAAGGGTGTGGATCATGCGTCAACGTTTTCAGCCAGTGCGGCTTCATTCCAGCGTTCATGACGACGACCCCTGTCAGTGCCACGACTGTGTGGCGCTACGCGGTCGTTTGACGCAGATGATCGATCAACCGGGCGGTTGGAGTCTTGAAGCCCACTCAGCAATGCAGATCAATGGGCAGGCAACGCCTCACTGAGGTGTTGCAGTCGCTGTCCATTCACGCCGAGGTCGGAGTCTCCAAGCCGTGATATAGAGCGTGCCTCCAAGCTGTCGGGTTGGGATGCCAGCAACTCCACATCGTCAATGAACCCAAAGATCCTGCTGCTGAAGGTGGCGTGCAGGTAATTCGCTTCCCGCTCGACAACGGTTGCTGAGGGGTCTGCATCGATCGCTTCAGCCAAGCTGGTTAGGGCTGCTTCCGCATTGGCGACAGGCCACGTGGCACTCGCGCAATGCGCCGGTCCAGGGCAGGGGCTGAGATGTCCAGCCTGGATGCCCAGGTCAGAAGGGACGGGTCCGACGAAATGGAACAGCGCCAACAACAGCGGAAGCGTGATCGCCGAAAAAAACGTCATGGAAGGTCTGTAATGGTGAAGCAGATCAGTGATGGCCCAGCCGTGATAGTGCAACGACGGGTTTTGATTAAGTCCAGCGCACGGGGTCGCTGGACTTGAGGTGTTGAACATGCTCGGTTGCATGGTCAAGCAAGTCATGGCTGATGGTGAGACAGATGCTGTCGATCGGGAGTGAAAAGCTGCTGCCGTCGGCATCAAAAGGACCCTCCACATAAGCGCCGATGCGTTCTGCCATCAGAAACAACATGACGATCACCACCCCGCCAACACGCGCGTGACTGTTGGGTTCAAGGTCGTGGAAATAGAGCAACAGCAACACCCCGAAAAACCAAGAGAGCAGTCGCACAAACACGTCGTAGGACGCAGGCAGCGGGGTGTTGCGGATCCGCTCCAGGCCACCGATGGCATCGGTGCATGCATTTCCGATGGTCATGAGCTGCATCCGTCCAAATCCATCGACGAAGCCCTGGCGGTGCAGGTCACCAATCCACACGCCGCGCAAAGCCCCCAGCTGGCGGAGGCTGGTGTTGCTCGGCAACTTCAGATCCTTCAACAACTGGTCTTGAAAGGCACGCAGATCGCGATGCCAGAAATTGCGCAATTGGAAGTTCAGCTGCCACACCGTGGCGACTTGGAGACGCAACAGCTTGCGTTCCAGTCGTCCAGGAGGTCGGCTGCTATCGAGGTGGGCCCGCAAGCTGTCGGCCCACTCGCGACTGACATTCACCACACTTCCCCAGAGCTTGCGTGCTTCCCACCAGCGGCCAATCGCCTGGGTGTTGCGGAAGCCGATGAAAATCGATGCGGCGATGCCAAGAATTCGCACCGCGCTGGCACTCCCCGTCCAGCCGCTGGGCACCAACCCATTGGCCACGAGCACGCTGATCAGCAGCAAAAGAAGCAGGTCGAATCGCATCCGCCACACCAGCTTGAGCAGGACGACGCCGTAGTCCTGACGCCGAACCGCTGGGGGGTGTCCGTAATCACCGAGGTCAATCATGGGGTTCTGTCGCGGCAACTCCCTTTCTCCAGCGATCATGACTGCCGCTGTGCTTGGACGATGCATTCCACCTGGACAGAGCAGTGGTGGCCTGTGGCGTATCTGCGGGATCTTCAGCGCAACCGACCCAACCGCTTCACGCTGCTCGCGCGTGATCTCGTGCTCTGGTGGGATGTTTCAGCCGACGAATGGCGTGCGTTTGAGGATGTGTGTCCACACCGTCTGGTGCCTCTGAGTGAAGGGCGGATCAATGCGTCTGGCCAGCTCGAGTGCCCTTATCACGGCTGGAGTTTTGATGGAGAAGGGCATTGCACTCGGATTCCGCAGATGCAGGAGAGCTGCTCTCCAGGTGGGCGACGGGCGAGCTGCCGCACCCTGCCGACGGCGTCCGCCCAGGGACTGCTTTTTGTCTGGAGCGGTGACCCCGATTCGGCCAACCGAGCGGATCTCCCGCTAGTCCCTTTGCTCAAGGAAGAAGGGAAGGGTTGGGCCGATGGCTGGATCGTTCAGGACACCTTCCGCGATCTTCCGATGGATGCACTCACCCTTCTGGAAAATGTTCTTGATGTGAGTCACGTTCCCTTCACCCATCACCAGACCGTTGGCCGGCGCGAGAATGCTGCGCCCGTGGAAGCGGTGATTTCATCCGAGAGCTGGCGTGGGTTCGAAGCGCTGTGGGAGGAGGGGCCAAGACGCGGAAAGCTGGGTTCACAGCTCACACAATTCCGTGCACCGCAATTGATGTGGCACGACCTCGATGCCAAGGGCTTCGCGCGAATTCTCACCGTGGTTTACGCCGTGCCCATTCGTCGTGGTGAATGCCGTCTTTTTGCCCGCTTTCCCTTCCAGTTCAAGTCAGCTTTGCCACGGGTCTTGATTGGTCTGCGGCCGCGTTGGTTGCAGCACATCGGCAACCACAAGGTTCTGGAAGATGACCAGGTGTTCCTCCACTGGCAGGAACGTGTTCTTGAGGCCGCTGGCGGCAGCACAGAGGCCCAACGTGCCTTCTACTTGCCAACCGCGTCAGACCGTTATGTGGCGGCATTGCATCGCTGGGTGAACACCCATGGCGGCGAGCCCTTTGCTGGACAGGCTCTCCCTGCACGTCAGGGGATGGAGAGCTTGATGGATCGCTACCACAGCCACACCGTGCATTGCCGCAGCTGTTCAACCGCTTTGATCTGGGTTCGGCGGCTGCAGCCCTGGTGTTGGGGACTGCTATGGATCAGTGCTGTGTTGGTCGGTTTGGGTCAGTTGGGTTGGCTCAGCTTCTTGGGGTTGGGATTGGCCTTGCTTGCCTTGGCCATGGTGCGGCGCTTGAAGCGCTGGGAGCGCGGTCTCAGAGTTGGTGATGGGCAAGCGCCGCGTAATCATGGTTGATGCATGACGCTGAAGGTTCTCCAGCGATGATCCGTGTGACCGCCAATTGTCCGGAGAGCGTGATCCTGGCACTAGGTGCACGAGATTGGCCCGTGTGGGCTTGTGAAGTCAGTGTTTTTCCTTGGCATTACGACCAGCGTGAAACCTGTCTGCTGCTGGAGGGAGACGTGACTGTGACCCCGGATCAAGGGGAGCCGGTGCGATTTTCGACGGGTGATCTGGTGGAGTTTCCTGCTGGACTCTCCTGCACCTGGGAGGTGCATCAACCGGTCAGGAAGCATTACCAATTCGGTTGATCATGAGATTGGCCTGGTGTCTCTGCCACACATTGCGATCGTGTCTACGTTGAAACAGCATTGTGCGCACGGATGACGTGTGCTGATCACGATTGAAGATGGCGATTTCTGAGCGCACGCGATTTCGGATCTTCGCCTTCAGCTTTCTTGTTCTGCTGGGCATCTTGATCGCGCTCGCCTTACCGATTGGCCTCACGGTGATCATGGGCCTGATCTATTGCTTTGACAGCGGCACGCTGCGTTGCACATATGTTTTTGCGTGGATGTTCGCTTATTTGGGTTGTTCGTTACTGAGTGCCCTCGGAGCGGCCAGCATGTGGAATAAGGCCAGCCGTCTCCGACCTCGAAGCTGACCATCCACATTCAGGTCGCTTTTCAGTAGAAACACCTAGTTACAGAGCTTTACAAATTGACTAGCGTGCTTTGCATAACTTCATGAGTGTTGCGGTGACCGATTACACCTCTGCCATCTACGGCCTGATCGCGTTTGTGGCTGTGATCACTGCGGGTGTTGTTTACGTGCTGGCACAACCAACGGATCTGCCCTCGTTGAAAAATCCCAAGAACTCAAGATGAACTTGGATGCATTAATCCTGGGTCAAGGACATCGGTCGCAAACATGGACAGTGGTTTGATGGAAATTTTTACTGCGATTGCGATTCTTCCTTTTATTGCTGCGCTCGCAATTGGTGCTCGTGAGGCAGAAAATAATGATCGCTAGTGCGCCATGCTGACGTTGCTTTTTTGTGGTGCCTTGGCTTTGTTCAACGTTGCCCTAATCAGCTTTGTTCTCTTTTTTGGCCGATATTTTCCTTGATGGCTGCTTCGTGATGCACCGCTTGAAAAGAGTTTTCGCTTGTTTGCCTTCCGGCATGTTTTAGATATCGGCGTCAGCATTCCACTGGGGACAGCACGGCTGCCACCCAACCCGCAGCAGTTCGCGCCATAACAGGTCTGCGGTTGATTCCCGTAAGTGCACGCGGGTTGTCAGCAGTGGCTGCTCGTCTGGAATAGGTCGCCCTGAATCCACGAACACCCTGGGGTCGCGTTTTTGACTTTTTTCGTCATCGTGGAAACGCTTCGTTTCCTGAGTGCGGGGGTCCTGGATCCAGCCGTGACGGGACATCGCTTGCGAGGGGTGACGAGGGATTCACGCATCCACTCCTCGGCCTTAAACGGTGCGTAGGGCGAGCTGGGAGCCATGGATCCGCTGCTGATACACCTGTTCTATTCCGGTAGTACGCATGTGTCAATGCGCCTTGCTTTCAGGTTCTGGCTTGCAGCTGCAGCTCGGGTTTGGCGCTGGTGGTTTTCGTGGTGGTGCAGGCCTGAACGGGCAATCCGCGCATCCGGCGCCACAGCAGCCGCGTTGGCTTGTCTTCATCGGGTGACCTTAGAAACCGATGGTGACGCATCGCATTCGTTTTTTAGTCAGTGATTTGCCAGTCAAGTTGTTCAACCAGCTGCAAGATGTCAAAGAGAGGAGGTTGAGTGCTTTGAACGTTCTTGCATTTGCCGCAGCGGCTGTGATGGTTGGATCCCCGACACTGGCCACACTGCCGGTGTGGTCTGAGGCAGTAGTTTCGCGGGCCCAGATCCGTGCCATGAATCTTGCTCGGGGTACAGCGGTGGCTGAGAACGGAGGACTGTCCGTGTATCGGCCTGAGCCCTGCATGGTGCAAACCTCCACGGGTGGTGGCGCTTGCTTCGTGAGTGGTGGTCGGGGGTTCACTTTTAACTTTCTGGGGGGACGGCCTGGCTGGCCAGAAGATGGCAGTCAGCCGACCACAGAAACGGAAATTGAGATTGGCCCCCGGGGGACTGATGTCGTCAAGATCTGGTACAACGGCGTACCGCGATCAGGGCGTCCGCTTGCTCCTCGTGATCCGCTGACGGATCAGTGAAACGTGTGATCGAGCTCACCGTCGAGGCTGATTGGGATCAGTGCGGGGATGGCTGAGTCCTGGGAAAGTCTGGGTGTCCAAGACGCGTTTTGGCATGCAACACCACACAGGATTCGAAACCATGCAGATGATCCATCGCTGGCTTTGAGGCCAGCTGCCGGGGAGCCTGACGCTCAGTTGATGAGCTGAAAGTCATACAAAACCCTCGAGGGAAAAGCAGGGCAGGTCGTGTGGTTTCCTGATCCATCCCCCGGCATCGCTTTGATATCCGCATTCCCATTTCGGGATGATGACTGACGGTTTCTGCTGCTGTCGCTAGTGAGAAGTTATCTGGCTTCCAATTTTTGCAGCACTATCTGATCGTCTGGACGTTTCCGACCGTGGAAGGTGCCTGGGTCTCATGCCCTGGTTTTGCGGACTACATCAATGCCGGTGGCCCTGGTGACCGTTTTGATGGCTTCGAGTTGAAATATCGCGTTTGCGAGCCCATCAGCGGAAGTGGTGTTGCCATTGCCGTGGCCACGGACATCGGCAAGGTTTGGGCCCACCTCGGTCCTTGGATTAAGGGCTTCGGCATCCAGTTCGAGGTCACGGCCGTCGTTTCCGATGCCGAGTTTGCAGCTCTTTGGCCTGGCGTTGAAGCAGCGGCGGCGGTTGAGTGACGAGGCGTGTCTTGACGCCAAGTGTTTGGCTTTGGGGCAGCCGCTGGAGCATGATGAAGAAAATCGAAAGGTGGCCGTCATGCAAACCGGTGGTCCGTCTTGCCCCCTCCATTTAGGAACCCTTGATAGTCCTGACTACTGGACTGACGATGCGTTGATGGCGGCGGTTCGCCCTCTATCGGCGACTGAATTGCATCGCATGGCCCTGGGCATGCAGCATCGCAAAGAGCGTCGCGATCAGTTTGATCCAGCTCAAAGCTGAGATTGTGCATGCTGAGGCTGTCGTCCGTGCGGATGGCTCCAACATCTTTAAATCAAAACCTAGTATCAATAATCACCTGACGATCTCTCAAGCATTGATTACCACGAGAGAACACGCCTGAAGATGATGACGCGTTTTGTGATGCGCAACGGGGATGTCTTTGAATCATCGAGGGACCCGCACCATTTTGATGCGTATTGCTATCGCAAGGATGGTGTTGAGGAGACCTGCATCATGCTGTCGGATCAATCAGAAATTCAATTCCTGATGCAGATGGGCAACGATGCACATCTGAAATATGACGCCGTTGAGTTGGGTTGATTGGCTTTTGTCAGTCTGTTGCTCTGTTTTCTCTCGGGGGTGGTGTCACGTTGATGTGGGTTAAGGCATCGCTAGTGCCGAATTGTCGATGCTGTTGCTAGCAGTGAGGTTGTGAACGACGTTGGAGTGAGTGATGTTCTGCATTCAAAGGCAGGAAGCACCTGATCAATGGGTGCAGGAGCTCTGTTTTAAGACGGAGTTCAAGGCCTACATGTGCGCTAGGACCAAGTCTTTGGCCACAATGAACACGTATCGCGTGATCGACCCTATTCTCAATGAAGTGACGACAGTAGTGCGCAAAGGCAAGGGCCTGCCTCACTAGCTCGAGCACCTCTTTGCCGTTGGGTGATGCATCCCTGTGCTCTGTGACGGGCCTTGTGTGTCGGATCAATTCACGTTCACCAAGACTGCGGATGCGTCGTGGGCCTAACGGGAATCAGTCTCCTGCGACCGGAAGAGCGGCATCCTTCGGTAGATCGCCTTGGTGGATTTCACCCAGCATGATGCCGATGCCTGCACCAGTCACGGTGATCACTGCAGCGGCGAGAAGGAACCATTGTTTCGCTTTCATCGACCAATAGAGCAATGGACTGCTGGGGCGTCTGTCCTGAGGGCAAGGGGCCGCACCTTTTTGTTGTAGCCACTGTTGACGATTTTTCCTTGCTCAGATGCCTAGAAGCACATGGTTTCGCAATGACTCTCTGGTCTTTGTGCCTACGGTGGGTCAGCCTTTTCCCAGCTGATATCAATGATCAGGCATCTTTTACTACTGCAGTTTAAGTCAACTGCTCCTAAGGATCGTATTGATGCCATGTTTGCCCAGTTTGTTGGGCTCAAGGTCAGTATTGATGGCATTGAATCGATTGAGTACGGCACTAATCAAAGTCCTGAAAAACTCAATAAAAATTTTACACATTCGGTTGTGGTGACGTTTTCAGATTCGACGGCCAGAGACCTTTATCTCGTTCATCCAGATCACAAGGCTCTTGAGGCTGTTTTGCTTGATCTCCTGGCTGATCTGATTGTTTTTGATCTTGAATCATGAGTCTTCGATTATTCGCTAAGACGGTTTTGCAAGCATGACTGCTGATTGTGGTGACAGACAAGCCGACACGTTGTCTTCATCACAGCTCCACAGAGTTCTGGCAGTGGTTTGGGCTTCGGGTAACTCCAATGGATGAATCCGACTTCGATTGATCCACACCTCCAGACTTTCAGCCTCGGCAACCAACCCATCGGTTCCAACGGCTTTCCAGCGCAGGTTTCCCTGACGTAAGTCTGGATCAGTGCGTCTGAGGTCGGCTAATTCCTTGAGGTAGGCCCTGAGATCGGCATCCCAGGGTTGTTCCCATGGAAACGCTTCTCTGCAGGCTGGTTCTGGCCCGCTGGAACGTTCTGAATCTGGACCGCCAGCGAGACCTGTTTCTGTGCCGTAGTAGAGGCAAGGAGCTCCGGGCTGGAGGAACAGCAACAACAGCGCCAGCTTCATCGCTCTCAGATCACCATTGAGACTGTGCAAGGCTCTTGGCACATCGTGACTATCCAGAAGATTCATCTGGGCGCGGTTGACTTCTGGTCTGTAGGAACTTGTTGTGCTGCTCCAGATGTTGAGCAATTCCTCGGTGCTGCGGGCTTGAAGGGGATACTCCAGATTTTGGTAGCCCTCTTTTAAGGCGTTGTTTCCCGTCCAACCCAGGGTGCTCCAGCCGATGCGGTAGTTCATCACTCCATCGAAGTGCTGCCCTTGCAGCCATGAATGGGCATCGCCCCAGATTTCTCCGACGATCCACGCATCAGAGTTCACGGCGCGTACGACACGTCGGAACTCGACCCAGAAGTCCTGGGGGACTTCATCGGGGACGTCCAGGCGCCACCCATCTATTCCTTTCTCCAGCCAATGGCGAGCGACGGCGAGAAGGTGCTCCCGAACGGCTGGGTTGCTGTGATTGAACTTCGGCAGGTCTGCGATGGACCACCAGCAGTCGTATCCACAGTTCTCCCCGTCTCGCGGATAAGGGTTGATGGGCCACTCTTTGATGTGAAACCAATCTCTATAGGGCGAGGCCTGTCCGTTTTCGACAACGTGATGGAAGGCCCAGAAGCCACGTCCGCAGTGATTGAACACGCCATCAAGCACAAGGCGCATCCCTCTTGCATGCACCGCAGTGATCAGCGCGTCGAGGGAGGCATTGCCACCCAAGAGTGGATCCACTTGGAAGTAGTCATAGGCGTGGTAGCGATGATTGCTTGCTGAACTGAAGATGGGTGTCAGGTAGAGGCAGTTCACTCCCATGGTCTGGATGTGATCCAGTGCATCGATCACGCCATACAGATCGCCTCCTTGGAATCCTTGTTCGGACGGGTCACTTCCCCAAGGCTTGAGATGCAGATTGCGTTGTTCTTTGACGCGTCCGCTGCGGCGGAAGCGATCGGGGAAGATCTGATAGATCACAGCTTCTCCCACCCAATCCGGCGGATCGCTGTAGGCCGTCACTGCTTGCAAAGTTGAGCTTTCTGCTGCTCTTTCGTTAGCAGCGCGTTCAGCCTGCGGCCATCGTTACAGGTATCGATCGACGGACGCTTTTGCACTGCAGTCATCAAAGGCGGAGGCCGCCCCTCCTGGATAGGAGAGACGGCCTAGCGCGCTCGTTTGTGCATCGTTCAACCCATCACGTTTGGAACGACAGGAAGGGTCGAAGCTTCTGGCTTGAGGCGCCCTGGGGCCATGCGCTCTAGGGATTGGGTCGTCTTCTCCGAGGGCACCTCGGGCGGTGCAAGTGGAGCGTCGATTGGCGTGGCTTACCTCTGCGTGCCTACCAAAGGACCGACCCGGATCGTTGTTGAGACTGTTGGAGCAGGGGCCAGAAAGTCAGTCTGCTTCTGCAATCTGCGCCGGTGGAGTGTCGGCTGTCATCAGCGCCTCCGATCTCGTTGGGCTTACTTTCCACCCTTGAGGCGCGTGTTGGCATCGGTCAAATCGCGCATTGCCTTTTACGCGGAGACAATCAAAAGTAGAAACGGCGTGTCCTTTGATCGAGCCGCGCCGAGTCTCAGCTCAGATTGCACGGCCTTGGAGTTATCGTCTCGCGCAGAGAAACCCCTCGCGCCGAGCTTGGTTCAGATTCCATTCCCCCAGAACTGGGATGGCTTCACCGGTTCCAAAACTTCGGAACGGCCAGCCGGGCCGCGTGTCGCAACGATCTTGGTCGCAGACGCAGAGATAGGTGTTGGCATCGTTGCCATTCCGGCGCCACTCATTGAAGATCCACGACAGCGGCACATTGCGTCGTTCAAAGGTTTTAGTGGCCGGCTCTTGGGCCTGAGCGACAGGAGCAATGAGCCCTGCGAGTGACGCCACTATTGCCAGGCGCATCGCAGTGGAGGGCACCAACATTCTCCGAGGCATCTCGCTCGATCAGTTCTGATGGTGACAATGGTCTCGGGTTGCACCTGCGTCAAGGCAGCACGTGGAATTGCCCTGCCGTGCAGCGACTAACTGCTTTCATTGCGGAATTCACACAGCCTTGGATTGTTTGAAGTCCCGTTCGGGTCCCTGATCTGATTCAGAGCGAAGGAATCGCTTCCGCTGGGCTGATTCGAGGCCAGAGGTCTTGGCTTCTTCTTTTTTCGGTTGCTCAGTGTTCGCTGAGGATGGCTCAGACTTAGAAGACTCAAGACCCATCAAGAGGGGATGAAGACCTCTTCTACTCATTGGATTGCCAGACTGTTGTTTTGCGCAGAGTGACCTGGATGTCTTGACTGCACGGCGAAACCCTATCGATTGAGTCGACTCTTTAAGGCTTGAGACGAGTCTCTTTATATTGTCTTTCTATTTGGTTGCGCAGTTGTGACTGTGGTTGATAAAGGTTTCAGAGGGCCCAGGGCACCTTCCATGTCTTCCATTCGGCCAATAGCTGTTGAATATATCCTCGTGTGAGTTTGTGCCTAGGTAGTTTATTCTCTGACATGTTGAAATTGACTCTAGGCTGGCACCTCTACTAAATAGCTTTCACTTGGAGCAAAGCTATGTATGAGATCGGTGGTGAGCGTTCACAGTCTTCGATGACAGAAAGATGGGATGCACTTGAGGATTACTTCGTCTGCATCACTGAGTGTGACCTCAATGATCAAAACTGTGTCACCAGTTGTCTGGTTACGCATCTGAAAATTGACGATGGCTCTGATTCAACGCTTGCGGCATGAGGTCGAGTGCCCTGCCTCGTCTGGGTGCCCTTTTTAGATGAGCTTCATCTGTCTGAATAGCAATGTTGGAGGATTTCAAGGCTCTGCGTGATGGAGTGCCCGCGGCACTGCAAGCGGATGCTGAATTTGTCATTTTTGACGGCATTGAATCCAATCCTTAGCTAGGAAGGATCTGTCTACTGTCTTTGGGATCATGCTGAAACTCAGCACCGCTTTGTTTTTTACTCCGCTTTTGTTGCTCGCAATCAGTGGAGCTGCTATTGCCGGGTCTGGCTCTTATACGGTCCAAGCAATGAATGAGGAGGTTGCTAAGAATCGCGCCCTCTCCAAAGTCCCCAAAGGCAAGACAGCGACTGACATGTCTTGCCGCTCGCAGGAAGTTGGATCAGAGACGGCTTATACCTGCACCGTAAATTGGGATTGAGCTTTTCGTTTCAGAGGTTTGAATGTTGGAACCTTAAGTCTGCATATTCGTCTCCAACATCTGGCGTCAATGCCCGCATTGAGCGGGCTTTTTTGTTGTTTGCAGGCATTGCTGCCGGCCTTGGCTGCGGCCACGCTGCAGCTCCATGTCTAGCAATGTCAGAAGAGCAACCCAAGGCATTCCTCGAAGCCGTCAGGTTTGATGTGGATCTTCCGGATAAGCTCAAAGGCACAGCCGATGCCGAAGCTTTCGGTCTTGGCTCTTTAATATTGGAGTCCGGGATTACTGAACTCCAACTAGCTCCCAATTTATTGGCTTGCCTTCAATTCGGCGGCATTTCCATTTTTTATTAACCCTGCACGGTCGGTCTCAAGTTACCGGTGCCGGATCAAAAAAGCCCTCGGATTCTGAGGCGGGAAGGTGCCTGTGTTAGCGCTTTTTGTGCCGATCGGTCTGGGTGTGGTCAGAGAATTCCCAGAGGGCCTTTTTTCTTCTTGCAATACCCAGCGCCAATGTTCATCCATCCTTCTAAGCACGCCTCGCCATTTGTAGGCGCCACCTCGTAGTAAATGGGAGAGACGCAGGTCGTTCCCAGAGTGTTGACGTAACCCAGAGGGCACTGATCATGCCCCGGAGCTTTGGGGATCTCCTTCTGGGCGAAGGCTGGTGCAGCGATGGCTGAAGAGGCAATGACGAGTGAAGTAACAACAGCTCTCATCGGAGGTTGGGTACGTGTCAGTCTGTTTTTAGGAGCAGGAAAGTGAGATTTCAACAACGTTGTCGAGACTCACTGGGTCATTGGAACGGTATGGAACCCAGGGTCAGGGCGATGGTGCGGGATCGCCTGGACGTTGAGTTGGCGATCACCCGGCTGGATGCCGATATTTGCCACGCTGTTATTGATCACAGCCCTCTTTTGTCAACCGGGTTGTCAACAAAACGATGAAAGCGCCTGAGGCATTGCTAAGACGAATTGGTGAAAACCCAGGCGCAGACGCTGGTTTTAAGCGGTTAGTTGTGCTGTTGACGCAGCTGGGCGATTTCGACTCGATGGAGTATGCCCAGGCGCTGGTGCCGGCACTGCCCAGCCTCGAGCAGGCCGGCATCCGTCCTTTGGCTATCGCCATTGGTGATCAGGCTGGAGCTGATCGCTTCTGCGCATTCACTGGGTTTCCGCCGGACTCGCTGCAGGTCGAGCCCGATGACCAGTTGCATCAAGCGCTGGGTCTATCAGCAGGGCTTCAGGCGCCCGGAGGCCCCTGGCCGTCGTTGTTGTTGATGTGCGCTGGTATCGGTTCTCCTGGAACCCTGATGGAAGTGCTGCGGGGATATACCGGTGATCGCTCCGCACCACAGCGTTTCGGTGATGACGAGCTGGTGAAAACTGGGGTGCTGCCCTCCTTTCCTGCCGCCTTGTTTCGGCGTGCGGGGGGAGCGGGCTTCCAGCGTCCATTTGAACTGGCCACGGTGCGCCTGCGCAACATGAATGAAGTGCTGCGGCACTGGGGCACCTACGTGCCCGACGATCGTTTCATCACGCAGCGGGGCGGCACATTCCTTCTCGACAGCGACGATTCGCTCCTTTACGTCTATCGCGATCGAGGCATTCTTGGCTTCTCAGAGACGATGGCCCGTCCGCTGACCTTCCTTGATCCTTGGCTGAATGATGTCCACTGATCAGGGGCCTGCAGACCTACTTCCTCCCTGGAGAGCGTTGCTGCGTGGAGCGCGCCAGCGTGAGGGACGGGCTCCGGGGTCGGGTTGGCTTCAACTGGCCAGCGTTGCTCACGACGGCACGCCGCGCGTCCGCACGTTGGTGTTTCGTGGGTGGAGCCCATCCGGTGAGCTGGAGCTGCTCACGGATGCTCGCAGCGAGAAACCCGCTGAACTGATGCATCAGCCTCAGGTGGAGCTGTGTTGGTTGTTCCGCAAGGCAAGAGAGCAATTCCGCTTGCGTGGCGCGGCTCGATTGATCACCCCTGAACAGGACCCGGCAGCATTGGCGGATCACTGGCGCAGGCTCTCGCCCTCCGGCCGCAGTGTCTGGGCCTGGCCGGATCCTGGGCAGCTGTTCTCCGAGGCAGGGCCTTGGCCTCGCGAGGTGGTCGATGGCGAACCTGTCTCGCCGCATCTGGTGCTGCTGCGCATTCATCTATCTCAGGTGGAGCAGCTGGATCTGAAGCCTCACCCCCATTGCCGACGCTGTTGGCAGCGTCAGGACCACTGGCGAGAACGGCGGCTCAACCCCTGAGGGTCCAGAGCGCCAACCCCCCACCGCGGCCTCGGGCTGCCATCCATCCGTCGTTGCTGCGGCTGATCAAGGCAAAAAAGGGCTCGCGGCCTTTCGCGGGGCTGGGAAGCGTTCGTTTCAACAGTGTGAGTTGGCCAACCTTCAGTTCCACCTTTTCGAACTGAAACACCAGCAGCGGCCGTTTGCCGCGCAGATGACCAGGCCCCTGGAACTGCAGGCAGAGTGATCCCAGGTTCACCGCATTGCGCAGCTGAAGATCGGCGTTGCGGCCTGCCGCAATGTCCAGACAGGCTCCAAGGCTGCGCAGAAGCCAACCATTGAAGGCATTGCTTTGATCGCATCCTTTGGGCCAGATCGTCGTCAGTTGCCAGCAGCCCAGGATGTCCTCGCATCGGAGGTCAGTGCCCCGGTGACGGACCTGATCTTCAAGGTCTTGCAGCTGGCGGTGTTCGATGGTCACAGGTGATTCACTCCGGCGGTGATCATGCAGTGGTGATCCGAGATTGTCATGGTTGAAGCCAATCCCACCACGGCTCTGAGCTGGTCTGAATTGGAAGCCATGGCACCGCCCGCTGCGGAGCGTGTTGAAGGACCGGCCAACGCGCAGGCGACGCTTCGTCTGTTTGGTCAGCCTGAATCTTCGGTGCGCGTCACGCTGTTTCGCGATCACCACGCCTGGTGCCCCTACTGCCAGAAGGTTTGGCTTTGGCTGGAATTTCGCAGGATCCCGTATCGGATCCGCAAGGTCACCATGCGTTGTTACGGGCCTAAGGAGCCGTGGTTCACTGCCTTGGTTCCATCGGGAATGCTCCCGGCACTTGAACTGGATGGGCGGCTTCTCACGGAAAGCGACCGCATTCTTGAAGCGCTCGAGAGGACATTCGGGCCTGTCGGCGTTCCAATGGGTGACCGGCGCGTGCGCGCTTTGCGTGATCTTGAACGCTTGCTGTTCCGTGCCTGGTGCATCTGGTTGTGCACCCCAGGCCTGAACGAACGCCAGGAGCGTCAGGCCCGCGATCAGTTTCAGGTCGTGGCACGACAGATGGAGGACGCGCTCGCGGCCGGGGGAGGTTCCTGGCTGGATCCTGAGTCCCCTGGGGGCGCAATACCGGGCACGGCTGACCTGGTGTTCATCCCTTATGTGGAGCGAATGAACGCGTCCTTGGCTTATTTCAAAGGCTTTGCGCTGCGCAACGCGCACCCGGGAATCGACCGCTGGCTCTCGGCGCTTGAGCAACTGGAGACCTATCGCGGCACCCAGAGTGATGTGCATACGCATGCCCATGATCTGCCGCCGCAGATGGGTGGATGCTGGGCAGATGGCAGTGAAGGCCAGCGTTCGATGGCCGCAGCAGTGGATGCTGGCCAGGGTCTTGGAGCGCTGGAGAGTCGCTGGACACCGGCGCTGGCTGACGGGATGTCGCGAGAGCGGGCGCTGGAGCGGGTGCTGCGTCATCGGAGCACGCTGTTGGCGCGCAATCCTCTCGGCGATGCGTTTGATCAGCCCTTACGTGCGGCGCTCACCACGCTGATGCAGGAGCGGTCGGTCTCTCCTGAGCCTGGATCGGCTGCCGCTTTGCGCTACCTGCGTGACCGCATCTCAGTGCCCCGAGACATGCCTTTGCACAGTGCCCGTCTGCTCAGGCAGGCACTGGAGGCCACCGCAGTCCTGGATGGGGATCAACAACCAACGCCGCTCCCGTTCGAGCATCGTTTTGATCAAGACCCGCGCCCTTTTCTGTGAACAGGATCACGGGCTAGCCCGCGGCGTGTCACTCTCCCAGTTGCTTCGATTCCTTTGCCGGACCAGGCCCCTCAACGGGTTGCTTTCGTGCCCATGACTCAGCGGGCGGCGGACATCGGATCGCCGTTGCGCGATCAAGCAAGGTGGAGAGCCTTTGAGGGAGTAGCAACGCATGTCTGGTGATGGTTTTGCAACGAGGACGGCGTCGACTTCGAACGGCGGACGCAGGCGCAGCACCGGCAAGCGCAGGCCTGGTCAGTCGAATCATGGGCGCGAGCGCTGTCCCCTTGGGCGTGACCCTGGATTTGATGCGATCTGTGCACGGCAGACCTTGTCGTTGCCTCTCTCCGGCCGGTTGGAAGCGCAGACGGTGAAAAGGGCGCACAAGCGTCTGGCCGTTCAGCACCACCCCGATAAAGGGGGTAACCCGGAGATGATGACGCGCTTGAACCAAGCGCGTGACGTGCTGCTGCAGCCCGAGATGGAGGCTATTGCTGCCTAATGACAACTCTTGCTCTTCTGGGCACCGGTCTGCTTGGTGCCGCCATTGGTCATCGCCTCCTGGAGGTGGGGATCAGCCTCAAGGTCTGGAACCGTGATCCTGATCGCTGCCGATCTCTAGTCGGTTCCGGAGCGCAGCAGTGCAGCAGTCCTGCCGACACCTTGCTGGGTGTAGACACCGTGATCACCGTGCTGCGCGATGGTCCCGTGACGGCTGATGTTGTGCAGAGTCTTGGTCTCCTGCAGGGGCGCACTGTGATTCCCATGGGCACCATGGGAATCAGTGAAAGCGTGAGCCTCGCGCAGCAGGTCAGCGCGCAGGGCGGTCGCTATCTGGAAGCACCGGTGCTGGGCAGTCGTCCGCAAGCACAGATGGGAACGTTGCTGGTGATGGCTGGCGGGGATCCAGAGCTGTTTGAACTGCAACGCCCTCTGTTGAAGCACCTTGGCTCCGATCCGCTGCGCATGGGTGATGTCGGCACTGGAGCCGCCGCGAAGTTGGCGCTGAATCAGCTCATCGCCAGCCTGACCCATGGGTATTCGTTGGCCCTTCGGCTTGTGCAGGCATCGGGCCTGGAGGTGGAACGCTTCATGGAGGTGCTGCGCCCCTCCGCTCTCTACGCACCAACGGTTGATAAAAAGCTGGAGCGAATGCTGACGGAGCACTATGGCGACCCCAATTTCAGCACCAGCCTGTTGCGCAAGGATCTGAATCTGTTCTTGCGGGAAGCCGATCTCGCAGGCGTCGATGCGTCTGGCCTGGAGGGATTGGCACGGTTACTGCAGCGTGCTGAAGGCACGGAGCTGGATGCAGGCGATTATTCAGCGCTGCATGCCCTGACCACGATCAGCTCAGATACCAGCGAATGAGTCCGATGACCTGACCAGCAGGCCCATGCCCGGTGATCAGTTCACCCACCACAGCGGCCGCGAAGCCGACCATGGCCGTTCGGCCGTTGAGACGCTCCACGAATTCCAAAGCGGAGGTGTTCCAGGGGCGTCGGGTGGTGAGGCTCTCGCCAAATGCCTCCACCGGTTCGTAGTGATAGCGCGGATCAGCCATGGGACCAGGTTCCAGCGGAGCTGTGGAGCTTATGCAACAGCAGCGTTGAACTGAATAAGGTCTTGATCTCAGGATGTTTCAACGCCGTGAACGCTGACCGTCTCCGCACTCTGTTTACCAAGCCCTACGGCATGGCCGCTCCGAGCGAGGCGCAATGGCGCGAGCTCTACGACGACAACGTTCATTTTCAGGATCCAACCCAGGAGCGCACGGGCATCAAGGCTTACATCGAGGCCCAGGAAGGGCTGATCAAACGCTGTGACGATGTTTATTTGGTTCCCAGCTCAATCGCCGTCGAAGGCGACACCGCATTTATCGAATGGGAAATGGGTCTCAAGATCAAAGGGATCGAATTCATCTACCCGGGTGCCAGTCGCTTGCGCATCAATGACCAGGGCAAGGTCTGCGATCACCGCGATTATTTCGACTTTGTCGGTCCGACTTTTGAGCCTGTTCCGGTTGTCGGCGGATTTGTGCGCTGGCTTTACAAGCGATTTGTGGACTGACTGCGACTGAACTTCCAGAAAGCAAGAGTGGTGGTGGCAGCACCAAAACCCAGAAAAAGAGTGATGAGGGCTTCGCTGGTCATGTCAATCACTCGTTACGTAAATTCATTATGGCCGCGAGAGTGTTGCGCCGTGACTTGTTGGGCCACTAGGTATATGTGCTCATCTTGTTCTGATCCTGTCACGTGAGCTCGCGGATGGGTGCGGCCAATCCTTAATTTTTCGTCATTAAGTTTTTGGCGACGTGCTCAGAACAATTCTTTCGAAACCGTTTCTCGCGGATGCCGGACTGTTGATTCTCCGTGTCTTCACCGGTGTTTTGCTGATTCACCACGGTTACGAGAAGCTCGCCAATATCCAGAACTTCGCTGACGCCTTTGTCAGGCCTCTGCATCTACCTTTCCCGATCACCCTTTCTTACATCGCTGCTTTTTCCGAGATCGGCGGCAGCTGGCTGCTGATCACTGGTCTGCTGACGCGCTTCGGTGCACTGGCCATCTTCGGAACCATTTCCGTGGCCATCTATCACGCGATCATCACGTCGGGTTTCAACATCTACCTTCTCGAGCTGCTGGGTCTTTATGTCGGCGCAGCCATCGCCATTCTCGCGGTGGGTCCTGGCCGTTTCGCTATCGATGAGCTGATTCTGCGTCGCTTCGATCCTGATGTGCGTTCCCAAACCGACCGTTTGGAAGCTGCCTTCGCCTCTACCGAGCGTGCCACCGACACCAGCTCAACACCTGTTCCCGATGGTGTGAGCTGAATCTATCCGCAAACCCTGCTTCAGTAGACCGACTGGGGCAGGGTGAACCCGCTTTGCATGTGCTCGAAATCAAGCAAAACCCAGGTCAACCAAATCACCACAGCAAGCACTCCGGAGACCGCAGCAAAACGAGCGGCATTGCGTGCGAGCAGTTCCAGCAGGCTGATCTCCTTCATGGAGGTTTGGCATCAAAGTACATTTTGCTCGATTTTGTGGAGCGGTGATGGCTTTTGACCTCGACGCTCCAACCATCAGCCTGTTGGTGTTCGGTGTCGCCTTCGCAGCACTTCAGGTTTGGTGGATCGGGGCTCTGTTTGCCCGTAACCGTCGTCATCGGGGGGAGCGCCCCTTGAGCAGCGAACAGTTTCGCCGCGATCTTGAACGTATCTTTCGTCAGGAGTCGTGAGAGGGCGCTGTCGATGTGCGGTCGGTTCGCGTTGTCCATCCCCGTCGGCGACCTCCCGCATCCCTTGCGTGAGCGCATGGATGCTGAACATCAGCGTCGTTATGCGCCGCGCGAACTGATCTGTCCCGGCGAACCCGTGCTGGCATTGCGTCGTGATCAGACGGGGACTGAAGCGGCGCTGATGCTTTGGGGCTTGATTCCGAGCTGGAGCAAGGATCCAACCAACGGGCCAAGACCCATCAACGCTCGCTCGGAAACGGTGGCGGAAAAAGCCAGTTTTCGTGGGGCATGGCGACACCGCCGCTGTCTGATTCCAGCCAGTGCCTTCCTGGAAAAGGGCCGCAGATTCAGGCGCGTCGACGGTCAGCCGTTCTGGTTAGCAGGGCTCTGGGAGCGTTGGCTCGGAAGCGATGGCAGTGAAGTCGATACCTGCACGATCCTCACCACCACGCCCAATGTCCTGGTGAAACCCCTGCACCCGCGCATGCCCGTGACGATTCCCCAAGGTCTGGAAGAGGCTTGGATGGCACCTGCCGATGGCCATCAGCTGCGTGCGCTTGAGCCGTTGCTCAATCCATGGGATCCATCAGGATGGCGCCTTGAGGAACCTGAGTCTCTTCAGGGACAGCTGTCGCTGCTGTGACCGATGGGGATGTGAGCCTGAAGGTCAGCTGTCGGTAAACATGGCCCGCCAGTGCAGCTCCTGCTGACGCGCTTCAAGGGTTCCTTCGGAAGGGAAGCTGGCGATGAAGTCTTTGTCGAGGCTGGGTTGGTAAGGGCCTTGCTTCAGTTCGAAGATCACGGAATCGGGTTCAAGAGCCACCAGGGTGTGGAACTGGTTTTCGGCCAGTTCGATGCCTTTCACAGGACCGTCGGCGCGGAGAATTTCCTTCTCGAGCAGAACTCCATCCTCATTGAGCACGAGCAGGCCGATCGCGCCCTGCAGCACCAGGAAGCATTCGAAGCCTGATCCCTTCTGCTCGCGGCAGTGGCGATGCGGCCGCACGTAAGTTCCCGGTTGCAGCACATTCAGAAACCGCTGGACCGCGTCCGTTTCCTGATGCAGGTTGTGGTTGCAACGCAGCCGATCACGCTGACGGGCCTGCTGGGCCACCTGGTTGAACAGCGATTGATCCAAACGTTTCAGATCAGCCATGGCCGTCACCACCGGTCTTCCCTCAGGCGTCGCAAGGTGTTTCTGGGCATCATCCGGTTGTCGCGCAACGAGGGCATGGTGAGTTCTGACTGACGTGCCCGTGGGTGATAGCCGACCATCACCATGGCAATCAGCATCAGCAGAATCACCGCCCCTGCCCGCAGAGCCTGAAACATCAGCTGCTCGCGTCTGACGCTGTCAGATCTGATTGCACTACACCCTGTTCGAGGGGCAGCAGCTCTTCATCGTCGGCTGCACGGCTGCGGACCGGTGCACTGAAGCCACGCGCCCGCGGGTTCTTCACCTCGAAAGGCCCCGGAGTGCCTGCGGGGATGGCCAGGCGCAGGGCAAAGGGATGATCGCCGGGGTTCACATCACCAATCGAGCCGACGCGCGTGCGGTTCTGCAGCACCGGTTCACCGCTTCGATCAAGAATGCGCGCGTACACGTCGGTGTCGACGATTGGATTGCGTCCAGGATTGTGGACGGTTCCACTGAGCACGAAACAGCTGGCACCTTCGGGGCTGGTGATGTTGGTGCGTCGGCTGAGACTGCTTGTACTGGGTTGGGCTCCGGGGTCCGACGCGTCGCATGGCATCAAGGCCACGGCATCGAGACGCAGGTCGGCGGCCCAGGCCGGTGGAGCGATCAGAAGAAGCGCAGCGATTAGCAACGCGGCCAGGCTTCTCACAACAGCAACAAGGCTTGGGTTCTGGACGCTATCAGGGTTTGGTCGGACCAGTAAGCAGTGTCGCGCCACGGTCGCTAGAAGAAGTCCACAGTCCTTGCTCAAGTCTTTTCCGCATGCAGAGTCCTTCGTCAATGCGATCGGTCAACCCTGGAGGACCCGAAGGTGGTCTGGTGGCGATTGTTGCCATCGTGTTGGCGGCACTTCTGCTGGTGGGGCAAGCGCTGTTTGTGGTCCCCGCTGGTGAGGTGGCGGTGATCACCACCCTGGGAAAAGTCAGTGGCGCTCCGCGACAGCCCGGACTCAACGCCAAGCTCCCCCTTGTCCAACAGGTGTGGCCGTTCAGCATCCGCACACAGGTCAAGCCTGAGAACTTCGCGACCCTGACCAAGGATCTCCAGGTCATTCAGGCCACCGCAACGATCAAATACGCCCTACGCCCTGATGAGGCAGGTCGCGTTTACAGCACCATCGCCAGCAGTGATCGCGACGTCTACCCACGCATCATCCAGCCGTCCCTCTTGAAAGCGCTCAAGTCGGTGTTCTCCCAATACGAGCTGGTGACCATCGCCTCGGAGTGGAACGACATCTCCGCTTTGGTGGCCTCCACCGTCGCCGAGGAGCTGGATCAGTTCGACTACGTGAAAGTGGTTGGCCTTGATCTCACAGGTCTGGAAATCGCTGAGGAATACCGCGCTGCCATCGAGCAGAAACAGATCGCGGAGCAGCAACTGCTGAGGGCGCAGACCGAAGTGAAGATTGCTGAGCAGGAAGCGCTTCGGTACGACACGCTCAACAAGAGTCTGGATGACCAAGTGCTCTACAAGCTGTTCCTCGACAAATGGGACGGGCAGACGCAGGTGGTCCCCGGTCTGCCTGGAACGGCTGGCGGCACACCACCAGTGATCGTTGGCCGGCGATGACGGTTCCGATGTCCTTATGAAGCGGCGTACCGCCACGGGGATCGCTCTCGTGTTGCTGATGGGGTTAATCACGCACTGTGCGGCTCACATGCGCGTGAACGTTCGCTACCGCGTTCTTCCCCAGCGCGGTCCAGGGCTCATGGAGCCTTTTCCCAGACAACGACCGCTGCGACAGCGATCCCCCCAGCAGCCATCCCCTCAACAGCCATCACCAAGCCCCAGTGGGCTTCTGATTTGATTCGACAGAGTGCAGGGAAGAAAAACCGACGGAATTCCGTCCTTGCGTCTCACGTTGTTACCCGTAGAGGAACCCCTCTGGAGGTTCTTCATGTCCATGAAACAGCTGGAGTCATTCCTGGCGCGAGCCAATGGCAATGACAACATCCGACGCGAAGTGGAGCAGTGCGGCGGTGATACCGCCTGCGTCGCCAAGGTTGGTTTGCGCCATGGCCACAAGTTCTCAGCAGCGAATTACACCCGCTGGCAACGAGAGCACAAATGAATCACAGGCCGCCTCCTTGTTTGGAGGCGGCCGTCATGTAACGGCAGCTTCACGCAGCTCACGCCTGATTCGTTGAAGTCTCTAAAACCGATGAGTCTTGGGTTGCGAACGGTCGATGCAGAACAGCTTCAGCAGGGAATTGGCGCATTCACTGGCTGTGATGCTTTTGGAGATGCAGGCTGAACTCGAGGAGTTCGCTTATCAGATGGACCAAGCACCCCAAGTGACCGCCACCGGCAGCTCCCTTGTCGTGGAGTCCCAAGCTCAAGCTTGATCAGGATCCAGCGGGAGCCCGCGCAATCCCAACGCGAGCTGGCGAGCAGCCAGGAGCCCTGGATAAAGAAGGTTGGCTGTGCGGGGGTTCCTGAACAGGCCATGCAGCAACTGGAGCAGGGGATCACTTGGCGTGAGGTGTTGGCACAGCATTGCAATGGCTTCGCTGCCATGCCAAATGCGCTCTCCCTCCATCAACACAGCGCCATTGCTGAGATTGAAGCCCCGGCGACCCAACATCCTTCGCAGCTCATGGTCACTGCGTCCATCGCGGATGATCAGATCGGGCAGCCCCCCGAGCAATTCACTGCGGCGTGCGAAATGACGGCAGAAGGGGCAGCCCCCGTCGTAGACGAGTGTGATTGACATCGCGACATCTTGGCTGCTGGACAGCAGTGTTGCGGAGATCTTGTGATTGCTCTTCAGCCTGCGCAGCCAGGCTGCGTTTCCAATCGGCTGCACCCCAAACGGTAAGTTGATGCGATCGACCTATCCGATTGCATCGGCTCGAATGGCAGACAAGGAACTCCTCAGAGAGGTTGCGTTAGAGCTCTGGGGCTCAGTCAAGAAGTTGCGTCCAGGACTGCCCAGGGAGTCACGCCTGGAACTGACGCTCAAGGCATTGATGGTGATCGGGGATCTGCAGGATCAGGTGCAGGCCGCTGTCGTTGTGGGAGTGATCGCTGAGCAGGAGCCGCCTGAAAGCGAGCCCCAGGGTCAGGATGTGACCACAACCGCTGATTCAGGCTCCGAGGTTGAGCAGACCCCGGATGGCCGTCGTGTGGTGCGTCGCCGCTCCCGTGCTGCTGGCTGAATTCAGGCGGATTGCGCTGCCATGAGCAGAGACTCACCGCGGCGGTGAATCTCCTTGGCGAAATCGGTCCACAGCCCTTGCCCCCAGTAACGAAAACAGCTGGTCTCTAGCAGCAGCAGATGCAGCAGAGCATCTCTGTACGCATCCGTCGTCGTGATCGATGCGTCCTCGGCCTGCTTCGGGTCGAAGATCTGATGGAAGCTGGCGCTCAGCTGTTGCATCGGCTCGAGCACATTTTCGTATCCCTTCACCCAGCTGAGATCGTTGGTCCATGACGCTCCTTCCATGGCCAGAGAAGGATCCTGCGTCTTCATTGCGTCAATGGCGTCGTTGAGATTGGTTGGCTTCGCTGCATCCTCCAGGTGGGTCCAGAGTTTGTGTTGATGCACGGCCTGGATCTGAGGCAACGCATCCCAGGACACCTGCAGGTCATCGAGGGCCTGCAGGTATTCACTGCCATTGAGGGCCGCTGTGGCCAGGCCTTGATCGCGGATGCGACGGTTTGCCTGTCGGAACGCGTCCGGAAACTCATTCATCATCACGCCGCCGTTTTCTCCATCCGCGATCTGGCTGACCAGCGAGGGCACTTGCATGGCTCCGATGCTTTGAGGCCCAAGCCCCAGGGCTTCTCCGCAGGGCTGCATCTGGCCCACCAGTTTGGTGTCTGATCCCTGGGTTTTGATCAGGGCGATCATGCTGACTTCATCGCCTGTGGACGAGCGAGCCACCAGCCGATTGGGCAGGTAGCGCTGTTCTGCGCTCAGTGTCGTGCCGTCCCGCTGTTCAACGCTGTGTTCCTGAACCATCAACCACTGGTATCCCGCATTGCGCAGGGCATGGAGTAGCGCAAACAAGGTGTCGGGATGGTTGGGGAGATGCATCTCCGGCAGTGAAAAGCCGCGCACGCGGCGGAGGGCATCGTCTCCAAACAATCGAGCGAATTGGTGCTGCCAGGCGTTGATCTGCAAGCTCAGATCGGGGATAGGTGTGGATGGTGCAACGGCATGTCCCCAGAAGCTGCCGAGCCATTCCACATGGCGCTGCATCTGGTGATCACAGGCGAGAAATCGCAGGGATTGAAGGATGTCTTCCTGCCCCATCTGCGCCAGTCCCCAGAGGAGATTGCCGGAGTAATCGAGCATGATTCGTGGCTGACATCCCTCTGCGATCAGCTCGGGAATCAGATCGGCCATGCGCCGATAGCAGTGTGCGAATGCGGCTGCATTGTGGTTATCTCCCTCGTTCGAATGATCGAACATGTATTGCAGGTGAGAGATCAGCTGTCCGTCAGGACCGGCTGGCACCGTTGGCTGATGCATGTGCAGGGCGCAAGCGAATGCAGAGCGCAGATGCCTGATGTCGTGGCTCTTGGATGCCTGCCAAATGCGCTCGGGGGACTGCATCAGGGTTTGAATGCTCTGTTCCCGTCCACAGATTGATAAAAACTCAGAGTGGTCTGCCATGGAGGATGAAATGTTGAGCCTTTCAATCGTGCAGTTGTTGCTCATGAATAGACCCCCAGGATTCAGTGTTGGCTCTGAATCCTGGGGGTTGTTGCCAGCCAGGTTGGCTGGTCATGGATGACCGCTCCACTCGGATGAATGAAACGGCCTAGCTCGCTCGTTGATTCATTGGCTTCCTGTCTGATGCTGAGCGTGAATCCTTGGTCGAATCCGTTGCGAAGGACAGTGAATGAAGCAAAGGAAAGGAAGAACAGAAGCGAACAATCCGGCTGAAGGTGCCTGGGGCCAGGTTCCAGTGAGACCAGAACTGCATGGACCTTTGATGGTGATCCTTGCTGGAGCAGTCTGACTTTGGTTGAGGGAGCGCTGGAGCAGGGGCGAACAGTCGAAAGGCTTCTCAGGCTTGCTCAGGTGGAGTGTCGGCCGTCATGCGGTACCTCCTGTTGTCTGACACCAGTGTTGATGCTCTGATTCGATGAGGCAATCAGTGCAATCACGCATTGCTGTTTCACATCAGCTGGGTGATGGTGAAAATGCTGTGCCTGATCGATTCACTGCACGTCAAGCCTTGGATTGTTCAGGGCTTGGATCCTTCAGGCCCTGGACCATGCCTTGGCCTCGTTTGAGACTCAGCTGAATTCCGGAGCCCAGCCGGCTTCCTGGTGCCATGTCGGTGTCCACAATCTGCAGCGCCTGGTGAGGTGCTCGCCATCGGCGAGACGCTGCTGGCGCAATCGACATGCCACCAGGGTGTGGCAATGGGCATCCACGCCATGGGTGAAGTGCTGGCAGGTCATGCAGGCTTCACTCCCCCGAAACGACAACAACTCCCCCTCGTCCACAAAGATCCACTCCTCCATGCCGTTCGTGCTTAGTACGCCTGTACTAGCCAAGGATGCTCTTCGGGGTCAAGTGTTGATGAGTGGAATCCGTCTACGTCAAGAAATGGCAAGCAAGGTTGTGAGTGGCTGGGAATGATCCGAAGCTCCGTGCATGGGATTGCTTCACTGTCCGCTCTGCATAGGCCTTGCCGTTCTTTCGGCGGTTCGTTTCATGGCCCACGTCGTGCTGGCTCTGCAGCTGGAAATGCAGCGCACCCAGCGAACCTCGCATCCGGCAGATCTTCTGGGAACCGTTTTCGGGCTTTAGCCCTTGCTGTGCTCAGTGGTTGACTTGCCTTGAGCAGTTTCGGCTCGCGTCTGGCGCGCTGGTGTCAGGAAGTCGTTGATGTAGTCCATCCCCCAGTCGAGGGTGTGCACCGGTAGGTCGTAGCAGTCGGCGAACAGTCGACGATGGGCGCGCTTCAAGCGTTCGTGGCCGATGGCTTCGAGATTGGCTCTGGATGCGCGGAAGAATTCGCTGCGGCTTCCGCTGTGGTTGCGTTTGATTCCGTCCACGTAGAGCGTTCGGATTTCTTGGAGGAGGTCCTGCGTGGCGCTGTCAAAGCGAATGATCTCATCTCCCAGGGGAATTTCCATGGCCTTGATGCAGCGCATGGAAAATTGCATGGCCCTGCGCGTGTCGTCGACATTGAGGGCGTCGGGGTGCCCCTCCCTGAATCGCAGTTGGATCATTCCGTTGCTGCACTCCAGCACCCGGAGAATGGCCAGTTTCTCTAATTCGGCGCTCGGGATTCGGCAAAGCAGCTCTGGCCACTGATGCTTACTCATCGCTCTGACACGACCCAAGCCGTGGCTGCCCGTTGTCGCAGGTAGAGATCAGCGAGTTCGCGGGCCAGGGACTGCAGCTCCTGCACGTCGGTGGTGGAGTCGATCATTCGCTTGAGCGACTCGGCTTCGAACTGCTGAGAGAGGTTCAGCTGCATGGCGGAGCGGCTTGGTTTGCATATCTTAAAAAAACGTCATGGCTTGTTGCGTTGTCTTGACGATGGGCTTGCACTTCCTCCGGCGTCGAAGTCGCGGTTTGCGCGCCGGGTCGACAGGATGTAACAAGTTCGTTACAAATCGCCATGACACTTGGGGAGCTGTTTCTGAAAAGTCTGTCCAGCGGTGTGATCACGCAGGGAGAAGTCGATTGGCTGGCTTCTCATCAACACGCGTTTTCTCGGCATGAGGAGGCTGCGGCGATCCGTTTGGGTCGCTTGATGGATGAGGGGGTGGTGAATCTGGGATGTCGTTTGACGCCTCAGTGGCTGCATCACCGCGACGTACTGGAGCACTGGATTGAGCCACTGGGTCGCCGCCGCCACGCCGCGACCCACTAATTCAGGTTTGATCCCGCTGCCGCACGCGTTCCTGGAACCTGCGAACGCGTCGTTGGCGCAAAAGCCCCGGCGTGGAAAGCGCCAGCACTGGAATTCCCACCACCAGCAGCGTGATCAGGAGCTGAGGCAGGGTGCCAACCGGCAGCAGCCCAGAGGTCAAGAGGATCTCCGCTGAATGCCAGTGCGGCAATGGTTGGATCAAGTCTCATCCTTCGCCTGACGCTCTCGATGGTTGTTTCAACGGATATCTGCTTCAGCCGCTGATTGGAGCCATCGACCAATGTGATCATGGATGGATTGAGCGCCGTGTTCGGAGTTCAGCGGTCTTTTCTCCCGTCACTTGAAACGTTCTTTGCGGGCCATCAGCGTTCTGACCGTTGTGGTCGGCTTGTGGTCGTCTGAGCCGATTGATGCTGCTCAAAGCGGAACGCATGCGGCAACAGCGTCTGTCAAAAGCATGGCGTTGACCAATCCCGCGCTTGAGATCAACAGCGACGTCGACGTCATCGGCGACACACGCAGTGTTTTTGAGTCGCGTCGTTCGTTAATCGCGGACTTGCATGTGAATCAGGCGATTGCACTCCTGGCGGAGTCGTTTATCGGGAGCCCTTATCTCGCCATGTCTCTGGATGCCGATGGCGCTGAAACGTTGCGTCTCGATCTCACGCAATTTGATTGCATGTTGTTCGTGGAGCAACTGCTGGCTTTGGCTTGGTCCGAGTCTTTCGATCAGTTCGCTGCGCTCACGCAGAGCTTGCGGTATCGCGATGGAGAGGCCTCCTACTGCAATCGCTGGCATTACTTCCACGACTGGGCTGCGTCAGCTGTCAGGCAGGGAATGCTTGAGCCTGATGTTGCGTTGGAAGGTGAGATTTCGCGATCGTTGCTCTTGAATTTCATGTCGTCGAATCGTGCTCTCTACCCAAAGTTGCAATCGAATGCCCTGTTCGATTGCATCAAGGTTCGGGAAAAGGCGCGTCGTGTTCAGCAGCGTTTCATTCCACTGGAAGCGATTGAATCCGTCCTCCCCAGTCTTCAATCCGGTGATCTGTTCGCCATCGCAACGAATGTGCAGGGGCTGGATGTCAGTCACACCGGTGTGGTTGTTAGATCAGGATCACAGGTGGATGCCATTCATGCCGCTCCTGGCCTTGGGGTGATGCGTTCTCCTGGATTGGCCCGCTACCTGCGCTCGGTACCCGATGCCATCGGTGTGGTGATTGTCAGACCCTTGGCCTCAGCAACAGGCGTCCAGCATCCAGCCGACGATTGAGATGACTGATGCTCCTCTCGCCGCTTCAAGCCGAAAGCCACTGCAGCGACACCTTGCGTTGCCGGGGCCCATCCAGTTCCACCAACAGCACATCCTGATACTGGCCGAGTTGCAGCTCTCCATTGCAGACATTCACGGTCACTTGATTGCCCAGCAGCAAGGCCTGAAGGTGCGCGTGGGCATTGCGTGGCTCATCGTCAGGAACGCCTGGTCGTAGATGAAGGTCGTCGTGCTTCCAGCCATCGCCAGGAGGTGCTATTTGGCTTAGCCAGCGTTTCAGGTCCATCAGCAGCCGTTCTTCCATCTCGTTGACGATCACGGCCGTGGTGGTGTGCTGGCCTGAGACGACAACGGCGCCGTCGCGTTCACCATGCACTTGCACGAACCGACGCAGCGCTGCGGTGAGCGGCAGACACTGAAAGGGTGCCTCGGTGCTGAGGCTGAGGAGCTGGGAGGTCATGCCTTCATGCTGGCTTCTTGTCTGATCGATTGGTCGAGGAGCAGCTGCATGGCCTTACTTCCCCGCTGGCAATACATGACCGATGAGAGCAAGGCCTTGGTGAAACGCGGTGCGGTGAGCCTGCTGGTGTTGCTGGTGTCCGTCGTGGTGTTGCGAGCCCTGCTGCCATGGGTCCTTCTGGCACTGATCGTCTGGTTCGTGTGGTCATGGGCGCGTCGACCTTGATCTCAACCGCTTGCCGCTGTTGGCAGCCATGGCCACTCTTTGGTCAGTGGTTGGCGACGCCATGGCTTCGGATCAGGATCAAGTTCTGATGCGTGAAGCGATCCGCTTGATGCGGGATGCCGGCGTGGTGAAGAAGACGGGAGGGCCGTTCGGCGCTGTGGTCGCCAAGGACGGACGGGTGGTTGCTGCGGCTGGCAACAGCGTCGTGAAGGATCTCGACCCCAGTGCCCACGCTGAAGTCAACGCCATCCGGGCGGCTTGCAAACAGCTGGGAACCTGGGACCTCAGTGGGTGCGTGCTGTACACCAGCTGTGAGTGTTGTCCCATGTGTTACGCCACGGCGTACTGGGCTGGGATCCGCACTGTTTTCTATGCCGCGGCATGGTCGGATTACAGCGATTTGTTCTCCGATCAGGAGATCAATGAGGACATGCAGAACAGCAAAGACAAGCGTGAAATCAAGCTCACACAAATTCTTCAGGGTGAGGCATCTGAAGTGTGGAAGGAATTTCGCCTGCTTCCTGATGGTGCACGCTACTGATGGTTATGGCTTTCTCGAATGATTCGGAATTACTCGATTCGGGTCATTTCGTATATACCATTCATAGTGTGATTCCCCTTGCGAAAAAGCAATCATTTGAGAACCTGCAGTATCGAATGAACGAGGCAGCCTGTTGTTTTGATGGATATTGCGGGCAGACGACTTCATTTCAGGACAAAGACGATGGACAGCATTTGCTGGCCACCACACGGATCGTGTTTGAAGCTCTGAATCAATGTTTGCATTGGTTGGATAGCTCAGAGCGGCGGCGTTTGCTGTATGAGGCTGAAACCTTGATGGATTACAGCTATCAAGGCACGCTTGAGTCGGATTCATTTGATCAGTGGATTCAAACGAAGCAACCTGAAAAGGTTCCAGTCTGGAAGGTGAATCTGCTGGTGTGGTTGGCACTCTATCCGTCAGTCATGTTTCTGATTTTGCTTGGCAATTCAACCCTTGGAACACTTCCACTGCCGTTGAATATGTTGGTCAGTAATTTCATCACGGTGCAGCTGACTGGGCATTTTTTAGTCCCTCGTCTCAGCCATCTGTATCAGAACTGGTTGCAGACCTCTTCGACACGCTTCACCTGGTTGGGCATCACCTCTGTGCTGCTGATGCAGTTGTTCTTGTTGCTGCTCTTTTCGCTGTTGCCGGGAATGCCCTGGGATGTTTCAGGCCTCAGACCCCATGCATTGGGGCTGCGTGTTGTTTGATGGGCGCGTTAGCTGCTGACAAGCGTCATCAGTGCCTGCGCAAGCATCTCAGGTTCAGACAGCATCACATCGTGACCTGCCCCGAGGATGCGCGTGGTTCCCCCTAACCGCTCGGCATACAACAGGTTGCTGTCCAGCCCGAGTGCCTGGTCATGTCTGCAGGCGAGTTAGTGCTTGGGGCAGGCGAGTGTGGACAAGTCGAATCGGCTCTCTTCGAGGTAGACGCCCAGAGGCTGGGGAGTGAGCCGGGCGTGATAAGCAGCGGCCTGGCTTTCATCCAGGTCGTTGAAGAACGCCTTGCGTGTGACCTCCGCACTCAGGGCGATTGTTTGATCGGCTGACGCCTCCGCAAGCTCGAAGTAACTCGGACGACGGCTTTCAGGAATTCGGTCGATGGCGCGTTCGCCGGGTTGCAGCACCAGTGCGGCCACCAGCACCAGTTGATCCAACGCGATTGGTGCCGTTGCCATGGCTTCAGCGATGCCGATTCCGGCCAATGAATGGCCAACAAGAACAGGGGGTTCAGGTCCGCACCGCTCCAATTGATCGCGGATCGCTTCGGCGTAGGCCTTCAAGGTCACTTGATCCCGTGGCGTTGGGTCCTGCCCGTGACCTGGTAGATCGAAACTCAACGCTGCATGACCATTACGCCGAAGCGCTTCAGCACAAGCGTCCCAACACCAACTGCCGTGAGATCCACCATGCACGAGCAAGAAGACAGCCATGGACTCTTATGCCAAACGTCTGTTGCGAATTCTGCTGTGACTCTCTTGGATCAGAGTGCACGGGATGGCAGTGAGAGCTCAATGACACCTCTGAGGAAAGGCATCACCTGCCCTGTGATCATTACGCGCTCACCTGCCAGCTCGCAGCGCAGAGTGCCACGTCGCTTGGAGAGCTGACGTGCCTGAAGTGTGCTGCGCCCCAATCGCTCAGCCCAGAAGGGAGTGAGGCTGCAGTGGGCTGAGCCAGTCACGGGGTCTTCATCGATCCCGATCCCCGGTGCGAAAAAACGACTGACAAAATCCACGTCATTACCCGGTGCCGTCACAATCAAACCTCGACCGGGCAGTGATGCCACAGATCCGAGGTTCGGGGTTAAAGCCTGAACCGTCGCTTCATCAGCGACAACGGCGATCAGATCCTCGCCGAGCAGACAGGCCAACGGACTCGTGCCAAGTGCGTCGCGAAGCCCTTTCGGTGGATCGCAGGGACTGGCGTGTTGCCTGGGGAAGTCGAGAGTGAAACGTTCACCCTGACGCTGAACCTGTAGACCACCGCTCTTGGATTCGAACTGAATCTGATCCAATCCAGGATCTTGCTGGAACAGCACATAGGCGGCGCCCAGCGTGGCGTGACCACAGAGGTCCACTTCGCAGCTGGGAGTGAACCAGCGAATCCCGTAGTGCCCGTCTGTTCCCACCACAAAGGCTGTCTCTGAGAGGTTGTTTTCTGCTGCGATCGCTTGCATCAGCGCTTCGGGCAGCCATGCCCCCAACGTGCAGATGGCAGCTGGATTGCCCTCAAACGGTGCTTCGGCAAAAGCGGCCACCTGTTGGATCGGAATGTTCAGGGTCATCACTGCTGCTTGCTTTGACGACGCTCCACCTGCGTGAACACGAACCACGCCAGGGTGGCCAGTCCACCTCCGGTCCAGTCGTTGCGAAGCAGCTCCACCAAAGCGACAGTGCTTGCGGCAATGCGAAGACCGCGCAGTAACAGCTGTTTGAGCGAGGGTGTGGCGACAGTGTCCTGATCCATCCATCTGATGGCTTTCTGAGCCTTCTCTAAAGCATTGGAACGTCCAAGCCTTCACCCGTGAGGATGGTGTTCAAGGCGAGACAAATGGATGGCAACGTTCCTGGTGACCGGTTCCAATCGAGGCATTGGTCTTGAGTTTTGTCGACAACTGCATGAGCGCGGCGATCAGGTGATCGCGGTGTGCCGTGAGCCTTCAGACGAGCTCAAGGCTCTACCAGTACGCATTGAAGCCGGGTTGGATCAAACGTCGCGCGATGCACCCGATCAACTGATTCGCAGGCTTGAAGGTGAGGTGTTGGATGGTGTGGTTCTCAATGCCGGAATTCTGGAGTCCATTGCTCTCGAAAAGCTGGATCCTGATGCCATTCGGCGTCAGTTCGAGGTGAATGCCTTGGCTCCATTGCTCTTGGCCAAAGCACTTGTTGACTTAATGCCGGCAGGGTCCAAGTTGTCGCTCATGAGTAGCCGGATGGCTTCCATGGACGACAACACCTCGGGTGGTTCCTACGGCTATCGGATGTCAAAAGCAGCGCTCAACAGTGCAGCAAAATCACTCGCCTTTGACTTGAAACCGCGGGGTATTGCTGTGGCGATTCTGCATCCCGGATTGGTGCAAACACGCATGATTGGTTTCAATCCCAATGGGATTGCTCCAGAGTCCGCTGTTCAAGGGCTGCTGCAACGAATCGATGCGCTCTCGTTGGAAACGTCAGGAACCTTCTGGCATGCCAATGGTGAAGTTCTGCCGTGGTGACATTGGGTCGGAGAGGTCATTGGCTTTTTCTTCCTTTGATTGGTTGCCAAGATTCCGTTTTAATGAATTAATCTCAGTCCAATCCTGTTTTATTCAGGAGCTGATCTGCAACTCCTTCGGCATCCTGAGGCCAAATAGCTGTTTCTCGATACAAATTGGATAGACGAATATTGTAATTCTGAATCGATAGAATCTCCGACGTAATTGCTTGCTGGTATTGCTGAGCTAATTGATTAAGAGCTGTGATATCTGTGAGACCAGCATTCATTCGAGCCACTGCTGCGATATAAGCAATTTTGGATGCATCGGCTGCTGCTTCAGCAGTAATAAATTCAAGGATTAAGGAATCAAGAGCATTGATTGTCGTTCTTACAGTGTCGGTGGCGCGATCACGCGCAACTTCTGCTTCGAAATCAAAGGACTTAGATCGATTGAATTCGGAGTCAGCATTAGCGTTGTTGACTCCACCCTGATAGAAGTTCCATCGAAATCCAATCAATGCGGCAATGTCATAATTTGATTCTCTAGTCAACAAGCTTGTTGTTTCATAGCTGTTTTGAGATACGGAATTACGAGTTAGCTCAGCATCTCGGACTGTTGTAGTTGAACGATCACTTGCCAGGTAACTCGCATTGGCTGAAAGATACAGCGTTGGAAGAGTGCTGTTTAATTGTGAGATTCCACTCCATTTTGATCCTTTGGAGAGTTCCATAGCTTGAAGTACTCGCTCGTTATTGAGCCTCGCCAGTGCAATTGATTCATCGAGATCATAGGGCCACTCTGCTTGAAACTTGTTTTGACCTTCGACAATAATGAAGGTCTCATCGGGAAGGGAAACAAGCCTAGCTAGTGTGCTGGATAGCTCGTAATAGGTTTGGATAGATTGAATCAGTCTTGAAAGAGTGTTGTAATACGCTGCGTAACTTTGACCCAAATCCTGAAGACTGACACGCCCTGCTTCAAACCTTGATTGTTGTACTTTTGCCGAGTTCCTCTGCGATTGAGCAATAATCGTGTAGGAGGTGATAAGCTCTTTCTGAGCTAATAACTGGTAGTAGTTTAATTGTATCTGATTGACTAGGTCTCGAGAAAATAAATAGAAAGCATAACGTTGTGCTGAATAGCTTGCTGAAGCTGAATTGATTGTGGGTTGTCGAGTAAAGTCAAGAAATTGCCATGTCATTTCCGCTCGAACTGCTGAATTCGCCTGCGAGTTTGTTGTAGCTGTGGTTCGACTTCTTTGAATGGACCTTTGCAATTCCGATCCTGTTGGATTGGTCTCTTGTCGACTCTCCGTAAATGATTCGCCTCCTGTGATGGAGAGGCTATCGCTATTGATTGACGCAGTCGGATTCCAGCTTCTCGTTGCTGCGCTCAACCGATCTCGACTGGACTGCAAAACACTGAGTTGTTGTTTGATTTCCGGATTATTTGCAAAAGAGAGATCGATACACTCTTTAAGTGACAAAGACTTTGCGTCTTTATGATTTGTGCTCTTCTCTAGAAATTGCTCGACTCTTTGCCAATGCTGACTGGAAATGGTCTGCAAAAGTTCGTTTTTATAAAATCCTTCTGGTGCATTATTGATATCATCATAGGATTTAGGTAGATCGTTGATTGAATTGTTAATTGAGTCTTTTATATCATATGCTTGTGAATTTGCTGTTATGGGAATAATGCAAAGAGTTGCCATGAACGTTTTGAGCGTAAGCTTGATCGATATTTTTGTGAACGATAAAACATATCTCACTGTCTTAAAACTCCCTTTTTTGCTGAGCATAGTATTTCTCCATGACGTCTTGCATATAATGGGACTGAGTTAGACTGTCCTCAAAAGATCCCTCGAATTCAATTTTTCCTTTGTTGAGTACGACAATATGATCGCAGTTTTGAATAGCTGTAATACGATGAGCGACTACAACACGACTGACACCAATGTGCTTTAAGTTTTCAACAATGATGCGTTGGGAGTAGTTATCAAGTGCCGATGTTGATTCATCTTCCAGTAAAATTTTAGGTTTGCGCAAAAGTGCACGTGCAATCCCCAATCGTTGTCTCTGACCACCAGAGATATTACCTGCACCTTCAGATAAGATTGTTTCTAACTTCATTGGCAAAGCTTGAATTTCTTCAGACAGATTTACAGTTTCAAGTGTTTCCCAAATTGTTTTATCCGACTCTCCCAATCCAGACGTTAAAGCCTCTCTAATGGAAGAAACCGGTAATACAGTTGTTTGCAATATTGTACCCATTTGTGATCTGAGATGTTTGATATCGAGCTCTGACAAATCGTGCCCATCGATAAATATGGAGCCTGACTTAATCGGATAAAAACCAAGGATGATCAAAATGACCGTCGATTTTCCACATCCGCTCGGGCCAAATAAGACATTAAACTGGTTGGGGTAAAGCGAGAAGCTTACCTTGTCGAGAACGATATTTTCAGAACCTGGATAGGAGAAAGTGACGTCTTTGAACTCTATGAGGCCATTCAGGTTGATTTGCTTTTTAATGGTATTAAGGCCCTCTTCCTGCACTTGTCTAATCAATGGCATCGCTCGCTGAAAGTCAACCCAACCTTGACCAAAGACTGTATTGAACAGATTCACAAGCTGGGTAAACTTTGTTGAAAAACTCGAAAAGGCGCTCGAAAAAATAATAAATGTGGATGCTTGTAGCCCAAGTTCGTTGATATTACTTGAGTTAAGTAAACGATAAATCAAAAATGCGTAGATTAGAGATAGACCAAAATTGTTCAAGAAATTAGCTATTATTGTATTGTAACCAGCAAGTACATTGACGTTAAAACGAAGGGAGGTGAAAGAGTAAATTAATTTACTCCATCGATTAATGATTGACTTTTCGTTTCCGGAGGTTCGTATTTGAGAGATGTTATTCAGTGATTGAAGTGTCTCGTCATAGAAATTTGCCTCTTCTTCAACGAACCTTCTTTCATAATTCAATTGCCGTCTAAATATAAACGTTTGAATCAAGGCGATGACGAAGATTAAGCCGATTGAGGGGATGCTTAGCATCCAGTCGTAATTAATCATCAATCCCATAAATCCAATTAATGAAATAATGTTTATCAGGGATGACAGCGCTGATGATGATAAAGACCTTAATAGGTTGCTAACTGAGGTAACTCGTGATGATAGGTCGCCAATTTTGTATTGATCTAAAAATATGATCGGGTAGGAAAGTACCCGTTGGTAAAGAGGGATTTGAATTCTTAGGCTTAGTTTTTGAGTGAATCTAAGCAAAAAATATGATTGCAACCAAGTCATCAGTGACGCATACAAAGCGATGATGACTGAGATGATAAAAGTAGAAACAATCCACCCAATATTTCCACTTGGAACAACATCTCCAACTACCCTTGATGTGATAATCGGGGAAAGAAGTGCTAATCCAGTTACTAAAATGGAGATTAAAAGGGCCAGGATAAAATCTCGTTTTACAGCTGGAAAGGCGAATTTAATGAGTTCCCAGAATGTATCTAGATTTTCTGGGAATACAGGAAATACTTCATAGACCGTCTGAGCATCATCTTGATGAAAATCATTCTCATTGATATAGGCATCAAATGTTGCGCAAAAGATCT
Source organism: Synechococcus sp. NOUM97013 (assembly GCF_014279815.1). NCBI lineage: Bacteria > Bacillati > Cyanobacteriota > Cyanophyceae > Synechococcales > Synechococcaceae > Synechococcus > Synechococcus sp. NOUM97013. The sequence continues at coordinate 1,529,039 of NZ_CP047941.1, read as the reverse complement.
TTGTTTTTGATCCTATTTCATGAATAATAACAAGAGAGCTATCCTTCTTGTTGACCGTGATCAACGGGATTTGCTCATATTTTCCGTAATCAAGACTGATATTTGATGGACGATAATAAAATCCATTCGATTCGAGCAGTTCTTCAAGATTGTCGCGTGATTGAATTTTTTGTTTTTGATCAAGACCAAATAGAATTCTCAGTTTATTGATCAGGCAATATGCTTCTTCATGTATTGGATTTTCATCGAATGATTCGTGATCCCGTCGTGTTGAGACATCAAGGCTTAACAGTAACTGGATTGCGTTTGAACTCTTAAGCTGATTGATTCTATTATGTTTTATCATTTTGATTAATCTTCGTCCTCAACAAGTTTTTTAAACAATGAATCATCTTGTTTTAACAACTCATCGGGATGACCTAATTCTTTGATAAATCCTTTCTCTAAGACGACAACCTGATCTGAGAGTTTTGCAGTCAGAAGTCGATGTGCGACAGCAATGACTGTGAGATTGAGCTGCTTGATATTCTGTATAACCATCCGCTCTGTAGGCACATCCAAAGCACTTGTGGCCTCATCCAAGAAAAGTATTCGCGGCGAGCTTAGTAAGGCACGAGTGATGGAGAGGCGTTGTAACTGCCCACCACTCAATCCATTTCCATTATCACCTAAATGGTGAGAATATCCTTGAGGCAAGTTCATCACAACATCATCAAAACAAGCAATCTTTGCCACTTTCCTTACTTGTTCAAGATCGTAGCCCTCATTGTACATTGTTAAATTGTCATAGATAGAACCCCGGAAAATATTGGTTTCCTGCGAGACATATGCAAATGATTGACGTATTGTATCGTCATCATAATCCATCCAATCGTGATTTCCGTAAAGTATTTGACCTTTGCTTGGTTGATAAAGACCAACTATATTTTTGATTAAAGTTGATTTGCCTGATCCACTCGGCCCGATAATGCTGACTAGCTCTCCAGCTTCGATGTTTAAATTGATGTTGGTTAAAACATTCGGTGACAAGGGTGAAAAAGTTTGGTCGACATTGGTCAAACTAATTGATCTTGGCTGGCTGATTTTGTTTGAAGTTGGCTTCTCTTCAGAGACTGAATTTAGTTTTGAATCTCTTAATTGTGATTTATACGAGTTGAGAGATCGAACCTTAGGATCGTTCTCTACTAATCGTAAATCTTGTAGTCGTCCCAGTTCTGCTTCAGCCTGTTGAAGTTGCTCCAATAGATTTGAAACGCCAAGTAGAGGACCAGTGATTTCATTACGCAGCACTTGGAAAGCCATAAAGCCCGCCAAATTCATGCTGCCTTGCATGACCAAAAAACCGGAAAAAGCAATTGTTCCGTAGTCGTACAGCGTGTTCGATAAGGCAGTCAAAAACGCAAATGAATTCATTGTGCTCTGAACTTCCTGTCCTTTTTTTAGTATCGGAGTATAAAAATCTTGATACGTTGATAAATATCTATTTTCAAGTCCTGATGCTTTTATCGTTCGTGTATCACTCAGCATCCTCACCGTGATGCCACTGACCTTGCCGGATTCAACCTGGATGGAGCGATTCGAATCAATTAATGTATTTGCGGATATCGCTGCCAATGTAATATTGACAAAGATATAGACGAGTGAAACAACAGTAAGTTGCCATGAAATCAGAAGTAAGAATGGAATAATTAAGAAGGCTCCAATCAAGCCTAATACAAATACCAAAAACTGATTAATTAATGTATTGGCAATATTCTCTGAAAGTTTGAGCCTGCTAGCAATGTCGCCGATGAAACGACTTGTATAGAACTGAAAGTCAACTGATAGAATTTTGAAGGATATTTCGACAGACAATTTTCTTTGAATGGTGAGCGCAAGACGTCGTACAACATTCAGTTGAACACTGGTGAGTGATGCAGCCAGAATGACCATCAAAAAGGACAGCCACATGATGGGTAGGCCAAGTTCATATCTCTTGTCTCCCAAAAATGACTGGACAAATGCTCCTGATAATCCAGGAGAAGCAAGTGACGTCACTAGCAACGCAGTGGAAATCAATAAGAGAAAATAGATTGAGATCTGATATTCACCGATGATTGGTAGGAAATTCAGAATTTCTCGTTCCGGCTGTCCTGATTTTTCAAATGAATCTGTCTTTTCGAATTGGAGAAGTAGGCCTGAGAAGCTGTTTGTTAATACTGACTCATTAACTTTGTATTTACCACCACCGGGATCAGCAATATGCAGATGTTTCCCATCTGTACTTTCAAAGACGACAAAATGATTATAATTCCACCATGCAAGGCAGGGAAAATCAACCTTGCCATCTAAGATTTCATTGGGCTTTTGCTTGCCGACCTTCACGCTGAGTCCATAGTGAAGCGCAGCTTTCTTGATGTTCAACATATTGCTACCATCTCGACTCACTCCGCACTGATAGCGGAGATCTGACAATGGAAGATACTTGCCAAAATATTGAAGTATCATTGATAATGATGCTGCACCACATTCAACCATCTCGTATTGCAAAACGAGTGGCACTTTTTTGCGAAGAAATCCTGGAACTGAATATTTCATCATGGCTGATTCAGTTCAATCCGGATCAACTTATCCGGAGGTGCGATGCCAATCATTTCTCTAATCGCTGGGATCAACATTTGGATTGGCGTGCTGACTCTTGTTGTGATCTGACTTGATAGTAAAAATCCCTCTCTTGGAGAAATCGGAGGGTTGCTTCTGTTGTTCCAAACATATCCACCGCTGTTGTCTTGCAGGATTCTATTTTCTTCTTCACTATCGAGGATCGGAACTGCAGCTGTAGTGCGTGCTTCCTTTCGAAGTTTTGTGAGATCTTTCTTTTTCAGTTTCACGTTAACCTGGTAAACGCTTCCCCGTGGGCTTACCACTGTTGCCAGTCCTTGAGAGTTCAATCTTGCTGCCAGTGTTGCTGTGGTGAAAGGGATTGATTCAAGAGAGTCGATTTGTCCTTTAATTCCTCCGACTTCGGCTGAGCTAAAACCCAAGGGTGTCAGGATGACTTCCTGTCCAATTTCCACTTGAGTCGCTGCCCGTTGATCAATAAAGACTGGTATGATTGATGGATCTGAGACTTCTGACCAACTTACTGTCATAATTTCTGAACCAGGCTGGACAAAATCCCACTGACTAGACGTGAATGATTGGACGTATGCATCGTCAAATGCAAAGATAACTGAATCTCTAAGAAATTGTGATAATGAATCAATCAGGCTTGATTGATTTCTTTGGATCTCTAATTCTAAATTCTGCAGTTTAGATGCAATATCAGAGACTGTGATGCTCGACCGTGTTGCCTCAGCTAGTGCTTGGTTCAATTCAAGTTTAGATACGAAACCCTCTTTCACGAGATCATCAAGGGGTTCAACAAGCTGATTTTGCGAATTCTCCACTTTTTTGCTGAGAGCCAAAGACTCTTGATTGATTTTGAGGAGACTTTCGTAGTTTGCAATTGACCTTTTCAGATTAAGAAGATTATTCTGTAGTTCTTGCCTTGCCGAGGGCTGGTCGATGATCGCGACAATATCGCCCTCTTTCATCTCGACAGTGTAATTACCACCAGTTTCAATCCCGCCGCTGAATAAACTTGTTGGAACCCGACTTGTCTGAAGAATATTTAGGTAATCTAGAATTTGTTCAGTCAACTCGACCGTCTCGTCAAATGTCGATGTATTGCTATCCGTATTGAATTGATAGGCGCTTTGGGACCAGCTTGGGATCACATATTCGACTTTGTTCTTGTTTTTGTTCTGTACAAATGGTAGGAGAACTCTCCCTACTGATTGGGATTGGTATGTGAAAAGACCGTCGACCGGGGCAAGAATGCCGAGCCCATTGACGTGCACTGGAATGGGTGCTGTAAATCCCCAAACTGCAGTAATGCCCGCAAGTCCTACGAAGATCCCCCCGGCGACTGCGTTCGGTGAATTAAGGACTGCGGTTGTAGGGATCTTCCTTGGAACTTTGTTCTCCAGCTTGTTATCCATGCCGAACGAGTTTCCGCTACTTGCTTCGATGTCTTGTTGCCATACGTTATCAGCTATTTCTGTTTTCGCAACTCTCTCTTCATGATTTCGTTTCTCCTGGATTTTCGGCTTGATTATGCTTTTTGGGGTTCAATCCTTTTCTTATTTTGTTTCGAGCTGCGGTGATAATTTACTTCTGTCTTCCCCCTTTTCGAGGGTCTGTTTATTGGTATTTTGGTGATTCTTTTTTGTTTGGTGCTATGTATTTTTCCTTTCTATTATTGCCGATGCGGTTAGATGATGATGCTTATTTGATTTTGTCTTGGTTCTCCTCCTGTTTGAGTACAAAAACCCTTGTGCGCGCCTGCAGCTTTGGTCTAGAACAAACTTACCAAGTCTGGAGGAGGAAGTGACCATGCTTTCTCTTGCTGCATTCAGTCTTTTGGTTTTGCTCAATCTTGTTGTGCTCGACCACTTGGCTACCAAGATGCTTCGGCGATATGGAGAGTGGCGCAAAGCCAAGCGTTTTGTAGGTGGGCACCCTGAAATGCAGGGTGTTGATCTCGAGCATGACCCTCTTGTTCACTACACAGCTGATGCTGCGCTGAAAGCCTTCGTTCTTGATAATGATGATCCTGGTGAGGATCGGCCCTTCATGTCTGGTCTTGCTGGGGAATTCGATGACATCGACTACGACTGAAGTGGTTTCGGATTAGTCGTTGCTCTCGTGAGCGTGCTGCTGGATTGTCATTTGTGGTGACGACGGGCTTTGGATGGCAAGCTGGAGCCCCTTACGGCCGAATTGAGGCTTTGACCTCGTCACTATGGGTTTTGATCCTCGTGATTGGTCAGCGACACCCCACGTCAGTCGAGACGGGAAGGCCCGCGGCGAGCGGGTCACGAGCAACGTTGAAGCCCTTTTACGTGAGAACGATTCTTTGCGTCGTGAGGTTCAGCGTCTTGAGCTGGAACTTGATCGTCTCAGACGTCTTCAATGGCAGCGACCTCGGAGAGAGTCTTCCTCTCGCCAGTCATGGCATCAGTCGTCAAGTGAGTCTTCCCCCAGAGTCACCGCTGCGCAGGTGCAACGCTGGGGTGCTTCTCTCGCTGGTCAGACGGGTTGGACTGACTTGCGAGCCGCCGGTTTGGGCGCACTGATCGATCAGCTCAATCGCTCTAGCTTTCATTCTCAGCTGTCTTTGCAGCAACGACTGGATCGCTTGGTCAATGGCTTGGGGACAGACCTTTTGGCTGCTGTTGGTGCTCGTCCCTCCAAACGTTCGATGGCAGTCCTCGCTGCGTTTGCCTTGTATGGCGTTCGAGCGAGTGAATGGTTGGAAGAAGATTCCGCTCGGGTCGTTATGGACCTGCGGCAGCGTCAACGACAAGCCCAAACTTCCAACTCCGGTCGTCGGACACGCAGTGATCGACGCAGCACTGACCGTCATTGGCGTCAAGCTGATGCGCGTTTGGAGGCATTGTCTGTTCTCGGTCTTGATGCCTCAGCGACGCAGGATGCCATCAAGCAGGCTTTTCGCCGGCTTGTGAAGCAACATCACCCTGATGTGGGTGGATCAGCTGATGCCTTTCGACGCGTGAATGATGCGTATCAACTGTTGACCGCCTGAAGCCAGCGCTGGATGCAGTTGACACACTGTTCGGTTGATTCGTATGGCAAGACATTCCTTCCTTCGATCGTCTGAATCTCCGCATTGATCAGTTTGGTGTTGTAGGTTTTCAGCCGCTCTTCAAGATCATCCCAGTTGCTTGAGCGACCAATTCCTGTTGCTGAACGTCCAAACACCACCAGGAATGGTTTGTCGACCGATGTGAGTGTTGATTCCCAGCCACATCTCCAGAACCCTGCCAGAAAAGAAAATACGGCCCAGCGGGTGTCCATCACTTTCGACCCCTCGTGGAGCATCTCCAGCCACTCCTCGTCGACATCCTGCTGACGCTCAAAAAGGTTGTTTTCTGAAAAACTTTTTAGAAATTGCCGTCGTCGCGCATAGCGATAAAAGAGTTTTCCCACGACCCCGTTGAACAGAATGTTCCAGAGTTGCTTGGATCGCTGTGTTGGGAATGGGTTCTTTAGTACCCGCCATCCCGGTGGGCTGATCGCGATCAACCCTGTGACCAACTGAGGAGCTTTGTTCATGACGGCCAGGGCAATCGGCAACGAAGCTCCCTGGGATACGAGGATCACAGGCTCTGAGTTGCGTTGCTGCAATGACGCGATCAGTGCTGTGGCCCAATCATCAGGTTTGAGTGGCTGATTTGGACATGGCGCTGTTCCGCAACCCAGTAGATCAGGAGCGACCAGCTCGCGATCATCGCCTGTCGAGCTCCAGTGGTTGATGAAACGATCCCAAAACTGCGCCGAAAGTCCGACACCAACGGGATGAATCAGCAAGAGAGAGGAATTAGCCGGAATGGTTTGATCTGTCATCACGGTTCACCATGACCTTCATCATGTCGAGGTGATGACTGCGATCGTGCGAACGTTCTCTGGACGACCTGATCTTCAGCAGTCCTCAGGTCGAGGGCATGGCATCAAAGGAAGGCATTCGCCTGAGGGGTTCAACCATTCTTCAAATTCAGAGCGAATCGCTTCTGCTTCCGATGTGCGTTCCATACTCTTGAGCAGCTTGCTGCGTTGACGGCTGTAGTCAACGGCAGCACCAATCAGTTCAATTGCCTGTTCGCTGGTCATGAGTTGGTTGCTTTCTTGACCGCATGGTTGGCAGGCCACGCAGGTTCTGTGGTTGCGAAAGTGACCATTCCCTGTATTGGTGCGGGTAAGCATCAATACCTTCGGTCTCGGAATCATGCTTAGTGGACGGGTTGGCCTGATGACTGGACAAGGTCAATACGTTCTTAGGCTTCATGCAAAGCAAGTGAGACCATGAATCCCAAGCAGGTGGGCGCCATCAGGCGGGCTGTCATCTATTTCGTTGTTGGGTATGGCGGTCTGGCAGTGATTAACAATGCTGGCATTGCCCCCGAGAGGATGTGGATGGCCTACCTGCCCCTCTTTGTTGTCGTTTATTTTTTTGCTCGCTGGGCTGATGCGCGTCTTGCGGCCATGGGGCAGGACAAATCAGATGGTTGATCAGTAATCCTAGATTCCATTAAAAAAAACCCCACAAGACGTTGTGAGGGGTTGAAAGGATTACTTGAACAGTGTCAGCGGTCGTTTTTGAGGTAAGGCAGGTCGCTGGGTTTGGACAAGGTGTAAACCACAGCGGCTGTGATCGCGGCGCCGAAGGCGAGCATCGCGTAGATCCAGATGGTGTAGTCCGTCATCAGTTCAATCCAAGGACGCCGAAAGTGATTTGGCTGAGGATCCCATGACCAGTGATGGCTTCGGTGGCAACACCAATGACAAAGCCCAGCATGGCGACTCTGCCGTTGAGCAATTCAGCTCGCACAAGACGCTCACCCTTGATCTGGGATGCGGCGGCTTCTTGGAACCACTGATCCTGTGCTTGAGCTTCGGAAGCGGAATTCATGGAAACCCTCTACGTGTAAAGCAATGTTAAGGGTATTTGTGAAGGAATGCAACGCTGCGCTGGTTGGCTCTCAGAAGCCTGCTGCGAAGTCGTCGCTGTGGGTGGGCAGGTATTCAGCGATTCGCTCCTGAGTGGACTGGTGATCCGGGCGTTTCAGCGCGTCAACCTCCTCTTGAAGCATGCGCATGTGCGTCGTCATCTGCTGTGTCAGTGCTTCGAGTGCTGCGGTTCGCTCTTTGAGCTTGGTGAGTGCCTCACGTGCTCCACGGTCCTGCGCGTTTGCGCTGATGCTGGGTTGCGTTTCGCCAGGAGAGTTGCGCAGTGCGGTCTCGACGGCTTGGTTCAGGCTGATCCCCTTGGCGATCGCACCAGCTTCAAGCGTGTCCAGCAGATCTGCGGACAGATCCAGCGTGACGGTTCTGGTTGGTCTCATGGTGTGTGGGTGACGAACGTTGCTCCAGTGGATTGTCTGTCGGGGACTGAAGGTTGCCAGCGGTTGGCCGGTTGCTGAAGTGGATGCCTTGGACTGTCACTGTGACAGTTGCCTTGTCATATTTCTGTTGTGAGGAAAAAACGCCTCATGGGGTGGAAACAAGGAAACACTCCCAAGAGACGTTTTCAAATCCCTGCCTTTGGCGGGGGTTTTTTTTGTCTTCTCACAGTTCGTCAGTGTTGGCTTTGGTGGAAGAGGTCTGAATCGTTCAAGGCCAGGTGTCCGTGAGCGGCTGCAACAGGCCATTGGTGTCATATCGCCGAACGATCTGACGCTGTTCACCTTCGATCCCGCTCCAGCGAAGGCCGCAGACCGTGGCGTCACCAGTGGAGCGTTGTCTTGTGTCGAGCAGCAACTCCACATCGGGTTCCGGCCGCCAGAGGCTCCAGTCGCCTTGTTTCTCCATCTGGCATTGAACGGTGTCTCGAGGAGGTGATAGCAGCGTCGAGCCCTTGGCTTCGATCACATAAACCACTTGATCGAGTCCGCTGGCGCCATGACGCACGACAATTCTGCGTCGCTCTTCACCGCGCACGACGCACAGCTCCCCAACCCAGTTGAACGGTGTGATGGATCCAGGTCCCAGTGACCATCCTCCGCAAGCACTGACCTGCATGGTGTGAGGAAGCTCGAGAAAATTCATTGAGCGCTGTTGGCCGCTGTTGAGGTAGGTGAGCTTCGTCTGGATCATCCCTTCCACCTCTTCCACACTGAGTGTGGTGTTGAACCGATCGACTTCCTTTCCATCCGCATGCAATCGGATGAAGCATCCCTGCCAACTGCCGCTGTTGTGTTGCAGTAGAGCGGCTCCGGGGTCATGCATCGCCATCGTTGGACCAATCGCCGATGACCGTAGAAAGCGCTGGGATTCCGTTGCGAGTGATGCTGCTGACGGCGGGCTCAGCTTTGGCTGCCTGTGAAGCCAATTCCTAAAAAAGTCCGGCAATCGTTCGTGTGTTTTCACCCGGTTTTTAGGGTTGAAAGCATGAACAGGGAGGTTGTCGTGCTCTTGACAATCCTTGGAATTTGTTTGGCTGCAGTCGTCTTGATGGCAGTTCTCGTTGGTGAGGTTCGGGTCCTGAAACGTTGAGGCCGAGGCAGCGTTTGGCCGCACCCGTGCATTTTGTGTCCGCAGATCATTAGGCGGGTCAATCTGCAGATCTCACCCTCGATCACACCTAAGTTGAGGTTTGCTTGAAGCTATGGGGATGGGATTGATCGGCTGGTTACTGCAGTGGCCCGTTCGGGCGTTTGTTTTGCTTCTCGTGGCGGTGATGCCGCTCGGCGTGGAACTCGCCAGTTTTCAGGCTGCACTGACCTCGGCTGTGGTGATTGGCCTGCTCGGCACCTTGTTGATTCTTCCCTTGAAACTGATGCTGGCCTTGCCTTGGGCCGTGGCCAGCTTGGGTGGCTTGATCGCACCGGTGAGTTGGTTGTTCGACTGGATCATCACTGTGATGTTGTTCGCTCTTGCTTCATCACTGGTGGACGGATTCCGTCTCAAGAATGGTCTCAGTAGCGCCCTGCTCGGGGCCGTGGCTTACAGCGTGCTCAGCGCCGTGTTCATTCGGATTTTGGGTCTTGGGGATGTGGGTGTCCTCAGAGCAGCTGGTGTTTGAACAGTTTGTTGTAGCGGGAAGGCACAAAAAAGGCTCTCCTTTGGAGAGCCTCAGGGACGACAGTTGCCGTTGGAGATGGCAATCAGTCTTCCCCTTCTTCGTCTTCTGCACCCACCGGCACCAGGGTCACACCTTTCTTCTTGGATAGTTTGATGGTGAACTCGTCGCCGGGCTGCAGATCAAGCATGGCTGTATAGGCCTTGCCGACCAGCAGGTTGCCGTTGCCTTGAACGACAGCTTTGTAGGACAACTTTCGGCCACCCTTGCCGACGCCTGCTGAACCGCCACCGAGATCAACACCTTTGGCGTTCAGCAGGGCCTCGTAAAACGCAGTGAAGTTCACGCGATCTGAACCATCCTTCTTTTTGGAGACGTAGCCACACGCCGTGGCCATATCGGTTTTGCTCACATCTCCGAGGTCTTTGACCTTGGCAAGGAGTTCAGCACCAGTGAGCATGGGAGAAGTTTGAATAATCAAAATGAAATTAAAGAAGAGGACGCCTCGATGTCAATGCCCACGATGTGGACTAGAGCTGATGTGATCAGTGGGTTGAGGTTCGTGATCCTTGTTGAATCATCCTTCTCTGAACGCATCAATCCATCTTTCTCCCGTTGTCCTGCACCCACAGGACCGCCACTTTCATGGTCGATCCGCTCTGCTTGATGGAATGCACGCGAATTCGTTCGAGATGAGCTAAGGGTTTGCGCGGTGACCCGGTGGTTTGTCGATGTCCTGATGCTGATTCAATTCGTCCAGATAGACGTTGGTGTTGTCGAGCTTTTTAGGGACGATCATCTGGTTTGGGGCATTCATGCGTGGCTGAACATGTCGAGTCATCGTTGACTTTCAAAGTGTTCCGTATTGCATGCAGAGGACCGGTCTCCTTCTTTGAATCATCAGTTCTCGCCTGCGAGGCCAATGGACGTGAACAGGGTCTGTTGATTGCGAGTGTGTCGATCGAGCTTTCTTATCTTCTGTTTTCACGCTTGCTGGGATTGTGCCTGGCGCTTCTAGATCGTTGGTGTTGAACGATGGTCTTGCCGCTCCTGCTTGGCTTTTGTCCATGCGTCGGGCTAGTGGCGCTGGAATGCTTATCGCTCTCGCTCTGTTCAATTAATGCTGTCAGATTCTCAAAAAAACAAACCCCAGACCCCCTGGAGTGAAAGGGATCTGGGGAATGAGTCCTGAACGTGATTGTTCAGATTTGGGAGGCCGATCGTTCCGGATGGAGACGACGGCCTAACTCGCTCGCTTGTGCATGGTTCAACCCGTCACGTCATCTGTCGAGGAAGGGTCGAAGCATCTGGCTGTGGTTCCCTGGGGCCATGACGTCCAGAAGTGGGGCTGATGCAGCTCCGGGGCACCTTCGGCAGTTTGTCCCTGCCTGGACGATGCAGTGGAGTGTCGATCGACCTGGCGCACCGGATGTTTGCCTGTCGAAGGACCAGCCTCACGGATGGGTGGAAACTGTTGGAGCAGGGGGCCGAAAAGTCAGAAAGCTCCTGCGATCTGGTTGGGTGGAGTGTCGGCTGTCATCAGCGCCTCCGATCTCGATGCAACCAGTTTTGGTCTCGAGCCCTGCAATGGCAATGAGCAGGACGGCGCATTGCCTGATTCAGTGCGAGTCCCTGAAAGTGCTAGTGGCGTGCTTGGTTCTGGAATGGAGCGACTGCACCATCGCGTTCTCAGTGCGGCGGCTGCCTTTGTCGTCCCGGTTGTGCTGACGTCCTGCACTGGCGGTGAAGCGCTGAAGCGTTTCTCGTTCACGGCCGAAGCAATGGACCCCCAGGTTGCGATTGTGGACCTGCCTCGGGGCGGGGAGTTGAGCTTCTGGAACAGTCTTGATCTCGGTTATGTGGAAGGCACCTCCGTGGCCTTCAAACTGTCCATCCAAAGCCCCGGTGAGCCGCAGCCGACAGAGGTCATTTGTGATGCACTCGAGCCTTCGATGACCTTGATGTCCAAAAAGGTGCAGGTGCAAGGTCGCATCGACGAGGCATGGAAACTGGCTCGCATGCGTTGTGGATATGGTCCGGTTTCTGAAGCACAGCAACTGCAGGTCACTGCAGTGCCGGTTTTTTCTGGACCCGTTGAGATCAGGCGACTGGATCTCGAGTTGAAGCGCTGAGATTTACGCTCCAGCGCATCAGACCTCCTCGGGACCAGGGGTTCATGGGACTGCAACTGCACTCAGCTGATTTTCTGCATGAGGACGGCAAGACCTATTGCATTCGTCGCGCGTCCCTTGACGAGGACTTCACCATCTACGAGAAGCGTGATGGGGAGTGGGTGGACAGTGGTCTGGATCAGGCGGTGAAGGATCTGAACTTTGCCGAGTTCAAGCGCCTTGGCCTTCTGATCAAAACGATCATGGATGCCAATCGTTGGATCGCTTAGTGCGACGCTATTGCCAAGACAGCTGATGCTGACAACGTTGTTATCAGTTTCTGTGAATTAATATTGAGCGCCGACCATAGCTCGTCTGAACTATTAATAAGTTTTTTTGTGTGACGTCGCGATCGCAATAACATGATTTCGATTATTTCATTAATCCACATGGCTGCTGTCAAGTACAAGCGGGACTTCACTCATCAAGATCGTGTCTCTTTTGCGCATGCAAATTCTAAAGATGCGACCAAGAGTGCCAGTTCCAATCAGGGCAAGGCAGCCACTTCACCTGCACAATTTAAAGAAAATCAATGCGCTTCGATGGGCATTGGTGCAGGTCCCCGTTTGCATGAAGTCTGCCCCTTCTCGGCAGTCAACCACTCCTATGCAGCCACTGGGAATGGTGCTCTTGAAGCCGCGATTACTGCTGGTTACAAGCAGGTTTTTGGCAACATCGGAATCACCGGTAACCAGCGCCTGGCTTCTGAAGAAGCTTTCCTGCGTGATGGCCGCATCAGCGTTCGTGATTTCATGGCAGGGCTTGTGAAATCAGATCTCTATAAGCAAAAGTTCTTCCATGCCGTTTCGCCGATCCGCGGCGTTGAGCTGACGATGAAGCATCTGCTGGGTCGTCCTCCGATTAGTCAGGCCGAGATCAGCGCAGCCATTCAGATCATTGCTGGCCAGGGCTTTGATGCCTTCGTCGACAGCATTGTTCATTCCGAGGAATATCTCGAAACCTTTGGTACCGACACCGTGCCTTATCTGCGCGGCTTCAAGTCCGAAGCACGGGCAGCTTGCTCCACTTTCGTTGGCATGGCCGATCTCACGCCCGCGAACGGCAGCTCCGAAAACATCATGTATTCCGGCAGCATGCTGATCAGACGTCTGAACAAGGATCTCAGCATCTTCAACGTTGCTCCCGGTTCCGTTGATGGTGGTGGCTTCTGCTACACCAAGGCTGTCAAGAACGCCGGTAATGCTGCCTATCGCCGTATGTACGGTGGCAAGTTCCTCTACCGCTCTTGATCCATCGGAGTTGCGAGGCCATCAGCGCAGGTTGTTTCAACCTGGTCTGGTGGCCTCGCTGGTGCAACGTTGTTGTTTCATGAAAGCCCCCATGGTTGATCCCGAGCCGATCACGCCGATGACCGCGTTGACGCTGGATGCCAATGGGAGGCTGACCTACATGGCTGAAGATGGCAGTCGCAGGGTCATCGTGGCCGACCCTGATCTGTTTGATCGATTGCAGCAGCTTGGCCTCAATCCTGATCAGGAGTGATGCGCAGCAATGTCTGCGCTGTTGTTCGACAGATCATGGTTTTTGTTAGGGGATCAATCGGTGCTTGATCGATCCAGCGGCCTGCTAGCGCGATGTCTTCGTAGGGGTAATCCGTTGAGAACATGATTCGATCAGCGCCAAGTGTGTCGATCGAACACTGCAGAGCTGCGTCATCGCAGACGCCTGAGGTGGTGATGAAAAAGTGTCGCCGGAAGATCTCGCTGGGTGAACTGCTGATGGCCTGGCGATAGCGCGTGGTTGCATAGCGACTGTCCAATCTCCAGAGGTAGAAGGGCAGGTTTTCACCCATGTGTCCCAGGATCACCCTGGCCTTTGGATGTTTGTCGCACACCCCTTTCACGATCAAGCGCAGTGCATGGGTGGCGGTGTCGAATGACCAGCCCCAGGTGGCTCCGTCCAGTTCTCTCACCATCGAGGCGGGTTGGTTGGTGGGAAGTCCAGGGTGCAGATAGAGCGGCACTGCAAGTTCTTCGAGCGTTGACCAGAGCGGCTCTAGGCGGGGGTGGTCGAGATAGTCGCCATGGCTGCTGCCATTGATGAGGGCGCCGACAAATCCCAACTCAGTGACGCAGCGCTTCAGCTCAGCGCAGGCTGTCTCCACATCCTGCAGGTTCAATGCTGCAAAGCCTCGGAAGCGTCGTGGTTGCTGTTGAATCGCCGCCTGCAGTGCGTCGTTAGCTCGTCTGGCCAGCACTGAGGCTTCACTGGAGCTGGCGACCGTCTGAATCCCGGGTGCGGTCTGGGAGAGAACGGCGATCTCGATCCCCGCTCGGTCCATGGCCGTCAGTCGCTGATCAGCCAGCTCGGGCAGCAAGGGTTCAATCCGGTTCAGCACCTGAGGATCGAAGAACTCCAGTTCTGCTGGTGTGGGCAGAAGCTCCTGGATCGAGAAGTGCTCCTCGAGTGCGATCTTGGTCTGCGCAGTCATGGCACCGTGATCGTTCACTGCTCTGGTGGTAGCAGCTGCAGCGCACCTCGATCAGATGTATAAGTACATTTGTACTTCTTCGAAAGCGATGGACGGTTGGCTTCAAGACCCTCAGTGCTTCTGGGCCGTGCGCTTTCACAAGGATCCCGACAGCTGGATTCGTGATGTCAGGGTGTTCGTTGATCACGGCAGGGGAATGGCTGACGGAGAACCCGCTCTGCTGAAATCGCGGCGGCAGATGCGCTACGAAGACGCTGTTGCGCTCTGGAAGCAGCTGGTTCGCAACGGTTGGTCCGTGGTTGAGCCTGTCTGGTGAGGAATCATCGCGTCGGTTCAAGCATCTCTCGCATCACCGACGCACAGTCGCTTGGGGTCATCAGTCTGGGGACTGGGTAGTCCGGATGGGCTTCCTGCAGGATGCTTCGGCAGAGCACTGGGATGTCAGTGTCCTGCAGTTCATGCACGACCGGCGGAACGTTGAGTTGTCGGTTGAGTTCCTCTACCCAGCGGATGAACTGTGTTGCCAGCTCTGTGTCGCTGGCTTGGGCGTCGCCCAGCGCGATCGTGCGGGCCAGTTCGGCCAGTTGGGACTTGCAGGCTGGCTGAGACCAGCGCAGCACAGGGGGCAGCGCGATTGCATTGGCCAAGCCATGGGGGAGTCCATAGCGGCTGCCAATGGCATGGGCGATGGCGTGCACGTAGCCGACATTGGTGCGTGTGAAGGCTTCGCCGGCTTCATGGGCGGCTAGGGCCATGTCGAGGCGTGCCGGCAGGTCGTCTCCCTGTCGGTAGGCATTCAGCAGCGAACGGTGAATGCGTCGCAATGCTGAGCATGCTTTGTTTCGGCTCCAGGCATTGCCGTTGCGGCCGATGAAGGACTCCACGGCATGGGTGAGGGCATCCATGCCTCCAGCCGCAGTGATGGAGGGGGGCAGCGTCAGCAAAAGCTGTGGATCGATCACTGTGACCCTGGGCATCAGCTTGAGGTCCGCGATCGCGAATTTGCGCGCTTGGGTCGGGTCTGTGAACACAGCGGCGATGGTGGCTTCTGAGCCGGAGCCTGCTGTGGTGGGGATGCAGGTCAGCGGTGGCGTCGGGCCAATCACCTTGAACAGTCCTTCCATCCATTGCAGCGGCAGCCAGGGGTTGCCGGCACGTGCGGCGATTCCCTTGGCGCAGTCCATCACTGAGCCGCCGCCGATGGCGATGAGGCTGTCGCAACCCGTCGCCTGAAAGCGGCGCAGTCCTGCTTCCACACTGGCGATGGTGGGATTTTCCGGCACCGCGTCGAAGATGGTGCAGTGCATGCCAGCGCCGGCGAGTGCATTGATCAGCGGTGCCGGCAGCTGCAATCGCATCAGCTGCCTGTCGCTGACCAGCAGAGGGCGTGTCCAGCCACGTTGTTGCAGAACATCCCCCAAGGAATGCAGGGAGTCACTGCCGATCAGCAGCGTTGGCTGCGGAAATGGCAGGACGCGAGCCAGAGTCTTGAGCACCAGATGAAACGTCAGCCAGTACACCTTCCAAAGCCGGAACAGCCAATTGCCGAACAGCCGTTTTCCGAACAGCCATTTTCCGAACAGCCATTTTCCGAACAGCCATGGTGCAGGCCTGTGATCACCGTGACTGGCCATTGCACTGAACGGGAAGAGTCGCCATCAAGTGGTCAGATTGTCTTGCTTGTTACCGGCTTGATTGATGAAACGAATGATCGCCAGCAGTGCTCCTAACCAATTGTGAAGTGATCCGCCAGCCAGCAGCCATCCGTGCAGAAATGCATGGGTGACTGATCGCAGGGCTGCGAGGTCACAGCGGAGATGGTGTCCCCCCAGACCTCCATCTTCGTGTGAGTTTGGATGGCGTTTGTAACGCTACGAACGGTTTAACGCATGCCTGGATCGCGTTCAAGTCTGCGTGTTCAAGATCTTGCGGTCACAGCGTTGCCCGCACATCAGGGATCTCCACAGGCCCGTTTCCAGTGGCTTTCAAGGATCTCCACCAGCTGTCCAGGTTTTTTCCCGAAAGAATCATTCAGGCTGATGCATCGGTCGTTGGGTTCGACCCAGAAGCTCACCAATGATTCTGAGCCGTACTGGGTGTCGACCTCAACAATCCCGAAGCGCTTGATCTCGCTCCATGGGTAGTGAAAGCGGCGAAACAGCACGCTGTAGTGCAAGCCATCGCCGTTCAGTTTCAGCCACGCGCTATCGGGCCATAGCTGGATGGCGCAAACCACAGCGCAGAAGATGAAGAACACGGCTCCGAAGGCCAGCCAGCCACGCATGGCTGGATGTTGGCTTTGCAGAGAGATCATCAGCCAGCTGAAGCCGATGCTGAGAACTACGTAGAAGGCCCATTTGAACTTGTTGGGATAGAGAATCAGCTCATCAGCTTGTGGCGTTGAGGCAGGCATCGCGGCTGTCGCATCCTGACCACCACTACTCGCTTCTGCGTTGATTGGCTCAGCAGTGATGGGAAGATTGATCGCGATGGCAACTCCGATTGACGCCCGGTTGTTGCTGGTCGCTGCGTCCAGAATCGGAGAAGTCGTTGGCAAGGGCGTTGATGGGTTCATGCCGCCTCGAGTTGATTAGTAGTCATCGCATCGGTGATCCCGGGATCGGTCTGAACGAACCTTCAGGGCTCACGCTCAATGCAGACCGCACAGCGCTCTACACCGTCTGCGACGACACTAAGGCGATCTTCTGCCTCGACCTCAAGGGGCAGGTGTTGCTGCAGCGGTCGTTCTTCATCAGCGAGGCCGGTTTGGAAGGAATCGCACTCAGTGCCGATGGCACGCAACTCTTCGCGGTGCAGGAAGAGACCAATGCGGTGCTGATCATCGATATCGCAGCCCGCTGTGAGCGGCAACGCCAACCCCTCGCAGCAATGGCCAATTACGACGCCGTGGCAGAGCATTTTCCGGAGCGTCCCGACAACAAAGGGCTGGAGGGGATCACCGTCAACCCGGTAAACGGGCATGTGTTTGTGGTGAAGGAATCCCAGCCCGGGTTGCTGATTGAGCTGGATGCGCAGTGCCGCTCGATCCTTTCGTCACGCTGTCTTGGCGCAGCCAATGGCTTCTCCCATCCGAAGGTTGGCCCAGACAAGCTCGATTTTTCCGGTCTGAGCTACGACCCCCGCAACGACAGCCTGTGGATCGTCAGTGATCAAGGGCGGTGCCTGTTTCACTACGACTGGGAGCAGGACGTGGTGCTGCAACGGCTTGATCTGGAGATTGACGACGGCAAGCGCCGTTTGGTGCGCAAGGCAGAGGGCGTCGCGGTTGATCCCGAGCGTGGCCATGTGTACGTGGTGAGCGATCGCGATGCACGGCTCTATGTGTTCAAGCTCGCTGCCACGGGTTGAACGGAATCACTGCAAAGGCTGCTGTGCAACTGTGCCTTCACTGCTGGAGAGGCTTCAACCAAGGCCAGCAATGACTCCACTGTTGGCGGTGTGGCCAGGAGCCGCTCCTGCGTCTGAGCGGCATCCTCAGAACAGATCAACATCAGCAGTGATTCGATCACGGAGGCAACGGAGAGGATCCAGCCTGAATCAAGCGTTGCCGGCAGGTTGCGCACTTCCAAGGTGGGTTTGGCTTTGTTCTGCGTGACGATGTTGATGAGGTTGTAGTCGCAGTATTTGGTCAGCGGCAGTTGTCCCAGAGCTCTGCAGGCATCACTCCAGGCAAGCCGCTCAAAGTCAGGGCTGCAAACCCGCTCCAGCAGCTGAGCAGGCCAGGGTCCCAGCCTTCGGCAGCGCGGGTTGGGACGAAACAGCCTGTTGAAGGTGTCTTGCCAATGTGAAAACACCAGCACCAGTTGTTTTAGCCGTTGCGTTGTGCACAGGCGTGTGGCATCAAAGTGCAGATGTGTGGCTCCCTCGCTGGGGATTGCAAAGTTCAGCTGTTGGGCCACATCGAGCAGGGCGGATAAATGCCGGCTGTGGTTTTGAGCGATGGGCGCTGTGACCAGCTCGCAGGGCCGTTCCCGCTCGCCAGGCAAGGGAGCGGCGATCGCCACCGATTGGCCGCTGGCATCACACACACGGCACATGCCGGACGCGTCGCGATGCAGGGTGGTGTGAAACAACCGTGCCAGATCCTGCAGCACTCGGTCGATCGGATGATCGGGGTTGCAGTGGCAGAGGATCAGCTGCAGAAAGCGGGCGTCATCGCTGACGATTCGATACCACCCCGGCCTGGGGGGGTGGGATTTGTCCAGATCATCCTGGAGTGTGAGGTCATCCACGCAGTGGGCGATCCAGCGCCCCTCGCTGTCGAGTGCCCTATATCCCAGCGTCAGGTTTTCAAAGATCGGATGGCCAGGCACGTGGGACGGCTCCACCTGTTGGTGAAACATCCGCTCGACGCGGCCTTGATGCCGGTCTGCAATGGCTTCGGCAAGATCTTGTCTTGAGAGGCCTTTCGGGGCGAGAAGTTCAATCTCAAATCCGATTTTCCAGAACAGATCCATCACTCGGTGTGTCAATCAGTCCATCTGCCTGGCCCGTTTCAGGGATGCTTCGATGAAGTCGTAATTGCCAAGGGCCAGGCCTCGATCGATGGCGTATTTGGCTTCGGCAATTTGTCGCGGTGATGCGTTGCCGTTGTTCCAGAGTTGGGCAAGACGTCTGGCGTCGTTGTAGGTGTAGTACTCCAGATAGAGCGCGTAGGTGGATGGATTGCCATAACGCACGCTGCGCAAATACTGCTCCCTGGCGCGTCGAACCTGACTGTTGAGGCTGTTAATGGCGAGATCCAGTGTTCCGTTCTGTTGATTTCTGATCAGTTTGCGGCCGATGTTCAGTTTGGAATTGCGAATGTTCAGGTCCCAGTAGTCGGCGAGGATGCGTGCATCCCAGAAATCAAATTCGCTCATGAAGAACGCATTGAAGGCGCGTTCGGATGTGATGAAGCGTTGAGCGACTTGAAGTTCATGCATCCCAGTAAGCGGTGTGCCCACTTGGGTGCTGTAGCCATCCTTGGTATGGCGAATGATGGCGCTCTGGCCTGATCTCTGAGCGGCCAACGTCAGCGTCACCAGAAGCAGCCAACTGGTTAACAGTGCAGGTGCAACGCGTCGGTTCATGAATGACCCTGCCGATCATTCATGATTGAATTGACGGGTTGGGTTGCTGATGGTTTTAAAGGCAATCTTTCGCTTGTGCTGAGTGATCGCCATGGAGGCAATTTCCTTCCGGTAAAAGTTATCTTCGGGTCTGTCGTTCCGGCACCCGGCGGTGCGGCCTCCGATCGTCCTTTGACCCTGCTCCATGGCTTCCGCTGAACCCCGCCGGCTCCTGCTCACTGGAGCGAGTTCGGGCATCGGTCTTGAGGCGGCGAAACAGATGGCGGCGCGCGGGCATGCACTCACGATTGTCTGTCGCAATCAGGCCCGCGCCGACCACACCCTGCGGACTCTCTCAGGTGCCGCGCAAATCCTGATCTGCGATCTGGCGGATCTCGATGCGGTGCAGGTAACCACGGCTCAGTTGCTTGAGCAGGGTGTGCCTCTGGATGCCTTGGTGCTCAATGCCGGCCTCCAATACACCGGTGAGCGGCAGCCCCGCTGGAGCGTTCAGGGGATTGAGCTCACCTTCGCGGTGAATCAGCTGGCGCATCAGGTGATGGCAACGGCCTTGCTGCCTCTGCTCAGGGCTGCCTCCAGGCCGCGGGTGGTGATCACCGCTTCGGAAGTGCACAACCCCGACAGTGGTGGCGGCAGGGTGGGAAAGCCAGCTGGGCTTGGTGATCTCAGCGGTCTGGATCACGGCGTTGGTGCTCCGATGCTGGATGGCAGTGCGGTGTTCGATGGCGACAAGGCCTACAAGGACAGCAAGCTCTGCAATGTGCTGCTGGCGCGGGAACTGAACCGGAGGCTTGCGGGCACCATCCCAGTGATGGCCTGGAGCCCGGGGCTGGTGATTGCGCGCGACTCGGGGGGCTTTTTCCGCTACAGCCGCCAGCAGAATCCTCTTGGGATGGCGGCCTTTGCGTTTGTGGCCCGCGACCTGCTGCGGTTGACCGAATCGCTGCCCCGCGCCGGTGAATTGCTGGCGGAGCTGTGCCTCGACGATGCGCTTGCTACGCCGGGATTCAGCTACCGCAGCAACCAGCTGCTGAGACCTGGTGTGCATCGTTTTGAGCCGGTCGACACCAGTGCTGAAGCAGCTGACCTGGCGAAAGCGGCGGCTCTGTGGAATGGCTCGGAGGCTTTGCTGGCCAGCCTGTAAGTGGCTGTGCGATCAGTTCAGCTGTTGGGTGGTGAGTGTGGTGAATGCGGCGATGTCGTCGATTGTTTGGATGCGCAGCGGATGGCTGACGGCGCTGATGCGATCGAAGCGCAGGCAGGTTGCAGGGGGTATTAAAGCGGTCGCGCAGGCTTGTCTGATTGGCAAGGCGTCATGGCTGTACAGCAAGCTCAGGTGAGGATCCAACCGATAACCCAGCGCATTGGCTGAGCGTTGGCGCAGGTGCTCGCAACACGTCTGCAACGCGGCATGGGCAGCCTGTTCACGCGCCTCAACGCTGAAGCGGATTACCAGGCTCTGCGTGAACAGGGCACCGGCTTCGATCGCTTGTGGCTGAAGCCGGATGGGTGGCTGCTGATCTGCGGTGGCGACCAGGCGTTCGATGGCGCGCTCGGGGCTGTCGAGATGGTCGCTGTAGAGGGTGATGTGCGGCGGCAGCCGGCAGCCGTTCATCTGTTGTTGCGCGCAGTCAGAGAGCCGCTCCAGTGCGGGCTCGCTCTGTTGGTCGGGCATCAGCCAGTACGACACGGCTTGTGGAATGTTCAAGCGGTTTGTGTTGTTGTGCCAATGCAATCATGGCTTTGAAAGTTTCGTCACTGTTGATACATATCCTCGTTTGATGACGTGATCCCAAAGAGAATGCGCCAATTGTTCGTCAATTTGGTGGGTGTGAATGACTGTGATGGATATCTGCCTCATCAACCCATGGCTTCATTCACTATCACCATGATCGGCAAGGAGTCCGAGCAGACTTTCACGTGTGCTGGGGATCAATACATCCTTGATGCGGCGGAGGAGGCCGGTGTCGAACTTCCCTACTCTTGCCGTGCGGGAGCTTGCTCCACCTGCGCTGGCAAGGTGGTTGCTGGTGATCTGGACCAAAGCGATCAAAGCTTTCTGGATGATGAGCAAATGGAGCAGGGCTTCGGTCTGCTCTGCGTTGCTTATCCCAAAAGTGATTGCAAGATCGAAGCGGAGGCGGAAGAGCAGTTGTTCTGAGCTCGGTCCGCACCTAGTGGCACTGCTTCACGAACACCACTTCCTCTCGGTGAGACGCCATCGTTTTGGCGATTTTGCGGGCGGATTCAAGGTCGAGGGCCTGGATGATGCTGCCGTTGCTGATGGCGTTGGTTCCCTGTTTGGCAAAAGCGATTCTGAACTTCCGGGCCTCGTTCATGGAGTAGGCGTGAATTCGCCAGCCTAAATCTCAGCTGGATCTTGCTAAGAGACCTGCCTCTGGGCATGAAAAAGCCCCACCGCGGTGGGGCCTTGTGGTTCGGCGAATGCCTGTCAGAGGGTCACTTGCTGGTGAGCTTCTGACCGCGATAGACGACGTTGCCCGACTGCTTGCGCTCGGCGGGAGCGTTGTTGACGACGTACTTCTGGCCGCGATAGGTCAGGGTCATGAGGGTTCCTCGAAGCAAGCTCAGGTCCCCGTTCCATGGCCTGAGTCGAACTGCGCCTCACGAGCTGTGAGGTGAACGTTGTAAGTAGCGGTTGCTACAGACTTTTTATAGCGCCGAGGTCAACCCCTGTGTCGTTCGCGCGGATACACAGGGGTGAATTGGTGTCCGGGATCTACGACATGCTCATCGACAGGAACTGATCGTCGGTTTCGGTCATGGCTTCGTCGTCGCCGTGAAACCAGCATCCATACATCAGATGAATGATCCGCCCCACTTCGAGGTCGCGGTCAGCCACGTCTTGCCAGAGCCGTTGGCTCAGTTCCTGGTCAGCCAATTGAAACTGGGCCTTCACAAGGCTTCGGGTGATCGAGAAATAGGTTTGACGATCGTTGCGGGCCTGGCATTCCATTGAGGCGCTGACGGTGTTCAGCAGCGGCTCGCCGGTTTGGACGCTTTTCTGTTGCTTGTTGATCAGCATGGTGTCTCCGGTGTCTGCGATGGCAGAGGGGGGCTCGCGCTGGGCGCCAATGAAGGACCTCCCTCTCAGATCGATCGGCCCAGCTGCTGCGGTGGAGTGGCATCCGTCATCGGACCCTCCTGTATCAATGAACACAGAGATAGATCCGCTGCCGGTGAAAAACAATCGGCATGAACACGCATTCGAGCCGGATGCCAAGCCCTTCGGCCTGGGCAAGATGGCAGCAGCGCGGAGCTGCTGATGGTGAACGCCAGTCTGAACTGGGCCTCAATCTGGGGATTGGTGCTCATGGCCCTCTGGGTTCCGGCCCTCGTGGTGTCGTTGCGCCGCTTCGATGTGTCGATGGATCGGGGTCAACCGCGCGAGTCGCTTCAGGGGCTCGGGTTGGCCTGGCTTCTAGTCACCCTGGCCGGACGCTGCATCGCCCTGCCGCTTGTGGCGTCGATCCTCTTTTTTCAGGGGTGGCGGTTGGATCCGATCCTGCAATTCGGAGTTGGCCTGCTGGTGATGGGGACCCTCGTTGAGGCGATCCCCGCCGTTCGCGCCGATCACCGAGCCCTGCAGCAACGCTCGGCAGAGGATGCTCAGCAATCAAGTCGACAGCGTGCTCTGGAGCTTCGCCTTCGCGATCGTGTCTGGCCCTGGGTGTTTGCACATGCAGTTTTGCCTTTTGCTGGCATCTATTACGCAATCACCCGGCGCACAATCACACCTTTGCTGTGGGATGCCGTCGCACGATTTGTCGTGCTGCTGATCACGATTGGCGTTGCCGCAATGACTGCCCAGTTGTTTCCTTACAACCCTGAGTCATTTGTCTTCGGAGGGCTTTCAGAAGCCGAGACGGTGAACTTCTGGATTGGAGCGGCTGTGAACTTGGTGTTGATGGTGGCCAATGTGTTCGCCTGTCTTCTGCCTGTGAGAGCTGCCATCCGCCGCACGCAGGCAGATGCCCGTCGCCGTCTGGATGCCCACGTTTGATGCCGTCACCCAATCGATGCCTCTGCCTAGGGTTAAGCACCGGTGTGGATCGATGACCATTCCCTTCGGTGATCCGGAGCCGTCCGACGCTCTCCTCAACAAATCGGTGGCGTCCACTCGATTGAAGACGTGGTTGCAGCGCCGCTTGCGACAGCTGGCCCTGGAACAGCGCATTCAGGATGCCCGCGCGTTGCGCAGTGAGTTTCTGGTGGATTGATCGATCGGAGTGGTGCGAGCGTTGAGGCGCATTCCACTGGGACAGTGTTCTGCTTTCCCTCCTATGAACCCAAGATTGCCGTGCATTCCAGGCGCTCTTGGCAGGCATCACGGCGCTGCAAACGCAGATTGATCACTTGGGCGAGATAACAAGCATCGTCGCTGACGCCGCAGAAGCGCCCGGAGCCCCAGGTGTGCAGCCAAGGCAAGCCAATGAAATAAAGGCCGGCGCTTTGGGTGACGCCGCGATCGTGGGCCGGCAATCCACTCCCATCAAAAACGGGCGCCTCAATCCAGCTGAAGTCACTGCGATAACCCGTGCACCAGATCACTGCAGCGAGCGGCTGTGAGCTCAGATCAATTCCTGGGTCTTCCATGGCAGACGGCTGCCAGCAGGGGGAATACGCCGGTTCGGTCGGTGCATCGATCCCTTCCTGTTCGATCCAGCTGTCAATGCTGGTGCGGATGCGGCAATACACCGCATCGGCTTGATCAAGATTGCTGGCTAGGTCATCTGCGAAACCGATGTGTTCGCGTGAGATGTTCGAGAGTCGGCCATGCAGATGCATGCCCTCCTTCGCCCGTTGTCGTAGATCAATCTCGCGCCCGCCGTCTCGGCCAGTGAGGTAGTGATTGGTCTTGGCTCGAACCGAGCGTGGATCCGTGTGATCGCTGATCGGCATGGCGTAGTAGCCCATGCGATCCAACCAATCCACAACGTCTTTGCCGCGATAGCGACGCGGAGATCGCGGGGCTCGGCCCACGCTCAGATGCACGGAACGACCTGCCAGGTGAAGGTCTTCAGCGATCTGACTGCCGGATTGGCCATTGCCGACCACCAGCACCGGACCGTCGGGGAGTGCCTCGGGGTTGCGGTAGGACCGAGCATCCAGTTGCTGCACAGATGCTGGTAGGCGTTCGGCGAATGGATGACGTCGGGGGATGTGGTAACCCCCAGTGGCAACGATGACGTGTTCGGCTTCGATAACTCCCTCACTGGTGTCGAGCCGATACCCGTTCACGATGGGTTGCAACCGCGAGACGGCCACGCCTTCGCGAAGGTCGGCGTTGACGTGCTGAGCGAAGCGCTGGAGATAATCCACGATCGACGCCTTGCTCATGAAGCCGTCGGGCTGATCACCGTCGTAAGGAAAGTCGGGAAGACGGCACTGCCAGTTCGGTGTGACCAAGCAGAAGGAATCCCAGCGCTGTTGGTCCCAGGCGTATGCCACACGGTTCTTCTCGAGAACGAGCGGTCGTATCCCTTGTTGCTGCAGGGCGTAGGCAGCAGAAAGTCCTGCCTGGCCGGCTCCAATAATGACTGCTGAACGCCGCTGAGGTGATGAATTGAATGGAGACATCACTCTCAGCGATTTTCGCCAATTACCTTTTAAACACTATTTCTATGCAGCCTGAAAAGGCTGTAGTGAAAAGCACTAAATCGCGAATCGATGAATCTGCTTTTGTCGATGATTTTGTTGCAACAAGCACATCGCTGGAGGCATCGCTGGAGTCACGATTGATATGCTTATGGAAACTTTACATGCCTGCTGTAGATCGTCCCGCTAATCAGCCTGGTGATTTCCTTGTTGACTACGAGGAAAAGGTTTTTCCTGATGTGAAAGCCGAGCCTGGAGAAAAGGCTCTTGTCACATTCCATACCGTTGCTTTCGAGGGCTCGATCGGCCTGGTCAATCTCCTCCAAGCCAGTCGTCTGATCAACAAGGGCTTTGAAACCTCAGTTCTGCTTTACGGTCCTGGCGTCACGCTGGGGGTGATGCGCGGCTTTCCCAAGCTTGGAGATGCTGCGTTTGATGGTCATCTGAACTTCAACGCACGACTGCAGAAATTTATGGATCAAGGGGGAAAGGTGTACGCCTGTCGCTTTGCCTTACAGGCTTTATATGGTCACGGTGAAAAAGCACTGATGCCTGGGATCACGCCCGTGAATCCACTGGATGTGCTCGACATCGTCTTGATGCATCGCAAGGAAGGCGCCTTCATTCTTGACACCTGGACGCTCTGATTTTTTCCGGAGGCTCTCCACTGTGACCACAGTCAAAGTTGCTGCCGCGCAGATCCGTCCCGTGCTGTTCAGCCTGGACGGATCCCTGCAAAGAGTGCTGGATGCCATGGCCGAAGCCGCGGCTCAAGGTGTTGAACTGATTGTTTTTCCTGAAACATTTCTGCCCTATTACCCCTATTTCTCGTTTGTTGAACCCCCGGTTTTGATGGGGCGATCCCATCTGGCTCTGTATGAGCAGGCTGTGGTGGTTCCTGGTCCCGTCACCGATGCCGTGGCGGCTGCTGCCCGTCAGCACGGCATGCAGGTTTTGTTGGGCGTCAATGAGCGTGACGGTGGAACGCTTTACAACACGCAGTTGTTGTTCAACAGCTGTGGCGAACTGGTTCTGAAGCGGCGGAAAATCACGCCGACTTATCACGAGCGGATGGTCTGGGGCCAAGGGGACGGCTCAGGTCTCAAGGTGGTGCAGACGCCGTTGGCTCGTGTCGGCGCTCTGGCCTGCTGGGAGCACTACAACCCTCTGGCTCGTTACGCCTTGATGGCCCAGGGGGAGGAGATCCACTGCGCTCAGTTCCCGGGCTCCTTGGTGGGCCCGATCTTCTCGGAACAGACCGCCGTCACCATGCGCCATCACGCGCTTGAAGCCGGCTGTTTCGTGATCTGTTCCACCGGTTGGTTGCACCCCGACGACTACGCGTCGATCACGTCGGAGTCGGGGCTTCACAAGGCGTTTCAAGGGGGGTGTCACACCGCTGTGATCAGTCCTGAGGGCCGGTATCTGGCAGGCCCCTTGCCGGATGGTGAGGGGTTGGCAATCGCCGATCTCGATCTTGCCCTGATCACCAAGCGCAAACGGATGATGGACAGCGTCGGGCATTACAGCCGCCCCGAACTGCTGTCATTGCAGATCAACAGTTCGCCTGCGGTTCCCGTTCAAGACATGTCGACTGCATCGGCTCTTTTGGAGCCGGCTACAGCTCCCGATGGCCTGTCCTCGATGGAGGCGTTGAACCATGTCTGAGCTTGGACGCCTGGTGACGGAATTGCAGGTGCATGGGGTTCGGGTTGACCCTGTGAAGGGCAACCCGGGGCGACGGGGAGGTGCGGGTCCCTCCGACCACCGTGCCTTGGATTTCGATGGCACCACCGTGATGGTGCCCGTTTACAACGATGCCTCCGCAGCATCTCCCTACAAGTTGGCATCCTCCGGTGCTGCACTTGCGATTGAGGGACCCGAGCAGCAGTGCTCTCCTGATGTCACAACCCCACGGGAACCAGCGTTTTACGGCCTGAGCACAGCCGACGGAATCTCCTACCGATCGATTGCCTTGCTGCACAGCAAGGATGTGTTGGCCACCACGTTGCTGCAGACCTGCATTCGTTTTCGGGATCGATCCCAGTCGTGCCAGTTCTGTGCGATTGAACAATCGATCGAGGATGGGGCCTTGGTGCGCAAGACGCCCGAACAGGTGGCGGAAGTGGCGGAAGCGGCTGTCCGGCTGGACGGGGTCAAGCAATTGGTGATGACTACCGGAACGCCCAACAGTGACGATCGCGGAGCCCGTGTGATGGCTGAAACCGCTGAAGCCGTCAAGCGTCGTGTGAATCTCCCGATCCAGGGCCAGTGTGAACCGCCGGAAGATCCGCGCTGGTATCAGCGCATGAAGGACTCTGGAATTGACAGTCTCGGCATGCACCTGGAGGTGGTGGAGCCGGAGGTGCGGCGTCGGATCCTTCCCGGGAAATCGGAGCTCAGTCTTGAGCGCTACTACGAGGCCTTCGCGGATGCCGTTGCGGTGTTCGGTCGCGGTGAAGTGTCCACGTATCTGCTGGCCGGCCTGGGTGACAGCAAGGAGGCCTTGCTCGACTGCAGCCGCCGTTTGATTGAACTCGGGGTCTACCCCTTTGTTGTGCCCTTCGTGCCGATTTCTGGAACACCGCTGGAGAGCCATCCATCGCCGGACAGCTCCTTCATGGTCGATGTGTATCAGGGTGTTGCCGCGATGCTGAATGCGGGGGATCTGCGTTCCGAGCAGATGTCCGCTGGTTGTGCCAAATGCGGGGCTTGCTCCGCACTCTCGTTGTTCGAGCAAGTGTCGTAGTCATGGTCTCGTGTCTTGATCCCAGCAGCTGCGGCATTGGCCGCAGCGTCAGTTCCGCACCTCATCTGTTCACGCCGTCTGTGCGCGCTGGCATCGGCATCGATGCCGATGATTTCCGTCTGTCTCCCACCGCGAGTTCCAATCGTTTTACCTTTCATCTTCTGCGGGCCGAGTCGTCACTGAACCAGGGGTATTGGTCCTTGCGGCGCAGCATCTTCTGCAGCGAGCAGCACGTGTTTGAAGAGTCTGATCGTGACGAGCTTGATGCGATCGCCTACCCGATAGCGGCGTTGCATCACAGCTCAGAGCGGGGGCATGACGATGGCGCCGAAACAGATGTGGTTGGCGTGGTGCGGATTGTGGAGACGGAACCGCGACTTTGGTATGGCGGACGTCTTGGCGTGCATTCCGATTTCCGTCGTCATAACCAAATTGGCAAGGGTTTGATTTGGAAAGCTGTCACCACGGCCAATGGTTGGGGATGTGATCGCTTCCTGGCCACGGTGCAGATTCAGAACGTCCGTTTTTTCCGCCGCTTGCACTGGTCCTCGATCGATGAACTTGAGATCCGGGGCATTCGCCATCACCTGATGGAAGCGGATCTTGGCTACTACCTGCCCTCCCGTGAGCAACGGCCGATCGCCTCGCATCACTTGTCAACTGCGGCGTGAATGACGTGGGTCTTGTGAACGCCTTGCGCAGCACCAGCGGCCTGTTGGCGAAGCGCGATATTCGCTCGGCCGCTGCCACCTTTTGCCATCAGCCCTTTCCGCAGCTGGGACTGGCCGGGATGCTGGGTGATGACGCGGCTGTGCTGCCTGCTCAGACCGGCCAGCTGTTGCTGGCCTGTGAGGGGATGCATCCCGGATTGGTAGAAGAGGACCCATGGTTTGCCGGCTGGAGTGGGGTCTTGGTCAACCTCAGTGACATCGCAGCCATGGGTGGCCGTCCCCTGGCGCTGGTGAACAGTGTCTGGAGCACGGGCACTGAAGACATCAGCGCCTTGATGGAGGGAATGCGATTTGCCTGTGATCGCTTCGGTGTTCCGATGGTGGGTGGCCACTCCAACCAGCAGAGCTCTTATCAGGCGCTTTCGGTGTCTGTTCTGGGGGTGGCGGAGGGTCCTGTGCTGTCTGCTCGCGCAGCACGTCCAGGTGATGAGCTGTGGATGCTGGTGAACAAGGCAGGAGGCTTCTATCGCCACTACCCCTTCTGGGATGCTGCGACCCATGCCCCGCCCGAGCGTCTTCGTTCGCAACTTGCCTTGCTTCCCATGCTGGCTGCGGAACAGCTGGTTCACGCGGCGAAAGACATCAGCATGGGAGGCCTCATCGGCACCGCTGTGATGTTTGCCGAGGCATGTGGTCATCAGTTGATCCTTGACCTCGACGCCGTGGAACGACCGGAAGGCATCCACGACGAGGCCTGGCTGACTTGCTTCCCCAGTTTCGGCTACATGCTGGCTGCGGACCCATCGCGTACGGCCGCCTTGGCGCAGCTGGCCTCACGCGATTCGACGCTGATTTGCTGCCGTGTTGGGTACTTTGCCTCGGGTGATTGCAGTGTGGTTGTGAACCATTCAGGTGACACGCATCACTTCTGGGATGGCACTGATGCGTTGACTGG
Organism: Synechococcus sp. NOUM97013; assembly: GCF_014279815.1. Lineage (NCBI taxonomy): Bacteria > Bacillati > Cyanobacteriota > Cyanophyceae > Synechococcales > Synechococcaceae > Synechococcus > Synechococcus sp. NOUM97013. The sequence continues at coordinate 1,499,707 of NZ_CP047941.1, read as the reverse complement.
TTTTGGCTGTGTTCGATGAGACAGTCATGGGCAATGTTGATGTGCAAAATATTTGGATTGAGCATTGATCAATGCCTGAAGTTCGCTTTCAGCTGGAGTGGCCAGATGGGCAATCCAGTACGTTGTATTCGCCTTCGACGGTGATTCTCGATTATTTTCAAGCTGGAGATTCACTGTTGGTTTCTGAGCTTGAAGCGCGCGGAGTTGAAGCTCTACGCGCTGCGTCTGAGCGGGTTCGTGCGCGTTATGGTTTTGCTTGCACACGTGCAGATGAAGAAGAATCCCAGCTTCTTCAATGGGTCTCCCGCTACAGCTCCGATGACACGGTTCGTGTGATCGGTCAGCTGAACTGATTATCACTTTTAACGGTTTATTTTTTGATGTCTGGAAAACCTCCCTTTCCCCCATTCACCCTGGAGACCGCCTGCCAGAAAGCGCGCATGGCGGAAAATGCTTGGAACAGCAAGGATCCCGACAAGGTCTCACTGGCTTACACCGAAGACAGCGTCTGGCGGAATCGCAGTGAGTTCATCCGCGGCCGCGCTGAAATCCTGGCGTTCCTGCAGCGCAAATGGGCCAAGGAGCTGGATTACAAGCTGATCAAAGAAGTCTGGGCTTACAGCGACAACCGGATTGCGGTTCGCTTTCAGTACGAGTGGCACGACACCGCGGGGCAATGGTTCCGGGCCCACGGCAACGAAAACTGGGAATTCGCCGAGAACGGCTTGATGCGTCGTCGCGAAGCCAGCATTAATGACGTGGCGATCGCTGAAGGTGACCGCTTGTTCACCTGGGGAGATGGCCCGCGCCCGGATGATTTTCCGGGTTTGACGGAGCTGGGACTCTGAGTTGATGGAGCTGCACCGTCATCCACTGCCGCAGGCGATCACGTCCATCGCGGACCTGCGGCTGTTCATGGAACACCACGTGTTTGCGGTGTGGGATTTCATGCTGCTGCTCAAGTCCTTGCAGCAGCATTTGGCGCCTTCCGGTGTCCCCTGGGTGCCGCCGCGCCATCCCGAGATCGCAGGTCTGGTGAACAGCCTGGTGGCGGAAGAGGAATGTGATGTGCTGCCTGACAGTCTTGGAGGGCCGCTGCATCTCTGTCATTTCGCGATCTATCGACGCGCGATGGTGGAGATCGGTGCGGACACCTCGGTGATCGATGCGGTGTTGGAGTCGGCGTCGCGCGGTGAGCTCGCTTCTGCGTTGCACCATCCGGACATGCCAGCGCCGGCGGCCCATTTCCTGCGCACCACCCAGGCGTTGATCGCCTCCGGGGAAGTGCACGCGCTGGCAGCGGCGTTTGCCTATGGCCGGGAGCTCTTGGTGCCCGATCTCTTTAGTGGGCTGCTCGATCGGTTGATTGTGTTGGAGCTGCCCTGCCCGACCCTGCGTTGGTATCTCGAGCGCCACATCGCTCTGGACGGCGACAGCCATGGGCCGTTGGCGGAAACGATGGTGCTCACCCTGGCCGGAAGCGACCCTGCTGCGCATCAGACGGTTCGTACGGTTCGCAGGCAGGTGCTTGCTGATCGGGCTGCGTTCTGGGATGCGATTGCGCTCCAGCTTCGTCAGCGCTCTCAGGTTGATCACTCTGCGGCCATGATTCACTCAGTTTCTGTGCCCGCCTGAGCTGATGCCAGACAGCGCCAAGCCCGATGCGTCGGGGGCATCCCATGCAGTGGTGATTGGTGCCGGCTGGGCGGGATGGGGTGCTGCCAAAGCCCTGTGTGAAGCAGGGGTGCGCGTCACCCTGCTCGATGGCATGGCTGATCCCACGGGGGCCACGCCTTTGACCACCGCCAGCGGCAAACCGTTTGAGGCGGGCACCCGCGGCTTCTGGAAGGACTACCCCAACATCAACGCGCTCACGGCGGAGCTCGGCCTCAAGCAGGTGTTCACCGAGTTCACCAGCAGTGCCTTTTGGTCTCCGGAAGGGTTGGAGGCCACAGCACCGGTGTTCGGCGATGGGCCGCAGCTGCCCAGTCCGCTTGGGCAGGCCTTCGCCACGATCAACAACTTCAAGCGGCTGCCGGTTGCCGATCGGCTCAGCATCGCCGGCTTGCTGGTGGCGATGCTCGATTTCCATCGAAGTGAGGCGGTGTTCCGGCGCTACGACGGGATGGATGCGCTGACCCTGTTCCGCCAGCTGAAGATCAGCGAGCGGATGATCGATGAGTTCCTGCGGCCGATCCTGCTGGTGGGCTTGTTCAAGCCGCCGGAGGAGCTGTCGGCGGCCGTGACGATGGAGCTGCTCTACTACTACGCCCTCGCTCATCAGGACTCCTTTGATGTGCGCTGGATCAAGGCGAAGAGCATCGCCGAGCAGCTGATCGCACCCTTGAGCGAGCGTCTGCAACGACAGCACCAGTTGCAGGTGCTGGGCGGCACGCTCGCCACGGCCTTGAATCTGGAGGCGGATGGTCAGCGGCTGGTGTCGGTGAGCACGCGAACGCTGGCGACGGGCCGCAACGGGGTGATCGAGGATGTGGATGCGGTGGTGCTGGCGGTGGGGGCCAAGGGCATGCGGGCGCTGATGGCCGGCTCCCCGGCCTGCGCGGCGGCGGCACCGGAGCTGGTGGCGGCGGGCGCTCTCGGGGCCATCGACGTGGTGTCGGTGCGGTTGTGGCTGGATCGCCACGTGCCGGTTGCCGATCCCGCCAATGTGCTCTCGCGCTTCAGTGCCCTGCGCGGCTCTGGTGCCACCTTCTTCATGCTCGACCAGTTGCAGCAGGAGGATGAAGCGGCGCTCTGGGGGGATCAGCCGGTGCAGGGCTCGGTGATCGCCAGCGACTTCTACAACGCCACTGCCATTGCAGAGTTGAGCGATCAGGCGATCGTCGACTGTCTGATGCAGGAGCTGTTGCCGGTGGCGGTACCGGCGTTCAAGGCTGCTCGCGTGGCGGATCAGGAGGTGCGCCGTTACCCGGGTTCGGTGTCGTTGTTTTCGCCGGGAAGCTTCCGCCAGCGTCCGCCGCTGGAAACCTCACTGCCGCCTGTGGTGTGTGCCGGCGACTGGGTGCGCATGGGCTCGCGTGAATTCGGGGCCAAGGGTCTCTGTCAGGAGCGGGCCTATGTGTGCGGGCTGGAGGCCGCGAATTCCTTGCTGCGGCGCGGGATCGTGCAGGGCGGTGCTGCCGCTCGTAATCGCCGGCATCCTGTGATTCCGATCCGCGCTGATGAGCCGCAGGTGCTGCTTGGCCGGGCCCTGAACAAATTGGTGATGGATCCGTTGGAGGGCTTTGGCATTCGTTGGCCCTGGTTGGCATCGTGATCCCAACAACGCCTAGGGCTCTTTGGGCCCGCTGATCGAATGAACGCTGCGAAATGTTTTGACGTTTTCGGCCGTGTGCTGATGGCGGCGGTGTTTGTGAATGCGCTGCCTTCCAAGCTCACCGACTTCGCCGGGACAGCTGCGTTCATTGCCTCCAAGGGCATCCCGGCACCGCTGGCAGCAGTTCTGCTGGCCTGCGCGATTGCGGTGCTGATTGCCGGATCCGTGCTGCTGGTGTTTGGGCGCAACACAACCCTGGGTGCGTCACTGCTGCTGGTGTTTCTGGTGCCCACCACGCTGATCTTTCACACCTTCCCGGTAGACCGCGGCTTTGTGATGAACCTGGCCCTGATCGGAGGGCTGATTCTGGCGATCACCCGCGCCCGCGGCAATGCGGTGCCCAGCTTCAACCACCTGCGCCACAAGGGCTGACGCCGGCGTCAGCAGCCGCCACCGTTGATGTTGTAGCTCTGAATGTTGAAGTAGAGCGGGTCGTATTCCTGGCCCGGAATGATGTATTTGATGCGCTGACGGCCCAGGTTGAGAACGGCTTTCAAGCGCCTGTTGTGCACGGACTGAAGCCGAATGGCTCCTTGGGATCGACTGGTTTCCCGAAAGATGAAGGGATCCCTGTCGTTGGGGCCCATGGTCATTTCCCACGTCTCCAGACTGATCATCTGAAAGCGTCGTTCCCAGTTGGCCACGCAGGTCACATCGCGCACGCTGCTGATCCGGGGGCCGCGCATCTGGGCCAGTGCCGGGATGCCGACCATTCCGATGCCCAGCAGGCAGCCCACAGCGAGAACGCTTTTGGTGGCTCGACGCATTTCGGTGCATCCACAGTGGTGTTGGGGGCATCCTCCGCGTCGGAGCCCGGCTTGTCCAGTTGGTTGATCAGGCTTTGAATGGTCTTGCGACGTGTCTGCTGAGAGTGGAAATACGGTTGCTGGCGCTGGCGTTGATCACTGTCGCCATCAGGCTGTTCGGCAATGCCAGCGTGGTCATTCTCACGGGGATTGACCCACGTCCAGTGGCTTTGCGCAAGAGGCTGGTGGCCTGGTTGATGTCCTTGGTTGCAGCTGTGCTGGCGATGACTCTGGCTCCAGTTGTCAGCAGCCTTTGAACGTCAAACTGAGGCTTGGGCTTTGCGTTGACCAGGACGCTCAAAGGTCTGCGACCCAGCGGCAAACCTTCAGATAGAAGGGCGTCCAAACAGCAACGATGACAACGGTGGCGGTGATCGGTTCCGTCTGTTTTCTCTCGGATGCTTTCACCATCTCGCCTTTGCCCACCGATTCCATCACCCATCTGGGGTGTCTTTGAAGCGGTGTTGAGGCTTGCGCTCCCCCATCTGGGTTGTTCAAGGTGATTCACGGCTCGAGCCAACCCAAGCTGCTGGACTGTTGACGGCGACGCTCGAAGAGTTCAAGGCCTTCGCCATGACTGCCATTGCTGGAGGTTGGGATTTTCAAAAAGGCTGCTGACCCTTGCTATGACCGGGCTGACGTTGCGGAGCCCTCACATGTCCCTTGAGCAACTGAAGGCTTTTCTTGAGAAGGTGAAAGGCGACACCAGCCTTCAGGAGAAGCTCAAGGGTGCAAAATCACCGGAGCATGTTGTGGCCATCGCTAAAGATCATGGGCATGCATTCAGCATCGATAAGTTCACGGAACTCAGCGATGAAGAACTCGATGGTGTCGCTGCTGGAGGAATTCATATGTGCTGCAAGACCACCCATAACAACACGCACGGTTGATCCCTTGGAAGGAAGCTTGGTGTGATTGCCATCGCCACCAGCCAAACGAACAATTGCTTGATGAATTCCCATGTCTGACAATCAACTCAAAGCGTTTCTGGAGCAGGTCAAAGCAGACGCCACGTTGCAGGAAAAGCTCAGAGCTGCCATCACCGCTGAGAAAGCTATGGCTATTGCTCAAGATGCTGGGTTTTCGCTCGATGCTGGTGAGCTTCAATCAGCAATCGATGAGGTTGAATTAGAGGGTGCAGCAGGTGGTGGTCAGCGCGATTGCCAAGTCAGGTCGAGCTGGGGTCGTTTTTAAATGCAGGGGTTTATGCCTTTGCGCTGGTTGAAGTTCGCAAAGCCATAAAAGCGACCAACAGCGGTTGAGCCAAAAAAAAGACCCCTGGGGTCCCACCCCCAGAGGCTCCGTTCCTCTTCATGACTCGACTGGTTCAGCATCTTGCGGATGCCTGCTGGCGGGGAGCAGGAGAACCGCCCTGTGGGGTTCGGTCTTGACCACTCACCCCAGAAAACCGCCCTCGGTTGACCACAGCAGTGGTTAACGTTTCTTCATATTCGGGCGGATGATCCGTGCTTTCAGGCCTTTTCCCCCTTGCCTACGCCGCTGTTGCCACCTGTTTGCTGCTGCAAGCGTTCCGGATGATGCGCTTGTCGTCCTCTGCCGCCAAGACGCCGACCGACCGCACCGGGCTCAAAACTGTTCATCCGGAATTGCTGGATAAGAACGGCGAGATGACCAACGAAGAGCTCTGGGCTGTGCGCTTCTCCCATAAAGAAGGCGTCGTGTTCCCGGAGGGCTGAGCATGACGATCGACTCGCGCTGCAAGGAGCAGCAGAACGTTGCCGACAAGATCTTCATGGACTTCAAGTACACGGCGCCGGGTTCTGCCGATCAGGTCCGCGCCCTCAAGACCTTGAGCTTCCTGATCAGCATGTGGGGTGATTTCCTCTCCCATGAGGAGAGGCGCATGAATTCGGCTCTGTTGCTGAAAGCCAGAAGCTGAAGCGCCCACTCTTGATGGGACTCAATCATTCGAGATTGAATCCATAGACGTTTGCAAATTCATCCTGAAATGGAGAGGTTTTCAGGACTTTGCTGATTTTCAATTCATCCTGCCAATCGGTGATCGGCCTTTCCCATCCCTCTTCCCAGCGTGGCGAGAACAGTTCAGGGACCACCTGGCCCACTGCAATGCCAAAACCGATGGCATCCCAGATCAACCTGCGCTCACTGGGTTCATAGGCGCCACGCAGCATCCATGAGGAAAGAATCCCGATTTGAGAGGGGTTTGATCCAGTGCTTGCATAAAACGCGGTCGCAGCAGCTTCACCGGCCACGGTGATCGGAAGACCAAGAATCGTGTGGTGAATTTCATGCAAGCGTCCAGCTCTGGTTAGCAAGAATTCTTTGTCGGTTTGGGATTCTGGTATGTGCGATTGGTCAACTAAAAAAGAAAGCCCAAGTTTCTCCAAACGTCGATGAACGCACCATCCAAGGCTGCCTTTGGGCATGGCGGCCATGTCTTCAAGATCTGGCCATCGTTGGGACGGTCGATTGGCCAGTATCTCCTGAACTTTTGGGATGGCGAGGATTCTTTCAAAAACGTCTTTCTCCAGTTGGGTCTGGCCTGGAATTGCAAAATACCGGCCGTGTTGAAAGACTCTTTCAGGCTGCTTGGCTGTCTGCAGAATTGATATACCGAGCTTTGCGGCACCCTGGGAAAATGATGAGCGTGCGAAGTGCTTTTGTGCTGTGGTCATCCGGTGATGAAGCTTTGCAATCAATGTCGCTGGAACCCCAGACGATTTGCTCCCCCGAATGGGTGATTTGTTTCTGAGACTTTGCTGAGTCAAAGGGCGCTGCTTAACCCGTCGGGAAGTGTCAACCTTGGTGCCAACAAAGGCGATTGTTAAGCCTGCGGTGAACCCAAATACTGTCAGCGTCTACTCAGTTGTTGGCACTGACGTTGCAATTCAGGTGCTCGCGCAGGGCTTTTTGGCTCTGCTGCTGAGGTTGCTGGTCTGTTTTCGCTTTAGAAGCTCAGATCCGCAAAAGCTGCAAGCACTTTCTGTTTTTCAGCCACCAGCCACTCCAGCAGGGTTGATTGGGCATTGGGCTCGGACCAGTCGTGTTTCAACCAACGGGAGAGATAGGGCTTGTTCGGAACACAACTCAACTTCTGTTGGAGGAGTGAGAAGTGATCGCCGAGTGCAGCTGCTGTTTCCTCATCCTTGCTTCCAAGTTGGCCCCTGACAAACCATCCGACTCCATCGCGAGTCAGTGCTAGGGAAAGGATGAAGTATGTGCGAGGAATTGCAAGCCAGTGGTTGGATGCATAAGGGCCTACTCCTTCTGGGTAGATGCCTTCTAGCTCTTGATCCTGTTCCACAGCGGATTGCCAGAAGGCTTGATTGCGTTCCGCAGTTTCCTGGCTGGTGGATGTGCTCCGCTGTTGGATTGATCGAACCCAGTTGTTGGGCTTCTCCACCACGGTGAACACAGGAGCAATGGGTGAATCAGCGATCCGCACTGTGCTCACTTCCACTCCAAAGAAGGCGTATTCCGGTTGCGTGTGGGCATTGAGCCAGCTGATCACGGCGCGATGTTCTTCGCGGATTTCTTTGGCGATCCAGATCACTTTCCGCGCCTCGAGGGCACTGAAGTAGGTCATCACCTGGCCGAGATGGGTGTGATCAGTTCTCTCCAGCTGGTTTTCAATCGCTACCACCTCATCGGAGCGCAGATCCTTGGCGTAGATGTCGAGGTTGAAGGACCCCACCGGATGCTCGGTGCTGATCAACTCCAGTTCCATCCCGAGAAGATCTGAAAGAACGTGCAGGTTGTCTGCCAGCCAGGGGGTGAAGTTGAGTGCTTCATGGGGCCAGGCCTCACGGAGTTCGATCGGCTGCAGCGTTGATAGTTGAACCGCCATGGATTGAGTGTTTCCTGACTTCGCTGAATTGGTTCATCCTCTTCAGAGACGTTGGTTCTGCCTTCACTCAACTTAGGTAGGCGGACGTCGGTATTTCTCCCTCAGTTGAGGGATTCCCTCGTGGGCCTTTGGGTGCAGCCTTAAGCAACTGACGGTTCAGCTTTGGCTCCCACCCTTCTGTTCATCACCGGTGTGCTCGCCGGGTTGATTGCCGGCTTCATTCTCAGCCGGATGTTTGGCCGTAGCAGAAGCGGTGATGGCTCCGGCGAGATCCGGCTCTTGGAAGAACGGCTTCTGAAGGCTGATCAGGGCCTGGCGCAATTCAGCCAGCAACTTGACGCGCAAAGCTCCGAGCTCCGGGCGGCACAGCAGCAGGCGCAACAGGCGAGCGAACAGGCGGCGGTGAGCCGCACTCAGCTGGAGGGCGTGAGCCAGGAGCGGGATGCGCTGAAGGCTGGGCACGACACAGCATTGGCGGCAATGGATCAGCTGCGCCGTGAGAAAGAAAAGCTCACAGCAACGATGGCGGAGGTGGCCGAGAAGCTGCGGAGCCAGGAGAGCCAAACCCAGTTCCTCGAGCAGGCCCGCACGGATTTGCTCACCCAGTTCCGCTCGCTGAGTGGTCAGATGCTGGATGGCTCCCGCGAGGCGTTGCTCAAGAGCACCAAGGAAACGGTGAGCGAGCCGTTTGCCAAGGAGGTGCTGCAGTTGCGCCAGCAGGTGGAGGCGTTGCAGAAGGATTCCAACGCCAAGCTCACGGTGCTGGCGGAAACCACCCGAGATCTGCGCCAGCGCAGTGAAGACGTGCAAGGCGCAGCCCAACAGCTCACCTCCGCGCTGCGTTCGCCGAATGTGAAGGGCCAATGGGGGGAGATGAACCTGCGCCGGATCCTGGAATTTGTGGGCTTGATCGCCTACTGCGACTTCGACGAACAGGTGCATGTGGGCACTGATGAGGGTGCCTACCGGCCGGACTGTGTGATCACGATTCCCGGTTCACGCCGTTTGATCGTGGATTCCAAGGCACCGATCGAGAGCTACCTCGATGCGTTGCAGGCCAATGATCAAACCCAGCGGGACGCAGCACTCACCGAGCACTTGAAGAAGGTGCGCAGCCACATTGATCTGCTGAGTAAGAAGAATTACGCCGGCAAGCTCAGTGCCTTGGGCCAGGTGGTGGATGGGGTGGTGCTGTTCATCCCGGTGGAAGGTGCCCTGTCGATGGCATTGGAGCGGGACCCGCAGCTGCTTGAGTACGCCTTCAGCAAGAACATCATCCTCACCTTCCCCACCAGTCTTTTGGCGATCCTGAAGGGATTGGCGATGACGATCCAGCAAGCGGAGATCGCCAAAAACATCGATGAGATTCAGGCTCAGGCGGTGGAACTGCACAAGCGCTTCTCCACCTTCATCGACAAGTTCAACGACATCGGCAACCAACTGAACCGCCTGAACAAGAGCTTCAACGCAGCGGTGGGATCAGCGCAGAGCCGGTTGCTGCCGCAGGGCCGGCGCTTTGCGGAGCTGGCGGGCCAGAGCGGTGAAATCGATGTGAGCGATCAGATCGATGAGGTGGTGCGGGAGATTCAGGCGGGGGAGTGACACATATACGCTTTGAAAATGAGGCTTGCCCTCTTTTGGCTTATTGGAATGGGTTCTGAGTTAGAGATTCTCTGCCTCGGTCGCGGCTGCAGCAGCTTCATCTTGATAGGCCTTTAGAGTTTTTCCATTCATGTCTTTCCAATTGGTCCGTCCATTTGCTGAGCGGGCTAAAAGCATCACAGCAGCTTGGGATGGTGAGTTGAACTCGTAATCCTGAGCAAGGCTTAAATGGCCTTTTGACTGTATGAAAACGCCTTGGTTCTCCAGTTCAGATCTTGCTGCAATCACATTTGCTGGTGTGGATTCAACGAACTCAGACCTGGCTTCAGCACCCTTAAGGACGGTGAAGCCACCAGGCGACTCAAAGCCTTTCCCAGAGGCATCTGGCCCACTCAGATGAAATGTCTTCTGGTCTGATGTTGGTGTCTTACGTACAGGCTGTTCGAAAGCGCGAAACCCAAGCACTGGGCAACAAAGTAGGAGCTCTTCGAGGAAGCCGTTAGCCTCAGCTAGATCCATCTCTGCCAGGGAGATGGAGCGGCCTTGAACAATATTTTCTAATCGACATCGCTTTGCCTTTTCAGCAAGTTGAATTAGTTGAGCTTCAAGATGCTGGGCATGCGCTTTGTTGAGGTAACCGTCTTTCGATGTGAATGCAAAAGCTGTAGTCCAGAATTCTTTTGCTTGATGCTGTTCCAAACGGCGGCCAAGAGGATCAGCTTCACCGACATATACACGGTCAGACCCTCCTTCAGGCCCTGGCCCTGATAGTAGATAGACGCCTGGACGGCTGGCTTCTGGCCTTTGGGTGAACTCTTTCAGTTGGGAGCGGGGTATGACGAAGCCAATTCCGCTCCAGTTCGTCTTTTCGACGATGCGCATGCCTTCTGGTTGGCCAGAAGGAACAAATAGGCGTAACGCGAATGGGCGGCTGGGCTTCATCGGTCGTTGTTCAATCTTTGATTAGGTGTGATTGTTTCGCTGGCGATGCGTTTGAGCTCCTGCTCCGCTTGTTCCCAATCACCCAGATGAGCACGCATCAAACTCTTCCAGAGCCGCCCGTGGTTGGGAACGCTGAAGTGGAGCAGTTCATGGACGATCACGTAGTCCCAAAGGGAACGGTCGAGGTTGAGCAGGTCGATGCTGAAGTTGAGATGTCCATTGGTGGAGCAGGAGGCCCACTTGTTTCGCATCGGGCGCATGCCGATCCACACCACATTCACCTCAAGCTGTTGAGCCCATTCGTGAACCCTTGATTTGAAAGCTGCTTTGGTGGCTGTTGTCATCCGATGCGATCCGCCTTCTCTAGCAGGGTGAAAAGCTCATCAACGATCGGTGTGACTTGATCCAGTTCATCGCATTCGGCATAGATTGCAAAGGTGATCTGCTTCCTCAGCTCTCGAAGAGAGTTTTCACTTCGCTTCCAGTTAGGCAAGGATAGGAAAGCGGCCTTGATCTTGATGCTCACGGCCTCGGGGTTGTTAACCTTGGCATCAAGGAGGGTGCGATAGACGAAAAAGGTGAGCTCATCGAAGCCCTTCTCCGCTTGCTCATGCTTGCGGGTTTCGTTCTTTTCAAGCTCTTGCAACAGTGCTTCGAGGGCCTCGGAGGTGGAGGTCTGCCGTTGCTCAAAGCTCTCTTGCACAAGCCTGGCCCGTTCGGCCATTGCGATCAAGAAGGGATCGTCGCTGTTCTCTTCTGCAAATTTCTCGATGCTCTTCACCAGGTTGATCACCTTGGAGCCGCCTCCCCCCTGTTGGGCTTTGATCAGTTCAATAGTTTCACTGTTGATCAGCACTGGCTCCAATGGGTTGCTGAAGGATTGGCTGCTGATGTGCTCCTGCACAAGTGCATTGGTTTTTCGTTGAAACTCACGATCCACTGTGATTGTGTTCGTGTAGGCCTTCCGAACAATGGAGTAAATCGCAGAAAGCGAAGCGAAATCATCTAGGAACGGGCGCAGAAAGGCGTCGGGGGAGATGATCTCGTAGAGCATTTCAATCGCCTTGTACTCCCTGAAAAACTCCTTTCGACGTTCAGGGTCACGGAAGTGCTCGATGAGGGTGTCGACGTCCTTGTCGTTGAAGTTCTGCTCGATGAGTGCGAGATACTCGGGCGCTTTCTGTTCCATCTTGTTCTGGAACAGCACCATCAGCAGCTTGAGGTTTTTAACGATGGCATTGATTTCCTCGCTATCGAAGGCGAGGGCTTTCTCGAGCTTGTCGAAGATGCCAACGAAATCGAGTACAAATCCGTGAGGCTTCACCATCTCCTGGGCCTCGTTCTCGTAAGGGCGGTTCACCCGGGCGATCGCCTGGAGCAGGGTGTGGTCGCGCATCGGCTTGTCGAGATACATCGCGTAGAGCACAGGCGCGTCGAAGCCGGTGAGGAGTTTCTCGGTGACGATCAGGATCTTGGGCTGCTGGTCGAGCTTGCAGAAGCTCTTGCGGATCTGCCGCTCCTTCTTTGGATCGAGGTGGAATTCTTTGAGCAGGGCTGAGTCGTTGTTGCTGCCCGTGTAGACGACCTCGGAATACTCAGGCGGAAGGACCTGATCGAGGGCGTGCTTGTAGTGGGCGCAGGCTTCGCGGTCGACGCCGACGAGGAAGGCCTTGTAGCCAAGTGGCTCGACGTTCTCGCGGTAGTGCTGGGCGACGAACTGCGCCACCTTTTGGATGCGCTCTTTGCCCTTGAGGAAATTCTTGAGGTTCACCGCTCGCTCGAGGATCTTATTCAGCTCCTCGATGTCGGCAACGCCCTCGGCCTCGGCGAGGGAGAGGAACTCCTCATCGAGCGTCTCGTGGGGAACGAGCATTTCGTTGGGGGCTAGCTGGTAGTAGAGCGGCAGGGTGGTGCCGTCCTCGATGCTGTCGGCGATGGAATACTTGTGCAGGTAGCCCTTGTCGTCTTCGCAGCCGAAGGTCTTGAAGGTGCCCTTGCCGTAGGTGGTTTTGTCCACCGGGGTGCCAGTGAAGCCGAGGAAGGTGGCGTTAGGCAGGCCGGCCATAAGGAAGTTGCCGAGGTCGCCGCCAGTGGTGCGATGGGCTTCATCGATCAATACGTAGATATTTGAGCGCGTGTTGAGATCCGCTGGCATGTCGCGGAACTTGTGGATCATCGACACCACGATGCCTCGGTAGTCGTCTTTCAGGAGCTGGTTGAGCTTGGCGATGCTGCTGGCGTGCTCCAGATTTCCTAGGCCCAGCGCGGCGAGGTTTTTGAGCATCTGATCCTCCAGCTCGTTCCGGTCGATCATTAGGAGAACGGTGGGCTTGTCGGCCGCCTTCTCTCGGAACAGTCTCTCCGCCGTTTTGATCATGGTGAAGGTCTTGCCACTGCCCTGGGTATGCCAGACGAGGCCGCGGGTGCGTTCTGGCTGCAAGGCACGGACGATGGCGGCATCAACCGCGCCGGTCTGGTGCTGACGAAGGATGTATTTGTTCAGTTCCTCGTCTTTCTCGGCGAAGACGATGTAATCCTTCAGGAAGGCGAGCAGCTGAGGGATGGCGCAGAAGCTCTTTACTTTGGCCTCCAGGTTGCCGACTTCCTTGTTTTTCCAGTTGAAAATATTTCTCCGCACCGTGTTCCATGTAACCCCGTAGGAGAAGCCGATGGCATCTGTGGCGGTGAAGAGCTGCTGGGGGACAAAGAGCTCGGGCGTCTCGCGGTGGTAACGACGGATCTGGTCCACACCGAGAGCGATTGCCTCATCCTTGCTGGCGTTCTTGCATTCGATAACCAGCACAGGGATGCCGTTGATGAGAAAAACCACATCCTCCCGTGTGCCGTAGTGGCCGTTGTCATAGGCCCACTCCTCAGTGACTTCGTAGACGTTGTTCTTCGGATCGTCGTAATCGATCAGGATCAGGTCGCGCTCGCGGTTTTCTTCGTGATCGAAGAACTTCCCATGGTTTCGCAGGTATTCAACGAATTCTTGATTGCCGTAGATATTGTTATGGAGATGTTGAAACTCCCCGAGCAATGCGCCCTTGCCGTCGCTGTAGCGGGGGTTAAATTCCCGCACCTTTTCGACAAGCAGGTTGTCGAAAAAGAGAGAGCAGCCTTTGGCGCGTTCGGCAGGAGGGAGGTTGGTCTCAAAGCCACGCCGCTGCTCGGCTTCCTCGCGGGACACAATCGACCAACCGGTGGCCTCGGCGTATTCGAGGATCCGGGCTTGGACAGTTTTGTGTTCTCCGGGAGTTGGCATAGTCAACTTCTATCGTTTTGAAACAAGGTGTGCGTCTAAATCGTTAATACTTACTTTTGCCTTACGGGGGTCTGTTAATGCAGTAACTTTGCCATGAACCTGATTATTCTCTCCGATTAATCCGTTGAGCAGACTCCCAACAAGGTAATTAGATTCGACGTTCAAAAAGGCACGGAACTTCTTCTCTTTCGACGTCCCGTGAGTCGTACAATCGTCAGCCTGAATCTCGAAACTTGCGGCTTCTTGGGCGAAGACACTGAATATTCGGTCTGAGAGATTCAGAACATAGAGGCAGCCGATTCCAAGAAATTTCTTTGACGCCGGTTTTTCGCTCATGTTCAGCAAACTCATGCGACGGCCTCCTCGCTAAGTTCGAGTTCATGAACGCGGGTCTTTGCGGTCATCAGTTCGTGGAGGAGGGTGCGGAAGAGGTTTCGGAGGACCTTGGTTTTGTCAGACGCGTGGGCCGTTCTTGCTTCGGTGGCATTTAGTGCCGCAACAATCTCAGCTTGCACCGCAAGCGAAGGCTTGGGAACGAGGATCGATTTGACGTCACCCTGGTTGATGCTTGACTGCGCAACCGCCCGCTTTGCAGACCCGATAATCTGTTTCTTGCACAGTGGCGAGTTAAGGAACTTGAATACATATTCATTCTGAACTTTTAACTTATCGACCGAGAACCGCATCATATTCGATTCAAATACCATCTCGCCGTCGATCTTTCCGACCAGGGCTGTCTTGCCCAAATGAGAGAGGCTGTTCACTCGGTTGATGACAATATCGCCAATTTCTAATCCGTAGGATTCGATCTCGGTGCGAGCTAACGCGACGACGTTTCCTGCATGGGTAACGACATCACCATCATTGCTGAAGTCGTCGATTCGAAGAATTTGGGTACCTGCGCCATAGTCTTTCTTTGGCTTATAGAGGCCGTTTTGAGGCTGTTTAGCTAACAGTGACCCCAATTCCACCACTTCCCAGCTCTCTGGCACGGGGCCGATTTCGGTTTGCTTTTGGGGCTCGTTGCGGAGGCCTTCGGTGAAGAGCTTGTGTATGAGAGCCTTTTTGAGCTCGGTGGTGGTCTGAATGATCCGTTCCTGGGCTTCGATCGCTTGCTGCACAGTCGAAAGTATGTACGCGATCTTTTTCTGCTCGGGGAGTGGCGGGATTGGTATAGAGAATGAGGAGACGATTCCCTTGTTGATATTCTTCTGGGTTGATTCGACGTTTAGACGAGCCAAATGCGACTTGTGTGCCTGCAAGCAGAAGGAGAGATATTCTCTGTCGCAGTCCTCTCGAGGGATTATTGCGAGGATTGCCTGATTTGTGGCGACCGGAAACGTCGTTATCACCGTCGCTCCGATCGTCGCATACATCGACAAAAGGACTGTGTTTTTAGGAACTACCCATGCGCTGCAGGAGTTCAGGCCTTCTTGCGTCAAAGTTTCTTTAGTCGACTTTAAATAGATGCCGCTGCTTGTCATATCGTCAATCAGGACGAAAGGGATCTCTCCGCCGAAGTAATCCTTGTTCTTTCTACTAGGAGTTCCGCCAGCCTTCAATGTAGTGGCAAGCTCGTCTATCCGAACGAGGGTCCAATCCTCAGGAAGCTGGAAATCTGGCCATTCGTTCATATCCCGATCTGCTCCAGAATCTCCCGCAAGGCTTTGTCGGTTTCCTTGGCTTCCGCCTCGATAGCCTCGAGCTCAGCGACGATTTCCCCGATTGGCCGGTAGGTTTCGGCGTCGCCTGTGTGGATGTAGCGGCTTGGGGAGATGTTGTAGTCGTTTGTCTTGAGCTCTTCGAGGTCGACGATGCGGCTGAGTTTTTCCTCTTCCTTCCACTCGATGAGGGTGGCTGTGATGCGATTGATGCCTGCCTCAGGGATGTAGTTCTTGGGGTCGCCCTTCTCGAAGATCTGGCTGGCGTTGACCAGGAAAATCTGCCCCTGCCTGTTCTTGGGCTTATCCCTATTGAGGAAGAGGACGATGCCAGGGGCGGGGGTGTTGTAAAAGAGGTTCTCTGGTAGGTAAAGAACACTCTCAATGAGGTCGTGGTCGACGAACCACTGGCGGACTGTTTTTTCCTTGTTGGTGCCGGCATTGCCCGAGCCGCGTGAGGCGGCCCCGGTGTCGAGGACGACGGCGGCCCGGCCCTGCTCATCGAGGCTGGCGAGCATGTGCTGGATCCAGCCCCAGTCGGCGGAGGATTTGCCGGGGAAGCCCGCGCCTGCTGGGAACCGGCTGAGTTCGTCGGCGTCATAGTCGGTTTCAGTGAACCAGTCCTGGTTCCACATGGGATTGGCGACGACACGATCGAAGGTGCGGAGTTTGCCGCTCTTCTCGGCTCGGAACTTGGGGTTCTTAAAGGTGTCGCCGATCTCGATCTGGCCTTCCATGTCATGGATGATCATGTTCATGTTGGCCATGGCCCAGGTTTCAGGGACGTACTCCTGGCCGAAGAGTTTCAGCGGTGCATAGTTGTTTACACCAGTGGCTTTTTGAAGCTCCTGCATGGCGAGTTCGCATTTGATAATGAGGCTGCCAGATCCGCATGTTGGGTCGTAGATCTCCATTCCAGGCTCGGGCAGGAGAACGCGAGCCATGATTTCCCCGACCTCCCCAGGGGTGTAAAACTCGCCGGCGCTTTGGCCGCCACCCTCAGCGAACTTGCGTATGAGGTATTCGTAACTCTTGCCGATAATGTCGGCCTCGACGTCTTTTAGGCCGAGTCGTTTAGTGCTGATCGCCTCGATGAGATTGGAGAGGCGATCGTCATCTAGGTCGCGTTGGCCATGGGTTGTGGCATTGAAGTCAATTCGATCGATGATGCCCTTGAGCAGTGGATTAGAGCTAGCAATTGCTCGCATGTGCGATGTGACGCCTTCACCGATCTGTTCAGTGAGTTTGCGAATGCATGACCAAACCGGCTGATTAGGATCTTCTGGCCTCAAGGGGAGGTAGAAGCGGACGAGTTTTGGGTCGGCGTCGACCAGGGTGAAGGCTTTCTTGCGGGAGCCGACTTCGTCCGCGATTCGGTCAAGTTCGTCGTCGAAAACATCGCAGAGCCGCTTTGTGAAAACGAGCGGGAGGATGTAGTCCTTGTATTTCGGCGCATCTTTTGCACCACGGATTGAGCAAGCGGCGTCCCAAATCCATGATTCCAGTGATTTGTCCGAGTTGGTGCTCTTGGCTGTGGCCATCTTTTTCTCTGCCTTTTTGCTGCTTGTCTTGGATGGGGTTTCGACCCCAATTGCTTTGAGTCCACCCCCTGGCCCTTTCGCTGCTTCTGCTATCCCCAGCTCAATGATCCGAGCTTTTATTTGTTTCAGAGTCATATCGCTAACCGGCTCGCCAGCTGCTTTTTCGAGCGCATCTTGTATTTCTTCGTTGCTGACCCTTCTGCCGTCCTCTGGGATTAGCGGAATAACTTCATTGCTCAGCTCGTTGATATCAGTCGACATTGCAAAATTACTCATCAGCCCATTACCTCACACAACCGATTGATCTGTTCGGCATCCGCCACCGTGTTGGCAACGCCGCTGGCCAGGCCGGGCGAGCCCACCACGATCGAAAGGCATTGCGCCCGGCTGATCGCCACATTCAGGCGGTTGGGCTCCAGCAGAAAGCCAACACCGCGCGGGGCGTCATCACCTTTGCTCGCTGTAAGCGAGTGAATCGCAACCGGGGCCTCCTGCCCTTGAAACTTGTCCACTGTGCCAACCCGTGCCCGGCCATGCAGCCGTTGCTGCAGACGGTTCACCTGCAAGTTGTATGGCGCTGTCACCAGGATGGTGTTGGCATCAAGCACGCCTTCTTCTGTGCGGTTGCCGCGGGAAATGGCGTAACGGCTGCCCAGCAGTGCATCCACCAGCTGCTCAATTCGATCGATCTCCTCTGGGGCATGCACGCTTCTGCCGCTGTGCTCCACCGCTTCAAACACCAGTCCTTGACCTGGGTATAGCGAGCCATCACTGCCCTGGCAGGCCGTGCGCCAGGTGATGCAGTTTGTGCAATTCCCTGGGTTGGCTTGCAGACGGCTTTCGTAGAAGAGCTCGCTCACCATCGCCGTGAGGCTTGGCTCCATCCGCCAGCTGGTGGGGAGGAACACCCCGCGATCGTCGGGCACCACGGCTTCCCCTTGCATCCAAAACTCCAGGCAGCTCTGCCCCGAGTCGCCATGGTGATCGGCCTGGGAGGGCTGGGCCAGTTGCTGTTGATCGCCCACCACGAGGATTGAGCGGGCGCAGCGCGCCATCACCAGCAGATTGGCGAGCGACATCTGCCCGGCTTCATCCACCACCAGCAGATCGAATTGATCAGCGAGCTCTTCCCTGCAGAACATCCAGGTGGTGCCGCCCACCACAGCTGAGCTCTCATCTAACTGGCCTGGCTTCATCACAGCGATGCCTGCATCGGCCATCGCCTCTTCTTTGGAGTTGCTGCACTTCACCACCTGGCCGCTCACCCCAGCGTCCGCGCAGGTGCGTTTGGCTTTTTTGAGCAGGTTGTTGATGGCGGCGTGGCTGTTGGAGCTGATCGCAATCCGCTTTCCATGCTGGGCCAGCTGCGCGATCACCTGGCTAGTGACGGTGGATTTACCCGTCCCCGGTGGCCCCTGCAAGGCCAGGGTGATGCCGCTGTGGCTGGCGAGAAAGTCCGTTATCAGTGCACTCACCCGGTTGGCATCGCCCTTGAGTTCGTCGTTGAGCGCTTTGAGTGCGGGCAGCGGTTGGCGTTCCAGCAGTTGCTGGATCGCAGCTGGGAGCCGTTGGTTGCGATCGATCCAGGCTTCAGCCTGTTCTTCCAGGCTTGCTCTGATCGATTTGCTGATGTCGGCCGGCACCTTGATCAGGCTGGTGGGGCCCTTGGGGATGCCGTCGCCGTCACCATTGGCTATGCGTTGATCGCGTTTGCTCCAGGGCAGCTTCAGGCTCACCCGCCCCTGCTCGGCATCAAGTGCATCCACATCCAGCTTCAGGCCCGTATCGGGTAGCTCCAGTTGCAGGCGCTTGTCGCCTTCGCCGCCATGCAGCTTCAGCGGCTGGCTGGGATCAAAACGGAAGTGGTGGATGTCGGCGCCGGTGCGGGCGCTGGGGCGTTCCTCCACCCCCGTCCACTCAGCAGCGGCAATGGCTTCGCCGTCATCGATCAGTGCATCGGGGCTGAGCTGCGCTTTGTTCCTCCGATCGAAGTAGGCCCACCAGCCCACCTTGGCTTCGCGATGATGGAAGGGCAGCAACTGGGCTAGCAGTTGTTGGGCCCGCCAGCTCAGGCCCCGTGGCCCGATTGCATCAGGGTCCGTGAGTGGGTCGGGGAGTTCATCAAGCAGCCTTTGGCTGAGCAGTTCGAGGGGATAGGCCTCCCGCGCTTCCTGCTCTTCGTCTGTGGTGAGCTGCAGCGGTTGCTCCGGCAGGCCTTGCTCACGCCTGAGCTTGAGCAGCCAGTCGTGCAGGAAGACGGTGCTCTCGCAGTCTTCGCGGTTGTAGTCCTCAATCGCCTGCAGCTTCGGGCTGGCATTTGGCGCATCGCCTGGGATGGCGGGTTCACCGGAGCTCTGCCAGTGCAGGTAGGCCACCACGGAATCACCGGCATTGGTCACCCCCGCCTGGCGGGCATCCATATAAAGGTATTCCACCTTCTTGATCGAGTAGCTGGGCTCGCCCAGCACGATCGAGCTGGTCACGATTGGCAGCAGGTCCACCAGCAGTTCGCCGCGCAGCCACCCATCGATCTCGGCTTCGCGAGTGGCGTGCTGCTGTGCCAGGCGGCGCATCGCTGTTTTCTCGTAGGCGGCGTAGTGATAGATCCGCAGGCCTGGGAACTGCCGGCGCCGCTCTTCCACCCAATCCACCCATCCCTCGAAGGCGCGTTTTTCCTCCGCTTCGCTGTGGGCCCAGAACGCTTTGAACAACGGTTCCCCCTCTGGGGTGTTGCGGTAGCAGGCGCCGAAGAGGTATTCGAGTTTGCTGCCGCCCACCGGGTCATGGATGCCTTCCATGTCGAACCAGATGTCTCCGGCATCAGCCGCCGGCAGAGCCGCCAGGCCTTTGCCTGATTCGATAGGCCGCAGGCGATAGGCCGGTCGGCCATCAGCATCCAATGGCTGCAGCTGGAGTTCGGCCTGCTGGCGCAGCTCATGCAGGGCTTCTCCAGTCAGGCCCGCGATGGCGGTGCCAGCCGGAACAGCGGCGAGATCTTCCATCGTGCTGATGCCAGAAGCGCGCAGCTTCTGGCGCTGGCTCTGGCGCATGCCCGCCACCAGCATCAGATCGCGGGCCTCCTCGAGCCGTTGCTCGATGAATGTCGACCAGCTGCCGTGATCTCCCGGTGCATCCTCAGGAATTACCGCTGGATCGAAGCCTTCGCGGAACCGGCGGTAGCGCTGCCTCAGTAATTGGTACCAAGCCCAGAACTGATCGGTGCCATAGGGCTGAAACTTGCCGCCGCCCAGGTAGAGCTCGAACTGATCGGGGAGATGCCCCAGCATTGGGGTGAGCAGTTCGCAGTAGGCCGAGGCCTGCACCAGGAAGGTGGTTTTCGGCTTGCTGGCGAGCTTGCACTCGATCGGGATGTAGCTCCACTCCCCCAGCAACGAGGGGCGATCAATGCGCTTGAGCAGGTCGGCACTGCCGCGCATTTCGTCGTTGCAGAGCGAGGCCTGGTGGATGAACTCCACTCCTTGGGCCATCGCTTCACGGGTGGCGGCGTAGTCGGCGTCGGTTTGTTTGCCGGGCAGCCGGGCAATGCTGTGGCCTGCTTTTTCCAACTTGGTGAGCAGCACCTGCTCGTGGCGCAGGCCATCGGCAAACAGCTGCTGATCGAGCTCACTCACCGCTGGCTTGCTGCCTTCAAACAGCTTCTGCGCCTGCAGCTCCTCCCACCAGGCACCAATCACGGGGCTGATGCTGAACAGCGACAGCTGGCTGGGTGTGATCAGGCGCGTGGGCATGGCTGCATTTTGGTCTGTTCATTCTTTGTCGGTTGTTTGGAATTCGCATCACCCAAACGAGTGGGGTGTTGGGGGTGATGTCTCCCTCATTCGAGGGATGTCTTGTTTGCCCGTGCCACCGAAGCTCAGGTCATTTCCCCTGGATTGGGCATGCCACTGCACTTGATTCCCAATGAGCAGTTGCTGCTGGAGCGCATCCCTGATCCGGAGGCAGAGCTTTGGGGATGGGAACGCTTCGCCCACACCATCAACGGTTACGAGGTGATGGGCGGCTTTACCCCATGCGCCGATCTGGCGAATAGCGGAACGCCAACCACGCTCACCGAGCTGCGCTGTTGTTTGTTCTTTGAGGCACGGCGTGAACGTCATAGCGGTGGGTTCTCATCCAATGAGGAATGGATTCGAGAGCTGCTGCGAGCGATTCGACAGAAGGTGGAAGACTGCGAATTGGATTGAGCTTTAGGGGGGCCATTACCCCCAAACTCAATGAAAGCGATCACAGACCGATGACGGGGGATGCACAGCAGACAGCAGTTGGAAGGCAGCTCCCCCGCGCCGTCTTTCTGGATGCCCTCAGCCTCGGGCCCGTGGATCTGGCACCGATCGAGCAATGGTGTGAGCTGACGGCCTGGCCATCCACCGCCAACGACGAGCGTTTGGAGCGGTTGCGCGACGCCGAAGTAGCCATCACGAACAAGATCCCTCTGGATGGGGAGCTGTTGCGTCAGCTCCCGAAGCTGCGCCTGATCTGCGTGGCCGCCACTGGCACCGATCAGATCGACCATGCCGCCTGCCAGGAGCTGGGCATCCGCGTGCACAACGCCGGCCGCTACAGCCGCGCCTCGGTGGTGCAGATCACCTGGGCGTTGATCCTCGAGCTCTGCTGCGCCATGGATCAGCGGCGGCGGGATGTGAGCCAGGGTGTCTGGCAGCGCAGCCCGGTGTTTTCGGTGATCGAACCGGAGTTCGATGAACTGGAGGGTCAGACCCTGGTGGTGCTCGGTGCCGGTGACATCGGTCGTGGTGTGCTGGCCATCGGCGAGGCCTTCGGGATGCAGTGCATCGGCCTCACCAGCCGCAGCAGCGATGCCGAGCTGGAAGCAGCTCTGCGTCAGGCCGACGTGCTCAGCCTGCATGCGCCGCTGACGCCGCAGACCCAGAACCTGATCAATGCCCAGCGGCTCAGTTGGATGAAGCCAACCGCCCGGCTGGTGAACATGGCCCGCGGCGGGCTGGTGAATTGCGACGATCTCTGCGTGGCCCTGCGCAGCGGCCAGATCGCTGGTGCCGCTCTCGATGTGCTGCCGGTGGAACCTCCCGGCCTTGAACTGCAGGGCTTGCTGGACACCCCCAATCTGTGGATCAGCCCCCACATGGGCTGGAGTTCCCGTCAGGCCCGCAGCCGTTTAGTGCAGACCCTGGTGGGACAGTTGCAGGCTTATGTCTCTGGTGAAGCCGCTTCAGCCTGATTGCCGGCTCGGCACAGCCAGAGGCGGATGAACAATCCCTGATAAAGCTGCACAGGTGCACGCCAACCGGCTTGCTTCAGCCCAGCAACGAGCCGACTGGTATCCAAGGAAAACACCACGGTGTTGCGACTGTCCTTGATCTTTGCAAGCGTCTCTTCGGGTACGCCCCGGTCGAGTAGTCGTTGCCAGGCCACATTGAACACCTCACGTTGACTCTCGTCGTCCTCCGCTTCGCTGTAAGAACTCAGCAACAGCACCCCGCCATCCGCTGTGCATTGCGTCAGTTCATGCAACATCGCGTTCTGCTCTTCGCTTGGCATCAGGTGAAGCACGTTGTGGCACACCACCAGATCAAAGTGGGCGCCTTTCAGTTCGCTTTTGAGCGCCTCATCCAGGGAGGAGAGCAGCAAGCGGCAGCGGCTGCTGCCGGGGTGATCGGCAACGGTTTTGCGGCATTGCTCCAGCATCAGCTCACTGGGCTCGAGAACCGTCACTGCAGCGTCAGCGCAGGCGTTGAGAAGGGGGGGAAGCTCATCGCCCGGGCCTGGACCCACCACCAGCACCCGCTGGGCATCGCTGGCTGTGGCCTGGATCGCAGCTCTGGCGATCTCGTGCAGAACGTTGTGGCCGGGGATCGAGTCCTGAATGCTCTTGCGGTAGGTGCGTCCGTACTCGCCATCGAAATCAAGGGAGGGCATCGCGGCACCGTGGTGAAGCTGTCTCAAGGATGGTCGCTTCGGGCGATTCAGGCCTGAAGGTTGCCGATGCCGTTGTGCAGCCGCTCTAGGTGCAGGCCCCATCCACTGGAACTGGTCATCGCCCATCTGTTGTTGGCCTGTGCTCAGTGATTACAGGCAAAGCGCAGGTGTCAACTTGTTGGGAAGGTGTCGTGTGATCGCGCACGTTCAGTGACCCGGATGATCAAATCGCAGCTGTGCTCAGAGACCAGTCTTTTCAGCGTTCCTTGCCAGCGTGCAGAGTAATCAATAGATCAAGTGGACAGCGCTATGAACAAAGTTCTGATCGCCTTGCTTGCTTTGAGTTCTCCTTTACAAGCGCAGGGGCTGCCCGCATCGACGATTGAATCCGGTCTGATCAGCCAGAGTGACCCACCATTAACCATCACTTATGCGCAGTCGGAGGATAATCCCGTTGAGTTTGCACTTTCGATTACAACTGCCGACGACCCAGCCAAGGCCGATAACGGACTTCCTCTGTCGACTGCAATTTTCGTGAACTGTAGTTTTGGCACTTACACGGCATCGTTTGGATTTCTGGCAGAGGATCCCCGTGAAATAGCTGAGACGATCGCTCATGATTTCTGTATCAAGCATGAACGGGCGTTCTCGCACAAACTATTTGTCCCTTGGTGATTGATCGAGTCGATGCTTCTCCTCAATTGGTGATTTGTTTGGCTGTCATGTTGGCTTCCCGTTGCTGCAGACCCTCGTGGCAAAAAGAGCTGATCGACTCTTGTTAGGAATTTCATCAGCTGCCTAGCAATGAAAAACCCCGCCTTCCGACGGGGTGATGAGGCGATGGTGTTGCAATAACGTTGATTTCTAGAAAACAGTTGGTGAACCGCCAGGGTCGATGGTGCTAACGAGGTTATTTACGATATCAACGCTGGATGAATCCAGCCCGATGGCTTCGGCATCGTTCATTCCTCCTGAAACAAGACCTTGCACAAGGTTGACGGGCTCGATGACAAAGCGGTTATCGCCTCTTAGGTCAGTTGTTTGTAATTCGCCCTTGATGTCGCCGAGCTTCATAAAGCCATCCACATCCTCATCGACATAAGCATTGGTTTTGCTGGCGGCCTTTGCTGTCAGGTAACTCGAACCAGGACCACCATTAGCTGCAGTCCAGTCGATGTTCTCCTTAACGCCGATCACCACATCGTTTGAATCAAAGTCCTGAGTCGTTTGATCTTCAAAGGATGTGGCACTGCCATTGGTCCAGACATTCATTGGACGATCTTCACCGGTTAGGGAGTCACCGCCAGGACTTGGCTTGAAGCGGTCGTCACCAGCGATGTCGCCGAGCTTCATGAAGCCATCGGCTTCAGGTTTGTTGAGGTTGGGATTGGCAGTGAAGCTGCTGTTAAGTGCGCCGTAAGCAGGCATTGGTTTGAAAGCGGTGGAGGGTTGTTCCCTCTCGATGCACTCACCATCTCCGCAATCAACAACCCAGGTAATGACCTCAGTCATCTGGAGCTGTGATGTTGGTCACGGAGCATCAGTTGCAGCCCACAATCCGATCCGCTTCCTCCTCGCTCATCAATGGCACTAGGAAGTCCCGCTACAGCTCATCCACCGCGTCCAGCTCCAGCATTTGGCGTTGGGCTGTGTTGTGGATGCTTGGCTGCCAAAGATGCGCCCGTTGTGAGCACTCCCTAAGGAGTAATCGGTGAATGAGCAGTTCTTCTCAGGTATTTGTTTCCAGTCCTATGCCAAAACCCAAGAGTCCACGGTGAGTGGACTGCAAATGGGTTGGGAGGTCGACCACGGGGGTGGTCGCCTCTTTTTTATGAATTGCGATGGTTGCCGAGAATCAATTCTAAATAGGGATTCAGACAACAAAAAAACCGCGAAGTGCGGGCGATGGTGCCAGGTGTTGAAGGCTGATTGATGCGATTACCCTCGTGGTGATCAATCCTTGATTTTCAGCATTTCATTGTGAAGGGACAGCCTGTCCAGCCACCGCATGTCCCGACAAGCGAAGGATTGCCAGCGCCGCTAACTGCTTCAAGCTCTTCAGCGCTGATGTCGTGTTTTGCAATCACGTGGTCTTCGGTAATCGCAAAACCCTCGTCTGTCGCGATCTTTGCGATCGCTGCGTGACTATTTGCAGTTCGAACTTTTTCGATTAATGAACTGTCGCCCTTCAGAGCATTAATAAACGCTTTGAGATTCTCTTCTGACATCGGAGGGCGTAGAGCTACAGCCTGGTCATAGCAACGGTCGGTAGTGGTGACGACCGCTTGCGCGATGATGAAAAAGAAAAGAGCGAAATCATTGACATTCAATCGGGGTGGAGAAATTGCTTGCCACCCATTTTGCGTTGAAGTCGCTGTAAGCAACACCTTCGAACCCTTCGGGTCCGAGCCCTGCCCCAAGTGAGTAGTTGCAGGAGAAGATCCAGAAAGCGCCGTTACGACTAACACCTGCACGAGGTTCCATCTCAAAAGCGAATAAAGCTATGAGGAGAAATGGGGAAAGCTTGATAAAAAGCTGTTTTGGGGAGATTTTCGTTGCCATGGTTTAAGTGCCTTCAGCCATGAGCATTCCTGCGGCAGCAGTCTTTTCTAGCTGGGGCTTGATGTGCTTTCCACTTTGTCATCAGCACTGAGGAAGGATGTGAGTCACCAGGTCGGCATTCACCCAACGGATTTCCCCTGTATCCACATCGGCTATCTGGCAGAGGTTGAAGTCTTCTGGTTTTCGAGCACCGCCACCGCAGTGGATCACTTGGCCCATCCACCAGTCCCTGTCCTGGCTTTCACCAGGCAGGACGTCACATCTGACGATGACGGTCATGCCTGCTCTCACGTCCAAGAACTGAGGACTGGGGATCAAAGACTCGTGGATGCCGTGATCGATGGACAAGAGTAGTAGAACAGATGATCTACTGACGGTAGCTCTCTTGTCCGTTGCTGCAACGGGGCTATTGCAAGTCCACTGAGCGCTTGAAGGGTTCGGTGGTGATTAAAGACCCCAGCTGTGCCAGTGGTTCGGCAAGGATCACAGCGGACAGAGCCGTCCCTGCGCTCCACTGCGACGTCTTTCCATGTGTCGGTGTGGAGGTTCAGGTCAGCATTTGTCTCAATCTGAACGACGAAGCCCGTCAGCTCGTCCATCGACATGTCGGCTGAGTCGATGATTTGCCACATCTCATCAAATGTTGCCTGTCCATTCCGGAGCGTCTGTGTCAGTGCACGAGAGCCGAGGTCCTCGAACACCGTGTGTCATGGCAGCAGTTCTTATACGCCGGTTGCAGCTCGACCAGCTCTGTACATATCCACCTCTGCCTTTTCCAATTCTCGAATCGCATCTCTGCGATCTACTACGCAAGCTGCTTATGAATGTCAAGCATCAACCATTCCTTATCTGTCTCTCCGAGGAGGTTTGGCCTCCGCTATTGATGTCAGGATTATGATGTGAACCGCTTTTTCTCAGTCATGGAGCTCATAGCCGCACTTATTGTTTTCAGCTGCTCAGGATTTGGAACGCAGACAGATGTCTTCAATAACGGCATGAGAGAAACGACTCAAAGCGAAATAGCTGATAAGCGCATCACTGTCGAGAAAAGCACAGGCTCGGTTTTGATTGATGGGAATGCGTATGAAGCCGTGATTGGAAATGGAGATGTAAGAGTGGACTACGAGGAAGATTATGGTGTGACGAGGGACTTCGATCTATACATCGGCCTGGCCGATGGCTACTTTGAATGGAACGACTCTCTGCCTCTTTTCAATGACCCAAACAAAAGGAGACGGTTGATCAATGTGACTGGAAAATGCAAAGTTGAAGAAGTCAGTAACTAGAGCTAGACGTCGGACTTCATTTCATCGATGTAGCCATCCTTGTCAGCAGATGGCATCGGGATCTCGCGGTTGCCAAGCCTTCGACAGAGGTCCTCGTTGTCCTGAAGCGACTGATTGATGACCAGTAGTTGGATGCTGGTGGTCATGCCTGAAGTTCGATCACGCGCTGACTTAATCAGAGGCTGTCGTTGGCCACCAGCGGCATGCCCAACAAGGTCGGCCTCTCGTTGATCGTTTCGACCCAGCCAGGCGGAGAGGGCTAGTTAGTGAATGCTCAACAGCAGCCGTTGGTGCAGTTCAAACCCAACTCTGCACCGATTGACTCGCAGTGGGTTGCTCTGAGAGAAGCCCAAGGTTCCAAGATTGTTCCAGTGGATGATGTCAATACTTGCGAGATCACCCGGCTCACCGCTGATCTGGCGACCCGCATCGTTCCCTGATTCTGAAGTCGCTAACATCATTGGCAAGCCCCTTTGATGTTAGGAGTGGAACCATGGTCACTCTCAATCGTATTTGCCTCAGCATCACGGCAGCATTAGCTCTTTCTAGCTTTGCTTCCATTGCTTCACCACCAGGTGTTTTAGCTGAAACAACTTCTGTCCAAGATGCGTTGGAAGAAGAAGTTCTTGAACAAGAGGATGTCGAACAAGTTGCGGTGGCTTTCGCAATGTTGGTTTGGCTGCCACGGTTAGAGGGTGCATGTGACCTCTATAAAAAGGGATTTTTTGCTGAGTCAGAATTGCCAGAGGCTTATCGCATTCTCTACAAAAGTTATGCGATTGAAAACCCCACTGCTGAAGCAAATAAAACCTTTTCTAAGCTTATGAAGCTTCTAGCGGACGGTCCTCAGGCGATGGCAGACTATTTTCAAGAGGATGATGTAAATGAATTTGATGGTAAGTTTTTTGCTGGTTGTCCGCTACCGAATAAGGCATTGGGTTTCTAGTTAAAATTGATTGGCCGCTCAGCAAAACTTGATGCGAGTCCTTTTCACTGTTCTGCTCTCCCTCACAGCTTTGGTGGTCGTCTTGATGACTGGTGTGAAGGGATCCGACAGCTACACGACCCACATCGGTTCACGGACCCCTCCCTCCGAAGCGGGATGTTTTCAGTCAGGGGAGGTCGAAACGGATGAGGGACAGTTGCTCAAGGTCTTTCGTTGTCCTATTTGAGCTACGAGGCCAGTCTTTCCCCTAAGAAAACTCTCGGTGTTGATGCATGCTCCGTAGGTGTCGTTCGAGCTTCTGGTCCATGCCTCGTGCCGTTGTCGTCTGTGGGATGTGGTGAGCCAGTCGCAACGTCCTGACGGACTTGCGGTTCTCCTTGTCTTCAAAGCCCATGAATACGATCAGCGCTTTGACCAGCTCCTCGAACTGCTCCTCTGTGATCGTTTTCTCGCGTCGCGATCGCTGATCTTTGGGCACCACCAGGTGGTTGAAGTCAGGAATCAGCGGAGTCCCGAGTTGCAGGCCGTGATTGCGAATGAGGCACTTGATCTCACCTCTCACCAGGCGCGAGATCTGCTTTGTCTTGAAAGCATTGATGGCGTCTCGAAGCGTGTTGCTGACGACCTTCGTGCCCAAGTGATCTTTGCTCACGCCATCGGGCGTGCGCTCTGTGGCGAGCTGGATTTCTGGGCCGCGATTTTTTGTCTACAGGCTTTGGACGATCCGGGCGCTTTCGGCTGGGATTCAGTAGCGCAATCACCAGTCGCCTACTTCCACTCGCTGGAAGACGGCAACTTTACCCCCCAAGGATTTCGATTGTATCAAGGATCGGCGTCAACGAATTTGTCACACGTTTGTTGCATCAATCGCCTCAAATCACACGTTGCTTTTTATCCCTGAAAGGAATCTCTCTAGAAATTCGTCAACTTTTGAACAGCTCGCTGGTCATGGTGCGATAGCGCTGCAGTGAGGGTCCGGGCTGGCGCTTGCGGCTGGGCAGATTTTTGCCTGCCAGCAGGTGCTCGGGTGCGTAGTTCACCATCAGCGCTGCAGGCTGATTTTCGGCTTCTGTGGCCAGCTCAAGAGCGATTGCTTCGGCGGTGGTGAGCACGCTGGTTGGCTCGGATATCGCGTTGGTGGCGTCGGCAACAGCCGCGATCTCCGATGTCGTGGCCTCGTCAGATTGGGTGATGGCATCGGTAGCTGCCTCTGGCACCAGTGGCAGCGGTCTCAGCAGAAACAGACCCACCGAGAGTGCCAGCAGTGAGGCCACGGTGCCGCTCAAGCCGAATTGCACGCCGTAGAAGTTCCACACCGTGCCGGAGATGGCCAGCCCCAGCACGCCCACGCCTGCTGCACCGGGGCCGCTCAGTTGCTTGATCAGTTGCATGGCGTGCTGAATGGTTGAGGAAATCTTGTCGCGTTTAAGTCCCAACCGCGAGATCGAGGGGATTGCTGGTGGCTTCGATGATCAAGATCGATATGACTACAACAGAAAGGTCGGCATCGACGCCATGCATTCTCTTGTTCTCATTGCTCAGTTACTGGCCCAGGATGCGGGCTTCGAGCAGTGGGTCGACAGCCGCAATCCAGCTGAGCTCTGCGAGATCTATGCGAGCGGTTTGATCGACGACACGCTTCTTCCTGGCGGGCGTGCGCAAACGCCGTGTAGCAACGGCAATGGCGATAACCCTCTCGAATACATCCCTGACTAACAAGAGCTCTCCCTCGAATGAGGGATGCGGATGCATCAATGGGCTGTCTCAATGGGTGGACATGCACTTCATGTCGGCATGCCTCCCGCCTACGACCTCATTCTCAAGAAATCGGGTGGCCTGATCACGCGTACCATTCATGTGGCGGATGCGGCTGAAGCTTGGCGTCTGGCCCGGGAGCGTTATCCCGAGAGCATTCGGGCGGTGGTTTGTCAGGACACAGCTGCAGCTGAACCGTCCGGCCATCGCTAAAACAGGTCTAAAGCAGATGCCCTGTCATGGAGCTGCGGCTTGAGTCGCGCACGATGCATCAAGCCCTTGATGCCGTCAGTGAGTTCTTTGAGAGGGAGCAGGTGGTGGCCTGCATGGGCGATCGCTTCGCTCTGAGTTGCCTGTGCATGACCGAGCCGATTCGTCGCTCGATCGTGGGTGCTGCCACCACGGAAGATGAAGGTTTCGAGCTGGTGCAACGGCATCGGCCATCGCTGTTGATCTGCAGCTCTGATCTCGAGAGCGGTTACGGCATCGAACTGCTCCGGCGGGTGAAGCGGGAATGGCCCAGTTGCAAGCTGATGATCCTTCTGGTGCGTGAAACCCAGGCCGTGGTTCAGGAAGCGCTGGGGGCTTTTGCGGATGCGGTGATCTTCAAATCAAGCCTGGGGACTGGACAGGGGGATTTCGTGCAGGCCTTGGCAACTCTTGCTGAGGGTGGTGTGTATCTGCCGGAGCAGATCCGCAAACTTGGTTCAGAGGCACCGCGTCCGGATCTGCCGCCGTTGATCGAACAGCTCAGTGAGCGTGAGTTGGAGGTCACCTCTGCTGTGGCTCGCGGCCTCACCAACAAGACCATCGCCGCCAGCCTTGGGCTCTCGGTGGAAACGGTGAAGACCCATGTGGTGAATGCCATGGGCAAGCTCGGAGCCCGGGATCGCACCCAGCTGGCGGTGCTCGCCTTGCTCTACGGCTTGATCGACCCGATGGGATGACCGTGTCAATGGAGCCGTTCCAGCACCAATGGCTCTCTGGGAATTGACAATAAAAAAACCACCGCGACAGACAGGTCCTGCGGTGGCCGGGTGATGGGGGAATGCACAGTTTGCCGTGCGAGATGGGCCGGGTCAACACTGCATGTGGTGTGCGCCGCTGATCTCAGGCACTACCCAATGCCTCTGGATTCAGCGAAACCGATACGGATTCAGACAAGGGTGATTGCACGCGTCGATGGGGTTGGCCAATCTGCGGGCAAGCCTGCGGATTCCATCGCGGAATGAGTCAATCCTTTCAGGGTCGTCCAACGCTCGTTGATCACGTTCTCGTGATTCGCGAGGAGATCAAGCTGCTCGAAACCTCCGTGGAAGCACGGGAGAAGGTTCTCAGGGCCATTGAAGCGACGGATTTGTCCCAGGCGCAGACGATTGAGCAGGCCATCAGCTTGATCATCAAGACCTACTCCACGGATCCCCGGCAGTGAGCGGAGGTTCTGCGCATCAAAAAAGAGCGGTGTCCCACCACCGCTCTTCGATGAGGTCGCCATCTCAAAGAGACGACGTCCAGTCGCAGCCTCTTTGATCCAGGTCCCCAAAGCATCCCGTCCCCGGGCGCTTTACAAACTGTAACGCGCTTAGTCTCAGTCTGTGACTTGTTGGATGCTTCCCGTTTTGTCCGGTGATCCCAATCGTGCGTGATTTTCTCTGAAAGGGTTGTCAAGATTGGCTTGTGTCATCACGGCGCACGAGGAGGCCTTGAACAAGCCTCCTTTTTTGTGCCTTCAGCCCATGCCCATCACCTTGCGGTAAGCCGGTCGTTGCTGGGTGGCTGTGATCAAGGTTTCGATTCTTGGGTAGGCGCTCAGGTCTTCGCTGGGGAAGAACAGCTTGATGTAAGCGAGATAAGCCGTCACGGCGCAGTCGGCTGCGCCCCAGTTGTTGCCCACGAGGAACCCCTCGCTCAGCTGCTTGTCGAGTTGCTTGAGCAGCCGCGGCAGCACCTTTGCTTTCTGATCGGGAACAAAAATGGCGAAGGCCAGGGTGGAATTGGCGAAGTGGGTCCACTGACTGATCAAGGACCGATCGCCAGGTGCGGCGATTTCCCCGCCGTGGTGCTCCGCCAGATGCAGCAGAATCGCGCCGGATTCGCAGATGGTGACTGGTTGTCCGCTGGCGTCGAGCACGCTCTCATCGCGCATGGCGGGGAGCTTGCCAAAGGGGTTGATTGCCAGAAAGTCCGGTTGCAGGTTC
This sequence comes from Synechococcus sp. NOUM97013, assembly GCF_014279815.1. Taxonomy (NCBI): domain Bacteria; kingdom Bacillati; phylum Cyanobacteriota; class Cyanophyceae; order Synechococcales; family Synechococcaceae; genus Synechococcus; species Synechococcus sp. NOUM97013. The sequence goes on along the minus strand of NZ_CP047941.1, from coordinate 1,468,061 downwards.
TGGCCGCTGCCGATCGACACGTCCACCAGCTCATAGGCAATCCCCTTCTCCTCCATGTACCAGCGCGGCATGGAGGCACGCGTTTGTTGACCGCCGTAAAGCTTGATGCTCACTGCCTTTTTGTCGAGAGTTCAAGCCTGCGGTTTTAGCAACGATTGCGCCCTGTGGGTCTGTTAGGACGTTGCGCACCCAGAGCTCACTCTGTCGATGCGTCGCCGCCCTACGTGGACACTCACGCAAAAGCAGAGGCGTCTCTGGAATGTCGGCGCCTTCCTGTTGATCATTACCGTTGTGATCACACCTGGTGGTTCGATGACCGCCCTTGCACTCGTGATCGCGATCGCGATTGTTGAAAAACTGTTCATCCGACCGAGTGACTGATGCGGCCTGGTGGATGAAGGCGGTCAGGTGTCAGTCGCGATATCGCAGGCTGCAGTCATTGCGACGCGCCTGGTCATTGAACCCGTTAGCCATTTGGCGTTGTTCGCGTGAGCTGATGCCACTGCGGATGATGTCCCGCTCCAGTCGATTCAGCACTTGCTCTACCTGGCGTCGGCTGTAGCCGCTGTCGAGCATGGCGCAGGCCACGGATGCGGCACCCATGCCGAAATCATTGCGCCAAGCCCGTGCCGCGGGTGCCAGCAGACCGGAAGAGGCGACGGACACAGAAAGCAGCAGCAGTAATGAGCGCATGACCCTGGTTTAATCCAGCGAATTTTACGCTAGCTGGAGCGCATCAAGCTCTACCCGCTGTTGTCAATGGTTTTGACTTTGTTGCGTGCCAAGCCCAATGAGGATTGGCATAGTTAGTCATAAATACCTTCACATTGCGTCTCCTTGGTGATCCCCTCATACGCATTTTCGATGTAGGGAAAAACATCATCGAGCTCCTGATCATCGGAGAACATTTTCACCACATCAGAGAGGAATTTGGAGGCATAGTCCTTCTCGATTTTGCCGTCATTGACCAGGGCGCATAGGGTGCTGCCAGCTCCGTAGATGCTTCCGTAGTAATAAAATCCTTTGTCCTTCTCTTCGGCTTGAACGGCAGTCGTTGAGATCAACAAGCTGCCCATCAAAATCAAGGTTTTCAAGGGATGTCTCCTTAAGTTTTTGCTCTGACTAATCTATGGTTTGACTGCCTTCGTCGCAAGCTGCATCTGGTCTTCTTTTTCGGTTGATCAATCGGCTCTTCGGAAAATGCTTGGCTGTCAATGAAGAGATTTTTGCGGGACGTTCTTCAGGAGGTTCTGGTCGATTATCCGCAGTGGGTAAAACCCTTGCTCTTCTGGATCATGGTGGGGTTTCTTGTGTTCGCTGTCCCTTACGTGGCTGGACTGTCGATTTAATTGTTCGGGACATGGGCGGAGCTTGTGGTGATTGCAGCCGTCTATCTGTTTGTTGCCTGGATGATCAGCTGAGATGTTCATCATGAACGCCTCTGTCTTTTGCAAGACGACCACTCTGACGATTCGGCACAGTCAGAAACTCTGCACGTCGTTAATCACCGATAGATTGCGCCGTATCGATTGTTGAGAATCGCGATGACGGCTGGTTTTCGATCCATCGCCCTGGCAGCAGCTCTGGTCAGCCCTTTGCTGTTTTGGCCATCCGCCAGAGCAGGCTCCGTGAGTTGCGGTGAGTTGCCCCCCCACGGTGAATGGTGCGGCTATCACGTGATGACCACGGACTACGGCGATGTGTTCAAAATCGATTACCGCAACGGCGATGAATCCGAAAAACTGACCATCGTTTGCGACGGACGTTATGTCGTGGACTGGGAAAGTCGCGGCAACCTCGACCAGGGTCAAGCGGATTGGGTCGCGACGGAATTTTGCGCACTTCCCAGCGATTAATTCCAGCCTGTGGGCTCAACGCGCTGTTGCGCGCACCAGCAATCCATCGCGGGGTGTGGGGCTTGGGATCAGCTGTAGGGAGAGATCCTGATCCGGTTCCAGGTTGAGCTGGAGTGACTGCAGCAAGCCCACCGCCATCAGTCGGATTTCAAGTTCCGCGAGCGCCTTTCCCAGACAGACACGCTCTCCACCTCCGAATGGCAACAGGGTCTGATCGAATGAGCCATCCAGGTGGCGTTGCGGACGGAACTGGGCAAGATCATCGTCATCGGCGTTGCTGGAGCCGCCCAGCACCACCTGGATCACGCGGTCTTCCGGAACCCGTATGCCACCCAGCAGCACGGCTTGCCGGTTGCGCCGAAAGAAACCACCCACCGGTGGGGTCTGTCGCATCACTTCCAACACCGTGGCATCCAGCCGAGGCGAGCGGTGACTGGTCTCGTAGGGCCATGGCGAGGTTTGCAGTTCCTCCAGCAGCCAGGCCTCCACGTCAGGATTGAGCAGCAGGGCCCGGAACAGACAGCTCAATGATGACGCCGTCGTCTCGTAGCCGGCAAACAGCAGCAGCAGCAGTTGTTCAGCCAGATCCTCGTCGTCGAGGGGGATGCCGGCTTCATCCAGGCCCCCACTGAGCAGATCCAGTCCACCGCATCGCTGCTGGTTGGATTGCAGAACCTCGGTCAGTTGTTCGAGCAGTCTCTGACGTGCCGCCATCGCCTTGGCAAAGGGTGTGCCGGGGATCGCCATGGGAATCGAGAACAGGGCCCGTGTCCAGATTTCAAAATCCGCGAACAGGGCGTCACGGCGGTCAGCCTCAAGACCCAGCACGGTCGTGGCGATCACTCCAAACGCAAAGCGGCGCATCCGTGCTGCCAAGGGAACTGGAGCTGTGGCGGTGAGCAGGTCCTCCCGCAACTGTTCCACCAGCGTTTGGATGGATGGGGTGTAACGGCTGAGGGCTGCACTGGAAAACAGCTGCCCCACCACGCGCCGTCGTGCCTTATGGCCTTCGCCGCTGCGGTTGGCCAGAGAGCGGCTGCCCAGCAGCTGACGCACGCTTTCGGGCCACCATCCCTCCAGGGCGTCGCTTTGCTTGAGCAGATCGGTGATCGCCCGTTCGCCGCGGATGAACACGATGCGCTGAGCCAGCAGCTTGGTTTCGAACACATCGCCGTGGGCGTCAAAGCGGCGTTGGGCGAACCCCGGATCGTTGAAGAAGTCGAGGGTTTCCTTCAACCCCGTCACGGCTCCTGTGCTCGGCAACGTTGCGGCGGTCATCGGTCCTGCTGGGCCTGGTTGCTGCAAGCTATCGGGGCATCAGTGTGTTCCGGTGCGTCCGATCAGGTAGGCGCTGAACGCCAGCATCAGCACGCCGGCGCAGTACTGCAGCAACTCTGTGATGGTGCCCACTTCGAAGCTCACCATCACCTTGAAGGCGGTCACGATCAGGGCCACGATGATCACCTTGGTGAGCTTCTGCTTGAGCGTGTCGAGGGAATCGATGTTCAGCAGATTGCGGCGGTCTGGTGATTGATGTGCCTGGCGCGGATCGATGTCGGAGATCACCAGCTCGTAGATGCCATAGCCAAAAATCAGCAGCGCGATTCCGATCAGGTAGTAGTCGATTCCTCCCACCACTTTTCCAATCAGGAAGTTGCTGTTGTCGTTGTTGAATTCGCCTTGAGCCACCTTGTAGAGAACGCTCAATTCGGCGTAGGTGCCCAGTACGAAACAGCTGATGCTTCCGATCAGGCTCATCACCACCGGGATCAAGGTGACCAGCCGGAATTTCCAGATCAGTGATTCGAACCGTCGCTCAATACGACTGGCCCGAGAAGTCGGTCTACTCATCGTCATGCCAGGGTTTCAGATGTCGGCGGCTTCGGTGTGGCAGGTGGACGCAACAGTCCCGGTAGCGACATGGTGATCAAGGCGGACCCCACCGCCAGCAACACCAGAAACGGCACGGGCTTTACCAGGGGTTGCCGCTCCATCACCGCGCCGCAGCTGGAACAGACCGGTAGGGCGCCTTTGGGGGGATGCAGCACCACTGCTGGCCCGCAGCAGCACTCTCGACAGCGAAACCGTGGCATGGGGGAGAGGCGAGAGGCCCGCAGGGCAGATCAGTTGATTGCGACAATCATGCGTTGCCGCCAGTGGTCACGCCATGCCTCTCAGTTCTTTGGTGCGTCTGCTGCAGACCTCCGCACTGAGCGGTGAATTGTGTGAGCGGCAGGACCGTTCGGATCGCTTGCTGTTGCGCGGGGGAGGCCGTGGTGCTCGTGCCCTGGTGGCCAGTGCGCTGGCGCGTCACCAGGACCGACCGCTGTTGGTGGTGGTGCCGACCCTGGAGGAGGCCGGTCGCTGGACGGCGCTACTGGAATTGATGGGTTGGCGCAGCGCCCAGCTGTACCCCACCAGCGAAGGGTCGCCCTATGAACCTTTCGACCCCACCAGTGAGATCACCTGGGGGCAGCTACAGGTGCTCAGCGAGCTGCAGATTGAAGGCCAGAGCAGTGATCTGGCGATCGTTGCCACCGAGCGTTGTTTGCAGCCGCATCTGCCGCCGCCGCAGGCTCTGGCGGATCGCTGTCGCACCCTGCGCAAGGGCGACACCGTGGACCTCGAAGAGCTCGCCACCAGCCTCACCCAGCTTGGCTACGAGCGCGTCTCGACCATTGATCAGGAAGGCAGCTGGAGTCGTCGCGGCGACATCGTGGATGTGTTTCCAGTCAGCAGTGAGCTTCCGGTGCGGCTGGAGTTCTTCGGGGATGAGCTCGACAAGCTGCGGGAATTCGATCCGGCCAGCCAACGCTCACTGGATCCGATCGACAGCCTGCGACTAACCCCAACGGGCTTCAGTCCGTTGATTGCGGAGAGTCTGCGTGACGCCATGCCGGATGGCCTGGAGCAGCTGCTCAGTGAGGAGGCAATCACGGAGCTTCTGGAGGGGGGAACCCCGGAGGGCATGCGTCGTTTGATGGGCTTGGCCTGGCAGCAGCCCGCCTCTTTGCTCGATTACCTGCCGGCCGAGTGCTGCGTTGCCATTGATGAGCGCCGCCATGGCCGCTCCCACGGCGAGCAATGGCTGGATCATGCCCGCGAACACCATGAGGAACTGGCGTTGCCGATTCCGCTGCTGCATCGCGATGTCGATGAGGCCATGGCTCTCGCCGAAGCCTTCACCGGTTTTGATCTGGCTGAACTTCAGGAGAGTGACGCTCACCCCAATGCCTTCGATCTCAACAGCCGCCCCGTGCCGGCCTATCCCAACCAGTTCGGCAAGCTCGGCGAACTGATCAAGGGGTATCGCCAGGACAAGCAGGCGGTGTGGCTGTTATCCGCCCAGCCCAGTCGTGCCGTGGCGTTGTTGGAAGAGCACGACTGCATCAGCCGTTTTGTGCCTAATGCCGCCGATGCCCCGGCGATTGAGCGGCTGATTGAGCAAGCCACGCCCGTGGCCTTGAAGATCCGCGGCACGGCTGATCTGGAAGGTCTGCAGCTGCCCGCCTGGCGTGTGGTGCTGATCACGGATCGTGAGTTCTTCGGGCAGCAGACCCTCACCAGCACGGGATACGTGCGTCGCCGGCGCAAGGCCGCTAGCCGCACCGTTGACCCCAACAAGATGCAGCCCGGTGATTTCGTGGTGCATCGCAACCACGGCATCGGTCGCTTCCAAAAGCTTGAAAAGCTCGCCATCAGCGGTGAGGTGCGCGACTACCTGGTGGTTCAGTACGCCGACGGCATCCTGCGGGTTGCCGCGGATCAGTTGGGCAGCCTCGGCCGTTACCGCGCCAACAGTGATGCCCCGCCGCAGCTCAGCAAGATGGGTGGCTCGGCCTGGGTGAAGGCCAAGGAGCGTGCCAGCAAGGCCGTGCGCAAGGTGGCGCTGGATCTGGTGAAGCTCTATGCCGAGCGTCATCAGGCGCCAGGCTTTGCTTTCCCGGTGGATGGTCCCTGGCAAAACGAACTGGAGGACTCATTCCCTTACGAACCCACGCCGGATCAGTTGAAGGCGACGGCCGATGTGAAGCGCGACATGGAGAAGTCGCAACCGATGGATCGCTTGGTGTGCGGCGATGTGGGCTTCGGCAAAACCGAAGTGGCGATCCGGGCGATTTTCAAGGCGATCACCGCTGGCAAGCAGGTGGCCATGCTGGCTCCCACCACGGTGCTGGCGCAGCAGCACTGGCGCACGCTGTCCGAGCGTTTTGCTCCCTATCCGATCAAGGTGGCGCTGTTGAACCGGTTCCGCACCGCCAGTGAGCGCAAGGCAATTCTTGAGGGTCTGAAAAACGGCACGATCGATGCGGTGGTGGGGACTCACCAGCTGCTGAGCAAGAACACCGTCTTCGACAAGCTCGGACTGCTGGTGGTGGATGAAGAACAGCGCTTTGGCGTGAATCAGAAGGAGAAGATCAAGGCACTGCGCAAGGACGTGGATGTTCTGACCCTCTCGGCCACGCCGATCCCCCGCACGCTCTACATGAGCCTGTCTGGGGTGAGGGAGATGAGCCTGATCACCACGCCGCCGCCCTTGCGTCGGCCGATCAAAACCCACCTCGCGGCACTCGATGAGGAGGCCGTTCGCAGTGCCATCCGTCAGGAGCTCGACCGCGGCGGCCAGGTGTTTTACGTGGTGCCTCGCGTGGAGGGCATTGAAGATGTTGCCGGTCAGTTGCGCCAGATGCTTCCCGGTCTGCGTCTGCTGGTGGCCCATGGCCAGATGGCCGAGGGCGAACTGGAGAGCGCCATGGTGGCGTTCAACGGCGGGGAAGCGGATGTGATGCTCTGCACCACAATCGTGGAAAGCGGTCTCGACATCCCCCGCGTCAACACCATCCTGATCGAAGATGCGCATCGCTTTGGCCTCGCGCAGCTTTATCAGTTGCGTGGTCGGGTGGGACGCAGCGGCATTCAGGCTCATGCGTGGTTGTTCTATCCAGGCAATGCTTCGTTGAGCGAAGCGGCACGCCAGCGGCTGCGCGCGATTCAGGAATTCGCCCAGTTGGGCAGTGGTTATCAGCTGGCGATGCGCGACATGGAAATCCGGGGCGTCGGCAACCTGCTCGGTGTGGAGCAGAGCGGTCAGATGGAGGCCATCGGTTTTGACCTTTATATGGAGATGCTCCAGGAATCCCTTGCTGAGATTCAGGGGCAGGACATCCCCGCTGTGGATGACACCCAGGTGGATCTGCAGGTCACGGCATTCATTCCGGCGGACTGGATCACCGATGCCGACGAGAAGATGGCGGCTTATCGCGCGGCCGCTGAATGCGTCAGCAGTGAGTCGCTGGTGGAACTGGCGGCGATCTGGGCCGATCGTTACGGTGCCCTGCCGGGCCCCGTGCAGTCACTGCTGCAGTTGATGGATCTGAAGCTGCTGGCCAAGCGTTGCGGGTTCTCCCGAATTCGTCCGGAGAAGCCAAACATCGCGCTGGAAACGCCGATGGAGGAGCCTGCATTCCGCTTGCTGCGCCAGGGCTTGCCCCAGCATTTGCATGGCCGCCTTGTGTATCAGGCCGGCACCGGCGCCATCGCCAAGGTGATGGCGCGCGGCCTGGGAGTGCTGCCGATGGAGAAGCAGCTGGACGAGCTCAAGAACTGGCTGGAGCAGATGGCTTCTCAGATTCCCGACGCCGATGGCCTGACGGCCGAGCAGCGCGAACAGCAGCAGAAGGACCGCAACGAGGCCGTTCTCAGCGTTTGAGCGGACGACCGCGATCATGCGCAAATGCTGAAAATGAGAAGCCAGCGACACATTGCGCAATTTTTCGTTACCGTGTTCTCAGCTTCGTGAGGCTTGTGGGCGAATTCATCGATCCGATCAGCAGCGGTTCCCTCGGCTTGTTCTCCAGCCTCATCGGTGCTGCAGCCATCGGCATCTACGCCCTCTGGGATGGTGATTCTCAGAACAACGACGATGACGATTCCACCCCGGGTGGCGGCTTGATGCAGCCCGTAGCTTGACCCAAACCTTTGGCTAGTTGAGCTCTAAAGACATTTTTTTGGTCACATCTGATAGCAACCATCACCCAGTTGAGTGATGGTTTTTTTATGTCTGCATCCGAGGTTGGACGTGGTCCTCGATGATGCTGCTCTTGAAACGGTCTGTGCTGCGATCTGGTTGGCTGCTGGCTCCCTGCGTTCTGGGCTTGTTGAGTGCCGGCCCGGCATCAGCGCGTTCCTGGGATGCCATCGATGCCTTGCGCGACCGGTTGACGCAGGCTGGTGTTCGCGTGGTCCAGCAGGACTGTTCACGCCGCGGTTTGCAGGGTCTCTATCACCCCCGCAGTGACAGCGTCGTGGTGTGTCGTTCCCACCGAACGCCGGCACAGGTGTGGGACACCCTTGCCCATGAGGCCACCCACCGCATGCAGCGATGCGCCGGCGGTTCGATCACAGATCGACGCCACCATCGCGCCATGTATGCGGCTCTGTCCCGCTCGCATCCTGATGAGGTGCGCTCCATGCGCGGCTATCCCCGCCAGCAGCAGTTGGCGGAACTGGAAGCTCGCTACACCGCCAAGCTTCCACCCAAGGAGGTGTTCCGCTTGTTCGATCGTTATTGCGCTTGAGCAAGAAACGGGGCTTCTTGATCAGCGGAAGTGTTGGAACGCAGCTTTCAAAATGGCGATCATCAGGTTGCCCAGGAGCGTGCCCACCAGCAGCAGCATGGCCGCATTGGTGAGCCAGAGCTGGGTGTCGGTCTGGCAGAAGGGGACGTTGATGAACCAGTCTGATGTTCTGTAATAACGAAATCCGTTGTCTGTTTCCTGAAAGGAAAGTCGTTCAAAGCGGACCAGATATTGGGTCTCGACGCGTTTGATTCCAACCTTGGTGCTGAGGAGTCCATCACTCCATTGATAATCCTCGAAGGCAATGGTTTGCGTGCGACCTTGTCGCCATGTTCGAAATAGGGATCTCATACGAACTGCCACATTTTTTCAATTGAATGATGGGGGTGGTAATGATTGATGTTGTTCGTACTTTTTAGTCTCGTCTGTTTTATTGGCCCTATTAGGATTGTTTCCTGGGCTTTTTGATTCCTTTGATTTGAATTTTTGGTTGTTTGCAGCGGTCTTTCGTGTTTCTATATCTTGAACCATGATGCTGTCACGCAGTTGCCACCATCAATGCCTTCAAGCTCTTCGTCGGACAAAGGTGATGGCGTTGTCGTGAAATCAGCTTGAATCGTGAAGCCAGCTTCCTGGGCCAGTGTGATCACCTCGTCGCTGCTGGTTGCTTCTCGCAGTGCCCTTTGGAGGCTTGGGTCGGATTGTGCTGTTTTGAGAAAGGCTTGAAATTGCTCGTCAGGCATGGTGCATGGCGATCACTTTCTGCATTGCTAGCAGTGATGCGTCCGTTTGTCTTGATTTAATCAATTGCTTGTTTGTTGCTGCCTGGGCGTGGTGTCGATCAGTGTTGCTTTTCTGTGAGATCTCTTTTGTTCATGGAATTGTGATTGCGCTTGCGTGTGGATGATCCGATCACGTTCAATCGTCTCTGCGCGATCTTTTAGAGGCCCTTTGGTGTGTGGCTAGGAATGCGTCCGAGTCACATCTTGAAGGCTTCTCCCCCATTTGGGTGATGTTTTAGGGCGCATGCACCCTTTAGGAAGGAAGCAGGTTTCATCTGTCCTCCATTCCCTTGCGATTGGCTGACTCAGTTGTGTGCAAGCACTGTCCGTTGAATCGTTGGGATCTGGCTGGTGGTTCAGCGCTGAAATTGCTCACATCTCGCCTCTTGTCTATATGGAACGTTTGCTGATGCAGCTCGCCATGGCTGCCCTTGGTCAGTTTGGCGCTGGTGGTGGTATGCCCGCTGGACCGATGCCCATGGGGCCCATGGGCGGAATGCCGACGGGCAATGGTTTTCCGTTGGTGCCCGTGTCGAGGCCGATGCCTCAGGCTCCGATGGCACCTAGTGGCGAACGGACAGCCTCACTGCAGCTCGCGTCGCTGGCAACCGCCACCTGTTTGATGCGCGAGGGGCAAATCAACCGCAGTCAAGCCCTCGATCTGCTGCAACGACAGGGCCAGATGTGGGGATGGTCGCCTCAGTGGGGGCAGCGCATACCTCTGGCGCGGGTGGATCAGACAATCCGTTCCGCGGGAGGTTGCAGGGCCATGGTGCGCAGGATTCAGGACAGTCACCTCAGTCATCCGCCTGTGGCATCGCAGCCTGTGGGGCCATCGGTGCGTTCTCCCCGTACGCGCAGCGAACGGGAAGGATTTGGGTTGTACCCCTATCGCTGAAGTGCTGATTGCAGGTTGGCCGAGCCGGGCTGATACGCCTGGCCACGTTCGGGGGAGCGCAGGGCTTTCAGCAAGGTTGTCTCCGCAGCTCGGTACTGGCTGTCTTTGCTGGTGCCGAGCTGCTCCATGGTGAGCGTGCGGATTTCCTTTTCGCTCAGTTCCACGGGAACATCCGGGAGGATGCCGTTCTTGTGGATGTCGGTGCCCTTGGGAGTCAGGTACTGGGCAATCGTCACCGTCAGGCCGGAGCCGTCGGAGAGCCCACGCACCGATTGCACCAGTCCCTTGCCGAAGGTCTTCTGACCCACCAGCACGGCGCGATCATTGTCCTGCAAGGCCCCGGAAAGAATTTCGCTGGCACTGGCCGAGCCTTCATTCACCAGCACCACCACGGGGCGATCGGTCAGTGCACTGCCGGTGGCCCGGCGCACGTCCTGGATGCCATCCCGTGTTTTGGTGCTGACGATCGTGCCTTCGTCGAGCCATTGACGCGCAATGTCGATGCTGGCTTCCAGCAGTCCGCCTGGGTTGCTGCGCAGGTCGAGCACATAGCCCTCAGCACCTTCGGCTTCGAGCTCGCGGATCGCCGCCCGCATTTCTCGGGAGGCATTGGCATTGAACTGCTTCAGTCGGATGTATCCGACCTTTTTGCCATTTTTGGTGGTGTTGAGTCGACTGTCGACAGCTTGAATCTCAATGCGCGCCCGCTCCAGGGGCACGGTCACCACCTCACCTTTCCTCCGCAAACCGAGGATGACTTGGGTGCCTTCCTGGCCTCGGATCAGCTTCACCGCATCTTCGGTGGTCATCCCCTTGGTGGACTTCCCATCGATCGAGACGATCACATCCTTGGGCAGAACGCCAGCCCTGGACGCCGGTGTGCCTTCGATCGGCGACACCACCAAGATCTCCTTGGTGTCTTTGTCGAGGGAGATCTGGATGCCGACACCGGTCAGTTCTCCGGAGGTGTCGATCTGCATCTCCTTGAACTCTTTCGGGTCAAGGAAACGGGTGTAGGGATCATCGAGGCTGGCGAGCATGCCTCGGATCGCCTCATACGACTCATCCGGACCGGCATAGCTCTTGGAGAGCAGGTCCTTGCGCAGACGGGTCCAGCTGTCGGCGGAGTACTTGCCGGTGGAATCCAGGAAATCGCGGTAGACGATCTGCCAGACCTGGTCAATCACCTCCTTGGGGCTGTTGGTGATCGATGAATTCGAGGTGCTGGGCAACCCCAGACCAGGGGCGGCTACGGCCACGGCCGCTGTCAGTCCTCCTGCCCCAAGGATCATCAGCAGCCCCCGGTGACGGGAATGTCCAGAGCGGGGGGTGACGGTGGGCATGGATGGCCTTCAGGACCGAGATCTCAGATTAACGAGATCAGGCAGGATCCACCCAGCGTCCGTCGTCCTTGATCAGCTGAACCAGGGCGTCGACCCCTTCGGCTTCAGGGACCTTGCGAATCTCTTCCCGACCTCTGTAGAGGGCGATCGTCCCCGGGCCCTTGCCCACATAACCGTAGTCAGCGTCTGCCATTTCGCCGGGGCCGTTCACGATGCAACCCATCACGGCGATGTCCAAACCGGAGAGATGTGAGGTGGCGTCGCGCACCTGATTCAGCACCTCCTCAAGATTAAACAAAGTGCGACCGCAGCTCGGACAGGCCACGTATTCGACCATCGTCTTGCGCAGTCCGATGGCCTGAAGGATCGAATAGCAAACAGGAATTTCCTTTTCCGGGGCTTCTGTCAGCGATACGCGGATGGTGTCCCCAAGTCCTTCGGCGAGCAGGGTGGCGATGCCAGCGGTGCTCTTGATCCGGCCGTAGTCACCGTCGCCAGCTTCCGTCACGCCGAGGTGCAATGGATAGTTGAACCCCTCTTTGTCGAGAGTGTCGGCCATAAGGCGATAGGCCGCCAGCATCACGGGCGCCCGGGAGGCTTTCATCGAGATCACGATGTTGTGGAAGTCGAGTTCATCGCAGATGCGCACGAATTCCATCGCCGACTCAACCATCCCTTCAGGCGTGTCGCCGTAGGTGAACAGCATCCGTTCGGCCAGCGAACCGTGATTCACGCCGATGCGCAGGGCCTTGTTCTCCCGCTTCAGGGCTTCCACCAGCGGGGCGAATGTCTCCTTGATGCGTTCGCCGATGGCGTCGAACTCCTCCTTGCTGAAGTCCTGGCGATTGGGATCAGCGGTTTCAAAGACGAACAGGCCGGGATTGATCCGCACCTTGTCGACATGCTTGACCACCTCAAGGGCGATCTTGATGCCGTTGTGATGCACGTCCGCCACCAGCGGCACGGTGCATCCCTGCTCGCGCAAGCTGGATCGGATCTTGCCCATGGCCTTGGCATGGGCCATTGATGGCGTGGTCACCCGCACGATTTCGCAGCCGGCATCCACAAGCCTGCGAATGCCGGCAACCGACCCTTCGATGTCGAGGGTGTCCTCATTGATCATCGATTGCACCACCACCGGGTGCTCGCTGCCAATCGCCACATCACCCACCATCACCGTGCGCGTCTGACGCCGGTGAATCACCGTGTCGTAGCGGGAGTTGCTGGCAACGTCACTGCCGGTCTCGGTCGTGCTGGCCAGGGTGCCGGTCATGGATCGCGTGGAATCTCAGCCAAACCTTGGCATAGCCGTCACCGCAGTGACTGACGTTCGCTGTATAAACGCCGCCGGGCCTCCTTCAGGTCCTGCAGGGTGAGGTCCTGAGGACTGCCCGGTTCGCGGGAGCGGAAACGCAGCAGATAAGAGGGATGAAACACCGGCATGAAGGCGCGCTGGTCCTGGTCATGCCATTGCCCGCGGCGTTTGCTGATGCCGCTACGGATCCCCAGCAGCGACTGCAGTGCCGTGGCACCGGCGAGAAGCACCAGCGGCGGGTTGATCAGGGTCAGCTGCTGCTCCAGCCAAGGTCGGCACTGGTCCATTTCCTGCGCCGTCGGTTTGCGGTTTCCCGGTGGACGGCACTTGATCACATTGCAGATGTAGAGGTCGTCGTCTTCATCCAGTCCTGCTTCGGCGATGAGGCCGCTGAGCAGCTGGCCTGACCGCCCTACAAAGGGCAGGCCACTGGCGTCCTCTTCAGCTCCCGGTGCTTCACCGATCAGCATCAGGCGTGCCTCGGGATTGCCGCGACCCACCACCGCCCGCTGGCGCTCCTCCGCCAGCCCGCAGTTGCTGCACGCGGCGCAGCTCTGCTCCAGGGTCTGCAGCGCACGGGAGATCGGTGACGTCATGCTTTCGCTTCTGTGGTGGGTCTAGCGGGAAGCACCAGCAGCAGAAATCGCTGACCTTCTGGATCCTCCATCCAGCACTCGGCACCGAAGGGCTCCAGCCTCGGTGGTTCTGTGCTCCGCCCTCCCAGGGCCATCACCTTCTCCTGCCAGGCGGTCAAGGCTTCCAGTGGATCGGCCTCCACCTGTCGCTGCAGGCATGGCGCCAGCACGGAGCCTGAGCTCGGCCAGGGGCGATTGCGGGACGGTGTGTAGATCTGCAGAGTGCCGCTGGTTCCGAGCGGCACGATCCAGTGATGGTCGGCCAGTCCCGTGCGGACGCTGGTGTTCAGCAGCTCGGCATAAAACCCCGCCAGTTGGCGTGGCTGTCGGGACGCCAGGATCCAGCTCAGCGACGTCGCCTCAGCGGACATCACACCTCATGCGTTGGATCCGCATTGTCTCGAAGCCCCAGGTCTGACCGCGTACTTGGTTGTCTGGGACACCACATCAGGCAGGATGTGAACGCTCGTACCTGCGCACCCACCGGAGGGTTGCCGCGCCGATGTCACGCTCGCCATCCCTGTCCAGTCGTGCCGAAGCCCTGCAGCCTTCGCTCACGCTGGCCATCAGTGCCCGGGCCAAGGCTCTGAAACTGGAAGGCCGGGACATCTGCAGCCTCAGTGCCGGCGAGCCTGATTTCGGCACGCCTGACTTCATTATTGAGGCCTCCATTCAGGCCCTCCGCGACGGTCTGACCCGCTATGGCCCCGCCGGCGGAGACCCCGAACTGCGTGAGGCCATTGCCCGCAAGCTCAGCGCTGAGAACGGCATTCCCACCACGGCCGCTGAGGTGATGGTGACCAACGGTGGCAAGCAGGCCATCTACAACCTGTTCCAGGTTTTGCTCAACCCTGGCGATGAGGTGCTCATCCCTGCGCCCTATTGGCTGAGTTATCCCGAGATGGCCAGACTGGCGCAGGCCCGACCCGTGCCGGTGCCCTCCTCGGCTGCAAGCGGTTTCGCCTTGGATCTGGCGGCCCTGGAAGCGGCAATCACGCCGGCCAGCCGGCTGCTGGTGATCAATTCACCAGGCAACCCCACCGGCAGGGTGCTCAGCCTTGAGGAACTGAACGGTCTGGCGGAGCTGGTGCGTCGTCATCCGCGTCTGATGGTGATGACCGATGAGATCTATGAATATCTGCTGGAGGATGGGGTGACCCACCACAGTTTTGCTGCGGTAGCGCCTGACCTGAAGGAACGCTGCTTCCTGGTCAATGGCTTTGCCAAGGGTTGGGCCATGACCGGCTGGCGGCTCGGCTACCTCAGCGGCCACGCCGCGGTGATCAAGGCAGCGTCAGCCCTGCAGAGTCAGAGCACCAGCAATGTGTGCAGCTTCGCCCAGCGCGGCGCCCTCGCGGCGATCGAGGGCTCGCGGGCCTGCGTGCGGGAGATGGCGGCGAGTTACAGCGCACGCCGGCGTCTGCTCACCGAGGGCCTGCAGGCTCTGCCTGGGATCACGCTGATCCCGCCCACTGGGGCGTTTTATGCGTTCCCGCAGCTGCCCGAAGGCTGCGCCGATTCGATGACGTTCTGCCAGACCGCACTGGAGCACGAGGGGCTGGCCATTGTTCCCGGTGGCGCCTTCGGCGATGACCGCTGCGTTCGGCTGTCCTGTGCTGTCTCGCATGAGACGATCACAGATGGACTCGCTCGCCTCTCTCGCCTGTTGCCCGCCGGCTGAGCGGGCCTTCCGGTTTCGATCCAAATGATTTGCTTCTGAATGCCGACACGCGAACGTCGGGCCGTTGCCCTGCTGGCCGTCCTTCTTTGCCAAGGGGCAACGGTTCTTCCCGTGGTTGCTCAGCCCACCCTCAAGGTGGGAGCCATTCCTGATCAGAATCCTGAGCGACTCAATCG
The DNA here is from genome assembly GCF_014279815.1 of Synechococcus sp. NOUM97013. Lineage (NCBI taxonomy): Bacteria > Bacillati > Cyanobacteriota > Cyanophyceae > Synechococcales > Synechococcaceae > Synechococcus > Synechococcus sp. NOUM97013. The sequence goes on along the minus strand of NZ_CP047941.1, from coordinate 1,452,797 downwards.
TCTCTATGGTCAGCTGTCTGACGAGCTGAGTGAACGCCTCGACGTCAAGGTGCGTTACGTGCCCGTCAGCAATTACCCGGCGGCCGTGAGTGCCTTCCGCAGTGGTGGTTTGGACCTGGCCTGGTTCGGAGGTCTCACCGGTGTGCAGGCGCGTCTGCAGACACCCGGTGCCCAGGTGCTGGCCCAGCGCGACATCGACGCCCGTTTCCGCAGTGTCTTCATCGCGAACACCAATTCCGGTCTGCAGCCCATCACCTCCATCAATGGTCTGACCAGCCTGCGCGGCAAGCGTTTCTCCTTTGGTTCGGAGAGTTCCACCTCAGGTCGGCTGATGCCGCAGCATTTCCTGGCCAAAGCGGGGGTGACCCCCAGCCAATTCAGTGGTGGCCGGCCTGGATTCAGCGGCAGCCACGACGCCACGATCGCTGTGGTGCAAAGCGGTGCCTACGAAGCTGGCGCTCTCAATGAGCAGGTGTGGACCTCGGCGGTGAAGGACGGGCGGGTTAACACTGAGAAGGTGACGGTGATCTGGCGCACCCCTGAATACGTCGATTACCACTGGGTGGTGCGTCCCAACCTGGATCAGCGCTTCGGGGCAGGCTTCACCGGCCGCTTGCGCAAGGCGATCCTGGCGATTCAACCCACCACGCCCCGTCAGGCCATGATCCTGGAGCTCTTCGCTGCCAAGCGTTTCATCCCAGCTGAGGCCAGCCAGTACGAACCGATCGAACGGGTGGGCCGCGAACTGGGCAAGATCCGGTGACGTCGCTTTTGGAGCTGGAGCAGGTTCAGCTGGCCGGACCCCATGGGGATCGGCTCAAAGCCTTGTCGCTCCAGCTCCAGGCCGGTGACCGGGTCGCCCTGCTTGGTCGCAGTGGCGCTGGCAAGAGTTCCCTGCTGGCGGTGATCAACGGCAGCCTGAGGCCCGAGTCCGGTCAGGTGCGCTTCAAGGGAGTGCCGCTGACGCGCCTGACCCGGCGCCAACGGGCTGAGATCGGCACGCTTTGGCAGGACCTGCGGCTGATTGATGAGCTCAGCATTGGTCAGAACGTCAATGCCGGTGCCTTGGCCCGTCATCGCCTGGGCTGGGCTCTTGCCAATTTGCTGTTTCGGATCGGCAGCGAACCCAGCCGTCACTGCTTGAGGCAGGCCGGACTGGAAGAGGCGCTGCTGGCGGATGCAGCCCTGGATCGTCCTGTGCGGCAGCTGTCGGGTGGTCAACGCCAACGGGTGGCGCTGGCACGCCTGTTCCGCCAGCAGCCGGCTTTAATGCTCGCCGATGAGCCGTTGGCCAGCCTGGATCCGGCCATTGCCGCCGAGGTGCTGGACCGGTTGCTTGCCTGTGATCAGGATGGGGCGCTGTGCAGCGGCGCGGAGGCCGTCGTGGTGTCGTTGCATCGCCCTGAGCTGATCGACCGTTTTGATCGTGTGCTCGGACTGCGCGATGGCGCCCTGGTGATCGATGCACAGGCCGCGAGTGTGTCGGCCGATGATCTCAACGGCTTGTACGCCTCATGATCAGGGCGCTTCGGCCGACGGCCCCGGCCCTGGCCCTGCTGCCAGCCCTGGCTCTGGTGCCGGTTCTGATCGTGGTGCTTCAGGCCGTCCATGGCGGTGGCAGCGAGATCTGGGCCGCATTCCTGCTCGGTGCTGTCCGCCCCTCCTTGGATCCTGTTCTGATCGGGTCTCTGCTCAGGGCACTTGAGGTGACCGTGGCCACGGCGCTCACGGGCTGGGGCTGCAGCCTGCTGATCGGCGTCGTACTGGGTTGCCTGAGTTCAGAGCGTCTCTGGCTCACGTTCCGCTGGCCCGGCTTGCCAGCGATGCTTCTGCGCCGGCTGCTGGCCTTGCCGCGTTCGGTGCATGAACTGATCTGGGGCTTGCTGCTGCTGCAGGTGTTTGGACTGCATCCCTGGGTCGCTGTTGCCGCGATCACCATTCCCTATGCCGCCCTGGTGGCGCGTGTCTGGCGCGATCAGTTGCAGAGCCTCGACCCTTCCCGGCTGGAGGCCCTGCTTCAGGCCGGTGCGTCGCCACTGTCGGCCTGCTTCACCGCCTTTGCGCCGGCCATGGGGGGGGTGTTGATGAGCTACGGCGGCTATCGGTTGGAGTGCGCTCTGCGCAGTGCCACCCTGCTGGGAGTGTTCGGGCTTGGTGGCCTCGGAACCGATCTTGAACTCAGTCTCAAATCGCTGCGTTTTCAGGAGCTCTGGACGGGCCTCTGGCTGCTGGCTCTGGTGAGCATCGCCCTCGAGCAGGGATTGCGGCAGTGGCGCCAGCACAGCGGTCAGGCGCGGCTGGCACAACGGCAGGTGCTTGGCTTTGTTGCTGTGGTGGTGATGGCTGTGGTGGTCGGTGGTCTCTGGCTGGCGCGTCTGTTCCCGGATGCCGGCCCTCTCAGCTGGATGCCGCTGATCTGGCCGGATGGCCGCGCGCTGCTGCTGGCGGCGCAGGAGCTTCCCTGGCTGCCGATGATCTGGGAAACGCTGATGCTCACGGTGTTGGCGGCCGGCATCGCCATCGGTCTGCCGCCACTGGTGCTGCTGCTGTCCTCCTGTCGGCTATGGCGGTCTTGCCTTGGGGCGCTCTGGACCCTTTTGCGCTTGATTCCACCGCCGCTCACCGTGCTGCTGCTGTTGCTGAGCAACCGCCCGACCCTGGCCATCGGTGCTTTGGCCCTAGGACTCCACAATGCTGGTGTAATGGGGCGATTGCTGCAGGAGGGGTTGGATCAGCAGGACGATGGCTCCCGCACCGCCCTGCGCAGTAGTGGTGCATCGCAACGGGTGAGTTGGCTGTATGGCTTGCTCAGCCCGCGCAGCCCGTCCCACCTCGCTTATGGCGCCTATCGCAGTGACGTGATCCTGCGTGAGACGGTCGTGGTGGGTCTGATCGGTGGCAGTGGGCTGGGTTGGCAGCTGCTTGAGTCGCTCAGCTCCTTCCACTGGGCTGCGGTGTTGCTGCTGCTGGCTAGCTACGCCTTAATCACGCTTTGCGGCGAAGTGCTCAGTGATGGCTCCCGGCAGCACTGGCTGCAAAGCTGATTCGGTCTTTCTGAAGCAACGGCATATCGATGCGGGCTCCCCGGCAACTGGTGGTGATCGGCGATAGCGGCGTTGTCGGCTGGGGGGATCGCGAAGGCGGCGGTTGGTGTGAACGGTTGCGTCGGCACTGGATGGAGCTCCCTGATGCTCCGCTGATCTATGGCCTCGGTGTGCGCGGTGATGGTCTTGAAGCGGTGTCAGCGCGCTGGGAGCGTGAATGGGCCTGTCGTGGTGAGCTGCGGCGCAAACAACCGGAAGCGATCCTGCTGGCGGTCGGTCTCAACGACACCGCGCGGGTTGGTCGCCCCGATGGCCGCCAACCTCTGGATGCCGAGGCGTTTCGCTTCGGATTTGAGCAGCTGCTGCGGGCGATCCAGCCGCGGGCTTCGGTGTTTGTGCTGGGACTGACGCCTGTGGATGAACAGGCCATGCCCTTTGCGGACTGCCTTTGGTATGGCAATGGGGATGTGGCGGTGCACGAAGCCCAGATCGAGGAAGCCTGCCTCGAAGTGGATGTGCCCTTCCTGGCGCTGCATGCTGCGATGCAGGCGGATCCCGATTGGCTGCAGTGGATGGAACCCGATGGCATCCATCTCAACGGTTGCGGCCATGTCTGGATCGACCAGCGTGTGCGTGGCTGGGATGCCTTGCAACGCTGGGCTGGTTTGGAAACACGCACGCAGCTCACACCCTGGTGACGGCCGCCAGACTCGGGGGGTTTGCTGGTGAACGATGCATCATCCCTTCAGGTTTGTGCTGGCTGTTGTCCTGTTAGCCGGGCTGCTGCCCGCCCGGGCAGAACAGGACCTCGTGAATTGCGAGGCCTTCTCCAGTGGCTTCACCACGCCGGATGGCTGCATCGATGGATCGCAACCCAGTTCCGGTCCGATTCCCAAGGACCAACCCGTGGTGGAGGACATTGGTGATGATTGGCCTGATGGCGAGATCGGCCCTGAGGCCGGCATCGAATTCTGAGCTCAGCTCAGTTGGTGGATCCTTCCGGGTTGCTGCGGGAGTTGTTGAGGGTGCTGGTCAGCGTTCCCAGGGGCCAGCCCAGGTTGCGCAGGTGACGCACCAGGCTGCGTGACGCCTGGTAAAAGCCTTCTCCGTAGTGATGGGAAAAGCCGATTTCTTTGAGCGTGAGCAACAGCAGCCGATGCTCTCGTTTGGTGCCTTCGCGGGCTTCCATAAGCTGGAAACCCCGCTCCTGCAGTTCCTTTCGGGCCTGGTGCGTGAGGTCGTCGTGGAAGCCCAGGTGCAGCACGTGGTCGATTTCCCTGTAGGCGGTGAAGACTCTGGCGCCGCGGTGGTGTTCCAGAAATTGATAGCGCTCGGTGACGGCGATCACGGCATCCATGCACGGCGCCAGCAAGGCCTGTTCGATTTGGGCTGGATCCAGCTTGGTGGTGTTGAGGGTCATGGCGCGGCGTTGGCGGCGGCCAGGCGTTCTTCGCAGGCTCGTTCGTAACTGGTCACGGCGCTGGCGGGGATTGATCCGTTGCTCTTCAGCTGCCGGACGGACAGCTCAACGCATTGCAGGACGACGCTGGTGAGTTCGCGCCCCTCGCACTGAGCCCAGCTGCGCAGCAAGACGTGCAGGCTCGGGGGAACCGAAACCGTCAGCTTCACCTGGTTTTCCCGGGCAGGAGCCATTCAGCGTGTGCGCTGTTGGCCAGAATCTAGCCTGTAGTGTCTGCAAAGTCACTGTGGAGTATCTCTCGAGTTCCTTTGGAGTGCTTTGTCTGTCTTTGGGCTTGCTTGGCTGACAGCTGATGACCAGCGTGCTCATGCGTCCCCGCAAAGCCAAGGCCCTCAAAGGCTGGCGTCTGCGCAGTCTTGGAGCTTGTCTGAACGCTCAGCGGCTCCAGGTGATCATGCGGTTGTTGGCCGGCAGCATCGCGATTTCGCGCAGCGTCAGGCCCACGGCCGCGGCCCGATCGATCACGGTCGTCTGGTCGCGCACACCCCAGCTGGGGTCGCGCTGTCGCAAGGTCAGATCGAACTGGCGGTTGCTCTCGCTGACGTGGACGCCATCGACGCGGAACGGCCCATACACGCTGAGTGTGCTGCCCGCTTGCAGCAGCTCCGCGGCGTTGTCCAGCAGTGCAAGCGTGCACTCCCAGGGAGCGATGTGCAGCAGGTTGATGCTGACGATGGCCTGCGGTGCAGCGCTCAGGTGCTGGCGCCAGTGACGTTCACGCACGTCGAGTGCCAGTGCAGTGGGCATGGTTCCGCTGAGTCCCTCATGACGGATCCAGCTGTTGATGCTGCGGCAGTGGTCCGGATCGGGGTCACTGCATTGCCAGGTCAGCCCGGGAAAGCGTTGTTGAAAAGTCACGCCGTGCTCCCCCGAGCCGCTGGCGAGTTCGAGCACCAAACCCTGGCTGGGCAGATGGCGCTCCAGCGCGTCTCCAATGGGAATGCGATTGCGCTGTGTGGCGGGAAACAGCAGGCGTTCGTCCTCGGCTTCGCCTGTCATCGTTCAGCCGTCGCAGCAGCTGCTGCGTGCTTCGCAGCTGATGGAGAGCCCTTGCAGCCACTGTTGCAGTGCTCCCAGGGCTTCGGGCCGCAGCCGGTAGTAGACCCAGCGACCGCTCTGGCGATCGCTAATTAGGCCTGCCTCGCGGAGCACCTTGAGGTGAAAGGAGAGTCGTGACTGGGAGAGCTGCAGATCCGTGGTGAGATCGCAGACGCAGCGCTCGCCGGCACCCAGCTGCTCTATCACCCTCAGTCGGATCGGGTCGGACAGCCCTTTGAGCATGGCCTGGGCCTTGTGGGTGTCCAGGGGGTCAGCTGTGTCCACTGCCGAGCCTTGGTTCCCCTTCAAGACTGTTTTGTCCTGCAAGGCTGTTTTGTCCTGCAAGGCTGTTTCCACCGGGGGTGTCATGGACTGCGTCCGGTCAGGTTTCAGCCTAGGAGTGCCAGGCTTTAGCAGTGCTCATCTGGCCTGGCTCGCTCCTGAATCGCTTTCCAGATAGACGGTCTGGCTCGGGAAGGCAAACTCGATGCCTTCCTGTGCAAAGGCTTCCATGATGGCCAGGTTGATCGCCTGCTGATCGTTCAGGGCGACGGTGTAATCACGGGTGTCGATGTAATAGGCCAGCTCGAAATTCAGGCTTGAGTCGGCGAATTCAGTGAAGTGACAACGGCCGAAGCTGCTGTGCTCCTGCTGGTCGATGATCGCCTGGATCATGGAGGGAATGGCTTTCATCTGTTCCACGGTGGTGTCGTAGGTGACGCCGATGGAATAGAGCATGCGCCTTTGTTTCATTTCGGCGAAGTTTTGAATGGTTTTTCCCGTCAGCGAGCTGTTGCTGACCACCACAAGTTCGCCGCGGGTGCTGCGCAGATGGGTGGAGCGCACGCCGATTTTCTCCACCGTGGCCGACGTGGATCCCGTGCTGATGAACTGGCCGACGGTGAACGGTTTGTCGAGCAGGATCATCAGGTAAGCGAACAGCTCCTGCGCCGGTTCTTTGAGGGCCAAGCCGATACCGATGCCGCCGGCGCTGAGCAGACCCCAGACCACCGTCATTTGCACGCCCAGGCTCTGAAGAAGCACCAGGATGCCCACGGTCCACACCACAGCCCTTAGGAGAGGCAGCAGGCTTTTGAGCAGCTGCTGAAGGTCTTCGCCGCCGGTGCGTCGCGCGGCACTTGTGAGGAAGCGAGCACCCACCCGATTGGTGAAGCGCACCAGCACGATCGTGACCAGGCCGCGCAGGGCGATGTCGTAGGCCGTCTTGATGTTGGCGGGAAAGTTGAGATCAATTTCCGTGAGCACCAGCACAGTGACCAGCCCGATCGGAATCACGGCATCCGCCAGGGCTGCGAGCACGAAGTCGTCGAAATCGCTGTTGGTTTTCTGCGTCAGTCGGGGAAGTACTCGCCGCAGCAGGTAAGACAGCGCCAGGGTGATGGCTGCGCCGCCGAAGACCGTCCAGAGGAGATGACCCAGGTTCATCGGCGATTCACTGCAATTGGAAAAAATTCTGCAGCGCCGTGTCGCTGCTTGCAAGAGGCTTGCATCAAGTCTGGTTGATCAATCAAGATTGGTTGATCTATGGGGCGATCGGCCCTATTGGTCACCATGCGCATCGGCATCAATGGCTTTGGACGGATTGGTCGCCTGGTGTTCCGTGCCCTCTGGGGCCGGCCTGGCATCGAGCTGGTGCACGTCAATGATCCCGCCGGCGATGCGTCAGCAGCGGCCCACCTGCTGGAGTTCGATTCCGTGCATGGGCGCTGGGACCGAGGCATCACCAGCAGCGCTACTGGCTTCAGCGTGGAGGGATCCCCACTCACCTGGTCCAGCGAACAAGACCCCACCGCCGTGCCCTGGGCTGAACGCGGTGTGGAGATGGTGCTCGAGGCCAGCGGCGCGATCAAAACGCCGGAGACCCTCAACCCCTATTTCGAGCAGGTGGGTTTGAAGCGTGTGGTGGTGGCCTGTCCGGTGAAGGGTGTGGTCGCCGGTGAAGAGGCGCTCAACATCGTTTATGGGATCAATCACCACTTCTATGAACCGGCGCGGCACAAGTTGGTGACGGCCGCCTCCTGCACCACCAACTGCCTGGCACCGGTGGTGAAGGTGGTGCACGAGAGCTTCGGCATCGAACACGGTCTGATCACCACCATTCACGACATCACCAACACCCAGGTGCCGATCGATTCTTTCAAAAGCGATCTGCGTCGGGCGCGCTCCGGGCTCACCTCACTGATCCCCACCACCACCGGTTCGGCCAAGGCGATCGCGATGATCTTTCCCGAGCTGAAGGGCAAGCTCAACGGTCACGCTGTGCGTGTTCCCCTGCTGAATGGATCGCTCACCGATGCGGTGTTCGAGCTCAAGCAGAGCGTCACGGCAGAGCAGGTGAATGCGGCATTCAAGACCGCGGCAGACGGTCCGCTCAAGGGAATCCTGGGTTATGAGGAGCGCCCACTGGTGTCGTGTGACTACACCAACGACAACCGCAGCGCGATCGTCGATGCCCTCTCGACGATGGTGGTGGATGGCACGCAGCTGAAGGTCTACGCCTGGTACGACAATGAATGGGGCTACAGCAGCCGCATGGCCGATCTGGTGGCCCATGTGGTGGGGCTTGAGGTATGAAACTCTCCCCTCTGCAGCAGTACGGCATCGTCACCGCCAATTACTGGGCGTTCACGCTCACTGATGGCGCTCTGCGCATGCTGGTGGTGTTCCACTTCCACCAGCTCGGCTACTCCACCCTCGAGATTGCCTTCCTGTTTCTCTTCTATGAATTGTTCGGGGTGATCACCAACCTCTATGGGGGCTGGATTGGTGCCCGCTATGGGCTACGGCTCACTCTCTGGGTGGGCACGCTGCTGCAGATCCTGGCGTTGCTGATGCTGGTGCCCGTCGCTGCCAGCTGGCCGAAACTATTGAGCGTGATCTACGTGATGGCCGCCCAGGCGATCAGCGGCATCGCTAAAGACCTCAACAAGATGAGCGCCAAGAGCGCCATCAAGACCGTCGTGCCGGAAACCCCGGCTGATCAGCAGCAGGGGCAGCAGCAGCTGTTCAAGTGGGTGGCGATCCTGACGGGATCCAAGAACGCCCTCAAGGGTGTGGGTTTCTTTCTCGGTGGGGTGCTGCTCACCGCCTTTGGCTTCAATGCAGCTGTGGGTTCGATGGCTGCAGGCCTGGCCCTCGCCTTCCTGCTCACGCTGGTGCTGCCCGGGGAGATCGGAAAGATGAAGTCCAAGGCCGCCTTCTCTTCGCTGTTCTCCAAGTCCCAGGGCATCAACGTGCTGTCGCTGGCCCGCTTCTTCCTGTTCGGTGCCCGGGATGTCTGGTTTGTGGTGGCGTTACCGGTGTTTTTGGAAGCGTCTCTGGGGTGGGGTTTCGGAGAGATCGGCGGCTTCCTCGGTCTCTGGGTGATTGGCTACGGCATCGTCCAGGGATCGGCGCCGGCACTGCGACGGCTCTGGGGGCAGACCAGCTCCCCTGGTGCTTCAGCCTTGCAGTTCTGGAGTGCGTTGCTCACGGCGATTCCGGCTTTGATTGCGGTGGCGCTCTGGCGTCAGGTGGAGGTGTCGATTGCAATCACCGCAGGCCTCGCCGCTTTTGGGGTGGTGTTCGCCATGAATTCGTCCATTCACTCCTACCTGGTGCTCGCCTACACCGATACCGAGAGCGTGAGCCTCAATGTGGGTTTCTATTACATGGCCAATGCGGCTGGGCGTCTCGTTGGAACCCTGCTGTCGGGAGCGGCGTTCATGCTGGGACGGTCGGCGGCCGCCGGAATGCAGGCCTGTCTCTGGACGTCTTCACTGTTGGTCTTGCTGTCGGCATTGACCTGTCTGAAGCTGCCGAGGATTCAGCCCATCGTCTCGAATCGAGCGACAGCAACCTGATGTGTCTGGTTCTTGACGCAGCACCGTTATCAACTTGCCCTGGAAGCCTTGTGAGCTGCTCGGCCATGCGCCAACGTTGACGTGTCGGTTCGGTCTGGATCTTGAGTCATGGTTGGCTCCGCGGCTGATGCTCTCAATTGGGTGGTCAGTTTTGACGCGATGCGGGTTCGCTGTGAAGTCGATCAGTTGCGTGCGCGTTTTCCAGCCGCCAGCAGCCATGAACTGGCGGAGCAGGCGTTCAGCGATGCACGTCTTCAGGTGATTGCTGCCGGTGCGGTGATGGGTCTGGCGGCCAACCCTGTGCTGAGTGTTGCCGGTGCACTTGCTGATCTGTCTGTGACCACCCGAACGCAAGTGTTTGCTGCCGCCTGCGCGGCGGAGTTGATCCTTCCCGGCTTCCTCGATCGGGACTCGGCTCGGCTCGAGTTGCTGGTGCCCGTGTTCGGCACCAGTGTGCTCAGTCAGCTGGGTGTGGAAGTCGGGTTACGGATGGCTCAAAATGCCACGCGTCAGGTGGTTCGACAGTTGATCGATCAGGGTGGACTTCAGCTGATCAATGCGGTGATGACTCGGGTGTTTGGTCGGCGGGTCACCCAGAGAGCGCTGCTCACCAAAACCATCCCTCTGGTGGGATGCGTGATCGGAGGCACCTGGAATGCCGTTGAAGTTCAGTTGATCCGCAACCGGACGCTTCGCTATCTCACAGATCAGGCCATGGACAGCGTGGAACTGGTGGATGTGCAGGTGGTTCAAGCCTGATGTCACTTCCACGGTCACTGCCACCGCCAATGCCACGGTTCCGTTTTGACGCTTTCGCGGCTCGCCTGATTCCCCGGCTGCTGCTTAGTGCGGCGATCCTCGGTGCAAGCCTCACTCCCGAAGCAAAAGCAGAGCCGCACCCGCGTCAATCCGTCACGGTTCTGGCGGTCAACAATGGCCAGGAGGTGCTCGTCGATCTGGGTGATCAGGCGCGTGCGGTGCGCTTGGCCTGTGTCCAGGCGCCTTTGGCCCAGCAGCAGCCGTGGGCTCGCTTGGCGTCAGAGCAGTTGCAGCGTGAACTTCCTGTGAACAGCGAGGTCATCCTGGAATTGCGCGCCAGGGATGTGTACGGACGTCTGGTGGCCCGTTTGCTCATTGAGGACAACGATGTCGCTCAGCCACTGCTCAGGCAGGGAGCCGTCTTCGCTTACGACGGCTATCTCGGTCGTTGTGATGACCTTCCTTATGTCGATCTGGAAGCGCAGGCAAAGAATGCCTCCCGTGGAATCTGGCGTGTGAAGGGAGGTTTGGAGCGCCCTTGGGACCTGATTGAAGCCTCGGGCGGCATGCTGACGCCCTGACGGATCCTCACAATGGTTGTGACGGGCACAACCAAGTGCGTTGCGCTGTTCCTTAATTGGAGAAGAAGATCCATCGCGATGAGTTACGAACCCGGAAGTCTTGAATGCCGTTTGTTGATCGACGCCAAAAAGCACGTCGAATCGGCATTGGTGTCCCTCAACACGCTTCCTCAAAGCGACCATATCCAGCGTCAGTTGAAATCCGTGCATCAACAGCTCGAAGGCATGCACGATCTCAAGCGCACCATGCCGATCACGACGCCTTGAACAGGCTCCGTCATCGTGCGTGACGGTTGTGTCGAAAGCCCGGCGGGTTGTCAGAGAATGACTTTGCTGATCAAGAGGCGATGTTCGAAAACAAGAATCGACCTGCCTGGCTCAATTGGGTGTTCCTCGCCATCTTTCTCTGGTCGAGTTGGCAGCTTGCCGTGGGCTGGTACGCCAAGTTGAACGGATGAACCACTCCGGATCAGACAACAACTGATTCCGACACGTCCACCTCGGGTTGTGGTGTTGGTTTCGCTTTCGCAGCTGGAGTGGTGATTTCTGCAGCTGGTTTGGCCGCTGAACGATTCAATTCCCGTTCCAGGGCCTCAATGCGGCGTTCACGCAGGCAATGACGGCAGCCGCCTGTGGTTTGCAGATGTTTTTCAGGAGTGATGGTGATTTCCTGAACAGGATGTTTGCGGCAGCGAATTTTCACGGGGCTCTTGTAGCTGCGCCACTGCATGCCTGAGTAATCGAATTGATCTCCGAAGCGCTGCTTGGCGCGTTCCAGAAAAACCTGCTGTGTGATCCGAGCTCCCATAGGAGCAATCTATGAGCTGGTTTTGAGGCTGATCCAGGTCTGTTATTCGTCTTCACTCACGCTTCTGCTTGCTGGGCGCGAGAGTGCTCGCCGTGATGGGGTGGCTGGCATGCTCGATGACGACGCTCCTGAATCCATCAACTGGACGCATGCGCGCACCTGGCTGAGCCCCTCCACCAGCCGTGAATGGATGGATCGTTGCGTGCAGCAGATCCAGTGGGATCAGCCGCAGGTGCGGGTGTACGGGCGTTGGCATCGGGTGCCCCGGCTAACAGCTTTTCTGGCTGATCACGATGTGGCCTATCGCTACAGCGGAGCGGTTCATCGTGGTGAAGGCTGGCCAGCATGGTTTCAGCCCCTGCTGGAGCAAGTGAGTCAGCGCTGTTCCGCTCCCTTCAACGGTTGTCTGTTCAATCTCTATCGCGACGGTGAAGACCGCATGGGCTGGCATGCGGATGATGAGCCTGAAATTGATGACGCCTTTCCGATTGCGTCCTTATCGCTCGGCGCAACCCGTGATCTGCAGTTTCGACATCGCATCAGTGGCCGTCGCCACGATCTTCCTCTGGCCGATGGCGATCTGCTGCTGATGGATTGCCGCTGCCAGCAGCAGTGGATGCATGGGTTGCCGGTTCGTAAGCGGGTGCGTGAACCGCGTTTGAATCTCACATTCCGGGTGTTCCGCCAAGCGGACGAAGCAGCAGGCTCCAGAGCGGCACGCTGATTAACGCCAGCAGGGTGCTGCGCAAGATCAGTTGCGCCGATGCTGCCGCGTTCAGCTGCTCGGACTCCGCCATGAGCAACACCGAAATTGCCGTTGGAGCGGCGGCCTGAAGCACAAGCGCCTGGCGCGCAACGCCTGGCAGTGGAAGCGCCAGGCTGACCATCAGCATCAGCGCCGGAAATAGCAGCAGTTTGCAGATCAGCGGCGTGGTGAGGCTCACGTCGAGGCGCGGAGCATTTCGTGAGGCAATGCTTCCCAGGCGCATGCCCACCACGGCCAAGGCCAGCACGATCACAGCCCTTGAGGGCAGCCACAGTGCCTCGCTGATCGCCTGGTGCCAAGGGGTGGCCATCACGATCAACGCGCCGAGCAGGCCGCGGGTGGCTGGGCTGGCACTCAGGTGACCGATCAGCCTTTGCCACCTGCGGTCTTGTTCATTGGATGCTTGCTTGCGGGTGAGCCAGAGAGGGCCAAGCCCCCAGGCCAAAAGGGTGGCGCCGAAGTCGTAGCCGATGCTGACCGGCAAGGCCTCAGCCGGTAGCAGTGCCAGGGCAGCGGGGACGCCGAAGTACGCCGTGTTTCCGATGCAGCTGCCTAGCTGCAGATCGGGATGGGAGAGGGCCGCCGCGAAGGGTGTCGCCAAGCGCAGCAGGGTGAGCATGACCGCAATCACGGTGACGGCCAGCATCGCCATGCCCAGCAGCGAGCCGTTCAGGCCGCCATGCAGCAATAGGCCCATCAGGCTCACCGGCACCCCGAAACGCACGAGTGGTGTCGCCAGAGGCGCAATCCACTGCGGTCGCCAGCGACCGATCAAGGCGCCCACGATCAGGCAGGGACCCATCTCCCAGAGGAGGTTCAGCACTGCAGACCTTCCGGGACGATCAGTTTAGAAAAACCTAGGGAATGTGCCAAAGTTGTAATCGTCCTTGTTGGAGGAGCTGGTTTGGGTGTCGCCGCTCCCTGCTGCCTGATTCAGCAGCATTTGCTTCAACTCAGTGATGCCCTTTCGGAGCGTTGCCAGTTGCTTCAGTTCGAATTGGCGGATCAGGTGGCCACCCTGCCGCTCGGCAATGAATGCTGGCTGCAGACCGAACGGGAATTGATTGCCGCGGAACAGGCCTTAGACCGTCTGCGGATCAATCAGGCGTTTTCGGCGCCGTAGTAGCTCAGCGGAACGCCGAAGGTCACCACAGCATGGGGATCACCGGGGAGTAGAGCAACGATGGCCAGCTCGCGGTCGTCATAAGCCTCCTTGGACTTCACCACGAATGAGGCTGCGTCCGTAGCGCTCCAGAGTGGGGCACCACCGCGGCGTTCGTCGCGATACATCTCAAAGATGGTCGCGAACTCCTCGCCTATGTCCGGATTGTTGCGCATGGTGTCCACGGCAGCGTCATCGCTGCTCGATTGCACCAACGCGAAAAGCTGCTGCATCAAAGGGTGATCAATGGTCGTGGAGACCCGCACCACATTGCCGACGCTGCCGACCCCAGTGACGTGGAACGATCGCCGCTCGGTGCGGGCATCGATCACGGCGACGGGCAGATTCAGGTCCCATTGCTGTCGCTTGGCCACGTCGCGAGCGAGTTGCTGTAGCGCTTCAGCGTGGTCTTCGCAGAGCTGCTGGACCTGTTGTCTTTGGTCCATGGCCTAGTCCGGGTGTGGATGGGCTGAGAGCTCAATCGCTCGACTTCTAGGAAAGCAGAACTCCAGCAAAAGTGCTGCAGCATCTCTTTGACGACCTTCCTTGATCAGAAACGACACACGGTCTCTCCACCAGGTGGACACCATTGGGTCGATCTCATTGGACGGCGGTCCAGTCCATGACTTCTTCAGGGACTGTTTGCGTGTTTCGAGCCTTAGGGGCAGTAGTAGAGCCCGTCACGACATCGTCGCGGTCGATTGTTGAGGATTGAAGACGCAGGTTGTTCAATGGTCCATCTGGTTGAGGAAGCGCCGGCTGCGTTCTTCCTTGGCTTGCGTGAAGAAGCTGTTGGCATCGCTGAGCTCGACCACACGGCCGGCATCCATAAACAACACCCGGTCGGCCACCTCACGGGCGAATCCCAGTTCATGGGTCACGACCACCATCGTCATGCCGTCGGATGCCAGCTGACGCATCGCATCGAGCACTTCCTTGACCCGTTCCGGGTCGAGGGCGCTGGTGGGCTCATCGAACAGCATCAGCTCTGGGTCCATCGCCAGGGCTCTGGCGATCGCCACCCGTTGTTGTTGGCCACCGCTGAGTTGGGCGGGGAATTTAGTCGCCTGATCGGCGATTCCCATCTGGGCTAGAAGGCCGTGAGCACGCTCTTCGGCATCGATCCGGGGCACTTGGTTCACCCGTCTAGGCGCCAGGGTGATGTTGTCGAGGATCGTCAGATGCGGGAAGAGATTGAACTGCTGAAACACCATGCCCACACGCCGGCGGATGCGCCGGATCTGGCGTTCATCTTGGTCTGCATCCAGGCTGAGCCCCACCACTTCGAGCTGTCCGCCATCGATCGCCTCCAGGCCGTTGAAGGTGCGGATCAAGGTGCTTTTGCCGGACCCCGATGGACCCATCACCACCAGCACTTCGCCGTGTTGCACCTCGAGGGTCACGGCATCCAGGGCGCGTTGCCCCTGCTGGAAGCTTTTGCTGATCGAATCGGCGCGGACGGCAACGGTCATAAACGCTCGGCGGATGTGGACGGTGTGGCGGTCTTGACTTCAAGTTGTCTGGCCAGCAAAGCCATCACGGTGCAGATCACCCAATAGAGACCTCCCAGCCAGACGTAAGTCTCCAGATATCGCCCGATGTACTCGGGGTTGGCCAACAGGCTGCGGCTGATGCCCAGCAACTCAACGAGGCCCAAAATTGCCATCAAACTGGTGTTTTGCAGCAGACCGATGGCCTGATTGGTCAGGGCTGGCACAGCGATGCGCAGAGCCTGGGGCAGCACCACCAAGCGTTGGGTTTGCCAAGGACTGAGGCCCAAGGCCTGTGCGGCTTCCGTCTGGGTGTGAGGAATGGCCTGCAAGCCACCCCGCACGTCCTCCGCGACGTAGGCGGCTGCGAACAGGGCGAAAGCGGTCACCGCGCGCAGCACCCGGTTGATTTCGATCTCCACTGGCAAGAAGAGCGGCAGCAGCAGCTGACCGAAGAACAGCACGGCGATCAATGGCACCGCCCGCAGGCCATCGATGTAGAGGCGACTGAGCATGCGCGGCAGTGCCAGACGACTGCGGCGGCCTAAGGCCAGAAGAATGCCCAGAGGAAGAGCCATCAGTCCGCTGGCTCCGGTGAGCACCAGGGTGAGTGTCAGTCCTCCCCAGTCCCGGGTGCTCACCGGCGGAAGGCCTAGTCCACCTGAGAGGAGCAGCCAGCCGATCGGCAGCATGGCCAGCCATCCCAACGACAAGGCCCTGCCGCTGAAGCGCAAACGGGAACCCGCAACCGGCTGCAGCAGTGTGGCCAAAGTGATCACAACGAGCAGTAGAAGCCAGACCATGGGGCGCCAGCGCTCTTCGGCCGGATAGCTGCCAACGGCAAAAAGGGGCAGGTTCTCGCTGACGACTGACCAGTCGGCAGCGGTGAACAGCCAGGCTCCTGTCGACCAGACCACCCAGGCGATCAGGACAAGGACCACCAGGCTCATCGCTGTTTCAAGCGGATGACGCCGGGGTTGCCACAGGCTTCTGCTTCTGACGTTGCGGCTTGGCGCCATCAGCTGCCGGCTTGTTCAGCCGGAGCCCGGAACAGGTTTAGCGCAGACAGGAACAGGGCTGCCCCAAACAGGGTGCCCAGTGCCCACAGACTGTCGGAAGGCCATTCCACCACCAGCAGCACTCCGAACAATGCCGTCAGGATTCCATCCACCACGATCAGCCCGGATGCAGGACCGGATGCCGTCGCGCCGGAGGCCAGTTCCATCACGCCTTCCACCAGCAGCAGCACACCTGCAAACAGCGTGAGGCTGATTTCGCTGTCGATCGGGTCGATCAAGATGAAGATCGAACCACCGATGTACAGCAGCGCAGATAGGACGCGGAACAGCTTGGCCTGAACACCGTTCTCGGCGCCAAGTCTCAGCAGCTGTCCCATGCCTGCTGCAAAAGCGATGCCGCCGATGCCGATCGTCAGCAGCGTGGCTGAAGCAAAGGGCAGAAGGAGTGCGGCCACTGCGGCGACGAGCAGCAGCACAGCTGCGATGCGTCGAGAGTTCATGGAGAGCTGGTGGGTGGGCGGATGTTACGTCCGTCGGCCGGGAACCAGCACGATTCGGTTGAGGATCTGCATGCCTGCATTGATCAGCAGATTGAGCACCAGAAAACTGACCAGCAGGATCAGAAAGCCTTCGATCGCTCTGCCCGTCTGGGTGATGGCCGTGTCGCTGACGGCATAGAGATCGGCGTATCCCACGGCGATGGCCAGGGTGCTGTTCTTGGCGAGATTCAGATACTGACTGCTCAGGGCCGGAAGAATGGCCGGCAACGCCTGTGGCAGCACCACCTTTCGCATGCCCATGGTTTCGCTCAATCCAAGGCTGCGGAAGGCTTCCCATTGACCAGTCGGGACCGCGTCCAGGCCACCACGCACGATTTCGGCGATCGACGCCCCCGTGAACACGCTCAAACCAACGAGCACGGCTGCAAATTCCACGCTCAGATTGAGTCCGAGGATGCCGATGCCCTGATTGGAGAGACGGATCAGAGCCCCCAGAGGCGCCAGAGGTTCTGAGGGAAGGCCAAGGAAGGCCACGAAATACCAGAACAGCAGCTGCAGCAACAGTGGGATCTGGCGGATCACACCGACGTAGAGCGCCGCGAGCCTGCACAACAGTGGATTGAGACTGCGCCGCGCCGCGCCTGCGCTGACCCCCAGGGCAGTGGCCACCACCATGCTGCAGCCGATCACACGCAGGCTGTTCAGCCACCCCATCACCAGAGCCCAGGCGGTGCTGTCGCCGGGGTCATAAGGCAGCGGATGTTCGCCCAGAGCGAACCCTGCTGGGCGCCAGAGCCAGCGAAAACTGAGGCCGAGCCCTGTGCGGATCAGATTCACCGACAGGTTGTTCACCAGGATTCCCACCACGGTGAGCACCGCGACCGTCAGCAGCAGCTGGAACCAGGTGGAGCGACGCAGCTTCATTGGAAGGGAGGGGCTGTCAAGACGCCGCCCTGGCTGGACAGATTGTTGAGACCGCGGGGAATCGGCACCACACTGTCGGGCCCGAGATGGCGGTTGTAGATCTCCCCGTAATTCCCTGTGGTGCGGATCACCTGCACCATGAAGTCGTCAGGGAGGCCGAGCTTGCTGCCCAGATCACCCTCCACACCGAGGAAACGCCTGATCCGGGTGAGATCAGGATTGTCGGTGGCTTTCTCCAGTGTCGCGTTCACATTGGCCTGAGTGATTCCCATCTCTTCAGCCGTGATCAGGCCAAACACCACCCAGCGCATGGCATCGGCAAGGCGTTGATCCCCCCCGGAGGAAAGGGGTGCCAGGGGTTCTTTGCTCAGCACGTCGGGAAGGATCACGTGATCGTCGGGACGTTCGAAGCCGGAGCGGGCCGAAGCCAGCTGGGATCGGTCTGAGGTGAAGGCGCTGCATCGACTTTGCAGGTAGCCCGCCACCACCTGATTCAGGTCTTGATATTTGATCGGGGTGTAAGGCAATCCCCGCGCTTGAAAGGCATCGTTGAGGTTCTGCTCTGTGGTGGTGCCAGATCCCACACAGATGGTCTGTCCACCAAGATCCTCAAGGCTGCGGATGCCGCTTTCGCGACGAACCAGCAGGCCTTGGCCGTCATGAAACACCACCGGAGCAAAGCTCACGCCATTGCCACCGGCCGCATCACGGCTGAGGTTGAAGGTTGTGTTGCGTGACAACAGATCGATTTCGCCCGTCCGCAGGGCCGTGAACCGCTCCGGTGCCGTCAGGGGGCGATATTGAACCTTGCCGCCATCACCGACAAACGCGGCTGCGAAGGCCTTGCATAGATCCACATCGAGCCCGGCGTAGCGGCCATCGCGCTGCAGAAAGCTGAATCCAGGAATCTTGCCGCTGACGCCGCAGCGCAGTTCGCCTCGGTTGCGGATCTGATCGAGCCTTGAAGCGCCGCCTTCCCCGAGCGTTGCGCAACCACCGAGGGCGAGTAGGGCGCTCAGCAGAGAAATCACCTGTCGTCGCGCTGTCATCACAGTGAACATCGAGAAGCAATCCTGTCAGAGCTTTTGACGGGTTGATGTCACTTTCTGCCGACGTTCTCGAAACTCTCTAGTTTTTACCCAACGTTAATCAGTCGCGCTGAAATGTTCCGTTGCCTGCTGGGTTCTATCCCTGCATTGGTGATGGCGATGGCCGGTTTCTGTGCGCCTGTTTCGGCTTGGCAGGTGAGTGATCGCCAGGCTTACAACAACAAGATGGCGCTGCTCACTGTGATCCTTGAAGGGGCCAAGCAGAGAGCCGTGGAGGCTGACGATCTGGAAACCCTGTGCCTGGTGATGAGCATCGGCAACGATGTCACCGAGTTGTATCTGCAAGAGCAGACCAGCGATCAGCAGATCCGCCAGCGCCTCAATGGAATGCGCGACGACTTCTCCGCTTGCATCGGTCTGCTCGGTAACAGCCTTTAAACCCGCTGGAGAGGCTCAGCCGTGCTCTCCTGCGGGCTGGCTACCGATCCTTTCAAAGAGATCCAGGCTCTCTTTGTTGAGACCAACAACCTCCACCTGCGATCCACCCTTCTGCAGTTTGCGGATCAGTTGATTGAGGGCACCGACGCCGCTCTGATCCCAGATGTGAGCAGCAGACATGTCAATCGTGATCTGACTGGGGTGGTCATGCACGTCAAATCCCTGCATGAAATAGATCTTGCTGACGAAGAACAGCTGCCCAGTCACCACGTAACGGCGCAGGTTGGGCGTGACATCCACCGCTTCCACACGGATCACCTTGGCCACCTTGCGGCTGAACAGGATGCCGGCAAGGGCCACACCGGCGATCACGCCTAGGGCCAGATTGTGGGGTGTGGTCAGCATGGTGACCGCGAAGGTCATCAGCATCACGGCCGTGTCGCTTTTGGGGATTGAGCGGATCCGCTTCAGACCGGCCACATCTGCCGTGCTCACAGCGATACTGATCATCACGGCCACCAGGGCGGCCATTGGAATCTGCTGAAGCCAGGGTCTGGCGACCAGGATCATGGTCAGCAGGCTGATGCCGGAAAACAGGGTCGACAGGCGCGTGCGTCCACCGTTGTCGATGTTCATCACCGACTGACCCACCAAGGCACAGCCAGCCATGCCACCGAATAGTGACGACACGATGTTGGCGATCCCTTGACCCCGTGCCTCCACGTTCTTGTTGGAGTTGCTGTCGGTGCGGTCATCCAGGATGTCCTGGGTGAGGAAGGTTTCCATCAGCCCCACCAGTGAAATGGCCAGGGCTGTGGGAAGCACAATGCCCAGGGTTTCCAGGCTGAAGGGCACCTTCATGTCTTCAGGTGAACCGAAGGGCCAGCTCGGTACTGGCAGTCCTGTCGGCAGATCACCGAGGCCGCTCACTGTCGGAATACCGAAGTTTTCCGCCAAGTTGAAGACCATGGAAATTGCTGTTAGCACCACGATGGCTACCAGCTGAGACGGCACCAACCGCGTCAGACGGGGCAGGCCATAAATGATCACCAGACCCAGCAGAACCAGCCCCCAGATGATCGGCAGTTGCACACCACTGAGGATCACTGCATGGCCATGTCCAGCTGCTTGCGTTTCTCCGAAATGCAGATTGATGCCTAATTCCGGCAATTGCGCTTGGAAGATGAGCAGGGCCAGCGCGTTGACGAAACCGCTCAATACACCCAGCGGCACGAAGCGCATCTGATACGCCAGTCGCATCCACCCCCAAAGGATTTGCAGGATGCCGGTGACCACGCCAGCCACCAGGAGATAAGTCAGTCCAAGACCCGGACCGCGGGCTTCGCCGGTGGCCACCAGGCCTGTCATCAGAAGAGCTGTGGAGCCCGTGGCGGAAGTGATCATTGCCGATCGACCGCCAACAAAAGCGATGGTGATCGACAGCAGAAAGGCGCCAAACAGACCCACCTGCGGGTCGACTCCGGCGATGCCGGAGAAGGCGATCGCCTCGGGAATCATTGCGAAGGCCACCACCAGACCTGACAGCAGGTCCTTGAAGGGATTGCCGAAACCAATGTTCAACTGTCGTGGCACGGATCCTGTGGCCATCAGCGGTGGATGAATTGCTGGGACCGTACGTCAGAGCGGCGGCAGCTTTGCGTCTGGGTCCACGTTCGCTTTCAAATGCTGCAGCTCCGGCAACCAGCTGCCGAAGGCGTCGCGGAGCTCCTGTTGATGATTTGGAAGGTGGTCATGCAGCTGCGCGAGGTGCACCCCAGGGCAGCACGTGCGTAGATCGTCACTGACGCCTTCCATCCAGGCAAGGCTGCGCAAGCGACCCTCAAGGTCGCCTGGCGTCCAGGCTGCTGTGATCCATGGCTTCCACTGGGCATCCCGATGCACGAAGGCTGTGAAGCTCGGATCGATCCGTGCAGTTGCTCCACCGAGTTGCTGTGCACTGATTCGGCAAGCCGGGTGTGGGCGTTGGCGCATCTGCCGCTGCAGTTGTTCAATCACAGACGCGGCTTGGTCCGCAAAAGCGGGCCCAAGACGACCTAGCACCTCGCTATGGAGAAGGTTGTTGGAGGGGGCAGACGCAGTGCGTGGTGTCTCCATCCCGAATTGGCCGAAGGCAGGCAGATCCAACTGGTCGTGCACCTGCTCCACCTGGCCCCCTGAGCCAGCGTTCAGAAAGGGATCCAGTGCGTGCAGGCCTGCGCTGGGGGCTGACAGGGGACTGCAGTCCACGGCGTAGATCTCCAACCTCTCGCCCCAGGTCCATTGCAGGCTGCAGCTCTCAGGCCACTGTTCTGCCAAGGCAATGACGGCTGGTAACTCCGATGGGTTGATCCAACCCCTCCGTAGCCGCAGCTTGACGATGGGATGGGTGCGCAGCCGCAGTTTGGTGACCACTGCGAGAAAGGGCGCTGCGCCCAGCAGGCCGCGACACTCTGCGGCGAGGGTGGGATCGTGCCTCGCTTGTTCAACATCGAGTGTGAACGGCGCACCCGACCCCCAAACCCCTTCGATCTGTGTGATGTGATCGATGGCCAACCCTTGCGTTCGGCTGAGGGGACCCATGCCGCCGGTCAGCACAAAGCCGCTGCCTGGGAGGCCGGACAGGCCGATCGGGATGGCCCGATTGAAAGCCTGCAGCTGCCTGAGCAGGTCGGCCATGGACAGGCCCGTGCCGAATTCCACTTCCTGCGTTGCGCTGAGGTAGCGGAACTGCTGATGGCGACGTAGATCCAGCGTCCAATGCTGGTCAGCGGCGCAACGGCTTGAGGTGCCACCGGATCGAACCTGCAGTGGCGTTCCACCCAGCGGTTGACGCATCAGTTCTGGCAGTAGTTCTGGCCCTGGGCACAGAGATCCGAGGGACTTGGCATCGCGGGCCTGGGTATTCATCTCCGCTTTCCCTCTCCAGCACCGAATAACTTCAATGAAGAGGCATTTCTGGTGTGACGCTGCAGATCGATGTTCCTGATGCACCGAAGCACGGTGTCCTGATCTGTGGTCACGGCAGTCGCAATCGTCTGGCGGTCGAGGAGTTCGAGGGCCTGGCGATCGGCCTCAAAAAGCGGCTGAAAGGGTTTCCGGTGGAATACGGATTCCTTGAATTCGCCCAGCCCATCCTGCGTGATGGACTCGAGAATCTGCGAGCCCAGGGCGTGCAGAAAGTGCTGGCAATTCCCGCCATGCTTTTTGCGGCTGGGCATGCAAAGAACGACATTCCTTCGGTGCTCAACACCTACAGCGCTGAAACGGGACTGCAAATTGACTACGGCCGGGAACTGGGTGTTGACCGGTTGATGATCGCTGCGGCAGGAGCACGCATCCGTGAGGTCCTGGCTCAGGCCCCGGAGGTGCCGATGTCCGACACCTTGCTGGTGGTGGTCGGTCGCGGCTCTTCAGATCCTGATGCCAACTCCAACGTGTCCAAAGTGATGCGGATGTTGGTGGAGGGGTTCGGATTCGGCTGGGGTGAAACGGTCTATTCCGGTGTCACCTTCCCCCTGGTGGAACCTGGGCTGCGCCATGTGGTGAAGCTGGGGTTCAAGCGGATTGTGGTGTTCCCTTATTTCCTCTTTTCTGGGGTACTCGTGAGCCGCATTCGTCAGCACACCGAGCGCGTCGCTGAGGATCATCCCGAAGTGGAATTCCTTCATGCGTCATACCTGGGGGATCACGATCACGTCCTCGACACTTTTGTTGAGCGGGTGCAAGAGGTGCTGGGCGGGGAAGCTGCAATGAATTGCTCCCTTTGCAAGTACCGAGCTCAGGTGCTGGGGTTTGAGCAGGAAGTCGGACTGGATCAGTCCAGTCACCATCACCACGTGGAGGGCCTCACCGAGGCCTGTGATCTCTGCGAGCGTGAATGCACCGGAGCCTGTTCACCGGATGGAGTGCCGATTCCGCTCGGTGGCGGCCATCACCATGCGCATGACCACAGCCATGGGTCTGACCACAGCCATGCCCACGATCACAGCCACGGTCATTACCCATACCCGCACGCTGAGCACCCCCTCGGTCCGACCACCCTGCGCGCGGCAAAGTCACAAGACAACACATCTCAGCCTCAAACCTGAAGCAATTGGGTGATGTTGACGTGCTCAGTCGTCTCTGTCTTGCATGAGTCGAATGAGACTTTGCAAGATAAGCGTGGCTGATCAATGATGTGTTTTGTGGAGAACAAGTGGTCTTTTCCACAGTTTTTCTGGGGTTTTCCACGGTTGATCGCCTGAATCCCTGCTCTCCTGTATGCGTTTGTGGGTTCCCGATCTTGTGACATCGGCGACTTGACAGTGGGACGGTCGCTTTCAAGTTGAACGCCACCAGCGCCTGTCATCTCTCAGGCTCCTTGTGCTGACGTGAGTCTCAAATGAGATGTGCATTTGGTCGCATCTGGACCCGCCCTTTGACGAGCGCCATGGTTTTGTGGCTCCCTGTTGGTGAACACGAGGCACGACGGACTGGATGGATCGCAATCACCTGGAACGATGCATGGACTCCCAAGCGGTCCCTTCCACGGAGGTTGATGCGCCCTTTGTCAGTCTTGAGGCCGAAATTCCTGAGGTGCTCTATCGGGGCTTGAAGGACTTCGTCGGTTCTAACCCCAACTGGGATCAATACCAGGTGATGAGCTCAGCGCTGGCGCAGTTCCTCTTCCAAAACGGCTGCTCAGAGCGCGCTGTGACCGAGCGTTATCTCGACGACCTGTTCAGCCGTTCCCAGGCCTGACGGCCTGCAGGCAGGCCCGGCGTGTGATCGCCATCATTGTCAGCGTTGGGCTTTGCCATCCGGAGCTGGGCCAGCAGGCTCCATCCACCACCAGAACATTCGGACAGCGCCAGAGGCGATTCCAGCGGTCCACCACACTGGTGTCTTCGTCATGTCCCATTGCCGCTCCTCCCACTTCGTGGATGTAGTAGCCAGGTGGAGGCGCATCATCCTGAACGGCCGCGGCACCTCGCACGATCGGTTCGACCAGGGGAAGATGCACAAGGTCGGCGAGGGACGCAGCTGTTCCTTCTGCCACAGCGATGCAGTCCTGAATCGTGCGCTGCATGTCGCGCACCATGGCCTTCTCGTTCTTGCCCCAGCGGCAGCTGATGTGGGGCATGGGGATTCCGAAAGGATCGCACTGCTCTGAGAGACGCACATGGTTGCGCGCATCCGCCAGCACTTCCCCGTGGCCAATCAGGAACCCCAGCCGACGATCCGGATGGCGTTTGAGCCACCAGGGGGGATCAAAGCGGTTGATCGCGCCCCACAGTCCATAGCCCCGCAGGAAGGATCCGTCGGTGCGTCGCCCGGGGGCGTTCCCGAAGGGCAGGAAAAAACTGCCCGCACCTGAAAGGGTGCTGGAGGGGTCGCATTGCTGCATCGCCTGGCGTCCTGTCTTACTGGCGATGGAGAAGAAGCGGCAGCAGGACACGTGGTCCATCAGGCCTTTCCCCAGTTGGCCTGAGGGGTCGATGAATCCCTGCGTGTTGTTCTGTTGTTCCGACTGCAGCAACAGCCGAAGGCTGGCGATGGTGGAGGCGCAGACCACCACCAGTTCGCAGTCGAGGCGTTGTCGCTCACCTGTCGTTCGGTTCACCACCACGACCGATCGCGCCCGCTGCTGGTCTGGATGCAGTTCGAGCGTCTCGGCAACGCAATTGCTCAGGACTTCGACATTTCCGGTGTCCAGGGCGCGCTGCAGGCTGGAGCCATTGCTGCTCGATCGCGGCCAGGGTGCAGTGGTTGATGGCTGGTGGGCTTCAAAGCCGCGGGAGTGGATCAAGGTCAGATCACGTTCCCGGTGCAGGGCGTCGCGGAACTGTGACTCTTCGGGCATCAAGGGCAGCGCCGGCTCCAGCTGTCCATCGGGGAGATGGCTGAGGCCATCGCGCGCTCCACGCACCTTGAGAAGCTGTTCGAGGGCGGTGTAGTGAGGATCTAGATCGTTGTGACTGATCGGCCAGTTCTGGCCATACCCATCGTGATCAGCAGCCTTGAATTCGTAGTCCGACAGCCGCAGCGTGATGCCACCCCAGGTGAGGCTGCGTCCCCCCACCTGCCGGCCCTGTGTCCAGAGAAAGGGCTGATCCTCCGGTGTCTGGTAGGGGAAAGCCCGTTCATCGGCGTAGAGCGCGGGGTTCTGTTTCCAGTAGCCCGGATGCTGAGCTTGCAGTCGATGGCGTCCACTGAGCAACCCCTCCGCTCGGCGAAGGCTGTTGGCAGGTTCACCTCCCAGGGCCTCCCTTGCAGACAGGTCGGGTCCGGCTTCAACTACCAGCACCCTCACGCCGGCTTCGGCCAAGGTCATCGCGGCAACCCCACCGGTTGCTCCCGAGCCGATCACGATCGCTTCGAAGGGATGCAGGGGCACAGCAGCAGCAACAACCTCCCGATAGTTTCCGATGTGACCGGATCAGCGTGCCCACGATGTTGCAGTTGGCCGTGAATATGCTCCCAGTCGTGCAATCAATCCATAGCCTCTGTTGCCATCGCTCGACACGAAGTCTTCAACATCCCTTGATCGCAGATTGTGGGTTTTTGAGGCTGATCAGAGGACGAGAGATCGCTTGTTGTCCCCACAGACACAACGCCGAATGCACTGATCAATCGGACGGGACGCTGTCGTCAGCGTGGCTGTGCCAACAGTGAACTCCCTGTTGTGTTCTTGATCGCGATCAGGCAATTTGGCAACAAAAAAGCCCCACCGAAGTGAGGCTTTTTGATTTGGTGGCGGGGGGGAGATTTGAACTCCCGACCTTCGGGTTATGAGCCCGACGAGCTACCAGACTGCTCTACCCCGCGTCGACCCTTAAATCATACAACTCCGTGGGCGACTCGACCACCGGCTCTGCCTCAGGAGCGCAGCTCGCCCTCCACGGAGAGATGAACGCCCGGATTGAGAACCAGCAAGTCTTCTTCCAGCTCTTCCAAGCCGCCGGGGGTCATCCAGTCGAGCTGGCGAAGCAGGTGCAAGGCCACGGCTTGCTTGGCGCGACGCGCACCGTCTTCCACTTTGATGGCGACCCCCAGGCCTTCACCTGTGCGGCTCAGACACTGGATGCCTTCTGCGCCTCCCTTGCTGATCACTTGTCGATGCGAACGACGCATCAACTCCGTGTCGAAGCGACCCTCACCTGCCACCAGTTCGGGGTGGGTCAGCATCGCTCGACTGATCTGTTCGAGCTCGGCATGGGTTGAGGATCCCAAGTGTGCAAAGAGCAGTGCCATCTGCGCCAGCTCAAGGCGCAGGGTTGGAGCGCCGCAGTCATCCCGCTCTGCGACCAGTTCCTCCTGAGGAAGCCCCAGAAGTTCTGCCACACGGCGAGTCACTTCCTGCTGCACGGGGTGATCCCCCTGCAGGTAACTGTCGAGAGGCCAGCCCATCTTGCGGGCGGTCACCAGAAAGCCGGCATGCTTCCCAGAGCAGTTGTGTTCCAGCGGACTAGTGCGACCGGCTGGCACCGGACACTGCAGCATTTCGGTTTCAAGCTCCGCATTCCAGAGCATTCGAAAGGCTTCGCGTGCGTGGCTGGGGGTACCCGCATGGGAGGCGCAGCTGATAGCGATGCCGCGCTCTCCGCAATTGAAGGCTTCCGAGGCTCCACTGCTGATCAGCGGCAGTGCCTGAAAGGGTTTCAGTGCGGAGCGAATGAAGGTCTCAAAGTCGGGCTGTCCGGCTCGCATCAGCACGCGGCCGCGGCTGTCGCATACCACGGCGTGCACGCGATGGGTTGATTCGATCGACGAACCACGTCTGAGATGCACCTCGAGAGGTGGTGAACTCACCGCCCGGCCCGTACCGCGGTATCCGGATGGGATCGACATGCCCGCCTGCTGTTCAGATTCAGAGAGCCTGACAGATGCTCGCCCCGCCCAGCATCAGCCCCGTCACCAGTGCCATGGCACGTCCGAGTCGGCCAAGAATCGGACGAACCTCATGCTGAGCAAGCAAGAGGTCTCGCTCACGCCACGCCAGGGGTTTTTCCCAGACCTGACCGTCGTACCACCCCGATTCTTCGTATTCCACCTTCTCGGAGAGCAGGCGCTTGTGCACATAAGTCCAACCCAGCCACTGGCGTGTCAGCAGCAACATGGGCAACACAAGGGCGGCAACGCCGCCGGCAATCAGCAGGCGAACCGGGTCATGGCGCAAGGTCCAGCTGCCACTGGCCACCAGAACGGTGATGGGTGAAATCAGAAGCCAACTGATCAGCAGAGCGCGGTCGAGGGACACCTGAGCCGTGCAGGGCCACGCGAAAAACCAGGAACTGCAGAGTTGGGCGTATTCCTCCTGAGGACGCTGATCAGGAGGAACCGGGCAGGCGATGCTCGCTTCCATGCCGGGGTTCACGCTCAAGCGTCAGTTGTGCTCGAGGCTAGGTAGGGACGCCGTTCGCCGTGACTCCAGAACGCTTCAAGGTCATAGAACCGACGTTCCTCGGGCATCAGCACGTGAACGATCAGTTCGCCGTAGTCGAGCAACGCCCAACGACCTTCGTTGAGGCCCTCTTTGCGCAGGGGGAGGCGATGCAATGCCTGCTCGATGCGGTCTTCGACAGATCGGGCAATGGCCTTCACCTGCACATCACTCTGCCCGCCGGCAATCACCATCCAGTCGGCCAGGCTTGACACTTCATCAACGCGGATGAGCTGAATGTCGACGGCCTTGCGGTCATCGCAGGCATCGGCTGCGAGCTCCGCAAGCTGCTCACTATCCATAAACGTTTTCGCTGGTGACGGACTGTCGGGAACCCTGCTGCTGAGCCATTTCAGCCCGGGCCTTCCCAGCACTCTTGCGCAACGCCTCGAGACGATCCTCGTAGAAACCACGCTTTTTCTTCTTGCGCGTTTTCTCAACTAGGTCTTTCAGAGCGCCTCCGAGGCTCTTGTAGGCATTGGGGACGCTGTATCCGAACCGGCAAGCCAGGTCGATGGCGCGTTCGTCGGCTGCGATGGCATCACGCAGACGCTTCTCCGAATTGTTTTTTAAGTAAAGGCGGTAGCCAGCGAAGCCTGAGAGCCCCAAAGCCATCATCAGCAACAGGCCGTCTTGAACCCAGAGTTCACCGATTGCTCCGCCGAGGCCGATCGCCAGAGCGGCCATCTCCCAGCCATCCCGAGGAATGGTGTCGTTCTGAATCCGACCCACCTCGTGCCAGAAGAGAAGGTTGCGATGGTCCAGTGCAAGGCTGTCCCAAGAGTCGAGATCCACCTGGATCTCCACCTCATCCCGCCCGATCTCCTCCAGTGTGATCAGCGAAGGATCCACAGCTGCGGCCGCCTCGACGAACACCCAGCTCTGCATTTCGGGTGGCAGCAACCCTTTCAGGCGCTGGAGTTCGCTCATGGTTGTCATCAAGCTCCTGACCCTCAACGCTAGCGACTGACCGGCACGCGCTGTGCAAGCGGTTCTTTCTGTTGCGGAGGCTGCGTGGGAGACTGAAAATGTTTGGCCGCAAAGAAGCTCATGCCCCGGCGGAACGATCTTCGTCGCATCCTTCTGCTGGGTTCGGGGCCGATCGTGATCGGACAGGCCTGCGAGTTCGATTACTCGGGGACGCAGGCTTGCAAAGCGCTGCGCGCCGAGGGCTACGAAGTGGTCCTGGTGAATTCCAATCCGGCGTCGATCATTACCGACCCGGACATGGCGGATCGCACCTATGTGGAGCCTCTCACTCCCGAAGTGGTGGCTCGGGTGATCGAGACGGAGCGCCCCGATGCTCTCCTGCCGACGATGGGTGGTCAGACGGCACTGAATCTGGCGGTCGCTCTGGCCGAGAACGGCACCCTTGAGCGTTTCGGAGTCGAGCTGATCGGAGCGGATCTTCAGGCCATCCGCAAAGCCGAGGATCGCCTGCTGTTCAAGCAGGCCATGGAGCGTATTGGTGTGAGGGTCTGTCCCTCAGGAATCGCTTCGTCTATGGAGGAAGCCGAAGCGGTGGGCGCTGCGATCGGTGCCTTTCCGCGCATCATTCGACCGGCGTTCACGCTGGGTGGTAGCGGCGGTGGCATCGCTTACAACCCTGAGGAGTACGCCGCCATCTGCAAAAGCGGTCTCGATGCCAGCCCTGTCTCCCAGATCCTGATTGAAAAGTCCCTGCTGGGGTGGAAGGAATTCGAGCTGGAGGTGATGCGTGATCTGGCAGACAACGTGGTGATTGTCTGCAGCATTGAAAACCTGGATCCCATGGGGGTTCACACCGGCGATTCGATCACGGTGGCGCCGGCCCAGACCCTCACCGACCGTGAGTACCAGCGCCTGAGAGATCAGTCGATCGCCATCATTCGCGAGATCGGTGTGGCCACCGGCGGCAGCAACATTCAGTTCGCCATCAACCCTGCTGATGGTGAGGTGGTGGTCATTGAGATGAACCCCCGAGTGAGTCGCTCGTCGGCCCTGGCCAGCAAGGCGACCGGTTTCCCCATTGCCAAAATCGCCGCCCGTCTGGCGGTGGGGTACACCCTCGACGAAATCCTTAACGACATCACCGGCAAAACTCCGGCATGTTTCGAGCCCACGATCGACTACGTCGTCACCAAGATTCCCCGTTTCGCTTTTGAGAAATTCCGCGGATCTCCTGCGGTGCTCACAACGGCGATGAAGTCGGTCGGTGAAGCGATGGCCATCGGCCGATGTTTTGAGGAGTCGTTTCAGAAAGCGCTTCGTTCCCTGGAAACGGGCCTGTACGGATGGGGTGGTGACCGTGATGAGCCTGTCTTCTCGGATGCCGAACTGGAGCGTTCGTTGCGGACGCCTTCGCCGGATCGCATCATCACCGTGCGTGCGGCGATGGTCGCTGGACGCACGGATGAGCAGATCCACGCGCTCAGCCGGATTGATCCCTGGTTCTTGGCGAAGCTGCGGCTGCTGATTGAGGCAGAGGCTGAGCTGCTCAAGGGGCGTGCACTGTCGGACCTCAGTGGCGATGACTTCCTGCGTCTCAAACAGCTGGGCTACTCCGATCGTCAGATCGCCTGGTTCACAAAGGCTGATGAACTTGCGGTACGCGCGGCACGCCAATCGCTGGACGTCCGGCCCGTCTTCAAAACCGTCGACACCTGTGCGGCTGAATTCGCATCGACGACGCCTTACCACTACTCCACCTACGAGCGTCCGGTGGCACGCCTTGATGCATCCGGTGCCTTGGTGTCTCTGCCGACGGCCACCGAGGTGTCGCAGGAATCAAGGCGCAAGTTGATGATTCTCGGCGGTGGTCCGAATCGAATCGGACAGGGCATTGAATTCGACTATTGCTGCTGTCATGCCTCCTTCTCGGCACAAGACCTCGGTTTCGCCACCGTGATGGTCAACAGCAATCCGGAGACCGTGTCCACGGATTACGACAGCAGCGACCGGCTGTATTTCGAGCCCCTCACGTTTGAGGATGTGCTGAATGTGATTGAGGCTGAACGTCCCGATGGTGTGATCGTTCAGTTCGGTGGCCAGACGCCGCTCAAGCTGGCCATGCCGCTGCTGCGTTGGCTGCAATCTGCGGAGGGGCAGGCCACAGGAACGCGCATCTGGGGAACATCACCGGAATCGATCGATCGTGCGGAAGATCGGGAACAGTTCGAAGCGATCCTGCGCGAACTGGAGATTCGTCAGCCCCGCAACGGCCTGGCCCGCAGCGAAGAGGAAGCCCTCGCTGTGGCCGAATCCGTCGGCTATCCCGTTGTCGTGCGGCCGTCCTATGTGCTCGGCGGTCGTGCCATGGAAGTGGTGTACGACGAATCGGAACTCCATCGCTACATGCGTGAAGCCGTGCAAGTGGAACCCGATCACCCTGTGCTGATTGACCAGTACCTGCAGAACGCCATCGAGGTGGATGTGGATGCACTCTGCGATCGCGATGGAGTGGTGGTGATCGGCGGCTTGATGGAGCACATCGAACCAGCGGGAATCCATTCCGGAGACTCCGCTTGCTGTCTGCCGTCCATCTCGCTGGGTGATGAGGCTCTCGCCACCATTCGCTCCTGGGCTCGAGACCTGGCTCTGCGACTGCAGGTTCAGGGCCTGATCAATCTTCAGTT
Organism: Synechococcus sp. NOUM97013; assembly: GCF_014279815.1. NCBI lineage: Bacteria > Bacillati > Cyanobacteriota > Cyanophyceae > Synechococcales > Synechococcaceae > Synechococcus > Synechococcus sp. NOUM97013. The sequence goes on along the minus strand of NZ_CP047941.1, from coordinate 1,421,840 downwards.
CGCGGTTCAGCGCACCGAAACTGGAGAAGAACGGGTGTTCATCATCGAAGCGAATCCCCGTGCGTCACGCACGGTTCCCTTCGTGGCCAAAGCCACGGGTGTGCCGTTGGCGCGGGTCGCGACCCGTCTGATGGCTGGTGAAACGTTGGCTGATGTGGGCATCACGGATGAGCCACGGCCTCCACTGCAGGCCGTGAAGGAGGCCGTGCTTCCCTTCCGCCGTTTCCCGGGTGCCGATTCGTTGCTCGGTCCTGAAATGCGTTCCACCGGTGAGGTGATGGGATGGGCGCCTCAGTTCGGCATGGCTTACGCCAAGGCCGAGCAGGCCGCTGGTGATGCACTCCCCACTCAGGGAACGGTCTTCCTGTCCACCCACAACCGTGACAAGCCCGCTCTGGTTCCCGTGGCGAAGCAACTGCTTGATCTGGGTTTCTCGCTGACGGCCACGTCAGGAACCGCTTCCACATTGAAAGAGGCCGGTCTCGCCGTCGAGCCGGTATTGAAGGTGCATGAAGGACGTCCGAACATCGAGGATCAGATCCGTTCCGGCGATGTGCAGTTGGTGATTAACACGCCCATCGGCCGTCAGGCCGCCCATGACGATCGTTATCTTCGACGCGCTGCGCTGGATTACTCCGTGCCCACCCTCACCACGCTGGCGGGAGCACGCTCTGCCGTGCAGGCAATCGAGGCGCTTCAGTCCCAGGCATTTGGAATCCATGCTTTGCAGGATGTTCATGGTCAGGTGCAGGCCCGGTAAGGTCGCGGGAGCTTGCGTGACTTCCCGTGACCGTCTCCAGCCTTCCAACCATTGCCGCCGGCAGCGACTGCCGCGATGCATTCCGTGCTGCCTATGAAAACCGCTACACCTGGGACCCCGGGTTTGGTGGCTACCAGGGGCGTTGCATCTGGCAGCAGGGAGAGCGCACCGTGGAAGGCCGATTCCAGGTGGGGGCTGATCTGAAAGCCAGTGTGGAAGGCATTGACGATGCCGAGGTGGAAAAAGCCGTTGCCTCACAGCTATGGGAAGTGGCTATTCACCGTGTGCGTCGTCCCTTTGAACAGGTGCATGGCGACAACACCTTCACTGCCGGCGACACCACCGACGAAGGCCTTGAAGTGCTGATCGGCGGCAAAGGAGAAGGCGACCGCTATCGCATCAAGGATGACGTGGTCACCATGGTCCACCGTCATATTCACGGCACGGTGGTGACGATTCACACCGGCAGCACCACCGATACCGGTGCCGGTTATTTAAGCCGCAACTACACCAGTCAGTACTCGGATCCCACCACGGGTGAAGCCAAAGGACCTGCCAGTTCCTTTGAAGACACCTTCGTCGCCCTGGGTGATCAGGGGCGCTGGGTGCTCGAGCGTCGTGCCATTCAGACCAAAGATGCCGATGGCAACGACAGCGTTCAGGTGTTCCAGTTCACCGATTTGGAAGCGCTGTGATGGTTGTTTTTGCGCAAGCTCCTTCGGGGCTGGATCGTCTGATCTCGTCGATCAATGATCCGATCAACGCCTTCGCCTGGGGCTGGCCCACGATTGCGTTGATCTCCTTCACCGGCATCCTGCTGATGGTCGGCCTGGGATTCATGCCGATCCTGCGTCTGCCCTACGGCGTTCGCATGATGTTGTCCAAACCTGATCAGGCGGGTGAGGGCGATATCACCCCTTTCCAGGCCTTGATGACGTCCTTGGCGGCAACGGTGGGCACCGGCAATATCGCCGGGGTGGCCTCGGCGATTGCCATCGGTGGACCCGGTGCCGTGTTCTGGATGTGGTTGATCGCCTTCTTTGGAATCGCGACCAAATACGCCGAGGCGGTGCTCGCTGTTCATTACCGCGAGGTGGATGAACTGGGCAACCACGTCGGCGGTCCGATGTACTACATCCGCAATGGCCTCGGTCCCCGCTGGATGTGGCTCGCTGGCCTCTTTGCGCTCTTCGGGATGCTCGCCGGGTTTGGGATCGGCAATGGCGTGCAGTGTTTTGAGGTGTCGAGTGCTCTGCTGACCCTGGGCATTCCCCGCGTCTACACGGCTGTTGTTCTCGGCGTTCTGGTGTTTGCCGTGATCATTGGTGGTGTGCGTCGGATTTCCGAGGTCGCCTCCGCGATCGTGCCAATCATGGCCATTGCCTATGTGTTGGCCTGCGTGATCATCCTGTTGACCAACATCAGCGCCTTGCCGGAAGCCTTCGGCAGCATCTTTGCCAATGCCTTCACGGGGAAAGCAGCAGCCACTGGCACCCTGACTCAGGTGATCCTGATGGGCTTCAAACGGGGGGTCTTCTCCAATGAAGCCGGTCTGGGCAGTGCTCCTATCGCCCATGCGGCAGCACGAACCAATGACCCTGTACGTCAAGGCACCGTGGCCATGCTGGGCACGTTCATCGACACCATGATCATCTGCACCCTCACCGCTTTGGTGATCCTGGTGAGTGGTGCCATGGATGGCGTCCTTTCCGGTTCCGACCTGTCCATCGCCGCCTTCAACCAGGCCATGAACGGATCCGGTCTGGTGGTGACCTTGGGACTGCTGATCTTTGCGTTCACCACAGTTCTCGGCTGGAGTTTCTATGGCGAGCGCTGCACCGAATACCTGTTCGGAGTGCGTGCCATCCTGCCGTTCCGCATGGTGTGGGTTGTGGTGGTCGTGGTGGGTTGCCTTGTGGGCGACCGTGGTGTGGTCTGGGGTGTTGCCGACACGCTCAATGGCCTGATGGCGATTCCCAACCTGATTGCGTTGTTGCTGCTGTCCGGAACGGTGTTCCAGCTCAGCCGCAACTATTTCAACCGTTCCGTTGAAACCGCTGATTGAGAAACAGCTCATCGAGAAACCGCAGACTGAAAAACTGCTGACTGAAAAACCGCGATTCACGAAAAAGCCCCCGCGTCTGCGGAGGCTTTTTTTTGGACAACACACGCGTGTCGTTGTCGATCCAATGAAGATCAGCCGTTATCGGGCAGGGGAGTCACGTTCTTGAGCCGTTCATTCAGCTGCATCGCCAGGGACTGGCGTCCAACCGCCAACACCTTCAGCGTGTCTTCATGCATTCTCAACTGAGCGTCGGCAACCTGCATGCCGCGCACCAGCTCTTTCAGCTCGTCAGGCAGGGCATTGAGGTCGTAGCGCTTGCCCTCGAAGGTGAGCACAGGGTTTTCGCTGGGAGTGGCAGTCATGGAAAGCGGCTGAAAGTGCCTGATTCCAGCGCAACCTAGCTGCGTCCATCGCGAATCATCTGACGTTCACACAGATCGCGATAGCGACCATTGCTCGCCATCAACTGATCGTGGGTTCCCTGTTCACTGATGCGGCCCCGATCCAGAACAACAATCTGGTCGGCCTCCTGCACCGTCGCCAGGCGATGGGCGATCACCAGCACCGTGCGTCCTTGCATTGCCTGGCGCAGCCCAAGTTGAACGGCCGCCTCGGCTTCGGCATCCAGGGCACTGGTGGCTTCATCAAGCAGCAGAACAGCAGGGTTGCCCAGCACAGCCCTTGCGATGGCAATCCGTTGCAGCTGGCCGCCGGATACGTTGGTACCGCGTTCCTCCAGCTGGGTGTCGTAGCCATCGGGTAACGCCATGATGAAGTCATGGGCATTGGCTAGATGGGCGGCTTCGATCAGCTGCTGATGGCTGGCCTCACGGCCAAACAGAATCGCGTCCGCGATGCTGCCTGAAAATACGGTGGTGCGCTGAGGCACAAGCGCCACCTGCTTGCGCAGTTCCCGTGCTCTCACTTGCGACAGGTTGGCGCCATCGAGTTCAATCTCACCCGATTGCGCTGTGTTGAAGCGCAGCAGCAATGAGAACAGGGTGCTCTTGCCGGCACCCGAGGGGCCGACCAAGGCCACCACTTGACCCGCCTGAATGGTCAGGTTGATCTCGCGCAGCACCGGTTCACCGTTGCCATAGGCAAAGTTGACGTCCCGCAGGTTGAGGTGACCGGCTGGGCGTCCGATCGGAATAGCAGGGTTCGGGTCGGCTGCTTCCTGCGGTTGGCGTTCGATCTGGCGCAGACGACGCAACGACGCTTGGCCTTGCTGAAACTCGTTGAAGTTGTTGGTGACGTGGGCGATCGGATCAATCAGCACCACTAGCCCGGTGAGATAGCTGCTCAGTCCGGCAATGCTCAGGTCGTTGCTCTGAATTCTCCAGGCGGCGAGACCCAGGACGGAGAAGAGGCCTATCACCTCGATCATGCCCACAACAGGGTGCTGCAGGGCCACCAGGCTGTAGGTGCGGTGCCGCGCTTTCCTGTGCTCGTCGATCTCCTCTTCGAAGCGGCCTTGCAGCCATGGCTCGGCAGCAAAGGCGCGCACCAGTGGGAGTCCTTCAATGGCTTCGCCCAGAAGGCCAGCCAGTTCACTCACCTTCTTTTGACTGCGTTCGGTGGCGGTCATCACCCGTGCGCCGAACATGCTGATCAGCCAGATGATCAGGGGTGCGAGCAACAGGATCGATGCCGTGAGCTTCCAGTCGAGCCAGAGCATGTAACCCAGCACCGCGAACAGCTGCAGCACGCTGGGCAGGGTGTCGTGCACCGACTTGTAGAGCACTTCGCTCACCCGGTCCGCATCCTCGGTCAGGCGGTAGGTGAGATCGCCTGCAGACAGTTTTTCCAACGCCCCCAGTTCCACGGTCTGGAGCTTGCTGAACAGGTCACTGCGCAGGGTTTTGCTCACCTGCAGTGCAGGTCCGGCCAGCAGTGAGTCCTGGCCGAACTGAGCCAGTTTCTGAACGGCAAAGATCAGCACACCCTGTCCGATCAGGCTGAGCACGCGTCCGAGATCCCGGGAACCGAGTGCTGGGAACAGGTCACCGGCGAGATTGAGCAGCAGCAGGAAGCTGCTGACGTACACGAGCATGCAGATCAGCCCGACCACCAGTTGACGGAGGTGGGGACGGAGCAGGGGCAGAAGCCTGCGGAATCCTGCTTCGGACGGTTTCAGCATCGCGTCACACTATCAATGGTCTTTCTCGTTTTTCTCCCGATGCGCCTTGATCAGTTCCTGAAATGGAAAGGCTGGGTCGGTACGGGTGGTGAGGCCAAGATGCGCATCCAAGCAGGTGAAGTGGCGGTGAATGACTGCGTCATCACCCAGCGCGGTCGCCAGCTTCATGTGGGCGATCATGTGTCGATGGGCACCGATCAGGCCATCGTCACCGACATCTGAGTCAGATTTCCCGCGCTGGAACGTAAGTTGGCTGCTGCTGAACTGCAGAGGACGCAAGAGTGCGCAAACCGGTGATCGCTGGAAACTGGAAGATGCACATGACCTGTGCCCAGACCCGGGACTGGTTGAGCACGTTCCTTCCACTGATCGCCGAGACCCCTGACGATCGCCATGTGGTGGTGGCCCCTCCCTTTACGGCCATCAGCACCATGGCGGAAGCGAGTTCAGGTTCGCGCGTGCAGATTTCCAGTCAGAACGTTCACTGGGAAGCTCAGGGGGCCTTCACCGCCGAGATTTCTCCAGCGATGCTCGAGGAGCACGGGGTCCGTTACGCGATCGTCGGTCACAGCGAACCGCGCAAATACTTCAGCGAAAGCGACGAACAGATCAATCACCGGGCGCGTTCTGCCCAGGCCAACGGACTGATTCCGATCGTTTGCGTGGGTGAGAGTGATGAACAGCGCAGCCGTGGTGAGGCCGAGCGTGTGATCCGTCGTCAGGTGGAGCAGGGACTGGAAGGTCTTGATCCCAGCCGTCTGGTGGTGGCCTACGAACCCATCTGGGCCATCGGTACAGGCAAGACCTGTGAGTCTGCTGAGGCCAATCGAATCTGCGGCTTGATCCGCAGCTGGGTGGGAGCTCCGGACCTCGTGATCCAGTACGGCGGCTCCGTGAAGCCCGGCAATATCGATGAGCTCATGGGCATGAGTGACATTGATGGCGTGCTGGTGGGTGGCGCGTCGCTGGACCCGGAAAGCTTCGCTCGCATCGCGAACTACCAAGCCGCCTAAGCCGGATGCGACGTCCGGCTTGCTGGGGTGAACGTCCGGCTGTGATGGGGGTGGTCAACCTCACCCCTGATTCCTTCAGTGACGGTGGCCGCTTCAACCGGCTTGATCTGGCCCTCAAAGAGGTCTCCAAGCAGGTGTCTGCTGGGGCGGATGTGTTGGATCTCGGGGCTCAGAGCACACGACCGGGAGCAGAGGAGGTGGGTGCTGAAGAGGAGATCAGGCGCTTGCTTCCCTCTCTCAGTGCGATTCGATCAGCCCATCCCCAGCTGATCATTTCCGTCGACACCTTTCTGGCACCGGTGGCGGAAGCTGCTCTGGAAGCTGGAGCTGACTGGATCAATGATGTCAGCGGTGGCCGGCGGGACCCCGCAATGCATCCTCTGGTGGCGGAGGCCGGTTGCCCCTATGTGTTGATGCACAGCAGGGGTGACAGCAGCACGATGGATGCGTGCACGGACTACGGCGCTCAGGGAGTTGTGACAGGTGTGCTCAATGAGCTCCGCCAAAGCAGGGATCGTGCCCTGGCTGCCGGTCTGCGGCGGGAGCAACTGATCTGGGATCCAGGTCTTGGGTTCGCCAAGACCAATGCGCAGAACCTGGAACTCTTGTGCCGATTGGAGGAGCTGCAACGGGATGACATTCCTCTTCTGCTCGGTCCGTCTCGCAAACGCTTCATCGGTGCAGTACTCGATGAGCCACGGGCTCGGGCCAGGATCTGGGGAACCGCTGCCGTCTGTGCCAGGGCTGTCGCTGCCGGTGTGCAGGTGTTGCGCGTTCACGATGTCGGGCCGATCAGCCAGGTGGTCAGGATGGCAGCGGCGGTACAGCGGACCGCATGAGCGAACTGGCTAGAACTGTTGCCGTTGCTGAACTTCTTGCATGAGCACGAGCCCGGAGCTCACGCTCCTCTACGACGGAGGTTGCCCTCTCTGCGTCCGTGAAGTGACGTTTTTGACCCGCCGTGATCGTCAGGGATCCATCCGTTTCGTGGATGTTGACGCACAGGATTACCGTCCTGAGCACTGGTCAGGGATCACCTATCGGCAGGCTATGGCCAGGATCCATGCCATCCAGGCCGATGGCACCGTGCTCACCGATGTCGCGGTGTTCCGTGAGGCCTACCGCTTGATCGGCCTCGGTTGGATTTATGCACCCACGACCTGGCCTGTGTTGGGTGAAGTGCTGAATGCTGCCTATGGGGTGTGGGCCCGCTTCCGGCTCAGAATCACAGGGCGTCAGACCCTGGATCAGCTCTGTGATCAGCGCTGTGCGCGTCCTCTCTGATCTGAATTGGCTCAGGCCTCAATCTGATGGACATCAAAAAGGCCGGTGATTGCTCACCGGCCTGAGATCACTGTTTTGCGGTCGACCTACATCAGGCTGTCGTGACACCTTCAATCCGGTCCTCAACCTCTTGGTAGAGCTCTTGGAGCTGTTCGATGTTTTCATCGGACGTCTCCCAGTAGCCGCGACCGTGCACTTCGAGCAGCGTGCCAACGATCTGGCGGAAGCTGTTGGGGTTCAGCTCCAGTAAACGCTTGCGCATCTCTGGGTCATTGATGAAGGTTTCGTTGGCTTCTTCGTAGACGAAGTTGTCGACGGCGCCGCTGGTGGCACTCCAACCGAGGGTGAAGTTGAGGCGCTTGGCCACTTCACGCACGCCTTCGTAACCGGAGTCGAGCATGCCTTCGTACCACTTGGGATTCAGCAGCTTGGTGCGTGAATCCAGGCGGATCGTTTCACTGAGCGAGCGAACCTGCGCGTTGGCGGTGGTGGTGTCCGCGATGTAGCTGGTGGGTGCCTTGCCGTCGTCCCGGAGGCCAGCAATCAGCTTGGTGGGGTCGGAGTCGAAGTAGTGGCTGACGTCCGTGAGGGAGATCTCCGCGGAGTCGAGGTTCTGGAAGGTCACATCGGCAGTCTTCATCACATTCTCGAAGACCTCCCGCTTCTGGTTCATTTCACCGGGATTGTCGGCGTTGAACGCGAAGGTTTTGCGGGAGAGATACATCTCCTGCAATTCACCTTCCTCTTCCCAGGTGCTGTTCTCCACCGCGAGGTTCACGTTGGAGCTGTAGCTGCCGCTGGCATTAGAGAAGACACGGCAGGCCGCGTCACGCAGCGAAGTTCCCTCTTTTTCAGCCTGTTCGAGCGCATGCTTGCGCACAAAGTTCTGATCAAGAGGTTCGTCCGCTTCTGCGGCCATCTTCACGGCCTGATCGATCAGGGCCATCTGATTGATGAACAGATCGCGGAACACACCAGAACAATTCACCACCACATCAATGCGGGGGCGTCCGAGTTCTTCAAGGGGAATCAGCTCAAGCTTGTTGACGCGACCAACGGAGTCCGGCATCGGTTTGACACCCACAAACCAGAGGATCTGAGCTAGCGATTCGCCGTAGGTCTTGATGTTGTCGGTTCCCCAAAGCACGCAGGCGATGGTTTCAGGCCAGGTGCCCTGCTCTTCACGCTGACGTTCGATCAATTTGTCGACAACACCTTTGGCTGCGGCCACTGCAGCACGGGTGGGAATGGCTTGGGGGTCGAGAGCGTGGATGTTCTTGCCACTGGGCAGCACCCCGGGGTTGCGGATCGGATCGCCACCTGGGCCAGGAAGGATGTACTCGCCATCAAGAGCCTTGAGCAGACTCTCCATTTCCATATCGGCACACACCTGTTCGAGGCAGAAACGCAGATAAGCGAACAGCTTGTCGAGCTCGGTGGAATCGATCTGAACAAAGCCTGCGCTGCAGCAGGCACGCAGCCAGGGGGAGGGAAGTTTGAAGCCGAACTTGGCCAGCAGGTCGTAGAACCAACCGAAGCTGTTGCGCATGCTCACGCGACCGTCGCTGCCAGTGAGGCTGCGAACCATCGCGCCGATGGCTGCCCTGGATGTCTCCGTGATAGTGCGGTTGAGCTCCACATCGGCGAGAACGCCTTCGTCGTTGCCTTTGTAGATGTCTTCGATGGTGCGGCCCATGGCCTCGGCGAGCAGGCCGGGAAGGGAGCGCAATTCGTCCTCTTCGCGCTCGAGCGCAGCGATGTTGACCAGCGTTGCGATCGCTTCCTCCGCTGTTGGAGGCTTGCCGATGGTGTGCAGACCACAGGGGAGCAGCCGGCTTTCGATCTCCATCAGCTGGCGATACACCGCACCGACCAGAGCATCACGTCCTTCGAGATCAAGGGTCGAGGAATCGTCGTCAGGCAGGTCGACGTCTTTATCGAGATTGCACTGACGTGCCGTTTCGATGATGGTGTTGACGATCTGCACACCGCGGCCACCTTCACGCAGCTGCTGATAGGAGCCCACCAGCTCTCCCAACTCCTTCAGACCTTTGTAAAGACCAGCATTTTCTGCGGGAGGGGTGAGGTAGCTGATCGTGGAGGCGTAGCCGCGTCGCTTGGCGATCGTCGCTTCTGAAGGGTTGTTGGCTGCGTAGTAATAGAGGTTCGGCAGGGCTCCGATGAGGGAGTCGGGGTAACAGGTTTCGCTCATGCCCATCTGCTTGCCAGGCATGAACTCAAGAGAGCCGTGGGTGCCGAAGTGCAGCACCGCATCCGCTTTCCAGATTTTCTGGAGATAGGTGTAATAAGCCGCGAAGCCGTGGTGGGGGCTGGCACTACGGGAATAGAGCAAGCGCATGGGATCACCCTCGTAGCCGAAGGTGGGCTGAACGCCAACAAAAACGTTGCCGAAGTGGCGACCGAAAACGAGCAGGTTCTGGCCGTCGCTGTTGAGGTTGCCAGGTGGCTTGCCCCAGTTCTCCTCGAGTCGTTCGGAATAGGGCGTGAGGCGTTCGTATTCCTCAACGCTCATGCGGTGGGCGATCGACAGCTCTGGTGAACCCTCCATGGCGTCGGCATCGTTAATCACCGCTTCCAGCAGGGCGCGTGGGTTGGGCGGCAGATCCTGCACGTCGTAGCCCTGGGCCTTCATTTCCTCCATCACGCGGTGGATGGAGCCGAACACATCGAGGTAGGCCGCTGTGCCGACGTTGCCCTTGTCGGGAGGGAAACTGAACACTGTGATTGCCAGTTTCTTCTCGACGCGCGGCTTGATCCGCAGGGATGACCAGCGAATAGCTCGCTCCGCAATGGCGTCGACGCGATCCTGAAGCGTGTGGGCTTTACCGGTGGCGTCGTCGCGACCGGAGAGCACGATTGGTTCGATGGCGCCATCCAGTTCGGGAATCGCGATCTGGAGTGCCACCTGAACAGGGTGCAGTCCCAGGTCACTGTCTTCCCATTCCTGGGTGGTTTGGAACACCAGGGGAAGAGCCACCATGTAGGGCCGGTTTAGCTTCTTGAGCGACTCGATCGCCTTGGGGTGATCCTGACGAGCGGGGCCACCGACCAGCGCAAAACCGGTGAGGGAGACGGTGCCGTCCACCAGTGGCTGTTCCGGATTCAACGGGTCGTAGAAGAAAGTGTTGACTGGCTTAGAAAAGTCCAGGCCACCACAGAAAACCGGAATCACCCGGGCGCCGCGGAATTCCAGCTCCTGGATGGTGGCGACGTAGTGGGCATCGTCACCAGTGACGATGTGGCTGCGCTGCAGCACCAGGCCGATCACCGGTCCTTTGCGGGCTTCTTCGGAGAGATCGGTGCGGCTTGCGGTCCAGTTGAGGTACTCCTTCAGGTCCTCGAACATGGTTGGTGCGAGGGGGTGCCAGATGCCAAGGTCGGGGAACACCTCGGGGTCAGCCACCTGCATCTCGGGCCGATCCTCACCTTCGGCCGCAGGGAACACGTATTTATCCGCCAACATCAGCAGGAAGTTGCGGAGGTTGTCCGGGGTGCCGCCAAGCCAGTATTGGAAGCTGAGCATGAAGCTTCTGGCGTCCTGGGCCTTCTCAACCGGCAGGTACTTGAGAACGGTTGGGAGCGTGTTCAAGAGCTTGAGCATCGCGTCCTGGAAACCGGCACCACCGGCTTCCTTTCGCTTCTTCATGAAGCCTGCGATGGCGCTCTTGCTCTGACCCAGCTGAGCCATCGAGAAGCTGCCCAGCTTGTTCAGGCGCATCACCTCCGGCATCGAGGGGAAGACCACTGCAGCCTTCAGGCGATCGCGATGGGGAGCGACGGCATCCACCACCTTTTGCGCCAGATCCTCGATGAAGATCAAGGAAGCAACGAACACATCCGCTTCGGATACGTCGCGCTTGAAGTTTTCGTAATTGGTTTCGTCCCGCAGCTCCTCAATCAGGTAGCCGCAGAGATCGATGCCAAGATCTCCGTTGGCAGCATTGAGTGCCGTTGCCGCCTGGGTGAGTGCGTTCTGGTACTGGGGCTCAAGAACCACGTACACCGCTTTCATCACGGATTTGTGGTTTTGACCCTCCACAGGAGCAACGCGGCGTTCGGCGGAGCGGACCTGTGTGAACATCGGCGCACTTTTAGCTATGTGAAGAACCTTACGGCCGACAGGCCATCACTGCGTTGTTCCACAACCTCGGTGTTACAACCCGGCAGCCCCATAGGCTCAACCGAGATCCATCTCCCGCATGAGCGCTTCCTCCAATCCTTCGATCCCAGTGCTGGTGACTGGAGCCCTGGGGCGCATGGGAGCTGAGGTGATTCGCGCCGTGCAGGCATCTCCCGACTGTCACCTGGTAGGGGCGGTTGATACGACACCGGGCAAGGAAGGAGCCGATGTCGGCGAGTTGCTTGGACTGGGGGAACTTGAGGTCGCTGTCACCGCCGACCTTGAAGGTTGTCTTTGTGCTACGAGCCAGGCTGTGCGGGATGCGGGCCCTGGGCAGGGGGCGGTGATGGTGGATTTCACACATCCATCGGTTGTTTACGGCAACACCAGGGCTGCAATCGCCTATGGGGTGCATCCCGTGATCGGTACCACCGGACTTTCGCCTGAGCAGCTGCAGGATCTGCAGACGTTTTCCGAGAAGGCTTCGGTGGGTGGAGCTGTGATTCCAAACTTTTCGGTGGGCATGGTGCTGCTTCAGCAGGCAGCGGCCGCAGCGGCGCGTTTCTATGACCATGCGGAACTGACGGAACTTCACCACAACCGCAAGGCGGATGCCCCCAGTGGCACCTGCATCAAGACAGCAGAGCTGATGGAGGAACTGGGGAAAACCTTCAATGCTGCGGAAGTGGAAGAGCACGAGTCCCTCGAAGGCAGTCGTGGTGGTCAGCGCCCCAGCGGTCTCCGGCTTCACTCCCTTCGTCTTCCTGGTCTTGTGGCCCATCAGGAAGTGATGTTCGGTGCCCCTGGTGAGACCTACACCCTTCGCCACGACACGATTGACCGATCCGCTTATATGCCAGGGGTTCTGCTTTGCGTGCGCAAGGTCCGCCAGCTTTCGGCACTTGTCTACGGCCTCGAACGCCTGCTCTGAGTCGTCATGCTCATTCCTCTAAGGCCCGGTGAACTGCAGAGGCTGATTCCGGCTGTGGCCACTGGAACGCAGTTCCAGGCCATGCTCGGAGATCCCCGCAAGATTCTGCAGCGACTTCTGATTTCAGGCATCGGCGGCGTGATCACCCTGTTGATCAGTCAGAGCCTGTCTTTTAACCGTTGGGGATCGGTATGGCTGGTGGCGGGTGTGGTGCTTCTGCTGTACATCCTCTGGGGGCCCATTCTTGAGGCGGGTCGGCGCAATGCCACCTTGCGGCGTTACCCCTCAGCTGCGTTGTTTGAAGGGGAGGTGGTCGATGCCTACACCCGTGAGCGCGTTGAGAATCAGCGTGAGCAGGCAGACGCCAACGGCCGGTTGGAGCTGGTGGAGAACCGGAGGACCTGGATGATCCTTGAGCTGGCGGATGAAGACGGATATCTGGGTCGCGTCAGTTTTCCAATGGCCAAAACCCATTCCGCCATTCGAGCCGGAGTGCTGATTCGTTGTCTGGTGCTCAGCGAACGCAAAGACTTTTCCCGCGTCGGGGCATTGAGTGATGCCTGGTTGCCCGAGCTGAGACTTTGGGTCGGCGAGTATCCGTTCTTGCTGCGTCCTGCCTTTGAGGATCTTTGCCGAATGCGGTTGCGTAAAAGTTCTTAATAAGCGTGTTAAGCTGTGTAAAGAAGACAGGTTCATCATGTCCCAGGCTCCTTCCAACGCTCCCACCATTCGCGGTGCCAGCGTCACTACCGAGGATGGTGGCCGCCTGAATGCTTTCGCCACTGAGCCCCGCATGGAGGTGGTCGACACTGAAAGCGGCTGGGGTTTCCACGAGCGCGCCGAGAAGCTGAACGGTCGCATGGCCATGCTCGGCTTCATTGCCCTCCTCGCCACTGAGCTCGCCCTGGGTGGTGAAGCCTTCACGCGTGGTCTCCTGGGTATCGGCTGAACGATTTGACTGCTGTGGTGACGACTGCTTCTCCAGCTCGAGATTCACTGGCCACCACAGGTCTGAGTCATTTCAGGGTTATTGGAGCTGGCCCTACCGGAGCACTACTGGCGCTGGGGCTGGCTCATCAAGGCCATTCCGTTGACTTAGTCGACTCACTTCCCCGCCAAGCGCTTCTTAATCGGAGTCGTGCCTACGCCATCACGCATTCCTCTCGGCGTTTGCTTCAACGGCTAGGACTTTGGTCCGATTTGACTGCAAATCTCACGCCGTTTTCAGCGCTGCGGCTCGATGACCGAGCCACCCATCAAACCTCCTGGTTCACTCTCGATGATCTGAGAGACGCCAACCGCAAGGCCGAAGCCATTGGTTGGATCCTGGACCATCGTCCTTTGATGCGCCTGCTGCTCGATCGTCTTGCGCAGTCCCCGCGGGTTGCGATGCGATTCGGCGTCGCCGACATTGAGCTGAGCCCTTCCTCTTTCTTAGTTCCTGAGGATTGGATGATTGCTGCTGATGGACCGCGCTCCTCCCTGCGTCAACGTTCAGGGGCTTTGCATTGGTCGCATCGCTATCAACAGGGATGTCTGACCGCCAAAGTTCGTCTCAGCGGTGCTGAACCGTTTACGGCCTATGAGCTGTTTCGTCCTGAAGGCCCGATGGCCGTGCTCCCCATTGGAGACGATCGTTATCAGGTCGTCTGGAGTGCGCCGTTCAGTCTGTGCCGCGACCGTGCAGGGTCCAAGAGCGATGAGCTCCTGACAGCCCTCACATCCCTTCTCCCGCAGGAACTGTCGGCTACGGAACTGCTGGACCAGCCTGGTGCATTCCCACTGGAGTTGAGCCTTGCACCACGACTGGATCGCCAACGCTTGCTGTTGGTAGGGGAATCAGGGCATCGCTGCCATCCGGTTGGTGGTCAGGGATTGAATCTTTGTTGGCGAGATGTCAGTGATCTGTTGGATTTGACCCAGCAGCTGCGCGATGGAGCTCTGAAGCCACGCGTACTGCCCCGTCGTTACACGCGCCGGCGGAGATGGGACCTCATCGGTGTCTTGCTTGCCACCGATCTGCTGATTCGTTTCTTCTCCAATCGTCACCCGCTGCTGCTGCCAATCCGTCGTGTGGCGTTGGTCGCGCTCGCCCACCTTGGTTGGGTTCGTCGTTTAAGCCTGTCCGCGATGACCGATGGTCCGGGCACACTGCTCACTTCACTGCCAGAGTGAGTTCAATCATTCTTTCGGCATGGTTATCAGCAGTGATCCACAACCTGCGGTATCCCGGGCGCTGATTGACTTTCTTCACCAGAAACTCGGGTTGAGTGACAACGCCATCAATCTGGGGCTTCGTCAGGCTGAACTCGAACAGGCGCCGTTGCCGGTGGTGCTCTGGAGTTTCGGTTTGCTCAACCTGACGCAATACCAAGACGTGCTCGACTGGCAGCTGCAACACCAGTCCTGAACACTTTCCCAGCTCGCTTCAGCGTGAATCAGCCGTAGGTGATCAACGCGTCCACTGCCACGCTTTCAGGCAGTCGCTTGCGACCTTCAAGGGCAGCCAGTTCTACGACAAAGGCACAACCGAGCAGTTCTCCACCGGCACGCTCAATTAGCTGAGCGCTGGCTTCTGCTGTTCCTCCGGTGGCGAGGAGATCATCTACCAGTAAAACTCTGGAGCCGTCGGCAAGTGCATCAGCATGGATTTCCAGCCGATCGGTGCCGTATTCGAGGGCATAGTCGATACCGACAACCTCACCAGGCAGCTTCCCAGGCTTGCGAATGGGGACGAAGCCGAGGTTGCGTCGCGTCGCAATGGCGGTGCCAACAATGAATCCCCGCGATTCAATGCCAACGATCAGATCGGGTTTGAGACGCTCACAGATCGCATCAAACTGACGCATCACCTCAGCCCAGCCCTCGGGAGCACGCAGCAGTGGCGTGATGTCGCGAAACAGGATTCCCGGCTTCGGAAAGTCGGGGACATCACGAATGAACTGACGAAGATCCACAGGGTGGTGACGCATAGGCCTCAACCCTGCCATCATCGCAGCCTTGGCTAACTGTCAAGTGCTGGTCAGGTTTTATTACGACGGTTGGTGGGGTTCTACGACGGTTTAACCACAGGTGACGCAGAAAAAAGCGCAACAGATGGGCAGAAATAGAGACCTGGACACGGCTCATCTGCACCTCCGATTGTTAAGCCGCTGCTCCCTGGCCTTGGTCGCCCCGTGCCTGCTGTCAGCACCTGATGCAGTACCAACGGAATCAGGGCGCATTACGACGGTGTCGTAGTGCTCTAGATGCTGTCTCTGATGATCAGCCAGTCATACCAGTTGATTTGACCCTTGATGCGGTCATTGTTGTGATGACCTGGTCCAGAACGTGCTTCCCTGGCCCTCCCCTGGTGGCCCTGAAGGGTGGACCTCCCCTGCCTCCTGATGGTGGTGAATGGGTAGGCGGCCCTAGCTGTGGTGAACCCTCACCAAACCAGATCAGGAAGATTAAGGAACTAGTGGGTGGGGAGAAAGAAAACCCTGTTTAATTTTTTATAGATAACACGCCTCCAATAGCGGATTTTGTGGACAACCTAAACTCAAGTTGATAGAATTAAATTCGTTACGTCAAAAGTAGAGACTGAAATGTTCAATTCATTTAATTCGACCAAAAAAATACTATTTACTGCGCTTTTCTTTGGAGCTATTGCCCTCTCAAATGCTACGCTTGGAGTTGTTCTCTGCGTTTTTGCTTTACCACTTCTAACTGCATTTTTATTTTCCCGAGAGTACAAAATTAAAGGAAGACTAGTCAGAACTCTCTTGTCGTTGATTGCTGGAATCATTGCGGTCTTGCCAGGCATAAGCCGTGAGGTGAATCAAGTTATTAATTCGTGCAATAGAGGCGATGTGGTGGCCTGCAGAGATGTTGCAGACAACTTTCCGTCTTCTTGGGATGAAATCACAAGCAAGGAAGGGTTGGCTTTGATAAATGACAAAAAACAAGAGATCGCAGCTGAAAAGGCTTTAGAAGAGGTCCAAAAAGTTGAAAAGCAAAGAGAAAGGGATGCAGCTAAAGCTGAAGAAGAACATGCAGAAGGGAAAGCTCAGGAATGATAAGGATTAATCCAAGCCAACTTGCGTTACGACACGACGCACCTAGTGATGCCTAAAATCTGAGACCCTTCTGTATGCCCCTGGAGCAAGCCTCTGGGGGTTTCTTGGTGTCATCAAAAGACGATGACTACAAAACTCTCAACTCCAACCTCTTCCCCTAGTGCAAACGATTCCTTGTGTGCGTGAGCAATACTTTCCATAAGTCATTTCGGTTTGCCCTGCACTGCACTTTAAACTCTCGTCAAAATTGACGTCACCAATAGCGAAACGCTTCGCAAGTTCAGAGCATTGAAGTAAGCGAGGAGCTGTTTTGGCAGGAGTTACAGGTATAAAAAATACCCCCGCGACTAGAGAAGAGGTAGCGATTGTGTTGAAGAGCCTCATTAGTTATGAGTGATTTGTGAGGCTCTCGCCCCATCAAAACACCATATCCTTTCCAGGCTCAAGTCCCATCACTCAATCAAATGAATAACTGAGAGTCCCCCCAATTTCTGATGGATCAAAGGCTCACTCCCCAGTTACAGCCAACCATCCGATCCGCTTCCTCTTCGCTCAACAGTGAGCACTTGTTGTTGATGGTGAGGCCAGACAAGCCAGCGTCTTGAAGCTCCTTGATCCATGCCCGGATCGTTTGAGGTGATGCTTCTTGAAGGGTGAACGGGACGCCACGTATGGCAATCCCGATGTTCCGGTGCCATGAGCTGCCGTAAGGCTTGCCTTCTTTTCGTTTCCTGACGTTGTCGGCCTCTCTTATGAGATCGATCCAAGCCAAGGTCTTGATCTCTTCCTGAGATTGAGCGACTTCAGACCATGTGGTCTCGATGGCAGGGGTGTGTTCGTCAATGGGGTGGTCACCTGCCGGAACCAAGACAGGCGTATCTGCTGTCCACCTCGGTCCTGTTTCTGCCTCTTGAAGCTCCCTGATGGCCTGTTCGGCTCTGGGTGCTGCCTTGATTGGATCTCTGGTCTCCAGACTCCTTACAACCCGTCTCCCGGCTTCGTGCAGCTGGACGAAGTAGATGCCATTCTTTCGTCGTTGGATTGGTTTCTTTGGACGGCCCATTGGCTTCTACAGAGGTATTGCGACGGTCTGAACTGCGAAGGGTTCTGCGAAATCGTTGCAGTAACTGGGCAGATCCCAGTCAGACACTGCTTTTATTGTCATTGGAGCCATGACTGAAGTCACTGCTCAGGCGGCCCCTGATCCGTCCTTGCCAGATGCCGTCCTTGGCCGCCGTGCGCTCGAGCGCCTGGATCTGTTGTTGCTCACCGTTGAGGCGCTCGATCTCAATGGTGGTGAGGCCATGCTGTGGGCAACACGCCAACTGGGCTTCGACTCGATTTTTCCCAATCGCGTTGAGCTCTGGAAACGTCGTTGCCACAACCCGCTGCGACGGTCCACCCGTCGGGGGCAGCTCAGCGCAGTGGAAACCGAGGCTTTGATCAGGATTCTCTGCGTCATGGCAGATCGGCTTTATCCGATGCTTCATCAGCTTCTGTCCAGTCGCGAGCCGGAACAGCTCACGCGTGAGCGCTGGACCCTGGTCGATCAGCGTCTGCGCGATTTGATCGAGGAACGCATGAACCCACGCCGTGGTGCGATTCAACGCTTGCTGGGCGTTGAGCCCGGAGACGCTATCCAGCGCCAACTGGTTCTCACCTTGGCTCTGGCGTCGGGTCCTGAAGGAGTCGATCGCCTGCGCGCCAGCCTGCTTGACCCCACCCCCTGAACGTTGAACGGTGATGCTGAAACAGTCCTACCGCTATGACCAAACCTCGACCCGCCTGGAGGTGGAGGGACTTCCTGACCTGTCTGCCGGTCAGGGTGATCAGGCCATCGGCATCCTGTCGTCTTGGCGGTTGATGATCGTCGGCGGAACAGAAGTCGAGGGTCGTCGCGAACATCTGGAGTCGCTGATGCGTGTGGTAATTCCTTACGTGCGTTTGCGGCTCTCAGGCGTCGTCCGGTCCATTGGAGAGGAGGGGGATCCCGTCAGAATCGTGGCGGATGGCATTCAGCATCGGTTGGATCTCACCAGCGGTCAGCCCGATGTTCCGCCCCTGTCCATTCGCCTGGATGATGCGGAACTCGCTGATCTGGTGCGCTGTCTTGATGCTCTACGACTGGACACCCGTGTCCGACTGGACTGGCCAGCGATTCAGCATGAACCACTGCATCGGCGCGATCTTGTCGAGCGCATCCCCCTGACCAAACGCCTGGCTGCTCCGCTTCTGGGTGGAGTGACGTTTGCGGCTCTTGGTCTTGTCGCATTGCTGCTCCCAGTTCCGCAGCTTGAGCCAAGTCGTCAGGAGACCGCAGAGCCATCGAGCACAGAGGCTCCGATCAGCGATCCTTCACAAGAGGACGCGAAGCGTTGACCTAACGCAAGGCATCACCAGAATGTCTCGATGCGCCTTGCCTCTTGATGCGTTCTCGCTGTAATTGCCCTAAGGAAGCATCTGCTCGGCCGTATTTGACCGTTGCTGGTCAGCAATGTCCATGAGCTCTCGGAACCTTCGTCCTCTGCGCCCGGTGTCGAAGACCCGTCGTGTGTTCACGAACCGTCAGCCTCGCCGTCAGCCATCGATCGGCAGGCAGTTCGGGGAAGCTGTTTTGTTGTTAGCCCTCGGGGCTGGAACCCTGGCATTCCTGAGCTGGTTGCCGCAAAAAAATGAGGGCCTGTTGGTGGTCAGTGAGGCCATCGCCGACCTGATCGCCGGCATTGGACAGCTGCTGGAAGGGCTGCTGGGTCTGACCGTCGTAATCGTGGTCGCACTTCTGTTGGTTGGCGCTCTGTTGGCCTTGGTTTCAGGAGTGATCCGCTTGTTTCGCTCGCTCAAACGCACCTTCGGCACGCGAGCCCCCAAGTCGGTTTCATCAACACCGCGCCGTCGGCGCAAGCGTCGCTAGGGCGTTACGGACGTGGCGCCAGAGAACGCTGCACGGTCCAGAGCTCAGCCAGTGTGAGCGCCCCATCACCATCGAGATCGAAACTGGTGAAGTTTCTGCTCAGCCAGGGCATGGCCTGACATTCATGGCGATCGATGCGCCCATCACCATTGCGGTCAGCCTGGTGAAAACGTTGTTGCAAGCGTGCACCGCTTGGATGGGTGCTTCTGGGTTTGAGATCTTCCAACAACAGAAAGCCGCGTGAATCGCGACGCTGCAGCCGTCGTTCGAGATAAGGCTGGCCCTGAACTTCACCGGATTCCAGTCGCCCATCACCGTTGACGTCGAGCCGGACGAACATCGCTTCCATCCGTTGCCCGTAGATCTGCACTGGCCGCGGATCCGCCAGAACAGCGGTCGATAACAACAACAGGCTCTCGATTCCGATGACGCCGATGGCGCTCCAGCTTGACCGGGACAAGGGCTTCAGCATTCCTTGAGCTTATGGAGGCTGGGCGTGAAGGACATGTCTGAGTCGTGACAGTCCTTCGATCAGCTGTGACAGGGTCCTTTCCTGCGAGACATCCAGTGGCGACATTCATACCATCGGATCAAGATCAAGATGGACCGAAAGCCATGGCTGTGTACGCGACGAACTGGGTGCTCGAATGATGACCTCCACCGCCAACTCATCAGCCAAGCCTGCGGCGAAGAAACCGTCGATGATCTGGGTCGTGGACGATGATCCCGATCTGCGCCAGATGGTCGGCACGTATTTAATTGATCAGGGGTATGACGTTCGCAGTCTCAGTGATGTGAAGCAGCTGGAGGCGCGCCTCGAGTTTCAGCGTCCTGATCTGATTGTGCTCGATCTGATGATGCCGGGAGATGACGGGCTCACCGCGCTGCGTCGTCTGCGGGATGCGGGGGATGATCTTCCCGTCGTGATGCTCACGGCCCGTGGTGATGGAGTGGATCGCATCATTGGTTTGGAACAGGGAGCGGATGATTACCTGGCTAAGCCCTTCCTTCCCCGTGAGCTGTCGGCCCGCATTGAAGCGGTGCTGAGGCGTCGCAGTGCGCTCCCCGCTGGGACGCCGTTGGCCGAGGGTGGTGATGTGGTGTTCGGTGAGAATGTGCTCGACCTTGCTGCACGGACGTTGATCCGCGAGGGACAGCCTGTGGTGATCACCAGCGGCGAATTCAGCTTGTTGGCCGCTTTTGTTCAACATCCGCATCGTCCGCTGTCCCGCGAACGGCTGATTGAGTTGGCCAGGGGGCCTGGCTGTGACACCGATAGCCGCAGCATGGACGTACAGGTGTCGCGGGTTCGCAAATTGGTGGAGCCTGACCCGACGCGGCCGCGCTATCTGCAGACAGTGTGGGGTTACGGGTATGTCTTTGTGCCTGATGGTCAACCGCGATCCCGCTGATCACTGATTTCCGTTCCTTGCTGATGCCATCTCTCCCCTGGCAGAAGCGCCTGCGTGCGCTGATTATCTGGGGTGGACTGGCAGTTGGCAGTTCAGCGTTCTGTCTGGTGATGCTGCAAGCCCTGTTTGGCCGGCAGCTGGAGCAATTGCAGACCATTCAGCTCGGCAGAGAACTGGCGTTGAACGTGCGCCTCACCGAACTGGCCTTGGAGCGCTACCCACCCCATTTGGTGGCCGAGCTGACAGGGCTTGATCTCGAGGTAGCGGTGCGACCGAAGCCTGCTTCACTGCCTCCATCGGCAGCTTTCAAACGTCAGGCGGATGCCCTGCAGCAACAGCTTTGTCAGCGGTTGTCGCATTGTCCGATGGTGCTACCGGATCGGGCGGCCAGGGGCGAAAGGCGGGTGTGGATCGAATTGATTTCCCCGCTGGAGCCGATTTGGTTGCGGGTGGATGTGCCGTCGATGATGCGTTGGCCGCCTGAACCGACACTGCTCGGACTGTCGCTGGTGGGCGCCGGGGTGATCTGCGGTGGCCTGTTCCTGCTCATCGAGGTGGAAGCGCCCCTGCGTGGTTTGGAAAAGGCACTGTCCAGAGTTGGTGAGGGCGAGGATCCTGATGCCGTACCTGCTCGCGGAGCTCCCGAAGTCCAGCGCCTCACCCAACGCTTCAATGCCATGGTGCAGAGGCTGGCGCAGAACCGCCGTGAGCGAGCCACGATGCTGGCCGGGATCGCCCACGATCTCCGCGCACCGATCACCAGGCTTCAGTTCCGGCTTTCCATGCCACAACTCTCAGCGGACGAACGCGAACGCTGCGCTGGTGACCTGCAATCGCTGGAGAGAATCACGGGTCAGTTTCTGCTGTTTGCCGGGGGAGGTGACAGCGAGACCTCCGTGGAGGTTCCCCTGGATCAGCTGCTGGCTGAAGTGGCCAGCAGCCATCCGGCGGATCAGTTGCAGTTGCAGTTGGCCTCGATTGGTCTCTCGGTGAAACCCGTTGCCCTCGGCCGCGCAGTCGCCAACTTGATTGACAACGCCTTCTCCTACGGCGCATCTCCGGTGATCCTCAAGTTGCATGCGATCGAGGATCGCTGCTGCATCGACGTCTGGGATCAGGGGGAAGGAATGCCGGTTCAGCAATGGACTGAGGCCCTGCAACCGTTTCATCGCTTGGATTCTTCCCGCGGCCAGCAAGGTCATTGCGGCCTTGGACTGGCGATCGTTGCCCACGTCGCCCGTTTGCATGGCGGCCAACTGGAGTGTTTGTACCCGGAACCTGGCGGTACGACTCCAGGCACATTTGCCATCCGCCTCAGCTTGCCTTTGCCGATGCGCCAGTCCGAGATCGGGTCGTCGCAAATCTGAGAAAAACCGGCGCACTCGGAGCCTTCACGCATCCAGGCCCTCCAATGGGGAAAGGAACAATCTGCGGTCATGGGGCAGAAGCACAAAGCCAAGGACAAGAAACACGGCAAATCCAGCAAGGAATCGGCTGTAGCGAAGGTTCCCGATCACGTTCTGGACAGCCTGGGTGGCAGTGAACGCGATATCGACCACCCTGCTGAGCTGTTGGATGACTTGATGGAAGGTGGTCAACCAAAACCCGAGCGGTTGAACAAGAAGCTCTACGAGTCGGAACTCGTTCGTCTTCAGACGGATCTGGTGAAGATGCAGTACTGGATCCGGGACACGGGTTACCGGATGATCGTGTTGTTTGAAGGGCGTGATGCCGCCGGAAAAGGGGGCACGATCAAACGGCTGACGGAACCACTCAATCCACGGGGTTGCCGCGTTGTTGCCCTCGGAACGCCGACGGAACGCCAGAAAAGTCAGTGGTATTTCCAGCGTTATGTGGAACATTTCCCTGCAGCAGGGGAGATCGTTGTCTTTGATCGCAGTTGGTACAACCGTGCCGGCGTGGAACGGGTGATGGGGTTCTGTACCCCGGAACAAGTCGAGCAGTTTCTGGAGGATGCGCCCAAGTTTGAACGCATGCTGGTCCGAAGCGGCATTCTGCTGTTGAAGTATTGGTTCTCGGTCAGTGACACCGAGCAGGAAGTTCGCTTCCAATCCCGGATCGACGATCCCACCCGTCGTTGGAAACTGAGCCCCATGGACCTTGAAGCGCGCAATCGCTGGGTGGATTTTTCAAGGGCGAAGGACGAGATGTTCAACCGCACCAACATTCCTGAAGCTCCCTGGTTCACTGTTGAAGCGGATGACAAACGACGAGCACGTCTTAACTGTCTTCGGCATGTGCTCGCCAAAGTGCCTTGGGAAGATATGACCCCACCTGCGATTGAACTGCCCCCACGCCCGAAGAAAGGTGATTACACCAGGCCACCCATTAATGAGCAGTTTTTCGTGCCCAATGCGTATCCTTATTGATCAAGAAACTGTCCTCGACCATGCAATGGTCGGACTAGTGATTTGAAGTTGATGTTGGTATGTGTGAAGTCGGGCTTTGAGTCTTGCACCCTTGTCTTCTGGCGCTTTCAAGGAACAAGGTATGGCTTGTTTTGGTTTGTATTGATGCTCAATCACGCATGCGCCGTGCATCAATAATGCGTGCCAATTCGAGCATGTAACCGGCTGTGCACCAGCGTCCGTGATTACGGGCTCGGTTCTCCAGATCGGATCGGATCTCAGCCGTTTCTGCCATCAGCAAGTCCAGCTCGGAGAGGCTGAGCTCATAGAGCTCCTGCAGTTCAACTTCCCGACCGAGAAGATGGCTGCGAAACCATTTTCTTGGTTCCTCTTGACCAGGTACATCTTTTCTCATGCTGGTGATGCGACGCCTGTCATGCCTCCAGTAGAGCGCAGCAGCTCCTGAGGCACATCGCGGCTGGTCACATCCTCGGTTCATTCGATTTCTGGCAATGCATCAATTGCAGCCACAGAGGACCGCGCTGTCTTTCACAGTGCGTCCATGAACCAACCCACAACGCAGCAACTCCTTGGTTTGCGCCTCGATGCTCTCGCTCGAGACCATCACGACTTGGCGGAGATGCGGGCCTGCATCCAGGGGACACCCGATTCACTGGTGAAGGAGCTGATGGACACGCATGGCTGGCCCGCCCACGAAGCCTTGGCCGCTGTGGAACAACTCCAGGCCAAAGCCTTGCATTCCACGTCTGAGCAGGTTGCTGCATCGTCCATTCCTGACTGACGTAACACCGTCTTCTTTCCGGGGAATCAGGAATTCCTCCAGATCGCTGAATCGGGATCCCACACAGGTTTGGCGTATGTCCCGCGTAGTTGTTGTTGCGGCCGTTCAATGTTCAGTGACTGATGGCAGGCTTTCGCCACCTGGATGGAGTCGCGATGAAACGTCGTCCAGGCAACCAGCTGATGGCCATCCCAGATGGGCGGTAGACCAGTCGATTCATACATCTTGTTGAACTGATCGAAATGCCTCTGCAGATCGTCTGGCTGAAGCTGATGCTCAGGTTGTGCCGTTTTCAATGACTGTTTGAACGGAGCTTGCTCCATGCACTGTTCGAATCGTGCGGTCAGCTGGGTTTGTCGACTCCAGGCTTGTTGCCCTGCAGCACCCGCCAAAAGCAGCACAATCAGCACGATGCCCGTTGCAATGACGAGATGACGTGGCTGACGGGAGGTGGGCGGCATATCCCGTGCTTGGCTGCTCGACACCGCCAGTGTGACGCTCTTCACCGTCGCGTTTCGTTGTCCTTGATGCCTGTTTCCGATGAGTGAAAACGCCGAACAGACCCATCCTCTCTATGCAGCGGATCGCGATCTTGTCGATGCTCTGCTGGGGCATCAGGGTGATCCTGGACCCGAGCAACTCACGGTCGCTGCTCGATTGGTGATGCGTTACGGCGACTTTCCTGGGGCTGAAGACATCAAAGCTGACATTCAGAAGGTGGTCTCCTCCTGGGGATTGGATGCGCAGGCTCTCAATCTCCGTTGCCGTGAGATCTGGGCCAGCGGATGGAAGCCTGGTCAACAGCTCGATGGTGACCTCGGTTCAGGTGCCGATGTGGCTGATCAGGACGGTTGACGCCAACGGACTTTTGTGAAGTCCTAGTCATTAAAAAAGGCTCTTCCGAGGAAGAGCCTTGCTGGGTTGTGGTCAGCGGACGATGGCTCAGACCAGTGCAGGCTCCGGGCACTTGCTGTCACGAATGCCCTGGATTGCGGCTGCGTAATCGGATTGGTTGAACACGCCGGAACCGCTCACAATCGCGTTGGCGCCAGCTTCGATCACCTTCCAGGCATTGCCGCCTTTGATGCCGCCATCCACTTCAATCCAGGGATCGAGACCACGCTCGTCGCACATGCGGCGCAGATCACGAATCTTCTGAACCTGGTTCTCAATGAAGCTCTGCCCGCCGAAGCCTGGGTTGACGCTCATGATCAGCACCAGATCGCACAGCTCAAGGCAGTACTCGAGGGTGTCCAGAGGCGTGCCGGGATTCAGTACTGCACCAGCCATTTTGCCGAGATCCTTGATCTGGGCCAGGTTGCGGTGCAGATGAGGGCAGGCCTCAACCTGAACAGAAATGATGTCGGCGCCGGCTTTGGCGAAATCAGGGACGTACTTCTCCGGCTCAACGATCATCAGGTGAACGTCCAGAGGCTTCTGGGTCACCGGACGCAGCGCATCAACAATCAGCGGTCCAATGGTGATGTTTGGAACAAAGCGGCCGTCCATCACGTCCACATGGATCCAATCTGCACCGGCTTCGTCCACGGCTTTCACTTCTTCTCCGAGGCGTGAGAAGTCAGCCGACAGGATCGAAGGCGAGATCACCAGGGGCTTGGTGCTCATGGATGAGATGCGCGGTTTGCGGGGAGATTTTAGGGACTCCTGCAACCACTGATACAGTGAGCCGCGCTCATACGTCGAGATCCACTGCGGCGACGGCCAACTGCCCGTCCAGGAGATCTCGCCAACCCATCCCACCTCATCCGGAGTCCCGTGGATCAGACCCTCATTCAGGAAATTCTCGAGATCGTCGAGCAGGCCGCCATCGCTTCCGCCTCGCTCTCCGGCAAAGGTCTGAAGGATGAAGCAGATGCATTGGCAGTCGATGCCATGCGCAAGCGCATGAACCAGATCCAGATGCAGGGGCGCATCGTGATTGGTGAGGGGGAACGTGATGAAGCCCCGATGCTTTACATCGGAGAAGAGGTCGGCACCGGAACTGGCCCTGGCGTGGATTTCGCTGTTGATCCCTGCGAAGGCACCAATCTTTGCGCCTTCAACCAGCGCGGCTCCATGGCTGTTCTCGCCGCTTCCGATCGTGGCGGTCTGTTCAACGCTCCGGACTTCTACATGAAGAAGCTGGCTGCTCCTCCGGCTGCCAAGGGCAAGGTGGACATCCGCAAATCGGCTACTGAAAACATCAAGATCCTCAGCGAGTGTCTGGGTCTCCCCGTCGACGAGCTGAACATCGTGGTGATGGATCGTGCCCGTCACAAGGATCTGATCGCTGAAATCCGTGCAACCGGAGCTCGCATTCAGCCCATCTCCGACGGCGACGTTCAGGCAGCCATCGCGTGTGGTTTCGCAGGCACCGGCACCCACTGCCTGATGGGCATTGGTGCAGCCCCTGAAGGTGTGATTTCCGCCGCTGCCATGCGCGCTCTGGGTGGTCACTTCCAGGGTCAACTGGTTTACGACCCTGCGATTGCTCAGACCTCTGAATGGGCTGACATGACCAAAGAGGGCAACCTGGAGCGTCTCTCTGAGATGGGCATCAGCGATCCCGACAAGGTCTATGAAGCAGAGGAGCTGGCCTGCGGCGAGCATGTTTGTTTCGCTGGCAGCGGCATCACGGATGGTCTGCTCTTCAACGGCGTTAAGTTCGAAAAGGACTGCACCCGCACAAGCAGCCTGGTGATCAGCAACCTGGACAACACTTGTCGATTCACCAACACCGTGCACATCAAAGACGGCGCCCAGAGCATCGCTCTGAGCTGACCTTTCCTGTTCAACTACCAGGGATTCCTCTATGCATATCGCCGTTGTCGGCCTCAGTCATCGAACGGCACCGGTCGAAGTGCGCGAGAAGCTCAGCATTCCTGAGCAGACCATGGAGGAATCCCTGCATAATTTGCGGGGGCATGACCAGGTGCTGGAGGCATCAATCCTCAGCACCTGCAACCGACTTGAGATTTACACCCTTGTTCGCAACCCCGAACTCGGCATTTCAGCGGTCAGAGAGTTCTTGAGTGGCCATTCCGGTTTGGAGACCGGAGATCTCAAACCTCATCTGTTCGCTTACCACCATGAAGACGCGGTCGCTCACCTGCTCAGGGTGGCTGCCGGTCTTGACAGCCTTGTTCTTGGCGAGGGGCAGATCCTTTCCCAGGTCAAGAAAATGATGCGCTTGGGTCAGGAGCACAAGTCGCTCGGGCCCATCCTCAATCGCCTGCTGACGCAGGCGGTCAGCACCGGCAAGCGCGTTCGCAGTGAAACCAACCTCGGTACCGGTGCGGTGTCGATCAGTTCAGCGGCCGTTGAGCTGGCCCAGCTGAAACTCGGTCAGAGCCGAGGTGTTGATGATCTCGTCACCCTCGAAGATGAGCAGGTGGCAGTGGTCGGTGCAGGCCGGATGAGTCGCCTGCTCCTGCAACACCTGAAGGCCAAAGGCGCGTCAGGTGTTGTGGTTCTGAACCGAACCGTGTCTCGCGCTGAAGCCCTTGCAGCGGATTTCCCCGATCTCCCTGTGCAGTGTCGTCCTCTTGAGGATTTGGATCACTGTCTGAGCACCTGTTCGCTGGTCTTCACCAGCACGGCTGCTGATGACCCGATCATCGACGCTGCCCGCCTGCAACGTCTGAACCGCCGCAGTTCCCTGCGTCTGATTGATATTGGCGTTCCCCGCAACATCGCCGCGGATGTGGAGGGAATCACCGGTGTCGAGTCCTTCGACGTTGACGACCTCAAGGAGGTTGTCGAGCGCAACCAGGAAGCTCGTCAGCAGGTCGCGCGTGAAGCACAAGGGCTTTTGGATCAGGAAAGCCGGTTGTTCCTTGAATGGTGGGACAGCCTCGAAGCGGTACCCACCATCAACAGGCTGCGCTCGTCACTGGAGTCGATCCGCGCTGAAGAGTTGCAGAAGGCGCTGAGTCGCATGGGCCCCGATTTCTCGGCTCGTGAGCGCAAGGTTGTTGAAGCCCTGAGCAAAGGAATCATCAACAAAGTTCTGCACACCCCGGTAACGGCGTTGCGTGCGCCTCAGCAACGCAGTGAACGTCAGAATTCGCTGTTGGTTGTGGAGCGCCTTTTCGATCTCGCACAGGACGATGATCAAGATCGCTGATGCTTCACAAGGCATCTCTGACGCTTGTCTAAAACTGATTCCCAGCAGTCTTGATTGATCTGGTCCAAGGGTGTGCTGAGATCAGGAAAAGTCCGGTAGGTTTGCCCCGCAAAGCCGATCTTCGGGGGCGGCATGAAGCGCGTTCTGGCCATCATTCTCGGGGGAGGTGCGGGGACGCGTCTCTACCCACTCACCAAGATGCGGGCCAAGCCAGCTGTGCCGCTGGCGGGCAAATATCGACTGATTGATATTCCGATCAGCAACTGCATCAATTCCGACATCAACAAGATGTACGTGATGACGCAGTTCAACAGTGCGTCACTCAATCGGCACCTCAGCCAAACCTTCAATCTCAGCAATTCCTTCGGCGGTGGTTTCGTCGAGGTTCTCGCTGCTCAGCAGACTCCCGACAGTCCCTCTTGGTTTGAGGGCACCGCTGACGCGGTTCGGAAGTACCAGTGGTTGTTCCAGGAATGGGACGTCGATGAGTACCTGATCCTTTCCGGTGATCAGCTGTACCGCATGGACTACAGCCGGTTCATCGAGCACCACCGCAGGACCGGTGCTGATCTCACCGTTGCGGCCTTACCCGTCGACCCCGCACAAGCCGAGGCCTTCGGGCTGATGCGCACGGATGGGGATGGCAACATCCTGGAATTCCGTGAAAAGCCCAAGGGTGACTCGCTGCGGGAAATGGCTGTTGACACCTCCCGTTTCGGCTTGAGTTCCGAATCCGCCCAGGAGCGCCCTTACCTGGCGTCGATGGGCATCTATGTCTTCAGTCGCAAGACGCTGTTCGATCTGCTTGACACGAACACCGATCACAAAGATTTCGGCAAGGAGGTCATTCCGGCATCACTGGCGCGCGGTGACAAGCTCCAGAGCTATGTCTTCGATGACTACTGGGAAGACATCGGAACGATTGGTGCTTTCTATGAAGCCAATCTTGCTCTGACCCAGCAGCCGAAGCCACCTTTCAGTTTTTACGACGAGAAGTTCCCCATTTACACCCGTCCGCGTTATCTGCCGCCGAGCAAGTTGGTGGATGCGCAGATCACCAATTCGATTGTGGGTGAAGGGTCGATTCTCAAGTCCTGCAGTGTTCACCACTGTGTGCTCGGTGTGCGTAGTCGCCTCGAATCCGATGTGGTGCTCCAGGACACTCTGGTGATGGGTGCCGATTTCTTTGAATCCAGCGAGGAACGGGCTGTTCTCTCCGAGCGGGGCGGGATTCCTCTTGGTGTGGGCCAAGGCACCACGGTGAAGCGAGCCATCCTCGATAAAAATGCCCGGATTGGTCGCAACGTCACCATCGTCAACAAGGATCACGTTGAAGAGGCGGATCGTCCGGAGCTTGGCTTCTACATCCGCAATGGCATCGTCGTCGTGGTGAAAAACGCCTCGATTGCTGACGGCACCGTGATTTGATTCGACGCTCTGACTCGTCGATCTGATGCCTCATTCCTGACACACATTGACCATGTTGCAGCCGACTTCGGTTGCCATGGTCACACTGTGTTCAGTGCAGGGTTCAGCTGACCATGTCCAAGGCCCATTTCGGTTTGATTGGTCTCGGCGTGATGGGGGAAAACCTGGTCCTCAATGCCGAGAGCAATGGGTTCTCCAGCGTTGTCTACAACCGCACCTACGCCAAGACGGAGGAATTTCTTAAAGGTCGCGGCGTCGGCAAAAACATCCAGGGTGCAACGGATCTTCAGGACTTCGTCAATAAATTGGAGCGGCCCCGCCGCATCTTGATGATGGTTAAGGCTGGTGGGCCGGTTGATGCTGTGATCGAGCAGATCTCTCCACTGCTGGAGCAGGGGGATCTGCTCATCGATGGAGGTAATTCCGAATATCACGACACCGAACGTCGTGTCGCCGAGCTGGAAAGCAAGAGCTTCGGTTTCATCGGAATGGGTGTGTCCGGTGGCGCCAAAGGAGCGCTTGAAGGGCCGAGCATGATGCCGGGTGGAACAAAAGCCTCTTACGACGCGATCGAAAGCCTTGTCACCAAGATGGCGGCTCAGGTCGACGACGGACCTTGTGTCACCTACATCGGCCCGGGTGGCTCCGGTCATTTTGTGAAGACCGTCCACAACGGCATTGAATACGGCATCGAGCAGATCCTTGCCGAGGGGTACGACCTGATGAAACGGGTCGGCGGCATGACCGGTACGCAGATGGCCGATGTGTTCGCTCACTGGAACAGCACCGAGGAGCTTGCCTCGTATCTGGTGGAGATCACGGAGGTTTGTCTGCGCACCAAAGATCCCGAGGATGGAGCCGATCTAGTCGAGAAGATTCAGGACAAGGCCGGTCAGAAAGGAACGGGGCTTTGGACCGTGGTGAGTGCGCTGCAGATGGGGGCTTCCGTCCCAACGATCTATGCCGCACTCAATGGTCGGGTGATGAGCTCCATGAAGGGTCAACGCATCAAGGCCGAATCGATCCTTCAGGGGCCCGTCATCCAGCCCTTTGATATGGGCACTCCAGCTGATGGCATGGCACTTCTGATGGATGCCATGGTTCTGGCTTGCATGGCCAGTTATGCCCAGGGCATGGAACTGTTGCGCATCGCGTCAGCGGAGCATGACTACAACTTGCACATGCCGTCGATCGCACAGATTTGGAAGGGGGGCTGCATCATCCGTGCCCGTCTTCTGCAGCGCATTCAGGATGCCTTCAACGCCGATCCTCAGCTCGTCAACCTGTTGATCGACCCTTGGTTCGCCGATCAGGTGAATCGTCGTCTTCCCGGGTTGGCGAAGATTGTTGCGGGCGCTGCCGCAGCCGGTATTCCAGTGCCTTGTCTGAGCAACACCCTCGATTACATCAACAGTTACCGCACTGCGCGCCTTCCCCAGAACCTCGTGCAGGCCATGCGCGATTGCTTTGGCTCTCACACCTACGAGCGGGTCGATAAGGACGGCATCTTCCATACCGAGTGGTTGGACTGAGGTCGGGCCGATGAGCTCCTATCGCCTTGAACGCGCCAATTCCAAAGATGCACTTGCCCGGCGCGCTGCCGAGCACATTGGTGCTGCCATCGACCTTGCTCTGGATCAGCGTGACAGGGCTCAGGTGGCCCTGTCCGGTGGAACCACTCCAGCGCAGGCCTACGCTTTGCTCGCTCAAGAGCACCTTCCTTGGGATCGGGTGGATGTGCTGCTCGGCGATGAACGCTGGGTGGCTGCTGACGACGAATCCAGCAATGCCCGCATGCTCCGTCAAACTCTGCTGATAGCGGGACAGCCTGGAGCAAAAGCCTGTTTTCATCCGGTGCCAACCACGTCACTGCCGTCGGCAGAAGCCAGTGCAGATGCTTTCTCGGATCTACTGGGTACCCTCTGTGACGGGCAACCGCCCGTCTTCGACCTCATGCTTCTGGGTCTTGGGGATGATGGACATACCGCGTCCTTGTTTCCTGGCACGGAGGCACCTGCGGTCTGCGATCGCTGGACCACCATCGGTCGTGGCAAAGGACTGGATCGGATCACGTTGACCGCACCCGTCCTCAGTGCTGCTCGTCAGGTGGTGTTTCTGGTGAGTGGCGAAGGCAAACGTCAGGCGTTGTCGCGTCTGCTCGACCCCGAGGAGTCTCCGGAACGCACACCTGCCAAGCTGGTGCAGCCAGGATCAGAGATTCTTGTGCTTGCTGATCAGGCTGCTTCCCAAGGGCTTTGACGATTCCCCCCTCCCAGCCCGCGCCTGAGATCAGAACGGTTGTTGCCGGTCAAGGATTTCGAGAGTGGGCCAGTCTCAACGACACGATCATGGGTGGGGCGAGCCGAGCCGGGTGTCGTGTCACGGACCAGGGGCTGATGCTCGAAGGCGAGGTGGTGAGTGAAGGCGGTGGTTTCGTCAGTTGCCGATCACCCGTGTTTCGTCCGCCCCTGGATCTCAGTGGTTTCAACGGTTTGCGCTTGACCCTCGATGGAGAGGGCCGCAGTTTCAAGGTGGCTGTGGCCTGCCGGGACGGGGTGCTTGGACTCACCGAGCTGATCCCTGGGGGTTTGCGTTGGGTGACCACGGTCGCGACGCAGCCATCGTCGACCACCGTGGTCGACATTCCTTTTGAACAGCTCCGGCCTGTGGTGAGGGCCAGTCCGGTCAGCTTGCCCGTGCGTTTCGACCCGTCCTGCATTACCCGTTTGCAGCTGCTTCATTCCCGTTTTGGTGATGATGGCCAGGCCAACCCCGGCTACAAAGCGGGCCCCATTCGGATGTTGTTGCGTTCCATTGATGCCTTCTGAGCTCGGACCGTGCGCTGCGTTGGAAACGCTGATTGCCGCAGCCGCGGACGTCTGCAGCAAGCCTTATCTGCATGCTGTGCTCTCAGCTGAAGACGCCACACCCGAGGACTACCAGGGTCGGATCGAGTGCCGCAATGGTGAAGGTGAGCGCATGCGTGAGCTGGACCTCGAACTGGAGGTGTACCGGAGTGGTGTGGAACTCAATCTCACGTTGGCCTGGGCTGACCAACCCGATAGACCGATGCTGTGGCACGGCCAGCATCCGGTGTGGATGGATGGTGAAAGCGGCAAACGTTGTTCGGCACCTGCCGATGGTGCACCGTTGGAGGCCTTGGCCCGTCGACTCAGGGCCTTGCTGGCTTGAGGTCTGCGAACGGATCAATAAAAAACCACCGCTAGCAATAGTGCCTGCGGTGGCCGGGTGATGGGGATCCATATCATCCCAACCCGAGATCGGGAAGTCAACGCTAGATGTGGTGTGACGGCTGGCTGACGGGGCACGCACACTTGGTCACGGTCACGGTCACGGTCACGGTCACGGTCGAGCGACACCAGCCACGGTCTGCAACCCTCTCTCTCTTAACTATTGGCTGATGCAACGCGGCGATGGCTCGCGGAGAAAACAATCCAAGCAACGACGAGGGCAAGGGACTGAAACCCGAGACCATTCGATGGTGGGATGACCGGGTTGAGCAGCTCATCGCAGAACAGCGTGGCAGTGATGCCCTTGCCCTGGCAGATGAGTTCATCATCCCCAGGAACAGAAGAAAGCTCTCGGACTGACTGAACTGCCGTGGCTCGGCGCCTCGCTGAGGGACGACACGGGGTCTGGAGCGCCCCAGGGGTTTCTCGATACCACGTTGCGATCTGTCTTTTGCAATGGGCCTTGAATGCGCTCTGATCCTCCAAGCGCGCAGCCCTGAACTTGTTGCATCGGTCTTGAAACTCATCCGTGAGCACTGTCACCGACGGTGTTGAGATGAGGTCACTCGCTCATGGAGTGGTCCTGCGTTCTGCTCGTTCGCGCACAGCCGCTCCCATGTCAGCCAAGTTCCGAGGGAATTGGGCTGCAACAGCCAGAAGCGGCAGCGACGACGCATGCTCACGTCGTCGTTTTGATTAGTCGCAGTGGTCGGTCGTCGCACCACGACTGGCACATGCGACAAGTCTCGAGTATTTGCCAAGGATGCCTGTGCGGTAGCGAGGTGTCGGTTTCGTCCAGGCGGCACGCCGGCGTTCAAGTTCAGCCTCATCCACGTTCAGCTGCAGCAGCAGTTGATTGGCATCGACGGTGATGCTGTCGCCTTCTTGCACAAGGCCAATGGTGCCTCCAACGGCAGCTTCAGGCGCCACATGGCCGACCACGAGTCCGTAGGAGCCTCCGCTAAAGCGTCCGTCGGTGATTAGCGCCACCTTTTCACCAAGCCCCTGACCGACAATGGCAGAGGTGGGCGAGAGCATTTCCCGCATCCCCGGACCACCCACGGGTCCTTCATTGCGAACCACCACCACATCACCGGGCTTGATCTGGCGATCGAGAATCGCGGCTAAGCAGGTTTCCTCGCTTTCGAACACGCGAGCGGGCCCCGTGAGCACAGGTGTCTTCACACCGCTGATCTTGGCCACGCTGCCCTCGCTGGCCAGGTTTCCCTTGAGGATGGCTAGATGACCCTTCTGATAGAGGGGATTGGAAATCGGTCGGATCACATCCTGGTCTGCGGGCGGTGTGGAGGGAACATCCGCCAGCAATTCCTTAAGCGTTTTGCCTTCGATCGTTCGGCAATCGCCGTGCAGCAAGCCGGCATCCAGCAGCTGCTTCATCACCTGAGGAATGCCACCGGCGCGGTGCAGATCCACCGTGACGTATTGACCGCTGGGCTTCAGGTCGCAGAACACAGGAACGCGTTGGCGGATGCGTTCGAAGTCATCAATGCTCAGCTCAACACCTGCTGTGCGAGCGATGGCCAGCAGATGCAGCACGGAGTTGGTGGATCCACCCACGGCCATGATCACGCTGATGGCATTTTCAAAGGCCTCTCGCGTCATCAGATCGAGGGGGCGGATGTTGGCCTTCACGGCGTCGAGCAACACTTCCGCCGAGCGTGCAGCGCTGTCAGCTTTTTCCTGGTCCTCCGCAGCCATGGTGGAGCTGTAGGGCAGGCTCAGGCCCATGGTTTCGATCGCCGCACTCATCGTGTTGGCAGTGAACATGCCGCCGCAGCTGCCGGCTCCTGGGCAGGCGTTCTTCTCCACCGCTGTGAGCTGCTCCTCATCGATGTTGCCGTTGGTGAGCTGACCCACGGCCTCGAAGGCGCTCACCACGGTCAGATCACAGCCGCCCAGTTTTCCCGGTTTGATCGTGCCGCCATACACAAAGATGGATGGGATGTTCATGCGGGCCATCGCCAGCATGGCGCCGGGCATGTTCTTGTCGCAGCCACCCACGGCCAGCACGCCATCCATGCTCTGGCCGTTGCAGGCTGTTTCAATCGCATCAGCAATGACCTCGCGGCTGACCAGGGAGTACTTCATCCCTTCCGTCCCCATCGAGATGCCATCACTGACGGTGATGGTCCCGAACATCTGAGGCATGCCTCCTGCTGCACGGGCTGCTTCGACAGCACGCTTGGACAGATCGTCGAGGCCGACGTTGCAGGGAGTAATAGTGCTGTAGCCGTTGGCGATGCCAAGGATCGGCTTGCCGAAGTCTTCGTCACCAAAACCGACGGCGCGCAGCATGGCGCGGTTCGGGGAGCGTTGGATCCCTTGGGTGACGGCGTCGGATCGAAGCATGTTGAATTCCGCCCTTGGGCGAACCATTTCGAACAACCTACCGGCCGTCCTGATCAGTCCCTGGAGCCGAGATCCTCGAGCTGGCGGCGCACATCAGCGATGGCGGCATTCAATTGTTCAACGCGGGCTTCGAGGTGACCTTCTGTTTCCACCGTTGGCTGATCGCCAGCACTGATTGCTTCGCTGCCGTCCTGCATCCGCGGGGCGTAGAGCATGGAGCGTTGGTTACGAAGTCGTCTGCGGCGGTCTGCTTCTGACAGCAGCCACCACCCCAATCCTGCGGCCCCGAGGACCGCACCACTCACCAGAGTTGCCAGGGTTCCTGAGGTCGAGTCCTGCTGCCGCACCATGGGCTTTCGTTGAGTCCTCCCAGACTAGGGCGCCTGAGACGTTCTGATTCCCAGTCGTTGCAGGGGATCACCGATCCCGGGAAGAATGCGCTGCTGTTCATCCAGTTCAGCATCGATGCAGGCCGTGTGAATGGTGATCTCGGGATAGGTTTCCCCGATCTGCTTCAGACCTGGGCTGGCAGCGAGGGCGGTGATTACGCGTAGGCGTGGTGCCTCAACACCGAGTCGCTCCAGTGATCTCAACAATCCAATTAGTTCGTCCCCCAGGCTGATCTGATCGATCAGCAGCACAACACCGGCCTGGGTTTCAATTGCTTCAGGAAGCCCTCCAAGGCAGAGCTCAGTGCTGGGAAGCACCTGCCGTGCTCCTTCCCAAAGATGCAATCCCCCCGGAAGGATCGGCACCGCGAGCAGGGGAACTCCTGCCTCGATCACCGTGCCCTCCGTGCTGGCCAAAGGCGTCTGAACGGTGTCGCGTCGATGAGGCAGCCAGTCACGCAAAGCCTCATAGGTGAGCCAGCGGCCAAGTTCTTCCATTGCCGTACGACATAACGGAGCCGGCGTTCCCTGATGCCTCAGCACCGTCAGCCAGTGGGCAATGAGGGGGTGGGGCGGTACCACCACCCGGAGAGTCTTGGCCATGGCACGTGGCTGGGCAGTTGTCTGCCATAACGTGACCGTTCAAGTTACGGCAACTGCACCCAGCAACTGCCGACCGATCCCATATCACTCCCGTGCTAGCTCGTTCTCGTTTTCTGTTCCGCCGCGTCGTGGCGTCCATGGCTATCGCCCTGGTTCTGATGGTGGGTTTGTTGAGCAATGGCGGTGCGGCTGAAGCAATCACCGCTCCTGAGCTCAGAGGCCAGCGCGCCGTGCAGGACATCAGCCAGGACATGCATGGTCGCGACCTCAAAGAAAAGGAGTTCCTCAAGGCTGATCTGCGTGAGGTGGACCTCAGTGCCGCTGACCTGCGCGGAGCCGTGATCAATACCTCGCAACTTCAGGACGCTGATCTGCGCGAGGCCGATCTGCAAGATGTTGTGGCCTTCTCCAGCCGTTTTGATGGCGCCGATCTGCGTGACGCCAACTTCACCAACGCCATGCTGATGCAAAGTCGTTTCAACGATGCTGAAATTGAAGGGGCTGATTTCACCAATGCCGTGATTGACCTTCCTCAGCTCAAGGCGCTCTGTGCCCGGGCCAATGGAGTGAACACCAAGAGTGGCGTCAGCACCCGTGAATCGCTTGGTTGCCGCTGATGGCGACTCGACTGCCTGTCACCGTCATCACCGGTTTTCTTGGTGCCGGTAAAACAACAATCCTCCGCCATCTGCTCACCACCAGTGGTCAGCGTCTGGCTGTGATGGTCAACGAGTTCGGCACGGTCGGCCTGGATGGCGATCTGATCCGCAGCTGTGGGTTCTGCCCTGAGGAGGAGGTTGATGGGCGTCTGGTGGAACTGAACAACGGCTGTCTTTGTTGCACCGTTCAGGACGATTTTCTGCCCACGATGGAGACGCTGCTGCAGCGTTCCGACCAGCTGGATGGCATCGTCGTTGAAACTAGTGGGCTTGCGCTTCCAAGACCGCTGTTGCAGGCCTTGGAATGGCCGGAGATTCGCAAACGTGTCCATGTCAATGGCGTGGTCACGGTGGTGGATGGTGAGGCGTTGAGTGCAGGCAGCCCGGTCGGAGACCCTGCTGCTCTGGAGCGCCAGCGCCAGGACGACCCCAGCCTTGATCACCTCACCGCCATCGATGAGTTATTTGAGAACCAGCTCGCGTCAGCTGATCTGGTGTTGATCAGTCGTAGCGACCGTCTCCAGCCGGATCAGCTCAAGACTGTGCGGCAGGACCTTGCCTCGAAGTTGAGAGCCGGGACTGAAACCCTGGCCATCAGCCGCGGCGTTCTGGATCCCGGCCTGGTGCTTGGAATCGACGCCACAAGCGATGGGAAGAACGTGGTTTCTGATCACCACGAGCACGAGCATCCCAGCCATAGCAGCCACCACGATCACAGCCACCACGATCACGGTGATGGGCACGATCATCACGATCACACCCATGTGGAGGCTCTCAGCGGTCAGGTTCGTTGCGAAGGCTCCGTGTCGCGGCAGCAGCTGGAGCAGTTGCTGCCTGACTTTGTGCGCGAGCATGGCGTGATTCGGCTCAAGGGCCGTGTCTGGCT
Organism: Synechococcus sp. NOUM97013; assembly: GCF_014279815.1. NCBI lineage: Bacteria > Bacillati > Cyanobacteriota > Cyanophyceae > Synechococcales > Synechococcaceae > Synechococcus > Synechococcus sp. NOUM97013. The sequence continues at coordinate 1,384,242 of NZ_CP047941.1, read as the reverse complement.
GGAAGGCAAGTCCTTGCCGCTGCAGATTCAGATGGTGGGTCCGCGTCTAGACAGCTGGTTCGAAGCTGCGCCGGATCTGGCTTGGCAGCCTGCAGGCGGCACGGGCATCGAGCTGGTGGTGATCGGTCTTCAGGCCGATGCCGCAGCCCGGCTGGAAGACAGCCTTCAACCTCTGATGGCATGCGCTCCCGCATCCACCTGATCGCTCTCGCTTCGGCATCGACAGGCTGACTGGACTGTCACCCTCGACGCCTGCGACGTTCAGCCTTAGCGCGATTCCTTAATCGATCACGTCTAGTTGGGTGGTGCCGTTGCTGTCGATCAGGCGGGCCAGTTCAAGCATGTCCGCCCTACGCACGAGACCGATGCATCCGAGCGTGCCGCTTTGGGTGTTGTTGATGCCGGCGCTGGGATCTTGATGAATCCCCAAAACCCGCCGTCCGGTGATGAAGTTGGGCTCAATGCTGATCCACACCGGACCGAGTTCTGGATAAGCACCTGCTGCCAGTGGTTCCACAACGCCGACGCTGTAGGAACCGGTGGGTAGAGGTGCTCGGCTGCCCATGCGGTCTCGGTCCGCGTTCTGACGGTTGGCCCGCCCACTGACGGCATCGAAGCGTCGCTGAGGCTCGCCGGGGATCTCCAGCATCAGCTCCCAGATGGGATCACCCGTTCTGGGAATGCGGCGATCCGTGCGCCTGAGCAGCAGCTTGGAAGTCGGTTCCTGTTCCGCTTCCATCGGTTGTGGCTCCAGCAAGGCCATCAACGATTGCCGTTGCTGGGGTCTGGCTTCGGCTTTCCTCGGGGTCAGAGCTCCTGCTGAGACCACAAACGCCGCCACGCTCAGGCCAGTGATCACGTTGGTGAACGGAAGGCGCTGAGCGGTCAAAAGCATCCTGCTGGCGGAAAATCGTGCCAGTCCTAGAGGCAATGATTATCCCTTCAAGGACGGATAAACGGTTTTCTAGCTGGCCGATCAGTCGCGCCAGTCCAGTCCAGGGATGTGGGCAACGATTGCAGGCGTCTCCGTCCGGTAGGTCGCATAGGAGGGAAGGATGCTCAGCAGGGCCTTCTCCTCCCGTCGTGCCTTGCCCACCAGCAATCCACAGAGCATCAGCAGAAGCAGCAGGTGCAGAACACTTCCCAGGGCGATCACGACCCCGAGCGAACACACCAGCACGGCGCGATAGAGGGGATGCCGGCACTGCCGATAGACCCCGTCCATGACAAGCGCTGCTCCCGGTTTGGGATCGGGAAGGGGCGAAAGGCTGGCCCCCAGTGTCAGAAATCCCTGCAGCGCCAGGGCCAGGCCCAGTATCAACACCATTAGGCCAATCAGACGAAGCGGAGTCGGCCAGTGCACACCGAAGCCATCCGGTGACGGCCAGGTTGGCGCCAGATGGGCGGCGATCAGGATCAGCTGGGCCAGCAACCACCACTCGCCTCGACGGTTGTGAAGCCATCCATCCCAGCTCAGTCCCCAGCCCGTGAAGGCTTGTTTCCAGTCAGACACGGCAACGTCAGCTCTAGAGCTTCGAGATCCCATCAGTGGGACCATGCTGCGATCCTGACGCACACGCCAGCATGCGAACCGCAGTAATCACCGGTGCGAATCGGGGGATTGGTGCCGCCGTGGCCCGCGCTCTGTTGGCGGATGGTCATCGTCTGTGCCTGGCCGTTCGAGATCCAGAGACGCTGGTTGGTACTGACCTTGACCCTCAACGGCATGGCGATCGTCTGATCGCCTGCCGCTACGACGCCCGAGATCCTGATGATGCCGAGCGGATGATCACAACCACCCTGGCCCATTTCGGTGGACTCGACACGGTGGTCCACTGCGCCGGGATTCTGCGTCGCACTCCTCTGGTATTCAGTGACGATCAGATTGGGGAGCCCGATGAGCTCTGGCGCGTCAACGTGATGGGGCCCTGGTTGCTGACCCGTGCCGCATGGCCAGCGCTGGTGGCGTCATCGCAGGGACGGATTCAGGTGTTGGTGTCGATGAGCGGCAAGCGCTGCAAGGGAACGTTGGCGGGTTACACCGCCAGCAAATTTGCCTTGATGGGGCTCTGTCAGGCCATGCGCAACGAAGGCTGGGAGCAGGGGATCCGCATCACTGCGATCTGTCCTGGCTGGGTCAACACCGACATGGCATCGGCGGTTCAGTCCATGGCTCCTGAAGCCATGACCCAGCCAGAGGATCTCGGTCGCTTGTCAGCACACCTGCTCACGCTTCCTGACTCCGCTGTGCCGTTTGAGTTGGCGGTCAATGCCTCGCTGGAGCGCGGCTGATCTGGTGGGAATCACAAAAGACAAACCAGCCATCAGGCTGCGATGGATCTCAGCGTCGCTACTTGTTCCATCAACGCTCCGATGGGCAGGTCATGCTGACGTTGTTGGTTTCGGTGTTGCTTTCACTGGGGGAACACGAGGCCTGGAATAACTGTCTTTACAACAACAAGAGCATTGCCTGCAGACGCCAGTTTCTTTGCACACAAGCACCCTGTGGCACGTTCAGGCTGGAATGGATCGATGGGCTCAGCGATGTCTTCACATTGCAACGCCCCGGTGTGGCCAAAAATGTTGGCTACTACACCGACTCTCGCGGTGGTGAATGGATTCTGCGGGGCTATGCCGGTTCCTTCGCTTTGAAGAATCTGCAGAATCACAACACCATCATTTTTGCAATGACCCTGAGCCAATGTCGCCTTTCAGGCTTGAGTGATTTGTGTGAGTGAATGAAAGATCGAACTGAATCACACAACGATGTTGACTGTGAACCGGTTCGTGATGGCTTTGATAAGGGCCATGGATGACCGGATCGGTGGGTTGAGCGTGCTTTTGGACAGAGCGTTGCTAACCAGTGGAGATCCGCACCACCAGTGATGCTTGTGTTCACCCGGTTGATGGCTGTTTCCGCGCTTCTCGGTTTGGGCGTGTTGAGTGTCCATGCAGGTCAGGTCACCGTTGAAGCCGTGGACCGTGATCTCGCCATCACAAGAGCCACGTCACGCGTGCCTCAGGGCAAAACGATTACCGACACTTCATGCAGGGAAATCGATGTGGCCAATATTGACCACTATCGCTGCACCGTGTCCTGGGAGTGACGCGGACTCGCCTGATGGCGGGAACGCGTCGAAAAGAAGTCGAACTAGTCGAGGGGGATGTCGCCCCGTGCGCAGACGTCGTTCCAGCAAAGCGTGCCTTCGGCGATCCATCGCGCCTGAACAGTGGTCCAGGCGGCCTGATCTCCCATCTGCATGTGCATCAGTCCAGTGCCGTCATGGCGAAAGTGCACGGTGTGGTTTTGAAAGGCCAGCCGCCAGCGGGCCCCTGGTTGTTCGCTTTCATAGCGGCAGGGTTGCCAGGCCTGCTTCTGCTGGCGGCACTCCATTGGCAGTGAGAGCTGCGGCTGCCCGTTGACGCTGCAGGTCAGCCCCAGGCTCATCAGCACCAGCGTCGGCACCACACGAATCAGTGCTGGAACCAGTGGTGCATGCACGGGCAGGCCTCGGGATGAATGGCTCTGCTTTCAACGTGCAAGCGTCAGCGGAAGAGCGGTCACCTGGCCTGGCAAGATTTAACAATCCCTGCTCGGTGCTCGTGCCGCTTTATCAAGCCCGTGTTCTGGTGCATCTGCGCCCATCGGTTCTCGATCCAGCTGGTGAAGCCGCACGGGCCGCCTCGGCCCGCCTGGGCGTTGATGGTGTTGAACGTCTGCGTATCGGTAAGGCTGTGGAACTGGAGCTGGAGGCTCCTGATGAAGCCGAGGCACGCCGTCGTCTTGAACTCCTCAGCGACCGCTTGCTGGCCAATCCTGTGATTGAAAACTGGACGCTGGAGCTGAGCCAGTCATGAGCATCGGGGTCATCGTTTTTCCTGGCTCGAACTGTGATCGGGATGTGCAATGGGCAACGGAGGGATGCCTGGGCATGAGCACCCGCCGGGTCTGGCATGAAGAGACCGACCTAAGCGGCTTCGACGCCATCGTTCTGCCTGGTGGCTTCAGTTATGGCGACTATCTGCGCTGCGGTGCGATCGCCCGCTTTGCGCCAGCCCTTCAGTCCCTGATCGACTTTGCTGCCAAGGGCGGACGCGTGCTCGGCATCTGCAACGGATTTCAGGTGCTCACGGAGCTGGGGCTCCTTCCTGGTGCACTCACCCGGAACAGCGATCTGCACTTCATCTGTGAAGACGCAGTCCTCAAGGTCGTGAGCCAACGCACGGCATGGATGCGGGGGTACAACGACGGGGCCCTGACCCTGCCGATCGCCCACGGTGAGGGCCGCTACCAGTGCAGCGATGACACCCTGAAGCAGCTTCAGGACGATGACGCCATCGCGCTGAGCTATGGCGACAACCCCAATGGATCGGTGCGCGACATCGCAGGGATCACCAATGCCAGCGGCACTGTGCTTGGCCTGATGCCCCACCCGGAACGGGCCTGTGATCCGGCCACGGGAGGAACCGACGGCCGCCGCATGTTGGAAGCCCTTCTGGGCTGATGGCAACCCGCCGGACGCTGCTGCTTTCAGGGGCATCCACGATCATCACGGCCTTGCTCCCGCCTAGGGCTATGGCTGTCCAGCGCAGGCTGAAACCCCTGAAGCCTGGATCGCGCATCCGCGCTGTGAACCCTGGCACCTGGATGGATCCCGCCATTGATCTTCAACTGTTGCGCGACCGTTGTGATCAACAGCAGTGGCATCTGGAGATCCCCGCTGCTGTCACCCGTCAATGGCGCTATTTCTCTGGCACCGATCGGCAGCGGGTCAACGATCTGACGGCGGCCTGGAGTGATCCCAGCGTCGATGCGGTGCTCACCCTTGGGGGTGGCTGGGGGGCCGCCCGCGTGCTCGAATCCGGTTTTCGCTTTCCGCGAGTTGCCAAGTGGAGTCTTGGCTTTTCCGACATGAGTTCCTTGCTACTGGCCCAGTGGGCTGCTGGCCTGCCGGGGGCGATCCACGGATCCAGCGGCGGCATGGATGCCCAGTGGCAACGGACGGTGGATCTGCTTTCCGGGCGACCGGTGGCTCCCCTGCAGGGTGAGCCGTGTCGTGGTGGGGTCGTACGCGGCCCTCTTGTGGTGACCAACCTGACAGTGGCGACCCACCTGATCGGAACGCCCTGGCTGCCTTCTTTAAAGGGAGCCATTCTGGTGTTGGAAGACGTGGGCGAAGCTCCTTACCGGGTGGACAGGATGCTGACTCAGTGGCGCAGCGCAGGCCTGTTGCAGCACCTGGCAGGTGTGGGCTGCGGTCGCTTTAGCTGGGCTGAGAACGACATCCTTCCTGGTGATTTCACGATGGAGGAGATCCTTGAGGAACGCCTCGGTGATCTGAACATTCCCGTCGTGCTCAATCTGCCGGTGGGACATGGCCGCCCTAACCAGGCCTTGCCTGTGGGAGCTCTGGCGCAACTGGATGGCAGGAGTGGCCGTCTCAGCCTGATGCCCTGAACAAGGTTGCAGCCGTGGTGTTTCGCGAGCTTTGCCGCTAGCGATGGAGCAATGCAACTGACTCTCGTGGCCGATCTCACCATTGCGAACACGGTGTCTGACCTGATTCAGGGGGATGTGCGCGAGCATCTCCCGTTGGAACGGATTCCGCTGAAAGGCGACGTGCTGGGTCTTGGCACCACGACCAGCATCGACAACGGGGAGCTGACCTTTCTGCAGGACAGCGTTTCGACATCTGCCATTTGGCGTTGTGTCGCCCACGACGGCAGCATCATCCGGCTTACTCCAGGTGATGGAAGTGGTCACTTCCCGTATGTGTGCTTCACAAGGGATGCAACTAGCCTGCGTCGCCCCGTGACGCTTGATGCGCTGGGCCCCATCGAGAACAGGCCTCTCCAAACTCTGGTGGCTGAGGCGATTGCGCAAGGACAGCGCTCCGGGATGCTTGAGATAGCTCCCATCTACGGGGTGCGGATGTTGACCCACTGGCATGAATTGGTGATCACCGTGGCCTCCAAGCTCTGCATGGGGCAGCAGCGGCGCAACATGAAAGTTGCCACCAGTGAAGCGGGGGCTTCAAGGGCAGGTCAAAGCATCTACGACATGTTGCAGCACTATCGACTCTCGCCACTTCCACCCGAAAACAATATCGATCCAATCCGTTATCTGGGACGTGCAATGCACTGGGATTGCTGTGGTTTTTTTGACACCGAACCTGAGCTAGGACGCGTCACAGTTCCGCAGCCAGGTGCGCATTTGCACCTCCATGGATGCAGCACCGATCTGGCTTACGGAGGACATCTTCATCATGAACATGCGTCCACTCGACTCAAGCAATTGGAGCGGCTTTGGTTGTATCCACTCCAGTCCGTCAGTTCCCTCGGAAGCGATATGGCCATTGAAAACTTGAGTTATGACAATGGATCCGTTCATTTTCGCGTTGTGAATTCAGGCGAGATGGATGTGAGTGATGTCGGTGTAGCCGTTGTTATTAATGACCGGTACAGCACACGTCGTTACATCCGGATCCCCTGGTTGAGTGCAGGTGATGATGAGGAATTCACCTTGCCATTGCCCCTTCCAACGGGAAAACAGGTGATCACAGTGATCGCAGACCCCGAGGAGATCGTGATCGAAGCGGAGAACCATCGCGGCAATAATCGAATGGATTTGGATGTCCAGATTCCATGATCCCTGCCAGCAACCAGCCATAAAAAAGGGGGCCTTCGGGCCCCCTTTGAATCAGTTGTTCGATCCTGATGATCAGGCAGCAACAGCAGTCTTGGGGTCCAGTTCGCCCTTGGCGTACAGACCGGCGTAGTAGTTGATGTCACGCTGCTTGATCTTGCTGGCGTTGCCAGCAGCCCAAAATTGCTGGTAGCGATCCAGGCAGACCTGCTTCATGTACTTCCGAGCCGGCTTGTTGAAGTGGCGGGGGTCGAAGTTGGCAGGATCAGCCATGGCGGCCTCGCGCACTGCGGCGGTGAAAGCCAGACGGTTGTCGGTGTCGATGTTCACCTTGCGCACACCGTTGCGGATGCCTTCCTGGATTTCTTCGACGGGAACGCCGTAGGTCTCAGGAATGGCACCGCCGTACTTGTTGATCATTTCCAGCCATTCCTGGGGAACGGAGGAGGAGCCGTGCATCACCAGGTGGGTGTTGGGGATGGCTTTGTGGATTTCAGCGATCCGGCTGATGGCGAGCACTTCGCCGGTGGGCTTGCGGGTGAACTTGTAGGCGCCGTGGCTGGTGCCGATGGCAATGGCCAGAGCATCAACCTTGGTCTTGGCGACGAAGTCGGCAGCCTCAGCGGGGTCGGTGAGCAGCTGGTCTTTGGACAGCTCGCCCTCGAAACCGTGGCCGTCTTCAGCTTCACCCTTGCCGGTTTCCAGGGAGCCCAGGCAACCCAGCTCACCTTCAACGCTCACGCCAATGGCGTGGGCCACATCCACCACTTCCTTGGTGACGTTGACGTTGTAGTCGTAGCTAGCAGGGGTCTTGGCGTCGGCCTCGAGGGAGCCGTCCATCATCACGGAAGTGAAGCCGTTGGCAGCAGCACCGAAGCAGGTGGCAGGGCTGTTGCCGTGGTCCTGGTGCATCACCACAGGGATGTCCGGGTAGGTCTCAACCGCGGCCAGGATCAGGTGGCGCAGGAAGTTCTCACCGGCATAGGTGCGAGCACCACGGGAGGCCTGCAGGATCACAGGGCTGTCGGTCTCGTAGGCCGCTTCCATGATCGACTGGACCTGCTCCAGGTTGTTCACGTTGAACGCAGGAATGCCGTAGCCGTTCTCGGCGGCGTGGTCGAGCAGGAGCCGAAGCGGAACGAGCGCCATAGAAAAAGTCCAAAAGAGAGCCCTAGCGGACTCAAGGTCCGTAGAGCAGGGACTTTACCTGTGACAAGCTCAATATGTCACGTTGGACGGTTGCTCGGGCGGAACCGGCATCCGCCGCTGGTTGCCTGGGATTCGGGCCGTTTTCAGCGAAGACCACCGATTGCTGTGATCTAGTTAACAGTGCGTTCGTTGGAGCGGCAACTCTCCCTGATGGATCCGGCGGCTCAGGCGCTGGTTCCTGCAATCTGAAGTGCGCGATCACAGGCTTGCTGGCTGATCAGGCCTTCGGCCAGTCCCGGAACCATGGGATTGCCGCGAGCGATGCTTTCGGCCCACCAGCCCTGCAGTCGGGAGACGGGAGCGACGCGTCCGTCGCTCCATGTCGTGGCAAAACGGAGATCCTCATCGGCCTGGATGCTGCGTGTTGATTCGCCGTCGCGATGCAAGGTGAGCGAGAAGCCGTGCACGTAATCCTTCTGGTTGTCACTGCCGAGCACGAGCGTTCCTTCGGATCCATAGATCTCGAGCCAGCAACCACGACCGTTGCGTGCCACGGATGCCAAGGCAATTTGTGCCGCCACCGTTCCGCCCTGATGGGTCGACAGCTCGGCGTTGATCAGTGCAATGTCATCAGCATCGACGGTACGCAGTTGGCCCTGTGCATCCGGTCGCTCAGCGATGGCCGTGCGCGTGATGGTTTGCAGCTGTTGAACCGGCCCCACCAACCAGGCCAGGGTGTCGAAGGCATGCGTTCCCAGTGCTCCGATCACACCACCACCCTGATCAGCCTGGGAGTACCAGCTCCAGGCACGATTGGGGTTGGCACGGCTGCTCATCAGCCAATCCATTTTCACCAACCACGGCGTTCCCACAGCTCCGTCTTGCAGCAGGCGTGCCGCCTGTTGAAAGAGGGGAACCGCTCGGTATTCAAAATCAACGGCAACGCTTAAACGGCGTTGGATCGCTTCCCGTTGAAGCTCCGCCACCTGTTGAGCATCCAAGGCCACGGGTTTTTCCAGCAGCAGGTGCTTTCCCGCTTGCAGGGCTTGTAGAGCCAGCGGATGACGCGGCTGCGGTGGTGTGGCGATGATCACCGCGTCAACGGCTGGATCGGCCAGCAGCGCGTCCCAGTCGGTGTGGCCCTTGAGTCCTGAACTGGCACAGGCCGCATCCAGGCGTTCTTGGCGCGGATGCCACAGAGCGACGGCTTCGAGAGCGGGATTGGCGGCCAGTGCTGGCAGGTGAACGGCTTCGCCGAAGCCAAGCCCGGCGATCGCCACCCCGATGGGAGTGCTGGATGACGGGCTGAAAGGCATGGTGAACGCGAGTGCTGTGTCGTGGATAAGTGGGTCAGGCCAGGCCGGAGCTGCAGACCGCCTGGATGACTTCGCTGATCAGATCATCATTGGCGGGTGCTTCCCACTCAGCGCGAAACCTGGGCAGCCCATTCTTTTGAATGTCGCGGTACAGCGTTTGATCGCAATCGATCTCCATCACCACAAGGGTGCCGAGAGCTGGCGAGTCATCCTCGGTGCGCAGGCTGTAGCGACTCAGGACGCTGACGGTGTCATTGCGGGTGCGTCGCACGCTTCCCGCATCCCACCATTGCTGCCCGTCGCCTGTGGATGGCACTTCTCTCCAGTCCACAGGCCCTGCAAGAGCTGGCGAGCCCTGGAGGGTGAGCAGCAGGGGAAGCAGCACCCAGAGGAGCAGGCGACGGATGGGACGGAGGACTTGTTCGATCACGGCTGAGCAGTCACCGCAGGTCGACAACCGTGCAGCTTGAGCAGGGAGGTCAGGGTGGATTTCAGCTGCGTTCGGGGAACGATCGTGTCGACGAAACCGTGATCCTGGAGATACTCAGCTGTCTGAAAATTGTCTGGCAGCTTCTCTCGCAGCGTTTGCTCGATCACCCGCCGCCCGGCGAAACCGATCAACGCCTTCGGCTCGGCAAGGATCAGATCTCCAAGCATGGCGAAACTGGCGGTGACACCACCGGTGGTCGGATGGGTGAGCAGAGGCATGTAAAGGACGCCGGCCTCACGATGACGCTCGAGAGCTCCTGAAATTTTCGCCATCTGCATCAGGCTGAGCATGCCTTCCTGCATGCGGGCCCCACCGGAGGCACACACGATCAGCAGAGGAAGGCGTTCGGCAGTGGCGATTTCGATCAGGCGCGTGATCTTCTCGCCAACGACCGAACCCATGGATCCGCCCATGAAGCGGAAATCCATCACGGCGAGAGCCATGGGGATGTCGTTGACCCGACACAGGCCGGTGATGACACCATCACGCAAGCCCGTTCCGGCCTGCGTCTCTCTCAGGCGATCGGCGTAGGCGCGACGGTCTTTGAAGCCCAGTGGGTCGGTGGGGGTGAGACCTTCATCAAGAGCTTCGAAACTGCCTTCATCGGCAATCACCGCAATGCGTTCCGCACTGAAGATGCGGTGGTGGTAGCCGCAGTTGCTGCAGACGCTGGCATTGGCCAACAAGTCCTTGCGATATACAACCTGTCCGCATTCAGGACATTTGCTCCACAGCCCGTCGCCGTCTTCCGGTTCTTGGTTGACCTTGACCACGGACTGACCCTTGCGGCGGTCAGCGAACCAGTCGAACAGACTCAAGGCCTTTCACTCCTCACGCGTGGCCTGCGAACTCAGTGATCGCAGGGGGTCTTGGCCAACATCCACCTGTTCATGGTCCGAAGATCGATCCACCCCAGTGGAAGGCAAGAACCTCACTCCATCTTAGGGGTCTTGCGACGACCGGTATTCAACAGCACAAAACGGGGGTTCCAAGCCTGCGGACGACCGCATGCACCGTCAGGCTTGAAGAAGCGTCAGAACTGGAGAAGCATCAGCCAGTTCTGCCACCACCACTGAGGACCCGTCAGCCAGACCAACCAGATCCCCAGAGCGATGAATGGTCCGAAGGGAAAGGGTTGTTTCGGCTTCAAGCGCCCGCTGATTCTGCCGATGCTGCCAAACAGGGCACCCGTCATCACGGCGATGCCCATGGCCATGCCAAGCCCTGCCAGCCCAAGCCAGGCCCCTGCCATCGCAGCGAGTTTGGCGTCACCCAGTCCGAGGGCCGGTTGGCCTACCAGGCGCTCAGCCAGAGCGCTGAGGGACTCAAGAATCACCAAACCCGCTGCGGCTGCAATCAGGTGATGGAGCAGGGTGGATGCGGGGAGCACTGTGGCTGTCACCATCAACGCCGTGGCAAGCCAACCAAGAATCACGCCAGTGCGGCAGAGCGGTTCCGGCAGCCAGAGGTGATCGATATCGATCAGCACCAGCGGCAGCAGCAGGCTGGCCAGCACCACGCCGGTGCCCAGGGTCAAGGTCGCCGGCAGTCCGGCTGCACTGGGTGCATCAAGGCCCACGGCCCAGCCGGCGCTGAGCCAAATGCCCGCCGTGAATGCCTCCACCAGCGGGTAACGGCCAGCAATGGGCTGATGGCAATCGCGGCAGCGACCGCGCAGGATCATCCAGCCCAGCACAGGCAGATTGTCGTGCCAGCGAATGCAATGGCCGCAATGGGGGCAATGACTGCCGGGCCACACCACCGACTCTTCTCGGGGCAAGCGCCAGACGACCACATTGATGAAACTCCCCACACAGGCACCGCCTAGAAGCAGGATCAGTACGAGTGTTGCGGTCACATTCCAGCTCCACGGAGCCGGTCTTTCAGTTGACGGGGGCGTCTCAGCCGACGTCCGATCAGATCGGCACTGATGAACTGTTCATCGGGAAGCAGGGTGGGAGCTTCAAACACCACTCGGCCATCGTTGTGCTGAATGTTCACCACAACGCCACAGGGTTCTAGAGATTGGCCCGATTCACTGAGATGTTGAAAATAAATTTTCCGGGCCAGTGCAATCAATGTGCGGCTGTCCACCCGATCCCAGCGCGGGGTGAGGCTGGCGTTGCCGCCGGCTCCCGCTATCACGAAGGAGGGTGGTGACACAGAAATGGGCCCACCTGATTGATCAGATGGACCCACGATAGGACCGTTTGCGGTTTGTGATCAGGACGAATGATCAAGCCAGCTTGTTTTTCTCTTCGATCATGCGGTGAATGATCGGAGTGAGAATCAGTTCCATGGCGAATCCCATCTTTCCGCCATTCACAACGATGCTGGTGGGGCTGGACATGAAGGAATCGTGGATCATGCTCAGCAGGTAGGTGAAATCAATCCCCCACTTTTCGCGGGCACCCTTGCGGAAGTGGATGATCACGAAGCTTTCATCCGGAGACGGGATGTTCCGGCAGATGAAGGGGTTAGAGGTGTCCACCGTGGGAACACGCTGGAAATTGATGTCGGTCTGACTGAACTGCGGGCAGATGTGATTGATGTAATCCGGCATGCGACGCAGGATCGTGTCCACGATCGCTTCCGCTGAATATCCACGTTCGGCGTTGTCGCGATGGATCTTCTGAATCCACTCGAGGTTGGTGATGGGCACCACACCCACCAGCAGGTCGGCCAGGGCAGCCACGTCGTAGCTGTCGCCCTTCACACCGCCGTGCAGGCCCTCGTAGAACAGCACGTCAGTACCACCGGGGATCTCTTCCCAGGGGGTGAACTGTCCAGGCTCGAGATTCACACCCAAACGGGCGTTGTGCTCTGCAGCCTCTTCAACGCTGTGCAGGTAGTAGCGCTTCTGGCCACCACCGGTTTCGCCGTAGACGCGGAACAGCTCTTCGAGCTTGTCGAAGAGGTTGGCTTCGGGGCCGAAATGGGAGAAGTTCTCACCCTTGGCAAGAGCGTCAGCCATTGCCTCTTTCATGGCCATCCGCTCGAAGCGGTGGTAGCTGTCGCCTTCGACCACGGCGGGGGTGATGTTCTCACGAGCGAAGATGTGCTCGAAAGCCCGTTTCACGGTGCTGGTACCGGCACCGGAAGAACCAGTAACGGCGACAACGGGATGGCGTTTCGACATCGACGCAGGGAGACTGAACCAGGCGAGTTTGCCAGGTCGCCGGCCCTCCGCCCATGCGATGGGGCCGGCGTTTGCAATGGCTGTTACGAAGCCAGAGCCTTCAGCAGGGCTTCACCCATGGCTTCACAGCCGAGCGCAGTGCATCCGTCCGCCATCAGGTCTCCGGTCCGGAATCCCGACGCCAGCACCTGGTCGACGGCCTGTTCAAGGGCGGTGGCAGCCTCGGCTTCCTTCAGGCCAATGCGCAGCATCATCGCGGCAGAGAGCACCATGGCCATCGGGTTGGCCTTGTCCTGACCGGCGATGTCCGGGGCAGAACCGTGAACCGGTTCGAACAGGCCCGGGCCATCAGAGCCAAGGGACGCAGACGGCAGCATGCCGATGGAGCCCGTGAGCATGGCTGCTTCGTCGCTGAGGATGTCGCCGAACAGATTGCCGGTGAGCAACACATCGAATTGACGCGGAGCGCGCACCAGTTGCATGGCCGCGTTGTCGACATACATGTGGCTGACGTCCACACCGCTGTATTGCGGAGCCATCCTGTCGACCCGATCCCGCCACAACTGGCTGACATCAAGCACATTGGCCTTGTCAACTGAACACAGCTGGCCTCGGCGCTCCTTGGCCAGATCAAAGGCCACTTTGGCGATGCGATCCACTTCGGAACTCGCGTAGGTCATCGTGTTGAACCCGCGCTCTTCCCCATCGGCTTCAACACGGCCTTTCGGTTGTCCGAAGTAGATCCCACCGGTCAGTTCACGCACCACCATCAGATCCACGCCTTCGATCACCTCCGGGCGCAGCGTGCTGGCATCGATCAAGGCGGGAACGATCTTCACCGGCCGCAGATTGGCAAACAATTTCATGCCTGCTCGCAGGGCCAGCAGTCCGCTTTCCGGACGCTTCTCTCTGGGAAGGGTGTCGAAACGTGGGCTGCCAATGGCAGCCAGCAGAACGGCGTCTGCCCCACGACAGGCGGCCAGGGTGCTGTCAGGAAGAGGCTCCCCGGTGGCATCAATCGCCGCACCCCCCATCGGATGCTCCTCAAAACTGAGGGTGAATCCGTGGCGTTGGCTCACCGCATCCAGGAGACGGCGGGCCACTGCTGTGATTTCCGGTCCGATGCCGTCACCAGGCAGCAGAACGACGCGATGCTGACGCATGGAATCTCAGAAATGCAGGTGCAGCCTGCGAGATTACTGAGGCGGTTGGGCCTGGCTCTTCAAGGCGCTGATCTCCTTCTTGAGTTCCCGCAGTTGTTTGTTCAGATCGGGAAGTTTGGCGAATGCTGCTGAACAGCGCAGCCAGAGACGATTGGGAATGGCTGGGTAGCCGCTGACCACTTCTCCGGCGGCAACTTCGCCATGGATGCCGCTCTTGGAGCTGGCGATGGCGCGGTCGCCGATGCGGGCGCGGTTGGCCACTCCCACCTGGCCCGCAAGGATCACGCCGTTGCCCAGCTGAGCACCACCGGCGATGCCCACCTGGGAGGCCAGAGCACAGCCACGACCGGTTTCAACGCCATGGCCGATTTGCACCAAGTTGTCGATCTTTGTGCCGGCACCGATGCGTGTTTCGCCAACAGAGGGTCGGTCAATGGTGCTTCCGCATCCCACTTCAACGCCGTCCTCCAGCACCACCAGACCGGTTTGCGGCATCTTTCTCCATCCCTTGGCTGTCGGTACAAAGCCAAAGCCTTCGGATCCGACCACTGCATTGGAATGGACCACACAGCGATCGCCCACGCGACTGCCGGGATGCAGAACAGCATTGGCGTGAAGCTCGCAACCTTCTCCGACCTCCACATCTCCGTAGATCACCACGCCCGGGTGAATGACGGTGCGCGATCCGATGCGCGTGTCGTCCCCGATGCAGACATGGGCGGCGATGCTCACGCCAGCGCCGAGTTGCACGCGATCGGCGATCACGGCGCTGGGATGAATGCCTGAAGCAGGCGCGGGATTGGGATGCAGTTGCTCAAGGGATTCCGCAAATGCCAGGCGTGGGTCACGGCACACGACCCAGGCCAGACCACGTTGTTCAGCCAACGCCTTCAGATCTGCTTGGTCGGGAATCAGAACCGCTCCGACAGAACTGGTCTCCAGGCTGCTGATTAGGGCATTCCCCTGTTCCAGGAAGCTGAGCTGATCAGCCTGTGCGCGGTCGAGTGATGCGGCACCGCGAAGATCCGGGTCGCGACCGGTCGCGGCATCCAGAACCCCAGCTTCGCCCTGCTTGAGGGTGGCGACCAACTGGCTGAAGCGCATGGAATCAAGACGCTGACGGGCGGATCGTAGGCGTCATCAGCACCATCGCGTCGCGATGAACCACCACTGGGGCCCCGCCCTGGTGATTGACATCGGTGCTTGCTTCGGCCAACTGATCCCTGAGTTGCGTGCTGTTCATGGAGCTGAGCCCCCGGGCCACCTCCTCGCCAGCGGAGTTGACCAGACGCACGGCTTGGTTGGCATCGAACTCCCCATCCAGGGCTGTGATGCCCACCAGCAGCAGCGATGCACCTTTCTGCGTCAGGGCTCGGCAGGCGCCGTCATCGATGGTCAGAACACCACTGGGTCGAAGGGCGTGGGCTAACCAGCTCTTGCGGTTGCCAAGCGGTTGTGGATGCGGGTGAAACACAGTTCCTCCGCGTCCACCGCGCAGCATCGCTTGCAATGCTTCGGGTTGTCGGCCATCACCGAGGTGAACGGTGATGCCACTGGCCGTTGCGATCCGGGCTGCAGCAAGCTTGGTGGTCATGCCGCCAGTCCCCCAGCGGCCGCCATCTCCGGCGCCTTTTTCAAGCGCATCGATCTGAGATGGGTGGAGCACGTCGGTGATCGGTCTGGCATCTGCATCACTGCGCGGATCAGCCGAATACAGACTGGCCACATCGGTGAGAAGGATCAGATCATCGGCTCCGATCGCTGCTGCCACAAGTGCTGAAAGGGTGTCGTTGTCGCCAAACCGCAGTTCCACGGATGACACCGTGTCGTTTTCATTGACGATCGGCAGAACACCCCATTCGAGCAGCTGATGGAGCGTTGCTGAGGCACTGCGATAGCTGCGTCGGTCTGCCAGATCAGCCCGGGTCAGCAACACCTGTGCCACCGGAATTGAATGCTGGGCCAGAGCCTCCTCGTACAGACTCATCAGATGCCCCTGGCCGATTGCGGCTGCGGCCTGAAGACCCGTCAGGCTCACGGGGCGACGCTCCATGCCCAACCGTTGACAGCCCAACCCGACCGCCCCGGATGAGACGAGCACAAGACGGTCTCCCCCCGCCATGCATTCAGCAAGGCTGGCTGAAAGCTTGGAAATCGCTTCCGCCGTGGATGCTTCAGGGCGCTCGCGCAGCAAGCTGGTGCCCACTTTCACAACTCTGAGCGTCATGCCCCCCCTGCACCGAGCCAACGGGCGAGGCGGCGCTCAAACTGCTGCACACGATCGTTGCTGCAGGCTGAGCCATCCTGTCGTGGTGGTCGCACCAGCACGGTGTAAAGCCCCAGACGGTTGCCGGCCAGCACGTCGGTGAACACACGATCACCCACCATGGCGATCTGCGTCGGGGGAGGAGACAGCTGATTGATCACCTGCAGGATCGCCCCACGACGCGGTTTGGATGCCGCACAGGTGAAGGGAACGTTCATCTGTTCCGCAACCGCTTGAACCCGAGCTCTGGATGGGTTGTTACTGATCAGGTGGAGATGCAGGTGCCGTGAAGCGTCATTCACCCAGCGCTGCATGGCCTCGGGAAGTTCCACATCTCGGCCGGGCAGCAAGGTGCGATCGACATCGAGCAGCATCACCCGAATCCCACGTCCCAGAAGTGGTTCGAGGGGCAGGTGGGCCAGGGTGAGGCCCGGGTCCCAGTCAGGTCGCAGCCAGTGACGGTGCATCACTCAGACAGCTCACGCTCGTCGAGTTCGGCTTCGATGCGGGGTTGGATCCGATCGAAATCCTCGCCTTCCACCAACACCGCGGAACCGTCTTCCATGCGCGCCACCACGAAGAACGGATCCAGGGGGATGTAAAGCCCGTACTCCTGTTCATCAACGAGGAAGCTCACCAGCAGTTCATAGGTTTCCGATTCATCGTCACCGTCCTCGTCCTCGAGATCCTCCGGATCCGGCTCATCGAGTTCGCCGCTCACGGTGAGGGTGACGGCAGACCGCACGAGGGTGAGATCGTGCTCCTGAAGCACCACATCCGCGACCGAGAGAATCGGTTCGCTGCTGGTGATGCTGTCGATCAGTTCTGGATCGTCCCCATCACGCAAGCGGAACAGGCAGACCGGTGTATCCACCGGAGTCAGCAGGGCGTAGTCGGTGCCGTCGAGGGGAATCAGCTGCTCAAGAAAGCAGAGGAGATCGCGCCCGTCGCGGTCCTTGACGAGAACGGTGGGCACCTCGCCGCTGGAAGCAGGTCCGCTGGAGCTCATGGCGCTGGAGTGGTTTCAGAACAGGATCCTGCATCAGCATCCTTCTCGCCACGCTGGGCAGGCGCAGCCTCGACTGGTTGTGGCTCCGGTCCCTCCACTAACCACTGTTCCAGCAGCAATGCTGCGGCAGCACTATCGAGCCGCCCGCTGCGATCACCATGCAGCTGGTGGCGTTCTCCGGCAGCCCAGCTGCTGCTGTGTTCATTCACAAAAGCCAGCGGTAAGGCGAGCGTTTGGGCCAGTCGCAGTCCGTAGCGTCTGCAGTGTCGAGCCTGCACAGTGGGTTCCCCCCGATCATCGAGTGGAAGGCCCACCACCAACGCTGAAACCTGTCGTTGGTTGCAAAGTCGGGTGATCTGGCTTCGATCGTCTTCGAACGCCCCTCGTCGAAGCGCCGTGATGGGCGTCACTGTCAGCCCAAGCGCATCGCAGCCGGCCAGACCGATGCGCTTCCGACCGACATCCAGGCTCAATACGGATCGTGGTTGTGGACTCACGCTCACCGCCTGGGCGCCAGAGTTGGCGTGGGTAAGGGGGGATGTTGAGGCTGCAGACGGCCAAGCATCGATTCCAGTGGACGAATACCCCCGAGGTTGCGCTGACTGACACGCCGCCACACGCTGCGCCCCAGCATCACCTCAAGACCACCAGGCCTCCAACCCAGACCTTCCAGTAATTCGCCAAGCGACTGATCGTCGTCTGTCACCAGCAACGAGGGCGTGGGCCGCTGTTGCTGGAGAAGTCCAAGAGCCATGGGCATGGCAGCTCTGATCCGCTCATCCCACGCCAGGCCACGCATCAATTCCAGTCGAGGGGCGTCCATTCCCCAGGGACGTTGAATCAGCCCCGCGATGACCTGTCGGGTTCCATCCCGTTCGGCCATCAGCATCTTGGAGCCTCCTCCACGCAGATCGAGCAGGTCACTCCACTGACGATCCAGAATCTGTCGGTGCTGGGGACTGATGCTGGCCTGTTCTAGGGCGAGCAGTTGCCGAACGTTCTCTCGGGTGAGATCGCACCAGACAAGCCCTGCCGGCATCGCCGATGCGCAGTTCGGAGCTGCCACGCCGTTGGCATCAGCCATGGGTGCGTCCCAGACCCGGGCACGGCGGAGCGGTTGGAAGCCCATCTCCCGCAGCACATCCAATTGCGGCCTGTCCTGTGAATCGCAACGCACCAACCAGCTGTGGTTGCGTGCAGTTTGATCATTGAGAGCTTCTTGAATCAGCAGTCTCAGACCCTGTTGCCGGCTGAAGTGACGCGGAGATGCCAACGCGAGCAGATCGAGATGCCAGCAGGTCTGACGACGGTTGCCCGGTCGCATCAATGCCAGTGCTTCGACTCTGTCCAACGACTCTGCGCCGGATTCGATCAAAGCCAGGGCACGTGTCAGTCGTGCATTGAGAGGTTCTGGCAACCAATCGTCAAAACGACTGAACCAGGATTGAACAATCAATCCCTGCAGACTGTTGGCGTTCAGTCCGTAGGGGGCTGGCTGTGCGTTAGGCAATTGAGCCAGATGGCTGGTTTTGAGGGACTCGACTCGGAGCCGGTATCCCGCTGTCGGTGCCACGGCAGCCCTCAACCACCCTCTCAATGTATCGCTGACTTTCGTCTGCTGAGATTCAGACGGGTCGAACCAATACCAGGGGAGTGCGCTCATTGGCGTTGCCGGCCGGGTTCGGGCGCAGTGCCCGATGCAACAGCTCCTCATCACAGCCGGCGCTCGACGCCAGCACCTTCACGCGGCCCAGGTCATTCACATCAACGATGGCCACGGAGACACCCAGGGACGCCGCAGCCTCCTCGCAAAGCTGCTTGGGAGCCTGCGGACCGAGCACGATCGTCTGGTCATAGGGAGGTGTGGTGCCGGTGATGTCATCAATCAGACGTGCCTGATCGCCAGCCAGGCGATAAAACCAGCCTTTAAGACCGATCAGTTTGAGGGCCAGGCCGATTGACCACGCCAGGATCACTCGGGTGGGTCCCACCTGATCGATCAGCGTCTGTAAACCGCAGGCCGTCGCAAGGCTGCTGGTGGGGTGGAACACCCGGCAGAGCAGCCTCGCAATCCAGCTGGGGTGCACCATGGATGGATGGGTGTAACGCCCTTGGATCACCGCAACCGGCGTTTCACCGATGGTGAGGATGTCTCCGGATTGCACGAGATCGCCGGCGTAGTGACGCAACACGTCGATGGTGTTGTCGAGCGGTCCGAGCAGATGGGTTTTCAACGGGAGCACCGAACAGCCATCGCCGGATCGGAACGTTGCGGCCTCCTGCTGCAGCACTGCAGGTCGACGCAGGGGAACAACCACCCCTTCGCGGCGAGACAAGCGGCCGAAGGGGCCGTAGTTGACCCAGTGCACTTCCATCCAGACGGTGTCGACCCGGCTGGACACGTCGATGCCATCGCGGCCGCTGAGGCTGACGCTGACCTGAATGCTGGTGCGCTTGTGACCCTTCACGATGTAAGCGGGCCAGTAGCCGTCCGGTCGGGTTTCTTCGTCTGGGTGATGCGGTGTGACCTTGGTGCTGATCACGATGTCGCTGAGATCACTGCTGCCGATCAACACCGGCTTGACCTCCAGTTCAGGGACGAAGATCTCCATCCTTTGATGGGGGTTGGCGATCTCCAGCCAACCGGAGAGCTCAAGGTCGCCACTGCCCTTGTTCACGCTCCAGTCCATCTGGCGGAGCGTGAGGGGAGACGAGGGCCTCAGCCTGTGCCTCGCTTCAATCCACAGCACGCTGAGTCCAAACAGCAGAAGGATCAGGAGCAGAACGCACATGGAAACGCTGGCTTGCAGCTGGACTTGTTGGCGCGCAGCGTAAAGCGTTCTTGGGGTGGGATCAGCGGGAGATCACCTCGGTGTTGAGTTCGTTGAAACTCATGCTGATGCTTCCCTGGGTTGGAGCAGGAAGACCGGTGGCTTCACTGACTGCTGCGTTGATGATTTCCAGGGGAACCTGACCATCCGCATCCAGATGCAGCTTGCCCGCTCCATCGAGCACGACCACCTGTGGAATGGTGCCTTTCCAGTAATGGGCAGGGTCGCTGGGGTCGCTGGTCGACCGTCCCTGCAGCGCATCCGTGGTCAAAGGCAAGAGATCAACGCTGTTCCCCCACACCCGTTGCAGTTCCGAGACGGCACCGGAGAAGGTCTTGCTCGTGCTGCTGTCATCGAGGTAGTAAACGATGACGCTGGTGCGTCCTGCTGCTTGAGATTCAGCCAGGCTGACTGCAGGGGGGACGAGAGAACCATTGCCGGCGTACAGCGCAAAGATATTGCCGTCGTAACTGTCCGTGTCGCGTGCGGCCTGCACCGGCAGCACGATCAAACAGAAAGACAGCACCGCGATGGCGGAACGCAGCAGGAACGTGACCATGGATCCGGAAACCAGCGCTGCATTCTGACGTGCAACCACTCCGAATTTCGGAAGTGTCTTAACCGCGCCCAAGGCTGCGTCCCATGCCTTGAGCAATGCCACGGCCGATCAGACCGATGGCACGGCCCACGACCTGGGTGAGAAGCACGACCATCAGATCGCCGATGCGACGCACCAAGGCCTGGACCTGTGGAGCGAGGGCATCGCGTGCTTCCACGAGCAGTGCCACCTGCTGCTGCCACCAGCGAAGCTGTCTCAGCTCCTGATCACGGGGTTCCGTGAGCAGGAGCGGTTCAATTCGTCCAGATTTGAGTTGAAAGAGCAAACGGCGACTTTCATAAAGTCGGATCGGTCGCTCAACCCAGTCCTGCCAGCGCGACTGACTGTTGAGCTGATTGCGCAACCGTTCCAGTTCCCTGGTGGAGAGCAGATCCTGTTGAAGCAGGTACCGACGCAGCTCCGGCCAGTTACCACAGACCCCAAGGAGCTCGGAGCCGATGATTTCAGCGGTACGCACCAGCCAGTTGCTGATCAACGTTTCCAGTTGCATCAACGCCCTGGGGTCATCAGAGGGCAGCAACTGGCCATCCACCAGCACGGGCTGATCTAGAACCAGTGATGACAGCATCGACTGGGGATCGGGCAGTTCGTCATCCAGCTGCTCGAGATTCGTGCGTTGGAGCAGCTGATCCGCAACGGGAACCAGATCCTCACCAAGAGGAATCCTCACGTAACTGCCGGCCACGCTGCGCAGCGCCTGTTGTTTCACTTCGATTTGCAGGGACCGCCATCGCTCACCCAAAGCCTTGGCATCCCGCGCGTTGGACAGCTCGTCCTGGCGTAGGCGCAGCAGTACCTCGTGCAGCTGCCTCAGCAGTGTCAACAGCAGGTCGCGGCGACGTTCGGGGTTGAGTCCTTCAATGGCCAGTAGCTGGCCGGTGCCGTTGCTCAGACCGTGGTCGACGGCATCTTCAATCCGCTGCTGGATGGCATTCCAAACCGCGCTCGGTTGGCGCTCGTTGAGGGTGAGGTCAAGCGTTTCATTGTTGGCGCGTAAGGGGACGGCATCAGCCAGCCCCATCTGCAGGGGGCCCCAAATCCACAGCAACAGATTTCTGGCTGCACGCAGCTCCCGGCATCGCCCTTCCAGAAGCAGTCGGAGCAACGCATGGTCCGGGGGCGGATCCAGAAGGGCTTCGATCACCTGCAGATCGCGTCCGATCTGACGCAGTCCACTCAGCAACAATCCTTGGGCCAGACCGATCGGCTGACTCTGGGCTTTGTCCTGTGGCGAGCCAGTACGGACGCGCAGTACGCGACCACCGGAGAGCAGCGTCTGCACGGCCTCCCGCAAGGAAACAAGATCGGGGTCTTGAACAATTCCATCGCAGTTCAGAGCAAGGAGCTCTGTCGGGTCATGACGGAAGTCGTCCGGTAGCACCAACAGCAGGGGCGCTGGAGCCCAGCGTTGCTGCAAATGCAGAATCTCCCGCTGAACGATCACCAGCGTGGGATGACTGGGTAGCGACCAAATCACGAGGGCGGGATGGCCAGAGAGATCGTCCGCTGATCGTTTCAGCTGCCAGGGACAGCTTTCGGTGGGTAATTCAGCCGCGAGCGATTCACCGAGGAGCTCGGGAGCGAATAGAAGAATCTCCCGGACCTGGTCGTTCACGGTGACTTTGAACTGCGCCTATGCGCGTCAAGGTAACGGCCTTAAGCCTGTTCCTCCAGGGGCAGTTTTGGACGTCCGTTCAGTTGAAGGGTGTAGGACTCGATCCGATAGCCGGTGCGGCGTTCAATTTCCTTCAGCAACGCGTCGGGAAGTTCAACATCAAGATCTTCGATCGCTCCACTTTCCAGGCAGGTGAGGTGGCTGTGGGGATCACTGCGATAGCCGTAGAGACGTCCGCTGGCACGATCAAGACATTCGATCACTCCAGCGGTCTGCAGAGCTTCGAGATTTTGATAGACAGATGTGTGCCCGATTTTTCGCCCCTGCTGATTGAGTCGTTCGAAGATGTCGCGGGCACTGAGATGACTCGCTTCCGTCCAGAGCAGGTCCAGCACCATGCGGCGCTGACGGCTAAAACGCATGCCCAGATACCGGCACTGGTCGAACGCATCCTGCAGGGTGCCTACGCCTCTGGCGCCCATGATCAGGGGTGACTGGGCTGGCGACTCCACGGCAGTCGTCGTAACGACTTCAGATTAAACCGACGTCAAGGGGAGACGACGTGTGCGTTTAGGCCAGATCGGCCATCACACCGGCCGGCGGATCCTGGATCCGTCCGTTGCCCAGTGCCATCAACGCCTCCTTGAGATCCACACGGCCGTCATAGAGCGCACGACCCACAATCACACTTTCCACACCGAGCGGTTCCAGGGCCAAGAGAGCCAGCAGGTCGGCCATGCAACCAACGCCCCCCGATGCAATCACCGGCACCGCACTGGCTTTGGCCATCTCTCGCAAAGCCTCCAGGTTGGGGCCAGCCAGCGTTCCATCCGTGCTGATATCCGTGCTGATGATGGCGGCAATCGCCGATTCACTGAAGCGTGCAGCCAGGGCCGTGGCTTCGGTGTCGCTTTCTTCCAACCAACCCCGTGTTGCGACCTTGCCGTGTCGGGCATCGATGCCAACGATCACCCGCCCTGGATGCCGTCCAGCCAGCTCCACAACCAATTCAGGTTTCTCCAGGGCGACGGTGCCCAGGATCACGCGCTCCAGTCCGCACCGGAGCAGTTCTTCAGCCCGTTCTGCTGAACGCACACCACCTCCAAGCTGCACCGGGATGGTGAGGGCTTCTGTGATCGATCGAATCGCCGAGTCATTGGCCGGTTCTCCGCTCCGGGCCCCGTCGAGATCCACCAGATGCAACCGTTGGGCCCCCTGGTTCTGCCAGCTCAAGGCCTGGGCGACGGGATCGTCGCTGAACCGGGTGACCTGGTCGTAGTCCCCCTGATGCAAACGGACGCAGGAGCCTCCCAGCAGGTCAATGGCGGGAATGATCTGCATGGCCGAGGGATTGGACTGCCTCCCATCCTGCATGGGTGGGGCGAGCACGCTTCAATACCCCCCGTTCCGCTTGGCTGACCGTGCAAATCCTGTTGATGGGAGGAACCCGTTTCGTCGGGAAGCCTCTGGTGAGCCGTTTGCTGCATCAGGGTCATCAGCTCACTGTGTTCACCCGTGGACGGCAGCCCGTGCCTGAAGGGGTTGAGGCGGTGAACGGTGATCGTGGAGATGATCCAGCACTCGATCAGCTCAAAGGTCGTCACTTTGATGTGATCGTCGACAGTTCAGGACGTACGTTGAAAGACAGCCAGCGCGTGCTGGAGCGCACCGGTGCGCCTTCGCATCGCTTCCTCTACGTCAGCTCAGCGGGTGTGTATTCCGGAAGTGATGTCTGGCCTCTGACTGAGGACAGCCCTCTTGATCCGGCAAGCCGTCACGCCGGCAAGGGGGAGACAGAGGCTTGGCTGATGCGCGAAGGGGTCCCCTTCACGAGCTTCCGACCCACTTACATCGTTGGTCCCGGCAATTACAACCCGGTCGAGCGCTGGTTCTTTGACCGGATCGTCAACAACAGGCCTGTCCCGCTTCCAGGCGATGGCACCACGATCACCCAGATCGGCCATGTGGAGGATCTCGCTGAAGCGATGGCCCGCAGCCTTGAGGTGGATGCTGCCTGCAATCGGATCTACAACTGCTCCTCGAAACAGGGCATCAGCTTCCGAGGCTTGATTGAAGCGGCGGCTGTGGCCTGTGATCGTGAGGTGGACAGTCTGGATCTCCGCAGCTTTGACCCCAGTGGGCTGGATCCAAAGGCCCGCAAGGCTTTCCCTCTCCGATTGAGTCATTTTCTGACCGATATCACCCGGGTGGAGCGGGAACTGGCCTGGACACCACGGTTTGATGCTGCAGCGTGCATGGCCGACAGTTATGGCAGGGACTATGCGCTGGCTCCGAGTGTCGATCCTGACTTCACTGCTGACGCGGCGTTGATTGGGGCCTGAGATAAGCCAAGGCCGACCAAAGCGCCAAGCCCAGCCCGGGCCAGAACAACCACCAGCCCAGGGCATGGGCGAGCTCCGCGAGCTGGGCTGAGCCCCAGCTCGCGGGCCACAGCATCAGAAACAGGCTGAGAAATTGAAGAGTGGTCTTCCATTTCCCTAGCCACGAGGCTGGTGCGCCACTGGCGCTGCCTGCTCGCCATCCCGAAATCAGCAACTCACGGGCCAACAACAGCCAGACCGACCAGATCGGCAGCTGTGATGTGGCCGCCAGCCAGATCAGTGGTGCACTGATCATCAGCTTGTCGGCCAGAGGGTCGAGACGGGCTCCCCAGCTGCTGCCACCATCGGCACGACGTGCCATCCAGCCATCGGCCCAGTCGGTGAAGGCACCAAACAGCAGCAAAAGCCACGCCAGGGCGAACTGCTCAGACGCGAGCAGCACCAGCAGGGGAGCACCGAGGACGGCGCGGATCAGGGTGAAGCGGTCAGCCCACCGTCGCCAGGGAGAGACCAAGGCTCAGAATGCTTGCAGTTGTTCAGATCCCATGGTGCTTCAGCAGACGGTCGGGGAAGTGATGTCCGCTCCGGTGCTGACGGTGACTGCTGAGACGCCCCTTCAGGACGCGGTCACACTTCTCAGTGACCACCACGTCAGCGGTTTGCCCGTGATCGACGGCACTGGCGCTCTGATCGGAGAGCTCACCGAACAGGATCTGATGGTTCGTGAGAGCGGTGTGGATGCTGGTCCTTACGTGATGCTGCTCGACAGCGTCATCTACCTGCGCAATCCCCTCAATTGGGACCGGCAGGTGCATCAGGTGCTGGGCAACACGGTTGGTGATCTGATGCGACGGGACAGTCACAGTTGTGCGACCAACCTGCCGTTGCCTAAGGCGGCATCAATGCTGCACGACAAAGGCACCCAGCGTTTGATCGTGGTGGATGAGAAGCGTTGTCCTGTGGGGGTGTTGACCCGTGGTGATGTTGTGCGGGCCCTCGCTTCAGCGCAGGCTTGAGGTTCAGCGCTGCGCGATCGGCTCAATGTTGATGGCGATCGGGTTGATCAGTCTGAAATCAACCAAGTCGCCCACGCTCAGATCGTTGAACACCGAGCCTTCCAGTTCCGGCCGAATGTCGAGTTTGTGGATTTTTCCAAGGGGACCGCGCAGCGTCACCTTGTGATCAGTGCGTGAGAGGCGCACCACTTCGGCAGTGCCGGTGACCATGGATATGCGTGCGCCGGCATCGACAGGACCGAACGCCTGAGCAAGCCGACGGTCTTCACGTTGAAGCAATGGTTGGCTCTGCTTGGAGGGACGCAAGTCCACCACCAGACCCTGGAGCAATTCGATGCTCACCACGTCGCCAACCTTGAGACCGGCTTCCGCCGGATCCACTGCTGTCGTGAGCAGCGTGGTGTGCCCTTGAGCACCTTTCACTTCAACAACCCGCTCACCCGGCACCAGTCGCTGAATGGTGGCTTTGATTTGAGCGAGTTCGAAGGCATCCACCAGCTCACTTTTAAGTGTTGCGTCCTCACTCATCAGAGGACTGATGATCAAAGGTTCTCCACTCAGCCGATAGGCCTGAAGAGCTGAAGGGAGCGTGGATGCCGGCAGTTTGCGAACCCCAACCGCCAAGGGCTGAATCAGCCTGAAGTTCACGATGTCTCCGACAGCGATCCGTTCAAACGGATCAACACCCCGATCGCCCAGCACATCGAGATTGTTGATGCCCCCGAGAGGACCGAGCAGGTCGATGACGTTGTCGTTGTGATCGATGCTGATCACCTTGGCTGTTCCGGAGGCGAGGGCAACGCGCATGCCTTGTTTCAACCGGCCCATATCCATGGGAAGAATGATGTCCTCGCGGTTGAAACTCAGTTCGGTGCTCGTGCTGGGCTCCATCTCGACAACCAATCCGTCGAGGATCGAGAGCTCAATGTTGTCGCCCGGTTGCAGCTTGAGGGGGGTCAGATCGATCCCGACGGTGAGAATTTCTTTGTGGCCGTGGGGATCGATCACCTCGATCACTTTTTCTTCGGGAAGCGCTGTCGTCACCGTGGCTCGCATCTCGGTGATCTCGAAGGCCGCCAGTTCCTCGGGTGTGAATCCGGCATGCGCGATGGATGGCACGACCGCGTTCAAACCGACCATGGCAGCTGTGACCCACCGGAAAGGAACCTGCTTGAGGGTGGTGGCAAGCGTCGAGAGTCGCGTCACAAGTGCCTTGGGTTTGATGCAGTGAACGTAGCCGGATTCATTCTTGGGTCAAAATGTCGCCGAACACGTGTTCAGGGTCATGCTTCACCGTCTCAGGCGCATCGCTCTTCCCGCAGGCCTGGCCTTGATCAGTCTCGGCTTGTTTCAGGCCCCCGTCCGTGCGGAAAAGTCGATTGAGATCAGCCTGAGAGATCGCTATCTCACCTTGTTCGACAACGGTCAGGTGGTGAAGCGTTTTCCCGTGGCCATCGGTGCGCCGGAATCTCCAACCCCAGCAGGCACCTACGCAATTACCCGGATGGAAGAGGCGCCCGTGTATCACAAGGGCGGCAAAGTGATTGCTCCTGGACCGGAGAATCCGGTGGGGGTGCGCTACATGGCCTACTTCCAGATTGGTTCAGGGGAGTACGCCATTCATGGAACGGCATGGCCCAGTTGGGTGAAGCTGCGCGCTGCCGTCAGTCTCGGCTGTATTCGGATGCTGAATCAGGATGTGATTGCGCTGTTTCAACAGGTGGACGTGGGAACACCAGTCATCGTCACCACCAAGTGAAGGCCTTGAGCTGCTTTCACCGATTGGCTTTCATTGAAATGACTGCACTGCACTGAATTTCGCTTTTCTGAATTGATGTCATTCCGTTCTGTCCTGCCAATGGCCTGTGCGACGGCCGTCACCTTGTCGTCGCTGCCGATGGCAGCGGCTCCCCAGAAAGAAATGCCTGAGCAAGACTTCCTTGACCAGGTGGAGGCACCAGGTCACGTGTTGGTGACAGCCAAAGGCGTTGCGGCGGTGAATGCTGAAGCACGCCGACAGGGGCTTCGTTTTCCTGCTGTTGGTTATTGGTCGCCTGAGTCAATCTGCTTTCAGACACCTCCCTCCGGTGATTGCAATGGGTTGTTCCTGCGTTGAGGAGGTGTCTGTTCTGCCGTTGAGTTGATTCAGCGCACGCTGCGTTGCTCCAGTTCTCGGAGCGCTTCATAGGCAGCCCAGAGTCCTGTTTTCACGGTGCACCCACTGCGGTCATTGCAGACGCGGTACTGGCCTTGTCCGATGGCATCAATGGTCGAACCTTTTGAGGTTTGGCAAACACGACTGATAAAAGCCACGTTGTTCGTTTCGAACTTGGAAAAGATCTACGGCTGTTCTTGTGTATTCATCAATCGTTTGTGATCCATCGAAATTCACCGCTGCAGAGGTATATCTTTTTACATTTAATGAAAAGTATTCATGGGGCAATCTCATGGTTTGTCCGTAAAACTGGCTGGTCAAGGTGGAGGTGGTGGCAGCACCAGTTGTGGCGGAGCTTCAACACTCAATGACGTCTCAGCATCGAGGGGAGGCGGAGCGGGAGGATCTGGATGCGTCGTTTCGGTGACGGGGATCTCTCCTGGCTCGAGATCAGCGTCCATCGATCGTTCGGCAAGAGGACTCTCCGGTTCCAGCAGGATCGGTGGCGGTAGATCCGGTCGCGGTGCCTGATCCATTGGTGGCAGTGACGGAACCAGGTCATCACTGAGGATCTCTTCAGGCATCACGTGTTGTTCCAGCAGCAGCAGTGGGTCTGCGGTGATTGGTGGCTCGGGTAAGGGCGCGCGCTCGCTGCGGCCAAGGGACTCCGGCGAGGAAGGATCGGGATTCAGGGGTGTGCGTTTGGGAGACCAGATCGCCCGGGCCACAGGCTCCAGACCTGTTTCGATCACCCTGTTTAGTCCTGCCAGAGCGCGGTCCATCAGTTGATGGCCGGCCCATCGGCTGCAGCTGATTGGGCCATCACATTGGGTCTGGTCCTGCAGTTGTTGGGACAGATCGCTGATCAGGCTTCCCTGCAGAGGCTGGTGACGTTTGCTCAGTCGCAGCAGGTAGGGAACGTGCACGAAGCTGGTCGCCCCACCACTGATCCAGTTGGCATCCTCCTCGGTGAATCCTTTCACCCCTGGAATGATCAAGCGGCTCTTGGAGGCATGGTCGGGCATGTAGGCCGCCACCAGATCACGACGGCGCGCTAGGGCTTTGGTCTGTTCGAGGGTGAGCCCATCACGGCTCATCAGCATCTCCAGTCGCCCATCCCGACGCAGTCCATAGACCATCCGGATCCTGGGTAGGTAGTACCGGATGCGTTGACCCATGCTGACGCTGTAGGCGCCCTGATAGCTGCTGGGGGGCGCTTCTAGGTCGTTGTAGATGCTGTGCAGACCACCGACGAAGGTGTCGTAGGTCTTCATGCGGTCCTGGTTCAACTCCCCGTAGCCGAAATCGACCTGGCCATTGCCTTGGATGCCGATGTAGGCACGCTGGCGTGAGGCTGTGCGGTTCTTCCCGAGCCAGACCCGGCGGCCAAACTTCAGATCACCCAAGGGGACAGTGATCTCCTGGCCTTCTGTATCGATGTGCCGTTCGTACATAGGGCCGGAGACGAATGCCAGTGCAGCTTCATCGGCAAACGCATCCTGCTCGCGATCCCATCCCTCCAGCAGCCCAAGCCGCACGTTGCGTGGATCGAAATCCAGGGCGTAGACCTCATCATTCGGCTGGTAGCGAAACGATCCGAGCGCAGGGCTTCTGGCCTGATGCTGTTCAGAGCGCGAGTCCACAGCAGGGTCTGGCTCTCCAGGGGCCAGAAACACCAAGGTGGCAAAGGTGGCGACAGGGAATCCCAGAATCAGCCAGCGCCGTTGCCAGCGCGTCGAATGTCCTGGCCTCGTGTTCCGGGGCTGCTGTTGGTTCGGCTGAGGTCGACGCGGTTTCTGGCGCCTTTGCCTGCGTCTGGGGGCAACCGATGTGGCGCGTGGCTGGTTCAACGGGTCCACCTGCGTCTGCGCGATGGTGACGAGGGGTCTCGCCAGGCCATGACCCGACCCTCGGCCACCAACCATTTGCGATCAACCTGACCACAGTCATGGCCTCCCGTCAGCGCACCGAAGGCAGGCAGCAACAGCCGCTCTTGGCTTGCTTCATAGGCGAAGCAGGGCAATCGCAGGCGATCGGGTCCCTGTCGCACGGTGGTGACGGGATGAACGTGCCCGCAGAGATTCAGCCCTGGCTCGCCGTCGCTTGGCGGTTCGGGTTCATGGCTTAACCAAAGAGCGCCGAGCCTGAAGGATCGCTGCTGGGTGCGTTCGCTGGTCGGCAACCTCCGGTCATGGTTGCCACCCACCAGCACGACATCGGTGTTCAAGCGTTGATCGAGCGTTTGAAGATCTGCACGCAGGCGGTCGGTCAACCCGAGGGGACCATGGATCAAATCGCCCAGGATGATCAGCCGGGTGGGCTGCCACGTGGCACAGAGCGCTTCCAGTCGCTCAAGGGTGTCTCGATCACCGTCACTGGGTAGCGGAATCCCGCAGGATTGAAACACCTCGGCTTTTCCGAGATGCAAGTCAGCAACGAATAACTCTCCCCCTGCGGGCCTCCAGAGTGCCTTCTGGCCGAGAAGCAGGAGTTGTTCGGCCTTCCAGCTCCAGTGGCAGTCCTCGCCTTGGCTGACGGCTTGCGGCAACCCCGCGTTTCGGCTCTGCTCATCAGCATCGGTGGTCTGCTGGACGATCAATGCAGAAAACGAAGCGTTAACGACATTTCATTCTGCAGAGATTTTTCCGGACCGCTTGGAATCCATCCCTGCTGTCACCGGTTGGCATGGCTTCGCTGAGCAAGAGATGGCAACCTCGGTGTCACAACCATCGTTTATTGAACTGTCGATGACTCTTGCGTTGCTGCTGGCTCTGCTGGGCTCCCTGGTTGCCATGGGGGTGATCGTCAAGCGACTTGAGAAGAACGGCTGATTCTGATGGCGATGATTTCAAGAGTGTCGCTGCTTCTGCTTGCCCTGCTGGGATGGTCAGCTCCGTCGCTTGCGGCGCCTCCGGTGATCAAGGTGGGTGTGAGCGGCTCTGTTCCCTTCGTGTTTTCGGACACGAATGGTTTGGAGGGCATCAGCGTTCAGATCTGGGAGGAAACAGCTAGTCGCCTGGATCGTCCCTTCGTCTACGTGTCTCAGCCCAACTCCGAGGCCAACATCGATGCAGTGAGCAAGGGCGTTGTTGATCTGGCGATTGGGCCAATCAGCATCACTCCTGATCGTCTCGCCAATCCAAAAATTGATTTCACCCAACCGTATTTTCACGGGCAAGAGGGTCTGATGATCCCCGCGCGGCCCCCCAGCCTTTGGTCGCGTTTCAAGCCTTTTTTCGGTTGGGCTGCGCTCTCATCCCTTGGTGGATTGATGGTGTTGCTGTTTGTGGTGGGAAATCTGATCTGGTTGGCTGAACGACGGCGCAATTCGGAACATTTCCCTCGTCCTTATTTCAAAGGGGTTGGCAACGGCATGTGGTTTGCGTTGGTGACGCTGACCACCGTCGGCTACGGCGACCGTGCACCGACCTCCAGAACCGGAAGAACGATTGCTGGCGTTTGGATGTTGATGTCTTTGCTGGCTCTGTCATCGATCACCGCTGGACTGGCTTCGGCCTTCACCGTGTCGTTCTCCAACCTGGAACCGTCCGCCATTCGCGAGCGATCGGATCTGCGCAACAAAACCGTTGCTGTCGTTGCTGGCACAACAAGTGAAACGTGGGCGAAGTTTTACGGAGCCCGACCCAAGCAGGCCGACACGCTTCCCCAAGCCATTGCCTTGCTGTCCAGCGGTGATGTGAGTGCGGTTTTGTTTGACCGGGCTCCTTTGCGTTACTACCTCCAACAGAATCCGAAGGCGCCGTTCAAGATGGCGCCGTTTTCGTTGGCCACGCAGACCTATGGATTCGTTCTCCCGGTCGATAACGAGCTGCGCACGCCAATCGATGTGGAGTTGCTGCAACTCCAGCGCAGTGGAGAGGTGAAGCAGATCACGGATCGACTGCTCAACTGATGTGCCAATGATCGATCGTGTGTCAGCGCAGCATCGCGTGCCGCCTCAGTCCATCCTCGATCAAAAAGGTGGCCAGACTGCTGCAGCTACGTCCTTCCGCGAGAGCCTGTTGCTTGAGGCGATTCATCACACCCCCCGGCAGAGTCACGTTGAGCCGTTCTGAATCTGCCGCCTCCGCCACTTGAGCCGCAGTGATCGTCAGCGGTTCTGTTTCCAGCTGATCGCGGAGCTCATCCAGCAATCCTCGGAGGAATGACACGATTTCGTAACCGAACAGTAACGCAATTGTACCGTCGGGTCGTGGCTGTGGATAGAGGTAATCTGGCCCCGTTTGTTTGATCTGTCCGGATGGAGACCCTGCCCCTGCAGCTGGAACCCGGACAAGACCTTCATCAGACTCTCAGTGCCCTTGCTGCTGAGCACAAACTCAGTGGATTTGTCCTCGGAGTTGTCGGCAATCTTTCTCAAGCATCGTTCCAATGTCCTGGACAGGAGCAGCCGACACGTCTGACGGGAGAGCTGGAGATCATCACCCTGAACGGCACCTTTTCCCCTGAAGCCGTCCATCTCCATCTCAGCCTTTCCGACGGAGCCTGTCAGGTCTGGGGCGGCCACCTGGAGCCCGGCACGGTTGTGCTGAAGGGTGCTCAGCTGTTGCTGGGGATGAGCGGTCTGCCGACGGCACAGGCAGCCCCTGTGCAGAAACGTGTTGAGGTGGCGGTGCTTCCTGGCTGTCCCTGGTGTCACCGAGCAACACAGCTGCTCAACCGGCTTGCAATCCCCTATCAGCTCGACACAGTCGACAGCGATGCGCGTTTTGAGGCCTGGCGTCAGCGCAGTGGCCGCAGTGTGTTTCCTCAGATTTTCATTGATGGCGACCTGATTGGTGGCTATGACGACCTCATTCGGCTGCATGGGGCCGGTTCGCTTGAGACGCTGCGGTGACGAACCCACAGGACCTTGATCTCTGGGCGCATAAACCCATGTGGTGTCAGCCTTGGTCGATCCTGCTGACCGGGTTCATCGCCATGCTCTCGAGCTGGCTGGTCCTGCACAGGCTTTGGATCACCGTGCCTTTGTCGGGCCTGGTGTTGATCTGGTGGTTTGTGTTCCTTGTGATGGCTCCTGCCGCCTACAGGAATCAGCCCCGCTGAGCGGCTCGAAACGTTTGCTTCTCCTCGATTAGCTCCGCTTCGAGTTGTTCGATCAACTGGGTCACCAACGCCTGAAACTCAGGCTGGCACCCACGGAATGCTGCTTTGTGCCGAATCGGTTCATTGCGCATGCGCAGATCGGTCAGCATCAGCTGAAGGGCATCGATTCTGGCGTTGCTGTTCAAGGCGTCACCCCGCTGGCGAGGAGAGGTTATGACATCGGCTTCCATCCCGATGGCAATGCAGCCTCTTTCCCTCAGTGTTGATGGGGTGATGCGCTCACTCAGACCTCAATCCTGATCAGGCGGGAAGCACTTGGCGGTATCCATGGCTTTCGACAACCGTCAGGGGCGTGTCATAGAAGTTCGACAGCTGATCAGCGGTCAGGATGTCTTTGGGAGAGCCATCCATGCTCACCTTGCCCTCCGTCAGGCCCACAACCCGTTGAATTTCGGGGATGACCGCATCCACGTGATGCGTCACTAGCACCAAGGTGGTTCCGTTTCTGCAGAGATCCCGCAGCAGCGCCAGCAGCTTGTGGCGTGCCCGCAGATCCAAGCCATTGATCGGTTCATCCAGCACGAGCACATCGGGATCGTGCACGAGAGATCGCGCAATCAACAGGCGACGTTTCTGACCATCGGAAAGCTGACCGAATCCGACGTCACCCAGCTTCTGAAGGTCGAGGCTTTGCAGCAGAGAATTCACTCGCTGACACTGTTGATCACTGGGTCGGCGATCGCGGCCCAGCCCGATGGCTCCGAAAAAAGCCGATTGCAGCAGTTCTCTCCCTGTCATCGCGGCAGGGATACGTCGCTCCAGCTCGGTGTTCACGATTCCCAGCCTCTGGCGCAGTTGCCAGACATTCACGGTTTCACTGCCAAACAGGCGTAGGTGCGAGCCCGGTTGCACCACGGGATAAAGGCTGCGACTGATCAACTTCACCAGAGTGCTTTTGCCAGCTCCGTTGCGGCCGAGAATGACCGTTGATTGCCCAGGCCAGAGCATCAGGCTCAGGTTGTGAACGATCCGTTGGCCATCGATCCATGCTTCAACCGACTGGATATCCAACCAGGGTGAGTGCTTGTGGCTTGCGTGATCAGGGTTCATTCGATGATTCTGGACCTGGTTGAACACCGAGTTGATGTCGACACGACGCTGCGTTCAATGCGGCTCAAGCTCTTTTCGTGCTGATCGTTCACTTGGTGGACGCCTTGTTTGCA
This sequence comes from Synechococcus sp. NOUM97013, assembly GCF_014279815.1. NCBI lineage: Bacteria > Bacillati > Cyanobacteriota > Cyanophyceae > Synechococcales > Synechococcaceae > Synechococcus > Synechococcus sp. NOUM97013. The sequence continues at coordinate 1,350,196 of NZ_CP047941.1, read as the reverse complement.
ACCGTTGCGGAACACCCGCTGATCAGCGCCGCGCTCCAGGCCGAGCTGGGTCCCCAGTTCAAGCGAGCTCTCGTGGGCTATCCGGCCCGCTTTTCTGGATTTTGCTGGGTTTGATGGCTTTGTTGGTTGTTCTGTTCTTTCAGGCTGCCTGATCCAGCTCGTGCAGTCTTGGCGTGAGTTGACGCAGTACTGGTGCCAATGGACGTTTGGCTTGAAGACGCTTGCTCCAGATCCATCCACGACGGATTTCCTCAAGGCTCACCAGATCCATGTCTTGGCCTTCAAGAAGTTGCAGCTGGTTGAGGGGGACAGCGAGCTCTCCTGAAAACACGTGAACCACACGTGCAGAATCACGATGTTGAAGCCATGGATTGAGCTGCTTGGGACACCAACCAATTTCTTCCAGGAGTTCTCGTCGTAAAGCGACTTCGGCAGATTCATTCTCTTCGAGATGTCCCCCAAACAATCCCCAACACCCTGGAGCCACAATTCCGTCGATATCGTCCCGTAGCTGCAGCAACCAGCGGTTGTTTTGCTGGAGCATGACCAACGACACCTGAACAGGAATCAAAGTCTGTCGTTTTCGGTCACCACTCCCATCATGATGCGTGTTCGCAGCAGGCATGAATGGCGGCATGTGCTGACAAAGCTGTGGTTGCTGGCTAAAGGAATGAACTGACGCTGATGAAAGAAGCATGTCAGGGAATCAATGGCTCGTTGCAGGTGTTGCCGTGTTGCTCAGTGCATTCGGCACACCAGGTATCGCTCAATCACGCTCCATTTCAGACTGTGCTCAGATGATCGCAGCGCGAGGCTTCACGGTCATTGATGAAGACGTCGAGGATCGCTTATTTGAATTTGAAGCAATCAAAAATAATCAGAAATGGAAAATCAAAACTGATCGTGAATGTACAATCCTGTTGGAAAAAATTGACGATTAAGCCTTTTGATCAAGTCACCGCCTGGGATTCATTGTGAAGTCGAGAGAGGGGAAGGTGGTGATTATCGGTTGGTTGATGGAGAGACGAATAACCATTGCACTGAAATGGCAATTCTTGGGGCCAATATCTAGTGGTCTGTATTCTCTTTGGATCCAAGTAAAACCGTTTTGATGAATTCCAAGTTAGGCTTATTTGCGGCGATTTTGTCTCGCATGGCCTTTGGCAGCCGGGCCTCCAGGTGGCCCTGCTTGGTCAGCTCTTTGGAGAACCGCTCTCTGAACTCAGGAAAGGCATTGAGGTAGCAGACCGCTTGGTCCGGTGTCCAAGTCACCACCTCAAGCGCTTGCTTGAAGTGGACATAGGACGACGTCCAGCTCACCAGCTCATCAATGCTTGTGATGCCAAGATCATTCTCAGAGAGTGACATGGCTCCATGCAGTTCGAAATAATCTACTGATCCAGAGTGACCAGGAATATCTTCTTGACTCTTGTACTCACGTTGCAGCGCGCTGTGTCGTCACACCGTGGTGAAGGGCTCGCAAGAAGCGTCACAGTGCCAGTTCTCTGTGACCAGATCTTTAAAGATGCTTCAAATAGGTACTCACTGTCCTAGACCGATGGTGGTTGGTGAAACACCAACTCCTCACACCACTCAAAGCCTCCGTCTTCGACGGGGCTTTTTTTTTGCTCAGTCACATGGATGTCTCCATGCCTTCTGGCCCATCGCCTTTTCTCGTCCTGATCTGCTTGCCATGCAGATTCAGTCATTGTGTTCCCACTCCCTCACCTGGAGAGTGATTGGTGTCGTTTGTCACCATCGGTTCAGGATGACTCAACAAACTTGGTGCATCTCCTTTCGGGGCGAGGGGAGATGCGTCGCCACAGAGCTGGGTTGGTGAGCCCGGCTCTTTTTTTTGGTTCACATCCCTTGCTGACTGTTCTGCCACAGGGCATGAAGCAATTTTGATCACTTTCTATTGTTCGTTCGCATTGGTCACATGAATCTTCCAACGTGGGCAAGAACAAAGGTTGATTCTGTGTTCACGATTCAGGAGCTCACGCAACATGGTTGGGATTCAAAAACCCAGCACACCAATCAAGAGCATGCTTTCTGGCATGCCAGGGTGAAGTCAGAAGCGAATGGACGTACGTATCGCGTGATCAGCGCTGAAGCGCACGTGGTTTGCTTGCTGACTCCCCATGGATCTGAATGCTGGGAATTGGATTGACGCTTCCTGGTTCACAGAACAAAGCCCCAGCATTGAGCTGAGGCATTTGTTTTCTTGAAACCGCCAAGCCTCACTGAGGCCTCCTGTTGTGCTGGCTTTTGTCTTGGCTAGCGGGGTGGATCGGTCTTGCTAGCAAGATTGCTGGCTTCGTGCTCTGTGGCTTCTTGGTTTGGCCTTGGGTCCTGGCAATGGATTGCATGGCTCAAAAAGCGTTTGTTTGGTTCTAGATCTGGTTGGTTACTTGCTGTCGCTACAAAGCACACAAAACAAGAAAGACCGTCTCCCGTGAGCGAAAGACGGTCTTGCTGTCTTGCTAAAAGCTCAGAATTTGCATTCAGAACGCTGAATGGGAGTTTCGAAGCGTCTGGCTGTTGGGCTTGTCAAGCCAGTCAGGCAGCTCCTAACCCTTGCTCAGTCGGACCGTCGTCTCGCATTGGACGCCCCCGAATCAGATCATGCACTCAGTGTGTGGGCAGACGACCTGCTCTGACATCCGTCGAATCACGCATTGCCAGCAGCATGCTCAACGACGAGAGTGGGAGTGCTTTGCCAAATTTCATCCGCTGAGCGGCAGCGGATGGACCCATTTGATGACTGAAGCTTCAAGCGGTCTGTCCAGTCATCGAAGGTTGAGCTAATGATCTCTGCGCTGGTTTCTTCAGCCAAGCAGTTGGCTTGGATCCATTTCCTCCTGGTTGACAGGAGCATGACTTAATTCATGAGCGAGAAGATCGGTCACAAGCATTGTCAATGCAATACCCATTAAGGCGAGTGCATATCCAGAATCTTTGTCTGCAGCGTTGGATACATTCCTGGACAATTCAAGATGTTTTTGCCAGGAGAAATGCATTGATTCGAGTTGCTGCAGTTCTTTTCTAGGGCATTCAGCAAAGCAAATCCAAGTCATCAGCGCAGTCAGGCAATGTTTTGTAATCAGCAATTTGTATTGGCATGAGCATCTTTTCTTGGAATCGGTTGTAATCACTACGTTTTCCGTTTGCTCTATCAAAACATCCGGGGTACCTTGCGTTGGCTAGGTAGAAAACGCAGATGGAACCCATTGCTTTGACTCTTGGTCAAAAGTTTGAAGTCGAGAAGTTTTCGCGTGAGATCGATTCTTACGATGACCCTCAGCAGCTACGCGATCTTGCGAAGGATCTTTTGCTTGCATGGAAGCAGCAGCAAGCTTCAACAGCTTGGGTGATTCGTCAGAAAGAAGGTCTATCGTCCTGATGACTAGCAAGCCTCATGGCTTGTAGTGTCTCGGCGAAGTGTTTTTGTTTCACTAGTGATCACCTAATTAATTGATAAGGCTATCTTTTTTGTTTAACTAATGTTTTGTGTGAAATAGTTTTATGCTATTAAGCGCAATTTTGACTTGTGGGAGCTTTTAAGTGTATTACTTTCCCATTGTGTAAAAATATTTGCAGACTTTTGGGCTCTTTGTTCATGTAAGAGGGGTAATTGAACAAGTTAACGATTGAGGTTTAGTGTCTTCTTTAAGTGGTTGGTTTTTGCTCAGGGTGACTTCTTGGAGTGCGAGATTAACTTCGACCTTCATTGGGCCACGCTTCTTATCTTTGTTTTGGCGAATCCTTGAGATATTTTCAATGACATAGCTGGTGGATTTTCGTTCTGTTAAATCCCAGATCTCAACTTGCTTTGTTGTTTCCGATTGATCTTCAGTCCATTCCTCCACGATGACATTGTCCTGTTTGGGATCAATGGTGTATGTATTTGCAATCTTGCTTCCTAGCCTGGTGCACTCGATTCTCACTGGCTGATTGCCTGTGGAGAGTGTTTGAGCGATTTTGAAAGATTTATCTGTGAGCTCGATCAATGTGCAGCCTGTAAGCGGCAACAGGCAGACCAGCAAAAGCGGTTTGAACATCGATGTCAAAAATCCTTCCTCATCATCTCACTTGACGAGAGGACTTAACTCACCAGGCTGCTTCGCAATGAACCCAGCCTTTGTGCTGGAGTTCTTTGTACAGACTCACTGCGTCTTCATAACGCATTTTTCGGCTTGATTTGAGCAATGCATTCTGGCTTTGTCCATCCCGTCTGCCGTGATCAACCACGACACGCAAATCGTTACCTACAGCGAGAAGCTCTTTATGAAATCTCACTGTCCATGCTTGTTTTGGATCTCTCAACCATCCATCGGTCATCGTTAGAGGTGATCAGGGATTACTTCATAGTGCTTGTGATCGCTTGATGCTTGGTCTTGTAACAAGTTCAGAATTGCTTTATGTTTGGCGACCGCTTATTTGACGCTAGATGTGGTTTCAAATGAGGTTTGTCACGGTTTCCATGCCACCAATGGTGTCGTTTGTTTGTAAACGAGTCAGATGTCGCTGAGAGTTCGATTTTGAACCAGCTTCTTTGCTATTCAGGTCAACAAGGACCATCAACTCATGGATCCTTTAGCGGATTTAGTCAAGGAAGACATCACACATGCAGCCCCTGCAACGGCAAAACGTTCTGTCATTTGCTCTGTACGACACCGTGACTTCGTCGATCCATGCCATTCGGCAGAGCTTTGGTGATGCCATTCCTGGAAGAGAACAAGATACTGCGTGATGGGGTGCCTGCTGCGGTGCAGGAGATGTTCTAAAAGCTGATGACCGCAGGCCCTGATGCCTCGATTCGCCGCATGGTGGAGACCGCTGCTGAGAAGGGGATGACGGTGACTGTCGATGAGGTGAGGGGCTCCCTCAGGCAAATAAACGACGATCACAAGTTCGATGACAACGAGCTGAATGCTGTCGCTCTCGCTGCCATGGCTATTGGTCGAATGAGAAGCAATCACATGCGCCCATGACGAGCCCTGGGGGCGTTGCCCTGGAATGCGTCCGATGCGCAAGTGGCTGTTTGGTGGCTCACCCCTGAGTGCTTGATCAGTCGATGCCGCTGCCGATCGTTGCTATGACCAGGATGTAGCTTCACGCCCTCCAATGTCAGAAGAGCAACTCAAAGCATTCCTGGAAGCGGTTCAATCCGACACTGGATTACAGGAGAAACTTAAATCTACGCAAACTTTAGAGGAAGCTTCAGCCATTGCAAAAGAAGCCGGATTCATGCTTTCTTCGCAAGAATTCCAAACAGGCTTAGAAGATGCTGAATTAGAAGCCGCTGCCGGGGGAGGGTTTGCAGAAAATATCTGGAATCAGTTTCTTGCATATCAAATGTCCCCTGCAACATGCCCAAATAGCGCATTGGCAGATGCACCTCAAGACGGCCTGCAGTAACAAAAAAACTTCACCAGCGGCTAATTGTGTCCTTAAGCCCTACGATTTTGCCCGCAGTAGTTTCGCCGTCACCCGCATTCAGCGGGTTTTTTATTGGATACAGAATTACTGAATAGGTTGTGAGATAATCACAAGAGCCTCAACTCTCAGATGTCAGAAGAGCAACTCAAGGAGTTCCTAGAAAAAGTAAAATCTGATACCGAACTGCAAGAAAAACTCAAAGCAGCAGCCTCCCCTGAAGCCGCTCTTGAAATCGCTAAGGAAGCAGGCTTTTCGATTGCTTCTGAAGACATTCAATCAATGGGACAGATGGCGTCAGACGCAGAACTTGAAGCTGCAGCTGGCGGGTGCGCTCGCGGTACTCGCGATACTCACCTTGCGAGGGGTTGTGGGCCCCTCGACCAGTGTCAACGGACTGCGCTTGATGGTGGCACCACTACCCAGTGGTGGTGCAATTAGCATGTTGCCGGGGCCGGAGGAGGCGACGAAATGGGCTCTAGTTTCCAACATCAACGTTTCGATGCAACTGCCATGAGTGTTCCCCTCCTGATACAGCAAAGCCCCAGCCTCGCGCATGAGTTAGGGCATGGTCTGCACTTATCGTTAGTTGTATTTGGTAGTGATGTTGTGCAACAACTTCTGATTATTGGAGTTCATTCCACAGTCTAGACTTCTTAAGCAGTGGCCTCCCTCCGCAATACTTACCAACGTAAGTTTGCCAGTCCCACATCAAGAACGTCACATCTTGCTGCAACTGCTTATCGTTTCTATTATTATAGATTTCTGTATTCATAAAGTGAGCGAGATTAATTGCGTTGGTGCAGGCTCCTGTGATATTGCCGTTGTCGTATTGAGTTTTTACATTGTCCATTATTGATTTCCAAGATTCAAGCGGTATTTCTTTGGCTTCAATCGCTGTGGAAAAAAAGAATGACAAGCTAGCCAAGGAGAGTGATGCCAAACCATTAACAATATTCATTGATGTAGGCATAAGCTTTAACTTGATGATGTTAGCCGATGCTATTGGCGATGCTCAATAGGGACAACTGCTCAAGGTATTTATTAATAACGACTGCAATCACCTTCGGCTATTGTTAAGAACTTTGGAAACACTGTGCTCTGCGTTCTCATAAAGTCAAACTTCACCCCTTCATGTCTGAATATCGTGAACTCTGTTTTTGTGTGCATTATCTGCTCCGAAAGTTCAAGTCCCTCCCAACGTCCGAATTCATCCCGGTCAAAGATGGCAGGACGCCAAGGACTCCAATCATCTCCTTTGATAGGCTCGCTAAACTTCACATTCCCGTTTGGTTCATCGACTTCGACCATCAATCGGATCTCGACCTCCTCTCCCGGGGGCTCATTGCCTGTCGCGTCAGTAATCCAGGTGAAGCCCTTCGCTTCGCACAAGAAGAACTCACCCCCAGCCCTCTGAGCATTTGCATTTAATAGAGGATTTGCAAGAGCTATTACCAGGAGAGAGACGGTCGATGTAATTGTTGAACGAAGCACTGTCTTTAGTCTCGCAAACAGGGATTACGTCAAATCATTCTATCAATCATTCATCTGGGCCTGTTTAATCAATAATTTGATCATTCAGGCCAGTCCTTGTAGTCTCTCGGCTCGTTAGATCGCAATGCAAGCAACAGTTCTTTCAGCAGCGTGACGGTCGTCAGCGTTTCCTGCATCATCGTTTTGATTCAACTAATGTGAGTGTTCCCCGCTGAGAAGAGTGGTTCTCTCAGCTACCTCTGCGATTGTCAAGCGAGGGCAGGTAGTGAAACGGATTTCGGTTTTGCTCTGTCCACAAAGCATCCACAAAAATCTGAGGCACCCGCTTGTGGATGCTCAAAGGTAGTTAGACACTGACAAGTCTTCTCTCTTGAGCAAAGCAAACGTTGTTCCTGCATTGCCACGGCAAATGCGCAACTTTGTTGTGAGTGCTGTGATGTCAAGCCATGCGGGAAAGCTTTGATTTAGTTGTTTCATGAGTTCGAATCTTTGAAATCCGGCAATTTTTGGTCCGCGCCAACCTCCTCGACAAAAAGTTACACCTACGCGATTGGGCTGTTCAATGTTCAGCTTCGCTTCCACAGTGATGGACGCCGTTGCACTGAGCGGACCAGACACCCTGAGCAGATTCACTCCCCGCTGTTTTGCCGGGTCCAGCACTTGCAAATTCTCCAGCCAAGTTGATTGCTTTAGCCATGGTTGTTTGGCACTACTCCAACGCAGTTCCCAGACGCCTCTTAACAAATCGGCTTCCTTTGCAAGATCAACCGTTGACTCTGCTTCTGCTTCGCTGATCAGATCACTAATTCTTGGATGTTTGGGTTGAGTTTTTAATAATGCGATGAGGTCATCCATTTCTCAGCACTCAGATCAATTCGGGGTGATTGGGATCGCCTTTGAAGGGGCCTACCACAGCTGAGCTGATCCAACCCCCATAGAATCCACCGGCCTGAGCGGTGACTCGCTCTCCGTTGAGCCAGCAGCCATCCATCAAGCTCGGATACAAGGCATACCAACCTGCAATCGCCATGAAGGTTTGCGTTGGGGATGGATAGCGCCACACAGCGCGATGGATGGTCCGGCCTCCAGCGACAACGTCGAAATAGTCAGCCACCCCTTTCCACTCACAGAAGCTGCGACCTGCTGCTGTCTTCAGAAGCGACGTGTTGATGCCATCGGGTGGCAGGTAATAGGTGGGTGGGTGAAAGGTTTCCAGAACGCGTTGCGTTCCCTGCCCATCAAACAACACCTCACCGCCGACTCGAACAAGCACGTGGTCAACGCTGCGCTCCAGTCGTGGGGGCCGTGGGTAGTCGGCAACGCGTTCTGGTGTCATCGGTACGCATCCTTCTGCATGGATGATGGCGCTGTTTCGCCAGTACCGGAGAGATGACAACCGTTGATCCCAGGCAGCCTGTTCTTGTTCTTGGAGGTTTCCTGATTACAGCAGAGGCCTATGCACCGATGACGGCCTGGTTAAAGCAACAGAGTGTTCTGGATGCGCTGGTGGTACCTATCACTCGGCTCGAATGGTTGACGACGACCTGGGGGTTTGGTTGGCGCCGTGTTCTCGATCGAGTCGATGCCATGGTGCAAGAGCTTCAAGCGTCATCGCCAACGGGTCGTGTGACCTTGATTGGCCACAGCTCCGGTGGCGTGATGTTGCGCCTTTATCTCAGTGATGAAGATGTCCTTGGTCGATGCTACGGCGGTGCAGCACGCTGTGATCGTCTCGTTACTTTGGGTAGTCCCCATCAGGCGGTTCGTGCCACCCCTTTACGCATGATGGTGGATCGACGTTTCCCTGGTTGCCATGAGCCTGGGGTGGACTATGTCGCCATTGCAGGCGAAATCAATTTGGATGGTGAGAACGCTTCGGCATTCAGCCGACGCTCTGCGTCCGGAAGTTATAAGAGCATTGCCGGTGACGCCGAACTCAGTGGTGATGGACTGGTACCCGTGGACTCAGCTCTATTGAAGGGGGCTCGACATCTTGTTCAAGCGGATACCGCCCATGGTGGTTTCTTTGGCAAAATATGGTATGGCTCGGTGCAACGTCTCGAATCCTGGTGGACTTTTGTGATCGGCAATCAGGCTTAAGTTTCAACTGTCGTCGTGATTGATCAATTCAACCTTGATCGATCGTGTTCAAACGATTGTGAGTGCATCCTGCTCAGGTGAATTCCTATCAGCGTCAGTCGATCATTGTCTTGGATGAATCACGACTTGGTTTGGCTTTGACAAGCTTGATGTGATCCGGGGGGGGGGTGATCAGTGTTTCAATGCTCACTCTGTTTCGCATTGGGCCTTCAACCTCTTTATGCTGAGCGATCGGAGGCAATAGTCTGATGCTGCTCTCACTGCGAAAAGGATTCTTCGCAGTGTTTGTTTTGATTTTCGTGTTTCATATCGCCGATAATTCATTTCAATATCAACGCTGCTTGTTGAAAGTTACCAATCAGCGTTTTCCTGATCTCAAGGTGGTCGAAGGCTCTCAGCAGTGCATCGGATCGGCTGATCGGGGCTTGTTTCGTTTTATCCCGAAGTCTTTGCCTGTGAATGAGCGCTAAACCTTCAGGTGGTCAAAAGATCCTGGCTAAATCAACCGGTAGCCGTACAACCAGTACCGTTGAGGCAGTGACAGCGATCTGAAGGGGTTTCGCTGGTTGGTATTGAGTTGAATCCTAGATCTGCGAAATGGTGGTTGGCATGAGACAGTGATTGGATTGGCACATAGGTCGCGCACAGATAAACACAAAAATACGAGGGGTACGGTTAACCAAACCTTCACCTTAGGTATCTGTTGACCTAGCTCTGTGTCTCTGACTCCATCCCTACTCCTTCAATAAGGCATTGATCTAAGGCAGTGTCTGGGTATTAGGTAGCTGGTTGGTATCTATCTATCTATTGGTTGGTATAGGTACCGCTCCGCACTCCATTACATTCCGTGCTCCGCTCCCTGAGCCCCACCAGAATGAGCTGTAACAGCGTTGAACTGTGGGATAGATAGGAAGACACCAGACCTACCCCCTCCCCCTCACAGTTGATTCTGAAGGGAGTGAGTTAGATAGTCAGTCTAGTGCGGCCGCAGAGAGAAAATATTTACAGCCAGAATGCAGTCATTGCAACGAGAGTGATGCATTCACTTCTCTAGGCATACCACTACATTCTTGAGGTCGATGATAATTAACTAAAGGATGTTGATTTTCTAGATATTTCTACAGCAACAGAGACACCCCCCATGGGGTCCGCTGAAGCGCTGTCACCCTGCGATATGGGTTCAGAAAATTATGCCAAAATTCAAGGGGTTGTCAATCTGACCATGTTCCACACGAAGATGCTTCTGGATCAGGCAAGAGATGAATACGTTCAGGCTGTCTACTCTGCAAGACAATCTGCAGGGAGACAACAAGATAGAGCAATGCTGATAGCAGAGCGCAAGGTAAAGGATTTGGAGTATCAATACTATTCAGAACTGCGTGAACGGGACATCAGAAACTTGGAGGTATACAAAGAGAGGTCAAACCAAATGACCTCACAAGTCTTTATTTAATCACTAACCAAACGCAAATATTGGATTGGAGGGATTAAACACAAAGGCAGGTTGAACATCACTTAGTATAGAGATGTCGTTTTCATCACTCATAATTCTCACATAACCTTTACCACCGTCTACAAAGATTTGATCTTCACTAGGATCAAAGTTTTCGATTAGAGTGTAGGACGAGAAAACAGGGCGTGTAAATCCAGGAATATACATTGGACCATCAGTTTCTTGATAAACAAGAAGGTCAACTTCATTGTATGTAGTTACATCAAAGGTGTTCGGATTGCTTAGAAAAAATTCGTTAGATCTAGGATCCCACAACTCAATAGCAAAAGAATCATCATCTAAAGATTGTGTCTCAAACCCAGGTGGTTCAAGTTCAAAAGAATCTGCTTCTGGCGTACCAGTTAAAGTATCAACGTTCTCCAAGGAAAGAGGACGAGGTAACGGAATCGGCCAGGGAAGTGGCATTTAATCTAAGCAACTCACAAAACCATAGCATCAAATCAAGCCTTTGAGTCACTAAATCAGCATGAATCCAACAAGTCTCTCCACAATGGCTCCAGAATCATCTCAGAGGCCGTTCTAGCCAGTAATGATGTCAATACACCTAAGATTAATTAGAGGGACCTTCCAGAGCCTTGTAGAGAAATAAGCAGCTGAGATGCCAGTGTTTATGCGGCCAGCGGTGTCCGCTTTGCTTGTGCTCAAAGACACGAACAGTGCGGACGGTCATTGCTTGATCTTTCTCACCGTGCTCAGTCCTCCTAGTGGCGACAAACGCGTAGCGGTCCTGACTCACGGTGTGCTCATCCACGGTCTGTATTGGCTCAGCGAGGTAGTGCTGATGAACCCAGTAACCGGACGTGGAAAGAAAGGATTGATCCCTCATAAGTTTGAATGCGGTTGGTATTGAACCAGCGATTCATACTCAGATCCCAGTCATATCCTCAAATAAGTCGGTAGCCGTACCAATCTGGTTTGAGTTCTTCCTTGGAAGCGGAGGGATCCGCTTTCAATTGAATATGCCACCCTTCGAGACCTTCAATCGGTAGGCAGTCATCCACACTATTCAGTCTCTCAATGCCATGCAGATCGTCTTTGTGCACCTGATCTGCGTCGTTCAGCCAACGTCGTCGTGCCCGTGCTTTGGCAGCTTGTTTACTTGGCGCAACGATCAGACCAAATTGATGCAACTCCTGGAGTGAGCCACTGTCATACCCACCAAGATTGACAAACCACAGTCTGTCGGAGCCCTCTCTACGCATCGGGTCCACCTCTGCTGTCAATCCTTGTCGGTCGCGAATGAGTTCAACCTTGTACCCATCTACTTGTTTGACAGCCACATAACTGTCGATGTGCAAGCCCCGTTTGAGCCCAAACCATTGTTGCTTGAGCGCTGGAATCGTGGCTTCGATGTCGGATCCCACCACCCAGCGCACATCATGCAGCTCAATGTGACTGGTTGCCGTCCTTCCGCCGAGGACAACCAGAAACAGTCTTGGTGTGTCTCTCAACGTGCGTTCTCAGGATTTCGATTCATGGCTTTGAGCAGATCCCCGCGTTTGTGACGGTATGAGCTCAGCGATGCTCGCTGTGATTGTGCAAGACCCATGACTCCATCAGTGGATATCTCAGTGTCATGGCTTGTGATCGCTGGCACCACAGTCGGGGGGTGGTGGCTGGCTCGTGTGAACCGTTACGCCAAAAAGCTTGGCGCGACGATGGCCATCATTGTGTTGGGCTTGTTGATTGCCAACCTGAGTGGTTGGAAGCCTGAAGCTGCTGTGTCGGGTTGGGTGAATGGTCCGTTCACTTCCCTCGCCATCGTTGAACTTCTTCTGGCTGTCGAGTTGCGTCGTGTGCTGCCTGACGCCCGGCGGCTCCTGCCCCCTTTTTTGGTGTCTGTTCTTGCCACCGTGTCAGCGGTGCTTGTCTGTGGATGGTTGCTAGCCCCTTGGCTTGGTGCCGATGCCTCAGCTCTGGTGGCTCTGTACACAGCCACGTTTACAGGCGGAACGCTGAATTTTGTGTCTGTGGGTCGAAGTCTGGCGATCCCCGATGATCTGTTTGCGCTGGCGACGGCCGCTGACTATGTGGTGTTCACTGGCTGGTTTCTGCTGAGCCTGGTGATCGGTCGAGACCGCCATGCGTCAAAACTGATCTCAGCAGCCAGTGCTGCACAGACGGCAGATGCACTGGCTGCTGATGCCCCATCGGCATCTGGAATTGCTCATCAGCCCAGGTCATGGGCATCGGGTTTGCTCTGGGGTGTGGCCGTGATGTTGATCTCGGAATTGGTGTCGATCCTGTTGCGCAGACTGGCCTGGGATGTGCCAGCGATCATTGTGCTCACGACGGTCGCATTGCTAATGGCACAACTGCCATCCGGGGGAACCCGGACCGCTTGTTACGACATGGGATTGGTCCTGATTCAACCGTTCTTCGCGGTGATTGGTTTGAGCACAACGGTGGGTGGACTGTTCGGTCTGGGTTTGCCCGTGTTGGTTTATGCCTTCCTGGTGGTTGCGATCCAGGCTCTTGCGGTGTTGTTGGTGCGCCGCCAACAGCGATGGGCCTTGGTCGACAGCCTGGTGGCATCCCAAGCCGCTGTTGGTGGTCCCAGCACTGCGCTGGCGTTGGCCAGCAGCCTGGGCCGATCGTCGTTGGTGTTGCCATCCGTGGCGGTTGGCCTGCTGGGAATGATGCTGGGCACTTACCTGGGGCTTGCTGTGGAGGGTTTGTTTCTGTTGCCCATCAGCTGAGATCGCCCTGAAGGCGTGTCGCTGGTTTTAGTATTCGGCGTCTCTTTTAGCGTTGATGGCCTGGGAATACACTCAGCTCCGCTTTGTTCCGCGCGGCAAGAGCTGGACAGGCGAAATCGAAGAGCTGTGGCTGGACGACAAGCAACTGATCTCTAGAAACCATCCTCAGCAGGTGAGTTTGGTGGAGCTGATGAATGAACTGGGATCTCAGGGTTGGGAGCTGGTGACCTACGCCCAGCCTTTCACCGGTTACCACGGGGGCTGCTACACCTTTAAGCGTCAGCGCTGACGTCTTTCTTGCGGATCGAAACGCTGGAGCAGCTGGCAGCGGTGGTGGTCACCGCTGGCCTGGTGATCGGCAATTTTCTGATGTTCACCCCATGGCGTGATGGGCAGGATCCACGCCATCGTGCTCCGACGCCTGCTCCAGCCTCGTTTTTATTCGAACGCCCCTTCACTCAATCGTGCCTTCGAGCATTGATCTGAGCTTTGGTCTGGCGCTTTCAGCAGAAAGGTGTGCTGAAGACCGGAGAGTTGACCAAGGCTTGTGTTGCTCATATTGGAGTTGGTCAGGGAGCGATCCAGAAGCCGCTGTAATACCAATCATTGATGAAGCGATTGAGCTCGTCGTCGGTGCTGCAGCCGGATTCGCTGATCAGGCTTGCATCCGACTGTGTTTGTTGAATCGCATAGAAGTCTTCTGGAGAGAAGTCGCCCTCATCCATTTCTTCGGCCATGGAGGCCCATTGGTTGGTCAAGGCCACCAGCAGCTGTTCCCGCAGTTCGTCGCTGAGCGTGGTGTTCATCGCATCACAAGCCAAACCGTGACACCACCAACCGCAACACCTTTGAAGAACTGGGCCCAGGTCAGGCCATAGGTATCGAGCTGGAAGATTCGCATCATCCAATTCAGCACCTCTTTGTGCTTGCGAATCAGGGTGGAGCTCTCCGCAGTGTTCAGCTGTTGAATCTGTTTGAGTTTGATTTCGCCCAGCTTTGGCATTTGATGAGTGCTTTTGTCGGCGTATTCAATCCCAAAGATTGTAGTTGATCGATTTCATGATTGAGCCTGAGATAAGCGTTTTTGCTGAGTATCTCTTCAAATTTGATTGAAGAGGGTAGGTTTTACTTGTTTTTGTTGTCCGAGAGCGGATGGAGAAAGGCATTCTCTTCCGTCCCGAACCCCATTGCCTGTTCCCCTTTGGTCTGCCGTGGCTGCCTTTTGCCCATCATCATCAGCACAGCTGCCACGATGATCATCACTCCTGTCACGTTTGGGCTTTGGCAATCAGTTTTTCGGCCATGCTCGCTGCGTCAGCAATGCTCTTCGGAGAGTCGGAAGCCAGTCTGTGAACAGGAGCCGTTGCGACAAGCTTCGGAAGAAAATCGGCAGTGTCAGGATTGTGATCCCCAAGCGCGATGAAATTCAGTTGAAATAGTGAGATCCTCTTGATTGCTTTTCGGTATGGAACCCATCACTTGGCTGGTGATCACCTGGGCGACCTACGGCGCTCAACGCACCACGGCGGCGCTTGAAAAAATCCCCCAGGCCTCCATGGAGCAGTGCATGACAAATTCCAGGTTGATCACCGAGTGGCAACCGAAGGCCAGTGTGAAATGCATCGAAGGTGTTCAAGGTTTCTAGGCTCAATCGTTTGACGTTCTTGATTGAGTGTGGTTGTCAGACTCGATTGGGGATTGAATTCCTGAAGTGGAATCCCGAAGTTGGTTCTGTTGTTTTCAATCAGGTCTTTGATGGCTTGGATCACTCTTCATGTCGTAGGGCGTCCTTCTGCATCCGTTCGATGCGTTCCAGAACAGACTCATTGCTCATGCGGTTGTTCAGTCGTTCCACCAGCAAGGGAAACGCCAAAGGGCCCGGTCGTGGGGTGGGGCAGTGCAAGACCTCGCCGCTGCGCATGCGCGTCAAGGCTTTGCGCAAGCGCGGTAGTTCCAGTTGCTCCTGCAGCACTTCATGTTGGGCCTGACGCACCAGCAGATTGTTGGGCTCATGCTTGTTGAACACCTCCCAGAGCAGTGAGCCGCTGATCTGCAGCTGGCCTGCGCTTTTGTTCTGGCCGGGAAATCCCTGCACCAGCAGTCCTGCCACCTGAGCAATGCTGCGGAAACGGCGGCGACAGAGCTCGGACAGATTTAGAGCCTGCTCAAGATCCTGTTCCAGGTTGCTGTCATCGAGCAACACGTCCAGATGGTCCTCCAGCAGATCATCGAACGGATAGCCGCGTGGAGCCAGCAGTTCGAAGCCGTAATCATTGACCGACACCGTGATCGTGCCCCGATGAATTCGGGTGAGACGCGTGGCCCAGAGGAATCCCAGTCCTTCATGCACAAACCTGCCTTCAAAGGGATAGGCGTAGAGGTGCATGCCTTCACGGGTTCGGCAGGTTTCCAACAACAGCTGCTTGCTGTCCGGCAGCGTTGACAGATCCATCTGACGCTCGAACAACGGTTCCAGTGCCCGTAGCTCTGGTGTGTCCAGTTCTCCCCGTCCAGCTCGGGCCACTTCATCGCGCAGATGGTGGGTCAGCAGATCAGACAGTGACATCTGGCCACCGGCCCAGGCGGGCACAGCGGTGCTCTTGCGTGTGGAGGCCTTCACGTAGGCCGTCATTTCCCGCAGCCTCACAAACTCCAGCTGCCTTCCGGCGAAGAAGAACACATCCTTCGGCTTCAGCTGGCTGATGAAGGTCTCTTCCACATGACCCAGTACTGCGCCACGCACAAAGCGCACACGAATGGCCGGGGCGGAGGTGATGGTGCCGATGTTCAGTCGATGCAGCCGTGCGATCGCCTTCTCGCGCACCACATAGCGGCCGTGCTCGTCGTGCTCCAGCTTTCGGTAGCGCGGGTAGGCACCCAGGCAGTCCCCGCCGTGTTCAAGAAAGTGCAGACACCACTGCCAGTCCTCATCCCTGAGCTCCGCGTAACTGGAGGTGCCGCGAATCGCCTCGAGGGTGCGCTGAGGCTCAAAGCCTGGGCCACAGGCCAGAGTGGTGAGGTGCTGAAGCAACACATCAAGCGGTGCTTGCGGTGGTCGTCGCTCCTCCACCAAGCCGTTCTCTAGACCGCGACGGACGGCACTCAGTTCCAGCAGTTCAAGAGCATTGGTCGGCATGAACAGCACCTGGGATGTCCCTCCTGGCAGGTGCGCTGATCGGCCGGCCCGTTGCAGCAGCCGCGCCAGATTTTTTGGGGAGCCGATCTGCACCACCCGTTCCACAGGTTGAAAGTCAACGCCCAGGTCCAACGAGCTGGTGCAGACCACCCAGAGCATGGAGCCGGCCTTCACAGAGGCCTCAATGGCTTCGCGCTCTGAACGGTCGAGGGCACTGTGATGCAGGGCCAGCAAGCCTTCCATTTCGGGGCAGGCGTAGCGCAGACACTGGAACCATCGTTCTGCCTGGTTGCGAGTGTTGGTGAATAGCAGCGTGCTGGTGCAGGGCTCGAGTCGGCCCACCAGATCCTCATAGCGCCGCAGCCCTAGGTGGCCGCCCCAGGGGAACCCGTCGATGTTGTCCGGAAGAATGCTGGTCACGCTGAGACCGCGCTTCGGAGCGCCCGTGATCAGGCAGGGATCGCCGCTGTTCCCTAGAGCGTGTCGCCCAGCTTCTTCCAGATTGCCGATCGTGGCGCTGATCGCCCAGGTCTGCAGTGATGGGCATTGCTGTCGCAGCCAGCTGAGCCCAAGTTCTGTCTGAATGCCCCGCTTGGAGCCGATCAACTCATGCCATTCATCGAGGATCACCGTTTCCAACGTCTGAAACAGACGCTCGCAGTGGCGACCTGCCAGGAGCACACACAGCGATTCCGGCGTGGTGATCAGGATGTCGGGTGGCGATTTGAGTTGTCGGCTGCGTTCGCTGGTGCTGGTGTCGCCATTGCGGATGCCAACGCGCAGCGGCCATGCCATCGCATCAATCGGCTGCTGCAGCGCCAGCGCCAGATCCCGACTGAGTGCCCGTAGGGGGGTGATGTAGAGGAGCCTGACGCCTCGAGTGTCGCTCGGTGCCGCCAGCATGCGGGCAATCGATCCCATCACGGCGGCGTAAGTCTTGCCGGAGCCTGTGGGGACCTGAATCAGACCGCTGCGGCCCGCAAGATGGGCCTCCCAGGTTTGTGTTTGGAAGGGAAGAGGCGTCCACCCCTGCTGGTCAAACCAGCGATGGATTGGTTCAAGAACGGTGTTCAGATCAGGATCACCGTGACGACGACGGCGGTCACACCCAACACAACGGAGCCAACGACCAGACCTGCGGCCACATTGCCCTTGCGCACCTCAGAGCGGTAGTCGAGGGGCGTGAGGCGATCAAAGAACCACATCCCGCCAACGATTAGCAGGATGCCTGCCACCGTCCACATCAGGCTCAGCATCAGTTGGATGAGGGTTGCCTGCATGGGTGAGGTTGCGGGTCTGGCGTAATTTAAGCGGCAGTGTTCTGCCGATGGTCGTGTCAGGGTCGCCGCCGGTGGGACGTCGCGTGAAGCTGGGTTGGGGGAGCCGTGGCGTCTTCCCATTGGCCCTTTTGGTTCTGATTTGTCCACTCAGTCCTTTGGTGGCCCTGTTCATGGCCCCTAGCGGGACGGTTCAGGACCGGGAAGTGACGTTGCCAGCTGTGGATCAGGCGGTGACGACGCAACCGTTTGATCTCAACAGCGTCAGTGAGGCGGTGACGATCAAAACCGTCTTTACCCCTCCTGGCAGCACGCTTCTCTATCTCTCCACCGAGCTGCTGGATGCCAGTGGCAAGGTTGTGTTCCAGCACGACATTGAGGGGCTTGGAACCGCCACTGGTTCGCTGCCGGATGAAGCTGCTTTGTCGAGGCTCTCCCCCAGCGAGCGTGAGCGCGAGTGGATGCGGACATCGAACTCCGCCCGACCCGCCAACGATCACAGCGTGCGCTTCCGTCCTGCGGAAGCGGGTTCCTATCAACTGCGTTTCCAGGCCTATTTGCCCCGCAATCGAGAGGGTGACGCGATCGCGCTTCCAGCTCAGGTGCTGGTCCGCACAAGGGTGAGCACAACGCCCGTGAATCGCGGCATGTTGGTGCTCACCTTCCTGATGAGCGGCGCCGCCGCCTTGATGTTCCTGTCGAAGGTGTACCGACGCGGACGCATTCAATGTTCGGGACGCTACGAATCCCTCGGTCAGGCAGGTCGTGCCTCCCGGGGCGACTATCGGGCTGGTCTGCTGGCGCTGCGAGCGCGGGTTGCTTTCAGTCAGGGCTACGAGACCAACTTCCAGCATGAGGCCAAGCAGTACTGGAGCTTTGGGGTGCGCGTGACGGACGGTGAGGGCAACCTGCTCTATCGAGGCAGTGCTCCCGTGGATAAGTCGACGGTGTCACTGAGCGATTCCACCCTGAACTTGGTCATTTTTCCGCAGCTGTTCCAGCTCACCAAAGACTGCAACCTTCGTTTTGATCTGCTCCCCCCGGAATCCAGCGCGAACTTGCAATTCGATTCCGTGTGCATTGAGGTGTGCGACAAGGTCAAACTGGCCTGGCCCCAGGAAGTCGTGAGGCTTGATCCATGACCAGGTTTCTTCTGCTGTTGCTCACGATGGGCCTGAGCGCTGTGGGGATATCCGCGGCTTACAGCAACGAAGACGTACCCCAGGTCGGTGTGCTCCTGCCCACGACCAACGATGCACAGGGATCATCCATCGTCTTCCGTGGTTTCTATGGCGTGTCCGGATGGAGAGCGGGCAGCACAAGGCTTGAATCCAGCTCACTGGTGATTGGCCGAACCCCCTATGGCAGTTACAGCGGCTCGGGTGGCTACGGGGGGTCGAGCGGCTACGGCAGCTACGGCGGTTACTCCAGTGGTGGTGGATGGAGCGGCAAATAATCGCTGCTGATCTCAGTCCCCTTCAGGTAAGGGTTCTTCTGGTTACGGCCATGGTTTCGTCGGCGGCCGGGCTGGTGCTTGAACTGCTGCTGGTTGCGCAGGCCAGTTATCTGATGGGGGACGCCACCCTGGCGACCGGCGTGGTGGTGGGCACGTTCCTTGCGGCGATGGGGTTGGGGGCCTGGCTGACGGAATTCATTGCTGTCAAAGGTCAGCCGCTGAATCGTTTGCTCAGGGCACTGGTGCTGGTGGAAATCACCCTCTGCCCGTTGTGCCTGCTGGGGCCAGTCACCTTGTTCCTGCTCTTCGCTATCGGCGCGCCGTTATGGATCGCCATTGTTTTGCTCACCTTGATGGTGGGCTTGTTGGGAGGCATGGAACTGCCCTTGATCACCCGCATGCTGGAAACCCAGGATCAGTTGCGACGGGCGCTGGCCAGGGTTCTGGCCCTTGATTATTTCGGCTCGCTGCTTGGTGCGTTGGCATTTCCGCTGGTGTTGCTGCCCTGGCTGGGCCTGCTCCCCACCGCGGCTGTGCTGGCGTTCGTGCCCGTCGGCGCCACCCTGGCCCTGGCGCTGGTGTTCCCGAGTTTGCGGCGCTGGCGCATTCCGGTGGCTGCGCTCCTGCCGATCACGGGTGTGGCGGCATTTTTCATCGCCCCCCTTGGACATCGCATCGAGGACGGCTTCTATGGCGCCAGGGTGATTGAGCGCCATCAAACGCGTCATCAGCGGATTGTGATGACGCGACGCGGGGCGGATCTGCGCTTGTTTCTGGATGGGGACCTTCAATTCTCCAGCTTGGATGAATACCGCTACCACGAGGCCCTGGTGCATCCGGCGATGGCGGCCCATGAAGCACCACGCCATGTGTTGTTGCTGGGAGCGGGTGATGGCCTGGCCTTGAGAGAAATCCTGCGCTGGCCCAGCGTGGAACGGGTCGACGTGGTGGAGCTGGACCCTATGGTCATTCGCCTGGCCAGGCAACAACCCCAACTGCGACGTCTCAATCAAGACAGTCTCAAAGACCCGAGAGTGATCGTTCACCTCGGTGATGCCTACGCCGCCGTGCGCAACTTCAAGCGGCGTTTTGATGTGGTGATCGCCGACTTCCCTGATCCGGATACCTTGCCGGTGGCTCGCCTCTACAGCGTTGGGTTCTATGGCGCGGTCCGTGAGCGACTTCGTCCCGGCGGGGTGATGGTCACCCAGGCCAGCGCACCGTTTCTCACCCCCCGCGTTCTGGCCTCGATTCAGGCGGGACTGCAGCAGGCAGGCCTGGAGACGCGTCCCTACAGCGTTCCCATCCCCACCTTCGGTCCCTGGGGGTTCGTGATGGCTCGGCCCAGTGCCTGGTCACCTCAGTTCCAGCCCATTCCATTTCCCACACGTTGGATCGATTCAGATCAGCTCGCGGCTCTGTTCGCATTCCCCAGAGATTTTCGGCCGAGCGACTCCGATACTGTGCAAGCCAACCGGATGACACAGCCGGTTCTTCTTGACTACCAACGCGGCGATCGCCACCGCCGTTTGCTCCTGCCACTGGCGCCAATCCCTTCCACCCCGAGTTCTTCATGAGCGGACTGCTTTTTCTGCTGATTGCTGCAGTGCTGGTCTGGTGGCTGACCCGAAACAGCATGAGCAGGCGCAAAAAGCCTCGCCAGGGAGATATCCCCGAACATCGCACGCTGTTCAATCTCCAGGTGGGTGACGTGGTTCAGCGTGACATGCGCGATTGGATCGTGGAATCCATTCTTGAATTCAACCAATCCGGTTTCCAATGGCGTGAGTATTACCTCCGCGATGGTGAAGAGGGCGTTTGGCTTGTGGTGGTGGACGACGACCGGCTGGAGCTGTCCTGGATGCGTCAGGTTCCACCTCATGAGGTTTCAATTAATTTTCCTTTGCGCGATCAACTGGTCTATGAGGGCGTCCGTTACCGCCTTGAGGAACAGGGATTGGCGCAATACCAACGCATTTCCCGCAACAGCAAGCAGGGAGGACCATGCCGTTTTCACGATTACGCCGCCGAGGGAGGACGAGTGCTCAGTGTGGAAATCTATGTGCAGGATGCTTCGGTCGATAACGGTGAAATTGAGCTGTGTCTTGGAGAGCGCATTACACCTGAGTCACTGAGCATTCTTCCTGGAGATGGACGCAGCGTTTACGCCTGAGCGCTTCGCGTGATCACAGCGATGGTCTTTTCGTTGTAGTGGAACTTTTTGTTGGCTTGGTGGATGCTTCAGGGCTGGCAGCGATCCACCTGTGAGTGATTATGAATGGTTCAATTTGAACTGGAGTAGTTCTTTTGAAACGGGGTCTTTAGTGAACTGAGTCTGGCTTCTCAGTGAATTCTCATCGATTTACTTGGTCGCTCGCAGACAGTTTTGATGCCATTGAGAGCATCGTGAATGCATCGAGACAGTGCTTCAAAGCCTGGACCAACGATGTCATTAGCTCCAGATGTTCTCACCGGTTTAGAGCGATACCTTCAGAAAGGGATTGCTGGTGGTGAGATTGTTGAGTACAGCATTTATGACAATCCATCGGTTGCTGAAGGTGCTGCAACCGAATTGGCCATCGGTTCCCAGGCTCGCGTCGTTCATGCTTGGAATCACAATGACGAACACAAAAGTTTCATCCGGAGTGTCTTCGAAAGGCTGGATCCTTTGTTGGATTTAGACTTTGTTGAGTCAGATCCATACGGTGAGTCTGATATCAATATTTATCGAGCATCAAGTAATAGCTATTGGCAGTCGAATGCTCTTTTTGATGTGCCGAGCGATTGGGTCGGCGGTGGCTCTGCACACTCAGATGACGATCAGTTTGATCTTTCCTGGAGAGATGTTGATGCGTTGGATGCATTTGCCGATGCGGAGAAAAGTTCTCTGGTTCACGAAATCGGCCATGCTCTTGGCTTGAAAGATCTTGCTTATGACCCAAAGTGGACTCGGTACGACTCGATCATGTCTTACAACCACCCAGTTGATCGTCCAATCAATACTTGGTTCTCCGAGGCTGATATCCAGGCTCTGCAAAGTGTTTGGGGTCCCGAAGATGATGTTCTCTAATTTCTTATTCATCCTTCAGATCATCGCTGTGGATCAACACTGTTGATCAGTGTTGCGATGGTGAGATGGTGTTCCATCGAAAAGGGTTGTCTCGATTCTTGACGACTCACAGAAGTTCTGCGCTGATGCTCACCTCAGCGGTTCAATTCGCTCAAGCCGCCCGGTTTCTGATGCGCTCGCAGAGTTCTCTGGCGTCGGCAAGGGTGTTGGCGCTGCTGGCGCTGCGATCCCGTCGCCAGCGCAGGATTCTGGGGAAGCGAACAGCGAGTCCGCACTTGTGGCGTTTGGACTCCTGAATGCCTTCAAAGCCAATCTCGAACACCAACTCAGGATCGACCGAGCGCGTTGGACCGAACCTTTCGCGGGTGTGGCGCCTGATCCAGCGGTCCAGTTCCAATATTTCTGCATCGTTGAGGCCGGAGTAGGCCTTGGCAAATGTCACCAGCTGCGGTTCAGCATCGCCTTCGGATTGGTGATCCCAGAGCGCAAAGGTGTAATCGGTGAACAGGTTGGCTCGTCGCCCTCGGCCGGCCTGGGCATAAATCAGCACCGCATCCAAGGTCATCGGATCGCGTTTGTGTTTCCACCAGTGGCCCCGCTTGCGTCCACTCAGGTAAGGCGATTGATGGTGTTTGAGCATCACGCCCTCGGCTCCCTGCTGGACGGCGGTCTGGCGTTGCTGGTCCAGCTCCGTCCAGTCGTTCAGCAAAGCGCCATGGCTCAGCCTGCAGCGCCAACCCTCCTCGCGATTGGCGAAGCCTGCGTGCAGACCAACCAACGTGGCCAGCCGTTGCTGGAGCGGTTGCGGACGCAGATCCTGCGCATGGTGTTCCAGAACGTCGTAGGCCACGAAGCTCACTGGGCAGTCGTGGCGCAGTTTTCGGCCCACTGTTTTGCGGCCGAGTCGGCGCTGTAGATCGCTGAATGCTCTGGGTTCCGCTTCCGTTTCGGCCCAACAGATCACCTCACCATCGAGCACGGTGTCGTGGGGAAGTGCCGCGGCCATCGCAATCAGTTCGGGGAACTGGTCGTTGATCAGCTCCTCTCCTCGACTCCAGAGATAGGTGCCGCTTTCGCGTTGGATCAGTTGGCCGCGGATGCCGTCCCATTTCGGTTCCACCCACCAATCCGTGGCGGGTGTTTCGCTGAGGCTCGCCTGCTGAAGCGGACTGGCCAGAAAGAAGGGATAGGGAACAGGTCCTCGGTTGTCCCGTTCCGCATCTGCAGGTGCAGTGAGTTGTTGAAACCAGATCGAGGATGCTTCTGCTGGTGCCATTAAGCGTTCCAGCACCAGGGCTTCGTCGATCGCGAACCCACTGGCGATTGCCTTCACGACGAGGCCACGCCCGACGCCGATGCGAAAGCCCCCGGTGAGCAGTTTGTTGAACAGAAACAGGCGTTCGGGAGGCAAGGCCTGCCAGATCGCCAGCACCGCCTGGCTCTGGTCTTCAGCTTCCATCGTTGCCAACGCCGGCAGCAGCGTCTCCATCCACCAGTGCATCGGTGGTGACGCTTGCAGCTCGGTGATCCACGCCGACAGCGGTGCATCGCAGCGAATCTCGGCAATGTCGTGGTGGATCTGAGGCCACAACAAGGACAGCGTCTCTGCTGAATCGCCGACATGGCTCTGACAATCGTCAAAAAGCCAGTCGGGCATGGCACTGGCCTGCTGCAGGATGTCGCGTAAGCGCCGACCCGTGATCAGTCGTTTGCGCCGTTCTTCGATTAGCAACAGCACGCACCAGGCCGCATCCTGAGCGGAGACCCGCTGCAGGTGATCGGCAATCAGTGCCACCTTTCGTCCCGTGGCTGTGCACTGATCGAGGCTGTTGACCAGTGCCGCCAGTGCTTCCAGCCCCTCAGGCTTGGAGAGCAGCGGATCAGTAGCGGCGGAGATTGCCGTCACCTGGTGCTGTCACTTCGATGTTGCAGCCAGGGGTGCCAACGGCAACGTTGTTGAAGGCTTTCACATAGTTGGCGGCCAGTTCGGCATCACCGGAGTCACGCAATGCCCCCTGGAGCCTGGCCAGGTCGATGCCCACCAGGTCAGGGTTCAGCACACCGCTTGCCAAGCCAGCACAGATCGCCTGTGCTGCAGCGCCACCTTCCGCTGGAAACACCACCGTCTCGATCTGCTCGATGCTGATCTCAACCTGCTGGGCCAAGCCTGCTCCCGGTGAGGAGATCAGCAAAGCCGAGAGTCCAACGATGCCGGCACTGCGCATTGCCATGGATCCGTCAACAGGGCAGTCGAGGTTAGGTCAGGCAAGCTGCTCCAGGGGTTTGGCATCGATGCCATGACGTTCCCGCAGAAAGCGTGCCAGCACATCGCTTTGCCCGTGCGTCACGTACACGGTATGCGCACCCGACTCGAGAACTGTGCGAATCAAGCCCTGCCAGTCGGCATGGTCGCTGAGCACGAACCCCCGTTCATACCCGCGGCGTCGGCGAGCTCCTCGGACTGCCATCCAGCCTGAAGCGAAGGCGGTCTGCGGAGCACGGAAACGGCGCATCCAGGCTGAGCGATGGGCCGATGGCGGCGCCAGGATCAACCGGCCCGCCAGCGGATCCTTTCTTGGCAACTCACTCACAGGACGACTTGGGGTCATCGGCACACCGGCATCGCGGTACTGCCGGGTCACGGTTTCCACGGCGCCGTGCAGCAGCACCTCCTCCTCGACGCCAATCGCCTTGAGTTCTGCCAAGAGGCGTTGGGCCTTGCCGAAGGAATAGCAAAACAACAGAGACGGTCGTTCGCGGTCGCCGTGCCACCAATCACGGATCTGTTCGGCGATCTGAGCGCCGCTGTCCCAGGCGTAAATCGGCAGCGCAAAGGTGGCTTCCGTGATCATCACGTCACAGGGCACGGATTCAAAGGGAGCGCAACTGGGATCAGCACAGCGTTTGTAGTCCCCGGTCACGACCCATACCGCGTCATCCACCTTCAGGCGCACCTGCGCTGAGCCGAGCACGTGGCCAGCGCTGTGAAAGGACAGGCAAGCCTGGTTGAGCCAGAACTCTTGCCCATAGGCCATTGGATGCAGGGTGATCTCCCGACCGAGTCGCTGGCGCAGCACCCCCTCACTCACATCCACCGCCCAATATTCACCGCATCCGGGCCTCGCATGGTCGGCATGAGCGTGTGTGATCAGCGCCCTCGGCACAGGACGACTGGGATCAATCCAGGCATCCGCGGCCCGGCAATACAGACCGCTGTCAGTTCGCTCGAGGAGTTGCATCCAACAACTCTGGCAATTGTGTTGCTGTGCTGGGTCAGCGACTCATCGCGAGCATGCGCCGTATCGGAGCTTCTGCCTGGCTGCGCAGCTTTTCGTCCATGGTGATTTCAGGCGACAGACTTTCCAGACAGTCACGAAGTTTCTCCAGGGTGTTGAGGCGCATGTAGGGGCATGCATTGCAGCTGCAGCCATCCAGGCCTGGCACGTCGATCAGCGTTTTCTCGGGAACGCGTTGCTGCATCTGGTGCAGGATTCCAGGTTCGGTCAGCACGATGAACGTGGTGGCGTCACTGGTTTCTGCGTGGTTGAGCAGTTTGCTTGTGGAGCCGATGAAATCCGCTAGGTCGAGAAGGTTTTCCTCGCATTCCGGATGGGCGATCACTTCGGCATCGGGATGCTCGAGTTTGAGTCGGAGCAGTGCCTCTTCACTGAACGCTTCGTGCACGAAGCAGCGACCGGGCCACAGTGTGAGGTCCCGACCGCTCTGGCGTTGCACCCACCGTCCCAGGTTTCTGTCTGGTGCAAACAGAACGGGGCGATCAGCCGGGAGCTGCTGCACCAGATCCACAGCATTGCTGCTTGTGCAGATCAGATCGCTTTGCGCCTTCACCGCTGCGGTGCAGTTGATATAGCTCACGACGAAATGATCGGGATGCTGTTCCCGAAAGCGTGCAAATTCATCCGCAGGGCAGTCATCCGCCAGTGAGCAGCCCGCTTCCAGATCCGGTAGCACCACAGTTTTTTCGGGGCTGAGGATCTTGGCGGTTTCGGCCATGAAGTGAACGCCGCAGAACACGATCACTTCGGCGTCGGTGTTCGCGGCTTTGCGCGAGAGCTCTAGGGAATCACCGATGAAATCAGCGATGTCTTGAATTTCCGGTTCCTGGTAGTAGTGCGCCAGGATCACAGCCTTCCGGTCCTTACGGAGCTGGTTGATCGCCGCCACAATCGCGGTGTCAGAGCTCATCGGGACTTTCTGGGGCAGGATGGACCCAGCCTAGAAGTCACCCTGACTGCTGTCCGTCTTGCAATCGCCGGTGATCTCCATGGGGACTGGGGTGATCGAGATGCAGAGCTGGTGCATCGGTTGCAGCCCGACGCCCTGTTGTTCGTTGGTGATCTGAGCGATGGCGATCTTCGCCTGGTGAAACGAATCATGCAGCTGGAGTGTCCCGTTGCCGTGCTTCTGGGAAACCATGACCGCGGTCGAGACCGAAGCGGCGGTTTGCTTCAGCAGCAGCTCACGATGCTGGGCGACCGGCACTGCCCCTGGAGTTTGCGCCAGTGGGAGCAGCCGCAGGTGGCCGTTGTTGGTGCACGCCCCTGCAGCGCTGGCGGTGGGTTTCATCTCTCTCAAGCGGTTCAGGCCGTGTTCGGTCCGGTCACCGAACAGGAATCTGCCGATCGCATCGTTTCTGCCGCAGCGCAGGCGCCATCCAATTGGCCGCTCGTTGTGTTGGCCCATAGCGGACCCACAGGGCTGGGATCGGATGCGGACAGTCCCTGCGGTCGGGATTGGAAGCAACCGCATATCGACTGGGGGGATCGTGATCTGGCCTTTGCGCTTGATCGCATGCAGAAGCAGCGACGGGCTGACTTGGTGGTGTTCGGTCACATGCACCATCAGTTGAAAGGGCGTCGCGGCGAACGGATCACGTTTCATCGCGATCGCAGGGGCACGTGTTATGTCAACGCCGCCTGTGTTCCCCGCTCTGGATGTGATGAAGATGGGAAACCTCTGCATCACCTCACCTGGGTGGAGTTCGATGCCATCGACCCTGTTCTGATCAGTCACCGTTGGTATCGGCCTGATGGGGATCTGGTGTACGAGCAGAGCCTGTATCGAGCCAGGCATTCATCGGCATCTCCATGCTGATTTATGTCTGCCTGAGCAGCCATGGCTTCGGTCATGCCGCCCGGCAGGCCGCCATGCTTTCGCACCTGCATCGATTGCAGCCCACCTGGCGATTGGTGGTCAGTTCGATGGTGAACCCGGCGTTTCTCACGTTGGTGCTGCGGGGAGTGCCGCTGACCCAGCGAACTGTCCGCTGGGACGTGGGCATGCTTCAAGAAGATGCCCTGGGTTCGGATCAGCCGGCAACGCTGCATGCCTTGGAGCAATTGCAAGTGAATCTGCCCAGACAGCTGGATGAGGAGGTGGCCTGGATCCGAGCTCAGGACGATCAGGTGGCCGTGCTGGGAGACATCCCCCCAGCTGCTGCCGAATTGGCCTCGCGACTGCAGGCACCGTTGATCTGGATGGGCAATTTCGGCTGGGATGACATCTATGAACCTTTGGGTGGTGCCTTTCAGTGCTGGTCGCAACAGGCCCGCGAGGCTTACCGCAGGGGATCACTGCTGCTGCGCTGTCCGTTTTCCCTGGCCATGAACTGGCAGCTCCCCGAAGTGCCCTTGTCGCTGGTAACTGCAGAACCAAGACCGCTTCCTGCTGATTTTGGGGCGGCGCTTGAACGTGATCCCCGCATCAAGGTGATGGTGGGGTTCGGTGGGCTTGGACTCTCTTTGCAACCCGATCTGTTCCGACGCTGGCCGGAGCATCTGTTTTTAATTGCCCCCTCGCGCACATCCAGCCAACACGCTGATGCGGCATTGCCAGCGAATGTGATGGTGCTGCCTGAGCAAGTCAGGCCCTTGGACGTGCTTCCTGGTTGTGAGCGACATCTGGGCAAACCGGGGTTCAGCAGCTTCTGTGAGGCGATGTCCCAGCAAGTGGGCTTGCACGTGGTGGAACGGCAGGGTTTTGCCGAAGCGGAGGTGCTGATGATGGGGTTGCGTCGCCATGCCGACCACCACTGCCTCAGCCGTGAGGAACTTGAGGCTGGCGCCTGGAAATTGGATCAGCCGCTGGAGTCAGCCAGTGCTGACGCGTTGGCAAGTGATGGCGCTCAGATGGCTGCTGAAGCGCTCCAGACCTCGCTGCGTTCATTGCTTAAGCAGGGCTGATTGATTGCATTAGTCCGGCTGATGTGCCTTGAAAGGTGTTGATGTGTCTTGGGTCTGAAAGCGAACAAAGAATGTTCTCTGCTCGTGCCGATTTTGCGTGTGTCACACCTCGTCTGTGATGTGCAGCCGCAGTTCGACACAGTTTGCGCGTGCTTTTTGCATACCGGATTCATTGAATCCACCGAATCACTTCTCTGAATTCATTTCATCGGTGCATTCCTGCAGTGATTTTGTTCCTTATGAGCTTTTTATGACTTCACTTGCTCTAAACGTCTGTCGTTTTGCAGGCGCTGTTGCAAGCGTTGTTCCACTCGCCGCATCCATCACCGCTCCGGTGCATGCGGTTCTCCCCTCGATCGAGTCGCGTTCCAAGCTGGTTCAGCTGGAAGAGGAAGTCCAGGTCTCTGCGCTTCCTTACATCATCACCCCAGAGCGTCGCGCGATGCTCAACACCATTCGTTTTGCCGAAGGCACCTGGAAAAACGGTCTTGACGTGGGCTATCGGGTGATGTTCGGCGGTGGCCTGATGGCCAGCATGGATCGCCATCCCGATCGGGTGATTTATTCCTCCCGTTATGCGAGTGCTGCTGCGGGGGCTTATCAGTTCATGCCTTTCACCTGGGATCTGGTGAAGCGCAGCATCGGCGTTCGCGGCTTCGGCCCCGAAGTGCAGGATCAGGGAGCGTTGTTTTTAATCCAGCGCCGCAAGGCCCTCAGCATGACTGACACGGGTGTGATGTCCCCGCAGCTCGCGGCCATGCTTGCCCCGGAATGGGCATCGTTCCCAACCTTGAGGGGTCGCAGCTACTACGGGCAGCCTGTGAAGCAGTTCGACAATCTGCGTGGTTTCTACAACCTCAACTTGGTGCAGCTGCGGCAAATTCGAGATCAGCGTCGTGCGGACCTTGCCGCAGCGCGCAATGGTGATGCGCCCACCGATGGTGCTCCGAAAGCTCCCGTTTGCACCGGACCGACCATTCTCTGCGGCATGCCCTGAATATTTCGCGATGCCATTTGGCATCCCGTTGCTTTGGACAATGTCGAATCAGCTTTCGCTGTTGGATTCATTGAGTTTCCGCCCGACCGTGGCCTGAGCAATCAGATAAGCAGCAATGCCACCTCCCAGGAATCCCATGCCATTGCGGATCAGTGGCAGCAGCTCACTGGTGCGCGTCACGACCGGTGCGACGCCAAACACACCAAACAACATCACCCAGAGAGGAGACAGCAGCAACAGCCAGGCCCAGGCGATCTTCTCGCCTTCCTTGCGCGGATAGGCGGCAAAGCCCGCGATCAGACCACCCACAACCGATGTGGTCAGCGTCCAGAGCCATTGTTCGGTCGGCAGGCCTGGAACGACCTGGCATCCTCCGCGGTCGAGACAGAGTTCAACGGCATCCAGGGCCGCAAGGATTGCGCCGTCTTCGCCGTGGTCCTTCACGTAGTACTGATTGCCGTAGCGCGTCTGCAATTCGACCCACCAAGTGCGCGGCATCAACGCGAAGAAGGCGTCGCCCACGTTGAAATTCAGCAGATTGCCGCCGCGGGGATCGGCCACCAGCAGCAAGCTGCGTTCATCCAATCCCCAGAATTCCTTCACCGCCCGGCCGGGTGTGCGTTCGTACTGGGTCAAGACCCGCAGCTTCCAGCCACTGCGGTCCTCAAAGGCATCGAGGGAGGTCTCCAGGGATTGACGCTGGGTGTCGCTGAGGGCTTTTGCCAGGTCAATCACCGGTGTTGGGTGATCCGGCAGCAGTTCCGGGTTGTCGATGGCCAGAGCCGGTGCAGCGAACAGCAACAGCAGAACCGAAAGACTCAGCACAGCCTTCATGCCGCGCGAGATGGCTTGGAGACCCATGATCGTGTGCGAGTGCTCGCCATTCTCACCACATGAAGGCCTCCGATGTGCCCTGCCCCGACTGGATGCAGCAGAGGTTGAAGTTCCATGGCTCCCAGGTTCCCCTTTCCACCTTCATGGAATGGGCCCTTCATGACCCTGAACATGGGGCCTACGGATCCGGCCATCTGCGCGTTGGAACGGATGGCGATTTCGTCACGTCCCCCTCCCTTGGTGATGACTTCAGCGCACTTCTGGCCCTGCAACTGATCGAGTGGCTGAAGGTCTTGGCGCGTCGCCATCCTGATCAGCTGCTGTCCGTGGTGGATGTCGGCCCGGGTGAAGGGCATCTCATGGACCAGCTGAGGCCTCACTTAGCAGCTGAGGCTCCGGATCTGATCGGCAGGCTGGAATGCGTGCTGGTGGAATTAAATCCCGGTATGGAGGCGCGTCAGCGCAGCCTGCTGAGCAGCGACCACCCCATTCCCTGCCGCTGGAGTGCCTTGGAGGATCTCCGTGCAGCCCCCTTGGTCGGCACTGTGATTGCTCATGAGTTGCTGGATGCATTTCCGGTCGAGCGCTTGATCGTCCGCAACGGCGCGTTGCAGCGTCAGCTGGTGAAGCTGCAGCCATCCGATCAAGGCCCGGGATCACTTGTATGGGCCGATGGTCCTTTGCCGGAGGCGTTGGCGACGCAGATCCAGCAGCAAGCGCAGCGGACTGGATTGCAACTCCCTCCGATGGGTGTTGACAACGGATGGGCCACGGAATGGCATCACGCGGTGGAGCCTTGGCTTCGTCAGGCCAGTGATGCCATACAGGCCGGCATGCTGCTGGTGGTTGACTATGCAATGGAGGCAAGTCGTTACTACTCCGCCAGACGTCCGGATGGAACTCTGACGGCCTATCGCCAACAGCAAGCCACAGGGGATGTTCTGCGTCATGCCGGTGAACAGGACATCACGGCACATCTGTGCCTTGAAACTCTTCTGGACTCTGCGAAGGCAACGGGCTGGACACCGGTCGGTCAGTGTCGGCAAGGAGAGGCCCTGCTGGCGCTAGGCCTTTCAGAGCGGTTCACTGCGCTGCAGCAATTACCAGGACATCAGCTGGATGAGGCCTTGCGTCGACGTGAGGCGCTGCTGCGTCTTGTGGATCCCAGTTGTCTGGGGGAGTTGCGTTGGCTGGCTTTTGAACGCGATGCGGATCACGATGGGCCGCTGATGGCAACTCCCAGCCGTTTTCTGCGGGAGCCCGGCTGATCAGGCCAGAGCCGCCAGGCACTCCTTCACATCGTTGTCGTTGATGTCATCACGGATCACCACCTCACCGATGCGGGTGGGGAGCACAAATCGCAGCCTTCCGTGACGGACTTTTTTGTCACCACGAAGCGTGGTCAGCACCGCATCCTCGTCAAGGGTGGGCCAGGCCGTGGGGAGACCGGCTTTTTCGATCAAACGCACCTGACGCATCTGATCCGATTCGCTCCATAGTCCCTTCAACACAGCCAAGCGTCCCACCGCAACCATGCCGATTGCCACGGCTTCTCCATGGAGCCAGGTTCCATATCCGGTCAGGGTCTCCACCACATGGCCGAAGGTGTGGCCGTAGTTGAGGATGGCGCGACGGCCGCTTTCACGCTCATCCGCAGCCACAACGGCGGCTTTGGCCTGGGCCGAACGCACCAGGATGTTGTGCAGCATGGCTGCCGGCATCGCAGCCGGGTCTGACAGATTCACTGCCTCTTCCATGCTGGTGAACAGGTCCGGGTCGCCGATGACGCCGTACTTGATTACTTCTGCCATACCGGCTCTGAATTCACGCACCGGCAGTGTTTTCAGGGTGTTCGGATCAATGGCCACGAGCCTTGGCTGATGAAAAGCACCGATCAGGTTCTTCCCTTTGGGATGGTTGACGCCGGTTTTGCCACCGATAGAAGCATCCACCATGGCCAGCAGTGTGGTGGGCATTTGGATCACTCCCACGCCGCGCAACCAGCAGGCAGCGGCAAAGCCCGTCATGTCGCCCACGACTCCGCCGCCAAGGGCCAACATCATTGACGTGCGTTCCAGCCCTTCCTGCTGGGCTTGATCAAGAATCTGGCTCAGGGTCTGCAGCGTTTTGCCTTCCTCTCCAGCCTCGATCTGTAGCAGCACAGGATCAAAGCCTGCTGTGCGCAGACTGTTCAGGCAGCTGTCTCCGTAGGGACCGGCAACATCGGGATTGCTGACCACCAGCACTTTGGTTCCCTTGCGGACGTCCATGGCAGAGAGCGTTTCGCCAATGGCGCCGACCATGCCCTCCCCAATCACCACTTCATAAGGGTTGCGCTCGAGTGGCACGTTGATGCGCGTGCGCTCCTGCAATGCCATTCCCTCCGCTGTGGTGCTCATGGGCCGTGGCTGCGGATTCAATCCGCAGTTGTTCTGATCGACTGACCCTATCCTCAGCCGCAGGTGTCCTGAGTCTGATGAAGCCCGTCTCCAGGCCTGATGCTCGCGCCAGTCTGACCGCTTGGGCTTTTCTCACTCCGGCGTTGATCCTGCTGAGCCTTTCTGTGCTGATCCCAGCTGGCATGGCTCTGCTGATGAGTTTCACGCAGACGGGCTTGGACGTTTCAGAGCCATTGCAGTTCATTGGTCTGGCCAATGTGCGTCGACTCATCGGCGATCCGATGTTTTACCGCGTGCTGGGCACCACGCTGATCTATCTGTTTGGGGTGGTGCCGCCGATTGTGCTGGGTGCCTTGGTGCTGGCTGTGCTGGTGAATCAAGTGCTGCCAGGGATTCACTGGCTTAGGGCCGCTTTCTATACCCCTGTCTTGGTGTCGATCGTGGTGGCGGCCATCGCCTTTCGCTGGCTGTATGCCGAAAACGGTCTGATCAACGGTTGGTTGGGGGCACTGATTGGTTCGGGATTTGTGTCCATCGACTTTCTCACCAGTCCATTTCTGGCTCTTCCATCGGTGATGTTGGTGACCCTTTGGAAAGGACTTGGCTACTACATGGTGATTTTTCTGGGAGGCCTGCAGGGCATCCCGAAAGAGCTCTATGAAGCGGCTGAACTGGATGGCAGTGAGGGCTGGAGAAAACATGCAGACATCACGCTGCCTTTGTTGCGCCCTTACCTCACCCTTGTGGCCGTGATCTCTGCCATTGCAGCTACCAAGGTGTTTGAAGAGGTGTTTTTAATGACGCAAGGAGGGCCGGCAGATTCCACACGAACACTCGTCTATTACGTCTACGACCAGGCTTTTGCAGAGCTTGAAATCAGTTACGCCTGCACTGTTGGTCTGGCGCTGTTTTTGATCGTGTTGTTGTTGACGGCCATTCGCTACGGCCTTAGTGACGATCGATCACTGATTTGAGCCCCGTTGACGCTGGCTGGATGGCAAGCTTTTGGTTGAAGTAGGTCCAAGGTGATGCCGAATGATGCCGGCACAATCGGGGTCGTCGGAGGTGGTCAGCTCGCCTTGATGCTCTGTGAGGCAGGTCAAGCCAGAGGGATTCCAGTTGCTATTCAGAGTGCGTCTGATCAAGACCCTGCCGCAGCTTCTGCGCAGCATCAGGTCATCGGTGCTCCAACCGATGCCATAGCCACTGCATCACTGGCTGGTTGCTGCAGCGGCATCACCTTCGAAAATGAATGGATTCCTGTTGAGGCTTTGCAGAGTCTTGAGCAGGATGGTGTGTTGTTCAAGCCATCAATCCAGAGCCTGAAGCCTCTGGTCAACAAGTTGTCGCAGCGTCGCTTGCTGGATGACCTTGATCTACCTAGTCCTGATTGGGTTGGCTTGGATGAGATTGACCTAAAAACGTTGGCACTGCCGGACGATTGGCGGTTCCCCGTGATGGCCAAGGCAGGCCATGGCGGTTATGACGGCAAGGGCACCCGTGTGATCAAGGATCGTCTTGCTTTAAGCGAGCTGCTCAGCAGCGTTGTTGCCAAGGACTGGTTGCTTGAAGCCTGGGTGCCATACGACCGTGAACTTGCTCTGGTGTTGAGCAGGGATCAACAGGGTCGGATTCGTTCGTTCCCTTTGGTTGAAACGCATCAGAGCAGCCAGGTCTGTGACTGGGTTCTGGCCCCTGCACCGGCGGATCAACTGCTGGAGGCCACTGCATACAACATCGCAGCCTCTCTGCTCACGCATCTGAATTACGTGGGTGTGATGGCACTGGAATACTTCTATGGACCGCAAGGTTTGATGGTGAATGAAGTAGCCCCTCGCACGCACAATTCGGGCCATTTCTCCATCGAAGCTTGCAATAGCAGTCAGTTCGATCAACAGTTGTGCATCACTGCCGGTTTGCCCGTTCCTTCAACGGAGCTGGTGGCTCCTGGTGCTCTGATGGTCAACTTGCTTGGCCTTGGATCGGATGCTGAGCTTCCACTTGACGAGCGGCTGACGGCTTTGCAGACCATTCCTGGTTCACATCTCCACTGGTATGGAAAGGAGGAAATGCCGGGTCGCAAGATGGGCCATGTCACCGTGCTGCTTCAGCAACCTGATGCTGATGCTCGTGATGGTGAAGCCAGAGACGTGCTGACAAACATTCGGTCGGTCTGGCCGAATCCTCTAAATTGAACAAGGACTCCCTGATTGGTGACAGCCTTTCTCTAGTGCTCTGATCTGACTCTCTTTCGACTTGGGGCGACTGTCGTGATGGTGCCGTAAACCGGCCTCGTAGCCGGAAACGAATCCCCACTTTGTTGCCCCTTCTGGTAACTCCAGGTCGAACACTGGGGCTCGCACGGTCAAGGGGTCCACCTATTCAAAATCCTAGTCAGAGACTGGGATTTAGAAGGAATGGCGAATATCGGTTGAATGGGCAATTGCTACACAGTTGCCACACACTCAAGACGCTTCCAGCATCACCAGAGCACGCTTCAGAAGGTCCACAGCAGAAGCGTCAGGGTTGCTGACTCTCCTTGCATTCAGACCATCAATGAAAAGCTCTCCAGCGAGTTGGCTGAGGGACTTGCCACTGGTCTCCTACAGGTCTTGAAGCTCCTGAAGCTCTTTGCAGATAGTTTGTTGTTTGGTCTCGGTCGGAATCAGCATATTTAGAGAGAGCCGAGACAGATCGGAACAATAAAGAGGGGGTGAGACGCAATAAGTCTTAGAATGAGATAAAAAATAAAGACCTCAATCGATATCAACGCCAGCAATCAAT
This sequence comes from Synechococcus sp. NOUM97013, assembly GCF_014279815.1. NCBI lineage: Bacteria > Bacillati > Cyanobacteriota > Cyanophyceae > Synechococcales > Synechococcaceae > Synechococcus > Synechococcus sp. NOUM97013. The sequence continues at coordinate 1,314,795 of NZ_CP047941.1, read as the reverse complement.
CAATCAAAGGCTCAAGGCTATGTTTGTGGAGCAGTTTGGTTAGTCCTTCTGGAACACTGGTGCCCCACACTGCTGTAGATATCTCATCTACCGTGCAGACAGAGTTGACATAAAAAAGACAGAGTCCCTAGTCATAGCAATGCATCTGACCATGCTGCCAATCCAGAATCCTAAGTCAATCCTAGATATTCTCTACGGCTGCAATGGTTTGGAGTGACAGTCAGAGTGATATTGTCTCCCCAAGACAGCAGAAATAGGTTGTCTGCAATTATCAACTAGGCACCCCCTCCACCTTGCTCAGAATCAGAGGGGGGGCATACGGGGGATGTGGCTCGTCATGGTCGTATAAATAGGCTTCTCTAATTTCTGTCATTTTTTATCGAGACTAATGCTGGCGATTAGCTAATGATGGTGCCAGTTATTGAAGGCTGATTGATGGGGTTAGTCAGACGATTGAAGCAAAAAAGCTCCTGTTAATGCAGGTGCGCCTTGATCAACAAAAAAGCCTGGAAATCATTTCTAGCATTTGTCATCAGCAGTGAGGAGACCCCTCAGCAGAGAGACAACATTGAGAGAATCTACATTCTGCAAGGTTCTCGAGCAGATTCCGTAGAAGTGTGATGCCAGCCCCAGGTCGAGCAAGGTTCACAACCCCTTCGCTGTTGCCCTCCAGCCGCGCCTTCCAGCTCTACGTCTTCAATCTCTGATTGAGCCTTTTTCATGTCATCAGCAGAAATACTAAACCCAGCCTCTTTTGCAATCGCAAGAACTGCGTCTGAATCAGCAGCGGCTTTGAGCTTCTCCTGAAGACTGGTGTCACCTTTGACCTTTTCTAGAAAGGCTTTTAGTTGCTCTTCTGACATTGGAGGACGTGGAGCTAATGCCTGGTCATAGCAAGAGATCAATCATTTGGCAGCTCTGAAAAAGCAATGAGAGGTCAAACCAAATGACCTCCCAAGTATTTATTTAATCACTCACCAAACGCAACTATTGGATTAAATGGATCATATTCAAATGGAGGTAACTCAAGGGAAGGCTCAATAACATCATTGAGCATGGGTATATCGTTTTCATCACTCATTATTGTAATAAAACCTCCTCTACCACCGTCAACAAGGATTTGATCTTCAACAGGATCAAAGTTTTCGATTAAGGTGTAGGATCGTGCAAGAGGATCGGTGAATCCAGGAAAGTACTCTGGACCGTCTGCTTCTTGATAAACAAGAAGATCAACCTCAGTGTCTTCAGACAAATCAACAATTGTTGGAATGCCGAGAGCAATAAGATTGTTTGCAAAGTCTATGTCCACCGGGATGAAATCATCATCTAAAGATTGTGTCTCAAACCCAGGTGGTTCAAGTTTAAAGTTATCTGCTTCTGGCGTACCAGTTAAAGTATCAACGTTCTCCAAGGAAAGAGGACGAGGTAACGGAATCGGCCAGGGAAGTGGCATTTAATCTAAGCAACTCACAAAACCATAGCATCAAATCAAGCCTTTGAGTCACTAAATCAGCATGAATCCAACAAGTCTCTCGACAATGGCTCCAGAATCATCTCAGAGGCCGTTCTAGCCAGTAATGATGTCAATACACCTAAGATCAATTAGAGGTGCCTTCCAGAGCCTTGTAGGGAAACACAAGCAGCTGAGATGCCAGTGTTTATGCGGGTCGAGTTTGCTTGTTTTTTACCTTCCACCTGTCATAGAAAGAACCACGTGCAGCAGACACACCACAGTCGTAGTTAAATTGCTTTGTGTTCAGGTTCAAAGACTGGTTTGTAATCTTACATTCAATGCACTAATTGATATTAAATGCACTCAATTATGCCAGATATCAAATGCTGATTGATCGGATTAATCAGGCTGTTGAAGCAGTAAAAAATCCCTGTCACTGCAGAGGCTTTGAGTCCTCATAGCATGCCGAGTCAAAGAAGGAAGTATCCATACCTCCAAACACGTTTCTAGAACTTTTTTGCTGAGCTGAATGATCTTATCAGCAGTAAATTCATGTCCATGTTCTTTAGTGATATCTATAACATCTTCAGGTGACTTTGCTGCTTTTAGTCTTTCCTGATGATTTGAATCTCCTCTGACTTTGGAGATAAATGCCTTGAGTTGTTCTAGGGACATTGGAGGGCACGTAGCTACAGCCTTTTCATAGCAAAGGTCGTTAGCGATGCCTGCAAGCGCACAACGGTCACTGTCAATGCAGAGTGCTTGAGGTCGAAGGGGCTTTTAAAAGTGCGAGACTAAAAACACTTCTTCGCTGCTTCCGGCTCTGGCAACGCGCTACTCGCACCACCACTGGGAGTTTTCCACCATCTCACGTAGTGAGTTGACAATCTTGCCGAGGGGTCTCCTGACGACAGATAAAGCTGAGCACATGGCCACCAGCTGCACCTTCCAGCTCCTCGTCTGTCAATTCTCAAGATTGCGATTGCATTGATTGAATATCTTCTGCGGGCATTGCAAACCCTGCTTCTTTTGCGATTTCATCAGCAGCTTCAGGAGTGGTTGCTGCTTTGAGTTTCTCGTGCCCATCTGACATTGGAAGTTGTGGAGCTGCAATTGTTTTTAGTAACAGTTTGCAGTGGTGCACAGCGCCACTGCATTTGCCCGGACCAAACGAGGTAGCTCAGCTGGGGGATTATGAATCAGCGAATCATTGTTTTTTGCAAGCGACATTGGTTGAAGCAATATTTGCCGGATAGATTGCAGCCTTTGATGTGCAGTAAAGGATTCTTTGGGAGGCGGCGCTGGATGATGTTGAATGCGTTCAAGTGCGCGAATATCCTGCGATCTACCTCTTTCATCGTGTTCAGGCCAAGCGCCTCAGCGGGGACTTCTGCGATTTTGGCTGTAGAAAAAAATATCAAACCTATGTGACAGGTTTGAGCTTGATTACAGGCATGCGCTTTGACGCTCTCATAAGAGTCGTCATCGTCGGCGAAGTGGTGCTGTCAATGCTTGTTTCAAAGAGATCGAGGATGCATTGATCAAACAAAAGCCAAAGTCTTCTCTTTTGATATTCTGTTTTCAACGGTTTACGGCATCGGATCAATCATGGGTGTGGTCTGATTGTTCGCGCTCTTGATCTCTAATGACATTTCATGGGTGTGATGGCTGACCAACATTCCGCTCACGGCCACCACCACGAGGGACGCTGTCTTGATCAGATCCAGCACAATCGGCAAGTGAGCGCGTACCATCTCGCGGGGTGTGAGTGTCTGTTCCTGATGGTCAGCCATCTTTTGCACAGCAGATTTTTCTTTATTAGCACTCGAACGGATCGCCGTCCGTGAATGCGTCATTAGTTTTGCAACTCACCTCTTAGAAGCTGTTGATCAGGTTCGGATGTGGAAGTCTTGCACTGCATTGCAATTCAAATGCAAGATTGGCTTTCTACGCAGCTTTCAGCTCGCCAATGGCTGTGTCTGATCCAGTCTCATGGATTGTTAGATCCTTGAATGTCTCACCGTGTTCGATGGCTTGAAGTTTGTAGAGCGCCATCGCGGCTTCATCCCAATGGGCGTGTTCAGTGGCTTCCAGCCATTGCTGAAAGAGAAGCACGCTCACCACCTCTCGATCGATCGTTTCCATCTCAACCTTGCGGATACGCGCAACGTATCCAGCTGTCTCCTTGCGGCTAGAGGTCAAAACCGAAGAATCGCGAAAGTTTGCCGCCGAGTGCCATGTCAATGGGCCGTTAACGACACCTAATTCGACTAGGGGCTGCAATGGTCAATTCGCTTGCGCAGTTCATCGCGTTCCAACTGCGTGACCACGAACACCTCCTGTGCAGTGGTGCCACGTCGGGCCATGACCTTGTACCCCCCACACACGGGTGTAGACACACGCAGTTGAAGACCAGAGCACCGTCCGCGGACCCGTGCAATGACGCCAGGTGTGATGGTCTGAATCTCAGGGTCTCTGGCAAGAACCTTCAGCCAGGGAATCAATCCCTCCACGTAGGTGCTGTGCGTGATGACCAGACGACCCACGACCTTCTGAAGACCTTCTGTACAAGCGTTGGTTGAAGCTAGTGGATCTGGCTACAGAGAAGAGAGCGATCACATCGCCCATGCTTCGATCTGTTGACAGGCTTTGCCGCGAGGTGATCGGTCCACTGCAGGACCGATGTGGACCTCAAGCCAGAGTTTTGACTGCTGAGGTCCACGGTGATGAAGTTCGCGGCTTGGCGTTTTGCCCTGGAAAGGTGTTGCGCTACGTACTCGAAGCCGAGAACCGTCGTCTGAAAACTACAGCTCTCCTGCGATTGGCCCGCAGCAGTCGTCAACCAGCGGCTTGAGCAACAGCAATCACGTCGTTGATCAGTCCAGTTCATTGGCAAGGATTGAGCTGAGTGCTGTCTCGACTTTGCGCTGAAACATCTTGGTATCGACGCGCAGCAACAACAAACCTGCCACCAGTAGACCGATCGCCTGAATGATGAACACCCCGGCATAGGCAGCGAAGCTGTTCTGGGATCCCATCAAAGTTCCAAACCCACTGAGGAGGGCGCCACCACTGATCGTGGCCAGACCCCGCGCATAGGCCTGCGCCAATCCCCAAACACCAATAAACGTTCCAGCCATCAACGGTGACGTGAGACCCAGCATCAGGGTGAGGCTTGCATTGGTGCTGATCCCTGCTGCGGCACCAAACAGAAACAGTGCTGTTCGGAAGAGTGCTTCGGAGTCCAAGGCTCCTGCAACCACGATCCCCAACACAAAGCATGCAGATAACAGTCCACCCAGCAGGGCTGTGCGTTGTGCGCCCAGCCGCGGTGTGAGCAAAAAACCAGTGCTGGCGATCCCCACCAGGGTGCCAACACCCCAGATGGCATTCAGTCGTGTCGTAGTGCAAACGTCCATGCCAAAAACCGCACCTCCGTAGGGCTCCAGCACCGCTTCCTGCAAGAACAGTGAAAAGGTGAACAAGGAGAGCACGGCGAAGAAATACCCCACTTGTGGTGATGAGCGAAGCACCTGCCAAGCAGCTCCCAGAGAGATCTCCTGTTCCGTGCTTTTGCCTGTTTCAGCATTGGTCAACTGGCTGCTCTGCCGCGGTTCAACACCTGCAATCGACACCACAACCAGAGTGAAGATCACCCAAGGGGCCACGCTCACAAGTCGGTCCACGCCGCTGATCACGGCATCGATGCCGGCACTCGCGCATGACGATCCAAGGAAGGCACTTAACAGAATGGCTCCCGCCACAATGCCCACCATCAACATCGACCAGACCACAGACACCAGCGCTGGACGTTGCTTCTCGGTGCTGACATCCACCAATAGAGCAGCGAAAGGTGTGGAGCTGGCCGAAATGGCGAGGCCATACAACAGGAACACCACGGCAAGAACTAAACCCCTGATCACCACACTGCTGCTGTCGCCCTGTTGCGACGCTTCAGCGATCCACAGCACAGTGCGCCCTGCCACCCAGGTGAGCGTGCAGAAGGCCGCTGCTCCTCCAAGGATGAATGGAGTTCGGCGAAGTCCTCTCCACCGACAGCGGTCCGATCGTTGTCCGAACCAGACGCGCGTAAAGGCCACGAGCTGTTGACTGCCCAGAGCAAGTGCGGTCAGAGCAGCAGGAACCTCAAATTCGTCGATCAGCAATCGGTTGAAGATGCCCAGTGTGAGGACAGACAGCGCACCCAGACATGCCTGGAACAAGCCCAGGCGTAAGGAAAGTGCGATAAAGCGAGCTGATCCCACGGAACGGTCGGAAGCGTCGCCAGACCCTAGTGGCTAGATCAACACCGTTCGACTGGAGCCATCGTCAAGCCCTGGGCGCCCAGTAGTTGGTGGTAGAGCTCTGCCTGTTCGAGAGGGCCACACCACACTTCAGCTGCTCCCTCTCCATCAATACGACGCGCCAATGCCCAGGCACGGTCTGCGTTCATTCCGGGGACGATCTTGCAGAGACACTCGACCACATGCTCAAAAGTATTGATGTCATCGTCCAGAACGATGACCCTCGCCTGTGGATAACGCAGGGTTGAACGTTCACGCTCGAGAACCGTTGAGGTCCCGCTTGATGACGAAGTCATGTGATCTCGTGAACGAACAGCAAGTGTTGGACTTGAACCTTAGGTAAAGTTCCCACATCGCAACGACACCTCAATGCTTTTCACCCTCGGATGGGCTGCTCTGGCTGCTTGTTTCAGCTTCTCGATCGCCATGGTGGTGTGGGGTCGTAATGGTGACGGCACGCTGAACTTCTGACGTGTCTGAGACCCTTCAGTCTCCTCTCTTGAATCAGGTTCTCGCGATCGCTGCTGCGTCGCTCCTTGTGTTTGTCAGCGGTGCAGTGATCTATCTCTCCACTGTGGAGTGGAAAGACCGACGTCGTCGCCGTTCCACCAGTGGCCGCAGCTGAACATCTGCGCCACTGGTTTCGATTATCTCGATTCGGTGCCCTGAGATTTGGTTGCACAGCCTTGGGCATCGCAACTTTGCTCGTCGCCGGATGTGTGGGCTTGAAGCTCACGTCCAGTCGTGCATTCAATGACGACACATCGGTCGGTGCATTGGCGCGTCTCTCACGCGCTCTGATCATGATTCAGAGCTTCAGGGGTGATCCTGCACGGACGCCTCCACGGCTCTGGAGCGATCGTCTCGGGGTTCAGCCGGCCAGTGATCTTTGGCTGAGATACGGTAGTTCTGTCTGGTGGCAAGCCTGGTCTCAGGATGGAGAGGCCTATCTAGTGCTTTCAGCGGCAGCATTGCCAACCAATCTCACCGCGGTGCATCAACACCGGGTCGGGGCGCTGGTGCTGCTGGGATCTGATGCGCTGCATCGACAGCAACTGGAAAGACTCTTAGACGCCGATTCGTCAGTTCAGCCTGTTGTTCAACCCCACACGCTGTTGGCCTCATGTCTGATCAGCCTTGATCGCGGTCCGTCTGTGTATTGGAGGTCTGATGCGGTTGCCTCCCTCAGTGGAACCCTGGCACCACTGCTCCAGCAGGGTCGCGAGGGATGCATTCGGCTTCAGCTGACATCCGACCGTCTTCGCTGGAATGGCGTGATCGGTGAACGTCCCCTGAGTGCCGTCAGCCAGCGCGTCTCCATCACAGATGGATTCACCCTGCCTGCTGCAAGCCCGGTCTCAGAGTCACCCTCCTCGTTGTTAAGCGTTGAGGGGCGCCGCCTTGACTTGATTCTGGGAACACTGCTGTCTCGGCAGATCATTCAGGCTCCTTTGGAGACGCATTACGGCCTGAACGCTTCCATGCGCACGCTCCTTGCGAATCGACCCTTCGCCTTAAGACTGCAACAACGTGAGAGCGGTGGTTACCAAGCCGGACTGCAGGTTCAGCTGGAACTGAATGGAGACCGTGAGGCATGGCAGACCGTGCTTCAGGTCGTTGCTGAGCGCATGCAATCCACAGGCTTTGAACGTTTGTCCTCAATAGCCTTAACGGCAACTGGAGAAGATCCAAGATTCTGGGGTCGTCGTGACGATGACGAACGTGACCTTGTTGGTGGCTGGCAGTGGTTGCGTGAGGGTGAGTTCAATGTGCTCAGCATTGGTTTTGGCATTGAACCAGCGAACGATGCGTTTTTGTCACGCGGCGTCGATGGTGATGCAGACCTCACCGTGGAGGTATTGCCAGAGACACTCAAACAACTAAATCTGCTTGGTGGTCTCTGGCCGCAACCCGTTGAACGTGCATCGGTATTGCGCTTCCGTCTCCAACCGCTTCAGAGCCAGCAAACCCAGAAGACTTGGTGGCGCATGAACGGGGAGCTGCAGTTGGCGCCTCAGCCTTGAGAGACCTTTTCCGCTTGCTGACGCTCCCGCTTGCGACGTTCCGCTGCCAGCGTTTCTTCCATCAGCTCGACAGCTTGGGTCATCTTGTCGAGGTTGCTGCGATAGAGACTGAGATCCTTTTCAAGGCGGGGGCGCGAGAGGCCAATTTGCTCGCCAAGGGCATGAGCTGTTGCACTCAGTGCCTCGGGATCGTCACTTTCGCTCCCCTGTGCATCTGACAGCAGACTGAACAGGCCGACAGCCATCAGTCGTGAGTAGTGAAAATTCTCGCCACCAAGCGCAGCCAGGCCTGATGCCAGTGGTTCAGGAGCCTTGTCACCTTTGGCATTGAGCCATGCCTGGACGTCCTCCACACTGTGACCCTGCACTGCTTTGGTGCTGCCTTCCGCCAGTGCCTTCAAATCCTCCGCATCGAAGCCATTGCAGCTGCAGAGAGCTGCGAACATGGGTTCGACCTGTTCTTCCGGGCGATACCCCTTGGTAAACGCGCGAAACACCTGGCGCAGGCCGACAGCAAACAATGCGTTGACCTGGAAATTGGTTTGATGGCTGAGCAGGTGCAGCTCCACCAGCAGTTCATCAGCAATCCGTCTGTACAGCGAAGGAATCACATACGGAAAGGCAGTGTGAAACGCTTTCTTGCTGTCAGAGATTGTCGGAAACCCAGTCAAGGTCTTGGTCTGCTGTCTTGAAGTGAAAACCATAGCGCCGCTCTTGCCGCCGTTAAGATTCCTCCAGTGAGCAGGTTCAGCATGATCCCCATCGTGATCGAGGAATCCGGGCGCGGGGAAAGGGCGTTTGATATCTACTCACGCCTGCTGCGCGAGCGGATCATCTTCCTCGGCGAAGCTGTGACAAGTGAGTCGGCCAACAGGATTGTTGCTCAGCTTCTTTTTCTTGAGGCCGAGGATCCCGAAAAGGACATTTACCTCTACATCAATTCACCTGGTGGTTCGGTGTATGACGGCCTAGGAATTTTTGACACCATGCAGCACATCAAACCCGATGTGCACACGGTCTGTGTCGGCCTTGCCGCCAGCATGGGAGCCTTCCTGCTGTGCGCGGGCACCAAAGGAAAGCGCAGCAGCCTGCAGCATTCCAGGATCATGATTCACCAGCCTCTGGGTGGAGCGCGTGGTCAAGCCAGCGATATTCGCATTCAAGCCGATGAAATTCTCTTCCTCAAAGATCGTCTCAACAATGAATTAGCTGATCGAACCGGTCAACCTCTGGACAAGATTCAACTGGATACGGATCGGGACTTCTTTATGTCTCCGACTGAAGCCAAGGATTATGGCCTCATTGACAGCGTCATCGATAAGCGTCCTGTGCATTCTGTTTAACCATCCTGGCTCATCGATTTTTGTCTGTTCAGCCCCTCTCGCATGACGAGAGGGGTTTTTTTGTGCATTAAAAAAGGCCAGCATCGCTGGCCTCATGTTTATAGCGATATTTTGAAGCTCAATTCAGAACTGGAACGAAACGTTCCTTCTCGGGAATGGCAGTGAAGTTGGAGAGAATCTCGCGGAATTCGTCACCGTCCATGGTCTCTTTCTCAATCAAGAGCTCAACCAGTTGGTCCATGGCTTCGCGTTGTCCCTGCACCAGCGCAAGGGTTTCCTCGTAGCACTGCATCACAATGGCACGCACCTGCTCATCAATTTGCTTCGAGATGGACTCAGAAACTTCACTGCGGTTCATCAGATCGCGACCCAGGAAAACTTCCTGACCGCCACCCTCTAGTGACATCTGACCCAGATTGCTCATGCCAAAGCGCGTGACCATCTGTCTTGCAATGGACGCGACTTGCTGAATGTCACCGCCCGCACCTGTGGTGACTTCAGCGCGACCGAAGACCACATCTTCAGCAGCTCTGCCGCCGAGGGCGCCCATGATGCGCGCTTTGAGCTGTGCCCGCGACACGAGCATTTGCTCTTCATCGGGGGAGAACCAGGTCAATCCCTGGGCTTGGCCACGGGGGATCAGGGTGACTTTCTGGACGGGGTCATGGTCCTTGACCAGAGATCCCACCAGTGCGTGGCCAACTTCGTGATAAGCGATCAGTCGCTTGCTGCGGCCATCGGTCAGAGGCTGACCTTCGAGACCGGCGATGATGCGGTCGACGGCATCATCAATTTCAGAAAGGCTGATGGTGTCTTTGCGGCGCCGCGCCGTAAGGATGGCCGCCTCATTCAGAAGGTTGGCCAGGTCTGCTCCTGTAAAACCAGGAGTCCGACGGGCAATGCTGTCGAGGGAAAGCTCAGGAGCGAGCTTCTTGTTGCGCGCATGAACTTCAAGAATGGACAGACGTCCCTTGATGTCGGGAGCATCGACCGTGACCTGACGATCGAAGCGGCCGGGACGCATCAAGGCTGAGTCGAGCACATCCGGCCTGTTTGTGGCAGCAATGATGATGATGCCGCTGTTGCCCTCAAAACCATCCATTTCGGTGAGCAGCTGGTTCAGGGTCTGCTCACGCTCATCGTTGCCACCACCAATGCCGGCACCACGCTGACGACCAACGGCGTCAATCTCATCAATGAAGATCAGACAGGGGCTGTTTTCCTTGGCTTTCTTAAAGAGGTCGCGCACACGGCTGGCGCCGACACCCACGAACATCTCCACAAACTCCGAACCGGACAAGGAGAAGAACGGCACACCCGCTTCGCCAGCAATGGCTTTGGCAAGCAAGGTTTTGCCAGTGCCTGGGGGGCCAACAAGCAAAACACCCTTGGGGATCTGTGCACCAACAGAGGTGAATTTCTCAGGCTGCTTGAGGAAGGTGACCACCTCCTGAAGATCCTGCTTGGCTTCGTTCACGCCGGCGACGTCGTCAAACATCACACCGGTTTCAGCTTCCATGGCAAAACGGGCCTTGGTCTTGCCGAATTGCATGGCCTGACCAGGACCGCCAGGCATGTTGTTGGATCGACGTGCCAAGAAAATCAGGGAACCGATCAACAGCAGGGGGAAGAGCAGATTGCCGAGGATCCCCAGTGCTGGAGGAGCTGTTTTCGGTGGGTGAATGTCAAAGCTGATCCCTTCCGACTTCAACGTGTTGATCAGCTCGGGCGCCAGTCCCGGGAGATCGACCCGCAGGCGCTGCACGCGGTTATCGAGATCGGGATCGACTGCTTCTACAACAGCATCCCTTCCACCGTCATAGATATCGACTGCGGTGACACGACCAGCTTCCACGTAGTCGAGGAAGCGTCCGTAACTCATGCGGGCGACGGCAGTGTTGCGGGGAGCAACGGTGGGACCACCAGGCTTGAGGTTGTTGACACCACCATTGCCAAGGAATTGCCACGCCAGCAGCAGTGCAACTGTGATGGGGAGTCCCCAGAGAAGAATCTGCCGCCAGCGTTGATTCATGACTTCAAAGAAGATCCGACGAATCTAAGAGCTGAGGTGAAAAACTGTGCCTATTTCAGGCCTACAGGCTGCGTAGCGCCGTGATCGGATCCAGTCGCGCAGCACGGCGTGCCGGCACGACCCCAAAAAACAAACCAATTGAGCCTGAAAGTCCAACCGTCACCAGCACCGTGGTGACCCCAATCGCAGCCGGAAGTGGAGTGAACACGGCCACAGCTGCGATCGCGCCGTACCCCGTTGCGGTACCAATGACCCCGCCCAGGCTTGCCAACACAAGTGATTCCACAAGGAATTGTCGCAACACATCGGAGCTGCGGGCACCAAGCGCTTTTCTTAGACCGATTTCTTCCGTTCGTTCACTCACAGACACCAGCATGATGTTCATGATCCCGATTCCGCCCACCAACAACGAGACGCCGCCAATCGCGCCCAGCATCAGCGTGAGTCCGCCGGTGATCGTGCCAACGATGGTCAGTGCGTCCTGCTGCGAGCGCACAGCGAAATCATCGTTGCGGAGAATTCGGTGCCGTTGTCGAAGCAGATTGGAAATCTGAAACTTGGCCGCACTTGTGCTGTTTTCATCATTGGCTTCAGCACTGATGAAACTGAGACTGATGCCGTAGGTGGGGTCCCTGCCTGTCAGCCGACTCACCATCGTGCTGAGTGGGATATAAGCGTTTTCGTCTTGATTGGAGCCGAACACTGCACCTTTGGGTGCAAGAACGCCGACCACACTGAAGCTCTGGTCACGAATGCGCAGCGAACTGCCGATTGCACCGCCATTGGGAAACAGTTTGTCGCGTAGGTCAGGCCCGATCACCACAACTGTTCGTGCCGCCTGAACGTCCTGTTCGGTGATGAAGCGACCACGAGCCACTTCAAAACTTCTCACTGGAAGAAATTCCGGTGTCACGCCGAAGATAGGTGAGGTGCTGCTGCGCGCTCCCGCCTGCACCACTTCGTTGGCGTTGATCTGTGGTGCCACGCGCTTCACGCTGGGCACCTGTTCGGCGATCGCTTCTGCGTCTTCCAACACCAGGGTGCGCGGAAAGGCGACGCCCTGACGGCGAGTGTCGTTGCTGCCAGGAACAACGAATAGAACGTTGGCACCCAGATTGCTGAGCTGATTTTCTGCCAGGTTCTGAGCACCTCTTCCAACGCCAACCAGAGTGATCACGGAGGCATTTCCGATCACGATCCCCAGCATCGTGAGCAGGCTTCGCAGTCGATTGGCTTTCAGGGTGTTGAGAGCCATGCCGACTGTTTCGGCGAGTGGCAGGTTGCTAGCCATGGGCTGAAGCTCTGAATCAGAGCATCGTGTCGAGTTTCATGGCCGTGTTGCTGCCGGTGCCGCGGTGAACGGCTCCGTCTTTCACATTGAGGGTGATCACTTCCCCTTCCAGTAGATCGCGGGTGGCATTCGCCACGCCGGCAATGACGGGGATTCCGAGCCTCTGGGCGATCACGGCTGCATGGGACGTTTCTGCAGGTGTTTCCGTGATGACTGCCGCAGCATCACGAATGGCGTCGAGATAGTCAGCATTCGTGTCGGTGGCCACTAACACTTCACCGGGTTCCAGCCGTGCACAGTCGCTCGCTGATGTGGCGATCCGCACCTTGCCGCTGATGGATCCGGTGCCAAATCCAGTGCCTCGGCCCAGCACTGCACTGACGATGCCTACCTTGATCAAATCTGTTGAGCCGCTGACGCCTGCCAATGTTCCGGCGGTCTGAACACAGAGGTCGCCGTCCTTGAGCACCCCCATTTCCTGGGCAACGCCCATGGCCAGTGTGAAGGTGGCGGTGGTGCTCTTCTGTGTTTCGATCAGCAGCGGTGTTACGCCCCAGACCAGCTGGAGTTTCCTTGCCACACCCACTTCCGAGGTGATCGCGAGGATCGGCGTGGAGGGACGGAACTTGCTGACGTTGTGAGCCGTTGCTCCGCTTTTGGTGAGCGGAAGAATTGCTGCGGCATTGAGCTGGCGCGCAATGCTGCTCACGGCACCACTAATCGCGTTTGGAATCGTGCTGGGCAGGTGTGTGTCGGTGGGACGTTGGGGATAGTCGCGCTCGATGCGACGAGCGATGGTTGCCATCGTTTCGACAGCTTCCACCGGGTAGTCACCCACAGCGGTCTCATTGGAGAGCATCACTGCATCAGTTCCATCCAGAATCGCGTTGGCGACGTCACTCACTTCCGCGCGAGTGGGGCGTGGACTGGAGGCCATGGAATCCAGCATTTGGGTGGCCGTGATGATCGGAATACCCAGGCTGTTGGCCTTGTGGATCAGATCCTTCTGCAACAGAGGAACCTCTTCCGCGGGCATCTCAACGCCGAGATCGCCGCGGGCCACCATTACGCCGTCACAGAGAGGCAGGATCGCGTCGATCTGGTCGATGGCTTCGAATTTTTCGATCTTGGCCACCACCGGAGTCGAGAAGCCATGCTTGCGGATCAGCTCGCGAATCTCCTGCATGTCGGAGGGATTGCGCACGAAGCTCAGGGCGACCCAATCCACACCCTGCTGCAGACCGAAAGCCAGATCCTGACGGTCTTTTGTGGTGAGTGCACGCACCGACAGCTGAACATCGGGGAAGTTCACTCCTTTGTTGTTGGAGAGCACACCACCCACGGTGACCACGCAATGAAGGGTCTGATCGACCTCGTCGACGCGGTCGACCTTCATTTCAACGCGGCCGTCGTCCAGAAGAATTCGGCTTCCATCTGTGACCTCTTCAGCCAGTTTGTCGTAGGTGACCGTTGCAACGGTCTGGTTGCAACGCACTTGCTTGGAGGTCAGCGCGAAATGGTCACCCTTGCTGAGCGTGATCGGCCCTTCTTCAAAGCGTCCTAGGCGGATCTTCGGCCCCTGAAGATCCTGAAGGATGCCGATGTGAACCCCCAGCTCATGCGCTACCTGTCGGATGGTGGCGATTCGCGTGGCATGTTCGCTGTGATCACCGTGGGAAAAGTTCAGGCGGAATGTTGTCGCTCCTGCCTGGATCAGTTCCCGAATTCGTTCGGGACTTTCTGTGGCTGGGCCGATCGTGGCGACGATCTTGGTTCTACGGGTCAGATCGAGCTCGGCCATCCTTGGCGCCAATAACCTGCGGAATCTACCGTCATGACCTCAACCCGCTTCTGACTCTCCGTGCAGCTGAACGACTACCAACGGGAATCCCGCAGCACGGCTCGCTATCCGGATGCAGGGCGGAATCTGATCTACCCAACCCTGGGGCTGACGGGAGAGGCCGGTGAAGTGGCCGACAAGGTCAAGAAACTGATCCGGGATCGCGGCGGTGTGATCGATGACCAGTTCACTGCTGACATCGCACTGGAATTAGGCGATGTGCTCTGGTACATCGCCCAGCTGGCCACTGAGCTCGGGCTCGATCTCGACGCGGTGGCCGAAGGCAATCTGCGCAAACTGGGAAGTCGGGCTGAGCGGGGAACCCTCCAGGGGGAGGGAGATCACCGCTGATCGAACCCTGCTTCAGCCGTAAACGCCGAAACCACCGGCAAAAGAGATGGAGGCAGACACCAGAAGCTGCTGCATCAGGTTCAACGCAACGAAGGCCAGAATCGCGGAGAGATCCAAACCACCCAAAGGCGGGATCAGACCGCGAAAGGCATTCAAATATGGATCGGTGATTGAACTGACCGTGCTCAGAACCGGATTGCTCCAGTCAAGGTTGGGGAACCAGCTCAGCAGCACACGAACGATCAGAACCAACGAGTAAATCTGCAGGGTCTGAGCCAGCACTTGAAGAACGGTGGACACAAGCTCGATGGCCATGGAAACCGTGGAATTCTCTGAACTCTATGCAGCTTGTGTCGGTTCGGAGCTCCCGCTGAGCTCGGGAAGCACAGAAAAGGTTCGGTGAAACTTTTCGGAGAGGGTGATCCAGTACGAACGCCCCTCGCTTTGACGCTTGCGTTCAATGAAGTTCTGATTCACAAGCTCCTTGATGTGGTCATAGGCACCGGAGCCGCGTAGGTCGACCAGATCGGATTGCAGGATCCGCTTTTTCAGCGCGATCGTCGCCAACGTCCGCAACGTTGCAGTGGAGAGATTGACGGGCAGCAGATCGCGAACCAATTCCCCCAGTCCAGCCCGCAGCTGCAGGCTGTAACGCCCGTTGCTCTCATGGATCTCAAGCGCTGTGTCCCTCTGGGCGTACCCGGCGATCAGGATGAGCATCCCCTGCTCGGTGTTTGCCTCTGATTCATTGACGAGCTCTGACAGTTCCCTGAGCGACATCGGACGTCCCTTCAGGTAGAGAATCGCCTCAAGACGAGCCGGTAACGACACAGTCGATTCCACAACGCTCAGGTGTTGCTCCTGCTGGCCCTCACGTTGTTTACTCACCGCCAGCACCCAGGATCCGACACGCCAACGTAACGCTCATCTGCGTTGGAGCCATCAGGAGCCCAGGAAGATCCGATAGGCGGGGTTGGAGGTTTCTTCCCAGCTGGGGTATCCAAGATCCCGCAGGACGGCCTGCCATGACTCCAGATCATCCGGGCTGACCAGCACGCCAACCACGATCCGACCAACGTCAGCGCCGTGATTCCGGTAATGAAAAATGCTGATGCTCCAGTTGGAGTGCAATGCACTCACGAAGCGCATCAGCGCACCAGGCCTTTCGGGGAACTCAAATCGGTACAGCAGTTCCTGCCTGGGCGAGTCAGAGTCGTCGGTCTGCTGCGGAAGTCGCCCTCCCACCATGTGCCTGAGATGCACCTTGGAGAGTTCGTCGTCACTGAGGTCAAGGCAGTCGTAACCGTTGCTGCGCAGTGATGCCAGAAGGTCAGCACGATCCTGCTGACCCTTGACCTGCACCCCCATAAAGATGTGGGCTCGATCGCCTGCCCTCATGCGGTAACTAAATTCCGTAAGGCTGCGTTTCTGCAGCAGCTCACAGAGCTGGCGCAGACTGCCGGGCTGTTCTGGAATCTCGACGGCCAGCATCGCTTCACGCTCTTCGCCGAGCTCAGCACGTTCGGCGACAAACCGCAGGCGATCAAAATTCATGTTGGCGCCACAGGCCACCGCCACCAGCTGTCGTCCCTGCAATTGGCGTCTGGACACGTCGGCTTTGAGACCTGCAATGGCGAGGGCTCCTGCCGGCTCAAGGATGGAGCGCGTGTCTTCAAACACGTCTTTGATCGCAGCACAGATCTCGTCCGTGCTCACGGTGACGATTGAATCCACATAACGCTGGGCCAGGCGGAAGGTGTTTTCCCCCACTTCCCGGACGGCGACTCCGTCGGCAAACAATCCCACCTGGGGCAGTCGGATCCGTTCGCCAGCCTCGAGCGACAGGGTCATGGCAGCGGCGTCATGGGGTTCAACCCCGATCACCTCCACGTCGGGCCACAAGCTCTTGACGTAGGCAGCAATCCCACCGATCAGCCCCCCACCGCCAATGGCCACGTAAATCGCGTCAGGGGGGTCCTGGCACTGGCGCAGGATCTCCATACCCACCGTTCCCTGGCCGGCAATCACTTCCGGGTCATCGAAGGGATGGATGAAACACAGCCCCTCGTCTTCACTGCGACGGGTTGCTTCGGCGCAGGCCTCGTCGTAGGTCTCTCCATGCAGAACCACCTCGCCTCCGAGCTGGCGCACCGCATCGACCTTCACGCTGGGGGTGGTCATCGGCATCACGATTACAGCGCGGCACTGCAAATGGGAGGCACTGAGGGCCACGCCCTGGGCATGGTTGCCAGCGCTCGCTGCAATCACACCCCGCTCGCGCTCCTGCTCAGAGAGCTGCACCATGCGGTTGTAAGCACCACGCAACTTGAACGAGAAAACCGGCTGGAGGTCTTCACGTTTCAGCCAGACGTGATTGTTCAGCCGACGGCTGAGATTGCCGGCTAACTCAAGCGGGCTTTCCCGGGCTACGTCGTAAACCCTCGCGCGCAGGATCCTGGGCAGGTAATCGTCCATCAGTTCAGTTTGACAACCGAACGCTGCCGCGGACGGCAGGTAAGGCCCGTAGATTGACTAAATCCGTCGAGGGACCATGCACCTGCGCGATCTGTCGCATCCCAACCAGCTGCATGGCCTCAGCGCAAGCGAGCTGGAAGAGGTCGCGGCGCAGATCCGACAGCGTCATCTCGAAGTTGTGTCGAACAGCGGAGGCCATCTCGGGCCGGGCCTCGGGGTGGTTGAACTCACCCTTGCTCTGTATCAGACGCTTGATCTGGATCGTGATCGTGTGGTCTGGGACGTCGGCCACCAGGCCTATCCCCACAAATTGATCACTGGCCGCTACGGCAATTTCGATTCCCTGAGACAAAAAGGAGGGGTCGCCGGTTACCTAAAACGTTGCGAAAGCAGCTTTGATCATTTCGGTGCAGGCCACGCCAGCACATCCATTTCGGCGGCCCTGGGTATGGCCATGGCCCGAGACCGTCAAGGTGACAACTACAAGTGCGTTGCTGTCATTGGTGATGGTGCCCTCACCGGTGGCATGGCCTTGGAGGCCATCAACCATGCCGGCCACATGCCGGATACACCCTTGCTGGTGGTGCTCAACGACAACGACATGTCGATCTCACCTCCAGTGGGTGCTCTGTCCAGTCATTTGAATCGCATGCGGCTGAGTCCGCCCATGCAATTTATTTCAGGCAGCGTTGAGGAGAGCATGCGGCATCTCCCTTTCATGGGTGGTGATCTTCCTGCCGAATTGAACCGTCTCAAGGGCAGCATGCGCCGTTTGGCTGTGCCCAAGGTCGGGGCGGTGTTTGAAGAACTGGGCTTCACCTACATGGGTCCCATCGACGGACACGACATCTCCGAGATGACTCGCACCTTCCAGGAGGCCCATCGCGTGGGCGGTCCAGTTTTGGTGCATGTCCTCACCACCAAGGGCAAGGGTTACCCCTATGCCGAGGCTGACCAGGTCGGCTATCACGCGCAATCGGCATTTGATTTGAGTACCGGCAAAGCCCGCCCCAGCAAAACACCCAAGCCACCCAGTTACAGCAAGGTGTTCGGACAGACGTTGGTCAAGATCTGTGAGCAGGATCCGAAAGTGATCGGCATCACGGCGGCGATGGCCACAGGCACCGGTCTGGATCTCCTTCAGAAGGCTCTCCCAGATCAATACGTGGATGTGGGAATCGCCGAGCAGCATGCCGTCACCTTGGCTGCAGGAATGGCCTGCGATGGTCTGCGCCCTGTGGTGGCCATCTACAGCACGTTCCTGCAGCGTGCTTTTGATCAGCTCATTCACGACGTCGGCATCCAGAAGCTGCCTGTCACCTTTGTGCTCGATCGAGCCGGCATCGTCGGTGCTGACGGCCCCACGCATCAGGGTCAGTACGACATCAGCTACATGCGAGCCATCCCCAATTTCACGGTGATGGCTCCCAAGGATGAAGCGGAACTACAGCGCATGCTGGTGAGTTCACTTCAGCACGATGGTCCCTGCGCGATCCGCATTCCTCGCGGTCCTGGTGAAGGGATGCCGTTGATGGAGGAGGGCTGGGAACCCCTACCAATCGGTTGCGGTGAAGTCCTCCGCAGTGGCGATGACCTCCTGATCGTGGCCTATGGCGCCATGAATGCCAAAGCGTTGGCAACCGCTGAGCTTCTGCAGCAACAGGGCATTAAGTGCACGGTGGTTAATGCTCGTTTCCTGAGGCCTCTCGACACGGCATTGATTCATCCACTGGCCCAACGCATCGGTCGTGTTGTGACCATGGAAGAGGGAGCGATTCAAGGCGGCTTTGGGTCTGCTGTTCTTGAATCTCTGCAAGATGCGGATCTTCAGCTGCCTGTGATGCGCATTGGCATTCCCGATGTGATGGTTGATCACGCGACGCCACAACAGAGTTTTGAGGCCCTCGGGCTGTTGCCGGATCAGATGGCTGAACGCATCAAACTTCGCTTCAAGCTTTCAGCATCCAGCTCCCAAGACACCGCAGAGTCCAATGCGCAAGTGTCGTCCGTCGCGACCTGAAGGACATAAAAAAAGGAGTGGCATCACCACTCCTTGAAGATCAACGATCCAAAGATTCAGAGGACGCCGCGGGTTGCGAGTCCGAGAATCGCTCCAATGCCGATCATGTGACCAAGGCTTGTGGTGGCCAGCAATGAAGCGTGGCTCATGCCCCCGAAAAAGGCATCGTTAGGCAGCTTCGCGCCAACATTCGGGTGCTTGATCGTGGCCTTGCCAATACCGATGGCAATCACGTTGCAGGCAATCATGACAAGGCCCACTTTCGGAGACCAGGAAACCGTGGCGGGCGCAATGGCCAGAAGAGGAGTGAGCATGAATATCAGAGGCAACGATCCATTTTCCGCCGCTCGTGAACCCGGGCCCACCTCTCGTAAAAGATGTTCATCACTGCACCTTTTGGGGTTTGACCAGTCCGGCGACAATCACAGCGTTGCTGAGGGTGAGAAAAGCCTCGGCACCGCCATGGAGCGGATCAATGGCCACAAGTTCGGCGCCAAAGCGAAGCTCAGCAATCACAGCAGCCACGATGGTGACGGCAACAAACAGCAGGGTCAATTGAAAACCACGACGGCTGAGTGCTGGAAGCAAACGCTTTTTCCCGAGGTGATAGAGAAACACCAGATAGGGAAAGAGCGAGAGGGCGAATAAGGGAGAGGGATCGAAATCCGGCATCAAGACTGCTCCTCATGCACGGAAGGAGCCGGAAGAGTCCAGGCAGCCCACGCCAGCAGCACATTCCCCAAAAGCGTGAGCGAGGCTTGCACTGTCACCAGCCAGCGCAGACTTTCGCTGTTGTCGTAGAGATGCCAGGTGCAGGCTGCCATTGCGCTGATCAACGCAGGCAACATGGCCCAGGCGATGCGCTGCGTTGAGGTTCCGGTTGTCTCGGATCGGAAGCGTTGGATCAACACGATGGCGACTAACCATTCAGCCACTGAGGCCCAATGAATCCACCAGGTGCCCAGCGAGAGCGCGTGCATGTCAATCCAGTGGGGACTTCACCGTAACGGGTGAACACTTGGATAATGGGTCGAATCGTTGTTGATGACTGGTGGTAGCGCTTCGCGTTGCGGACAAGGCGAAGGTGCTCCTTTGTGGTTATTACGGTGAGCACAACCTTGGCGATGATGCCCTCCTTCAGGTGCTCGTCTCCCAACTTCCGGACGCATGGCATCCGGTGATCACGGCAAGAGATCACCAAGCTGCTGCTGCCCTGGTTCCGGGAGCGTCCATCGTCAATCGCCGCTCCCTGTCAGAAACCATTCGCGCTCTCAAGCACGTTGATGCGCTCGTGCTGGGAGGCGGAAGCTTGTTGCAGGACGGCACCAGTTTCAAAAGCCTTCTGTATTACCTGATCGTTCTGTGGTCAGCCCGCTGGAAGCGCATCCCGATCATTCTTTGGGGACAAGGACTGGGTCCTTTGCGCCGCCAGTGGAGCCGATGGTGTGTTCGGGCAACGTTGAGCAGAATCCGCGCGGTCTCCTGGAGAGACCCCGCCTCGTTGCATCAAGCCCAACAATGGCGATTGGGCATGCCGATGGTGATGGGGCCGGATCCGGTCTGGTGCCATCCGGCACCCGTCTGGTCGGGTGGCCAGGACCTGGTTCTTTGCCTCAGACCCACTCCGCTGCTGAACACGCAGGGTTGGCAGGTGTTGTTGCAAGCCTTGGATCACTTCAGCGCCCAATCAGACGCAAAGGTGATCTGGCTTGCTTTCCATGGGGATCAGGATGCAGCGTTATGGAATGAGCTCGATCAGCAAGGTCTCATTCCAGTCGATCTGCGCGAACGTTCGCTGCAAATGCGCGCTGATTCACTCGACCAGGTTCAGCATCTGTTCAGTCAGTCAGCGCTTGTGATCGCCATGCGATTGCATGCATTGATTCTTGCTGCCACAACGGGATGCCCAACAGCAGCACTCAGCTATGACCCAAAAGTGAAGGCCGCTGCTCAATTGGCCGATTTGCCTTGGTTGAACCTGGCAGATCCACTCGACGTCCAAGCAATGACGCGCCAATGGACTGCCGCAAGACAACATCCAGCGTCAAGGTCAACCATCCAACAGCTGCGTGAAACAGCAGATGTGCATCGCACACTGCTTTTGGAACATCTGCAGGAGATCCATCAACACTTGCAGTGAATGCATCCCAGTCGTCAGTTAAGAGCCTTTTGAAGGGTTGCTAGAAGCAAATCTGGCACCAGAGGTTGCATCGAAGTGCAACACATCGCTCTGATCCCAGGTGATCTGACCACTGTCGGGAACGGATGCATCGGGTTGGGTCAACATGCGCAAGATGCCTTCTTCACTTTCGAGAAACAACAATTGCGAATTTCCCAACCATTCTCTTGACTGCACCTTGCAACGAAGACCTGAAGAGCTGAAACGAACGTTCTCAGGCCTGATTGCACGAATACGACCATGTTGGGGACGCAAACAGTTGATCTGGGGCCTGCCGATAAACCGTGCCACAAACAACGTGGAGGGGTTGGTGTAAAGGGTGTATGGCGTGTCAATTTGTTCAATCTTGCCTTGATTCAGCACTGCGATTTTCTGTGCCATCGCCATAGCCTCATGTTGATCATGGGTGACGTAGATGGTTGGTTTCTGCTGCTCGAGGACCAGACGTCTCAGTTCAGGCCGAATGTCTTCTCGAAGCTGAGCATCGAGATTGCTCATCGGTTCATCGAGGAGATAAATCTCGGGATCGCGAATCAAGGCACGCGCTAGAGCGACTCGCTGGCGCTGGCCCCCGGACAGTTGAGCAGGCCGATGGGACGCTCGATCAGAGAGTTGCACGAGATCGAGAACTCTTTGGATCTTGATCGATCGATCTCTGGGTTGGACGTTGCGGATCTTCAGCCCCAGTTCAAGGTTTTCAAAAACGGATAAATGCGGGAGCAACGCATAGCTCTGGAACACCATGCCAATGCTTCGTTCAGCAGGTGTGAGCTGTGTCACATCACGTCCTCCGATCCCAATCGAGCCTTCACTGACAGGATCAAGGCCGGCAATCAAGCGCAACGTTGTGCTTTTTCCGCATCCGCTAGGCCCGACAAGGGCCAAGCATTCATCGTTGCCGATCTGAAAGGAAAGATGTCTGACAATCCATTGATTGGCGATGCATCGTCCAACGTTTTGGAGGTTAAGCGTCATCCCTTGACGGCTCCACTGGTCAAACCTGAAACGATGGGCTTTTGAAATGCCATCACCAGCAGAATTAAGGGGATTGAACCAAGCACTGTAGCGGCTGCATAGGGACCGTATGGCACCGAATGAATGGAAGACCCCGCAATCCTCGCCATCGCTACCGGCAGGGTCAATTTGCTGGAGTCACTGATCCAGGTGAGGGCAATGGGGTATTCATTCCATGAAAACAGAAATACAAGAATGGATGTGCTGGCAATCGCCGGAGCAATCAATGGCAGAAGAATCCAGCGGAATCTTTGCAGTAACGACAATCCTTCCACTCTGGCTGCATCTTCAAGCTCTGTGGGTAAGTCAGCGAAGGCATTGGTCAGAAGCAAAACAGCCAAGGGTTGCGACAAAGCGGCATAGGGAATGGCCAGTGCAATCAGGCTATTACCCAGTTGAAAGAACCGAGCAACTTCCAATAAGGCCAGGAAAAGCAATACATAAGGGAACAAAGCACAGCCAATTAGCATCCCTTTAATCAATGTGGCTGTTTTTTGATTGAGTTTACTCAGGCTATAACTGGCTGGTAATGCCAGGATCAATGTCAGCAATGTGGAGAGCACTCCTGCGAACAGACTGTTGAATAGATATTTCAGGAAGGGTGGGTCACTGTTCAGCACACTTTGGTAGTGAGCCAGCGTCCATCGTTGTGCGTTTTCGGCGAATGGCATCACTAGGGCTTGATCGGTGCAGAAGGATGTGTACACCTGCCAAACCAGTGGTGCCAGAGACCAGATGATGAGCAGCAGGATTATGGATCGATTCATTTTCATGATGGTGCCCCCATAGCTGTTCGGCGTCTTGCTGTTGCGATCACCATCCAGGCAATGGCCACTAATAGCGTGAGAATGATGAAGCTGCCGATCATGATCGTTGCGCTATATCCGAAATCGAGGAACCGCAGAGCATTCCAATAGGCATAGAGGGCGATGCTTTCGGTGCTGCTGGCCGGTCCACCTCCGGTCATCACCTGAATCAAATCAAACACTCCGAAGGCCTGTGCCAAACGAAACATCAACGCGAGTCCGAGATAGGGAAGCAGCAAGGGAAGCGTGATCCGTTTCAGGCAGGTCCAAGCTCCCGCACCCTCTAGTCGGGCGGCTTCATAAAGATCGGATGGAATGGTCTGGAGCCCTGCCAACAGAATCAGTGCAACGAAAGGGGTTGTTTTCCAGACGTCGGCGTACACCGTGGTGATCCAGGCCAGTGATGGTTCACCCAGGGCATTGAGTGAATGTCCAAAAGCTCTCTCAAACATTCGATTGACCGGGCCATAGGGTGTGTTGAAGATCCAACGCCAGCCCAACGCCATCACAGTTGTGGGGAGCGCCCAGGGAATCAGTGATGTGGTTCGGATCAAGGCTCGGCCACGCTGTGGCTGGTTGAGCATCAACGCGATGGCCAATCCGAGCAGTAGTTCGAGCGTGACCGATGCCACAGCGAAACGAAGGGTTTGACCAAGGTCCTGCCAATAGCGAAGGTCATTAAAAAACCGTTGCCAGTTGGCACCATTGTTGGGGATCGCCACCAAACCGGTCATGACCGAATCAGCGTGAAAACTCAACCACAGGTATCGAACTAGAGGGAGTGCAAAGACACCTGCCAGGAAGAGCAACGAAGGCAAAAGCAGCAGCAGAAGCGTGGTCATCACGGCGTGGCTCCCGCAGCGATCAGCACTTGCTCTGTGGTGTCCTGGGCTTGTTTCATCGCGGCAGGCGGCGGCGTCACTCCGGTGAGGGTGCTGCTGAGATTCCGTTGCAGCACGTCACTCATCTGGGCATACAGCGGTGTTTGCGGTCTGGGGCGGGCGTAGGGCAACGCTTCACCGATGGCGACCAAGGATGGATAGGCGTTGGTGAGTTGTGGGTCCTTGAATAAGGCAGCCTGCGTGGGTGTGTATCCAAAATTGGTGAACAGATATCGCTGTGATTGTTCGTTGGTCAGATATTTAATGGCCTCGATGGTGGATTGAGGATGGTCTGAACCTTGGAGAAGGCTTAAACCCCAGCTTCCGATCGTTGCCGCTGGACGTTGATTGGATTCGGCCACCATGGTGGTGATGCCAACCTTCCCTTTAACAGGGCTGTCATCCTTTTGTAGTTCAGCCCAGGCGTAAGGCCAGTTGCGCATGAAGGCTGACTCACCAGATTTGAAGCTCTGCAGGGATTCCGATTCGGCGTAATTGGTGACGGCTCTCGGGCTGATGCCTTTCGCGATCAGATCCTGCAACCATGTTGCAGCAGCAGTGCCTGCTGGTTCATCGAGACCGATGGCACCAGTTTGGGGTTCGTACCACTCTCCACCGAATCCATCAATCACTTCCAGAAACACACAGCTCAGCCCTTCGTATTGACGCCCTTGCCACACATAGCCAAAAGGCACTTGACCACTGGTTTGCAGCCTTCTGCTGATGGTTTCGAGTTCTTGTGGGGTGCGTGGTGGTTCTTCCATCAGATCTGTGCGCCAATACAGCAAGCCCAGATCTGAGGTGAGCGGCCAGCGTTGGAGCGCTCCTTCTGCATGATTGCCTTCACTGGCTCCAGGGGCCAGAGAGGCGAAGTCTTGTTCAGTGAAGTAGGCATCCAGTGGAGCCAACCAACCCGCCTTGGCGTATTTCGCGACCCAAGTGACGTCCATCAAGAGCCCATCAAAAGGCGTGTCGCCCAGCAACAAACTGCTGATTGCGAGATCGGAGATGGATTCCGTTTCGAGTGGGCCACGGATGACATTCAGATGAATGCGCCCCTTGTGTTCTTGATTGAAAGAACGAACAAGTTCAGCGGTGGCGTCGGCAAAGGGAGCCGGCATCAGGATCGAAACAGTTTCGGATTGACGCGCGAGGGTTGAAACACCGAGCAGCGTTGAAGCAACGAGGCTGACAATCACCAGGATTAACCGGCTGCTCGTGCGTCTCATCCAATTCATCAGATCAATCCGGAGTTTCCAGTGAATGCATCTGTTCTGCAGCCCAGTCCGACACCGTGAATGTTTCCACTGCGGAACTCATGCGCGCCATTCTCTCCAGTTGTTCTGAATTGGGCATGTCGATCGCGGCATCGATGGCATTGTCCATCTGCTTGTGGGAGTTGGGATTGGTAAGAACGGCACCATCCAGAACCACAGAGGCACCGGTAAATTCAGACAGAACAAGCACACCATCTCGACCTTTCCTCGTGGCCGCATATTCTTTGGCGACCAGATTGAGTCCATCTCTCAGGGGGGTGATCCAACAGATGTCAGCCTGGGAGAACCACGCCACCATCTCTTCATAGGGAATCCTGCGTGTTGAAAAACGAATTGGCACCCAATCAATCTGGCTAAATCGCCCATTGATTCGTCCGATTGTTTCTTCAATCAACCGTTGGGTGTCCTCGTAGATTTTCATCCCTGATGCTGCAGCGACGCAGGCAAGCATCAACACCACTTTGCCGTGCAGTTCTGGCCTGCGTTCTAATAAGCGTTCGTAGGCCAACAACAGCTCTTCGTTTCCTTTGGTGTAGTCGACACGGCTTGCCGAAAGAATGAGTTTGCGCCCTTTCTTGGTGTCTTCATCAATGCGTTCGGCAAGATCGCAGACGTGGGAGTCTTTGGCAAGAGACTGAATCACATCGGGTGATGTACCAACGGGCGATGAAAGCAATTTCACCTTGCGACCCCGGTAGTTCAACCATGGTGTTTCCGAAGGTTCCGTCAATGCGGAGCCGCATCCCAGGAATCGCAAGTTGACAGGTGTTTTTGGACCTTTCTCAACACCGAGAAGGCAGTTCGCCGCTCGCGCAAAATTCTCTGTATATCGAGGGATATGAAATCCGACGACATCACAACTCAGAAGACTTTCGACGATTTGTTTTCGCCAAGGCAAGATTGAAAAAACATCACTGGCTGGGAATGGGGTGTGATGGAAAAAAGCAATCTTCAGATCTTTGCGCTTATCTCGGATGTACCCCGGTGCTAGCCATAGGTTGTAATCATGGATCCAGACCGTTGCTCCAGGAGCTGCTTCAGCACAGGCTGCATCAGCAAAGCGCTGATTCACTTCCTCAAAGATGCTCCAATTAGCATTGTTGATATCGAAATAATTTGGAAACGTATGAAGAATGGGCCAAAAAGATTCCTTGGAAGTGACATGGTAAAAGCTTGAAATCTGCTCTTGTTCGAGAGGAATTCGTCTCAGCGTGAAGTCTGCTGGATCGCGCATGGCAATGCGCTCATCTTCCGCACCGTTTAAATCTTCAACCTGCCGCCAGGCAATCCAGGTCCCGTATTTTTGATCTCTGAAGAGATTTCTTAGTGTCGGAATAATGCCATTAGGACTTTTCTGGTCTCTCCAGACTCTGGCGCCGGAATCATCGCGTGCTTCGTCAAATGGAGTGCGATGGTAGAGAATAATGAAGTGACTTCCGCCTTCTCTCTCATCCATTCCAGTCCTGTCCCGGTTGTCTCCACACCACCATTCAACAGATCATTCCATCTGTCAAACAGCTCAGCTGTTCTGCTCGGCGATCAATGTGCTGAGCACTTCCTGGGCATGCCCGACGGGTCTGACACCGGTCCAACGGGCTCGCAGAAGACCTTCAGGATCAATCAGGAAGGTATGGCGCAGCGAATAGGGAGCCATCCACGATCCATAGTCGCGACTCACAACACCGTCAGGGTCTGATAGAAGCGTGAAACCAAGCCCCTCACTGGTGCAGAAGGATTCATGGTCATCAACACTGTCTGCGCTGATGGCAGCAATTTCGCAGTTGCGACCTTTGAAGTCAGCCAATGCATCCTGAAAACCGTGGGCTTCAATGGTGCATCCTGAGGTGAAATCTCTTGGGTAGAAATAAAGCACCAACCATTGACCCCTCCACGAATCCAATGAAAGATTCGGTGTGGTGGTTCCGCCGATGGTTCCAGGGAGATTGAAATCTGGTGCGGCAACCCCAAGCTCAGGGAGTTTGCCGCCCAATGCTCTGGCAGTTTGAGGCTTCCAGAACCAAGTCAAAGCCCCGGCTAGTGAGATCCCAAGAAACTCTCGACGATTCACTGTGATCCGGGGCATGGAAGGTTCAGATCTTGGCGAGATTGATGCCAAGGGACTTGGCGTAGGCACCCAGACCCTTCTTTTGGATGGTCTTGAGCGCGCGAGTGGTGATCCGCAGGTTCACCCAACGGTTCCCCTCAGCCCACCAAAGACGACGCTGCTGCAGATTGGCCTGCTGCAGTTTTTTGGTGCGGATATGGGAGTGGCTCACCGCCATTCCGTTGTTGGCACGCGTACCGGTGAGTTGACACACCCGAGACATGATGTTGATCCTCTGAATCACTGGCCAATGGCCAAGCATCCAACCTAGCAAATTGAGTGACTCATTGGCCTCTCGCCATTAGCTCGGACATCAGCTTGGAACTGCGTGTTTGAAAGCCGGCCAGTTCATTGGGTTCCAATCCGCCCACACCCAGTCGGGCCATGTCGTAGAGATGACGCGCCAGTTCACTGGCCAGGGCTTTGCTGGGTGAGGCTTGTGCGGTCCCGACCAGAACACTGCCTGCTGAGAGCTTTTGCAGACCTTCGACCATTGGGTGGCTGCGATTGATCAGCAGAACGTGATGGTCGGGTAGTCCCGGTAACCGCTGATCCATCAACGCGCCGATGTCGTTCATTCGGCGCATCTGTTCAGGAAGAAGAATCATGGCCGCCGGCGCCTCCTCACCACCCTTCAGAGCCTGAACCTGAACGGTGACCTTGTCGTTATCCAGAGCCTCTTTGATCAGAGATCGGATCGCTTCGCTCTGGGTTTCCCCGTCTTGGTCACTGATTTCAGGTTGTTCATCCCTCAGGCTTTCGTCCAGCTCAGCATCCACGCGCTGGAACTGGTATTGATCATTGTTCGACTCCAGCCAAGGAATGAATTGGCTGTCGATCACGGTTTCTGCAAACAGGATTTCTGCACCCTGGCTTTTCCAGAGGGATAAGGCACCTGCCTGTGCCACCTCATCGGTGCAGTACAGAATCAGCTTCGATTGCGGGTCAGCCTGTCGCGACTGATAGGAGGCAATCGTTGTGTAAGACCGCTCGCTAGCCCTGATGGGACCATCCTCACCATCCACTGGATCGGCGGTTGTGGCGAAAAGAATCAGTTCTGAGACCTGTTCTGCGAATTTCTCGTCTTCCATGGCGCCGATCTTCACGAACGGTGCCAGGGCTTCCCAAGCCTTTGCGTAGTTCTCCGGCTCATCACGTTTGAGGCTCTTCAGACGATCAGCAACTTTTTTGGCAACAAAGTTGCCGATGGAACGCACTTTGCGATCAGTCTGAAGCGCACTTCTGCTCACGTTCAAAGGAATGTCAGGGGAGTCGATCACCCCTCGTAAAGGCAGTAGATAGCGGGGAACGATCTCTTTAATTGAGTCACTGACATACACCTGGTTGCAATACAAGCGGATGTCTCCCTTTTCCCAGTCAGCACGACCAAGAGCTTGCGGGAAATAAAGGATCCCCTGAAGGGTGTAGGGGTAGTCCGTATTGAGGTGCACCCAGAGCAAAGGATCACCCTGGAAGGGATACAAGTATCGGTACAGATCGATATAGTCCTGATCCGTCATGTCGCGAGGACTTTTGCGCCATGCAGGATCACGTTTGTTGACGCTTTCTCCCTCGAGTTGGACGTCAACGGGCATGAAGTCGCAGTACTGAGTGATCAGCGTGCGAATCCGTGCCGGTTCTAGATATTCCAGCTCTTCATCCATCAGATGCAGGATTACATCTGTACCGGGTTCCGGGCGTTCATGGCTTTCAAGTTTGAAGGCCGGAGATCCATCGCAGACCCAGCGAACTGCGGATTCATCCGGTCGGGCTGACTGGGTGATCAGCTCAACCTCCTTGGCCACCATGAAACTGGAGTAAAACCCCAGTCCGAAATGACCAATGATCGCGTCTGACTCTTGCTTGTATTTCTCTAGAAAATCCTCTGCACTGGAGAAGGCAACCTGGTTGATATAGCGTTTCACCTCGTCGGCCGACATGCCGATCCCGTTGTCACTAATGGTCAGGGTTTTGGCTTCCCTATCCACAGTGATATTGATGCGACCTTCATCTCCTTCGGCACAGTCACCAGCCATGGCTGCCATGCGGCGCTTGCTGATGGCATCGGTGCCGTTGCTGACGAGTTCCCTGAGGAACACTTCATGGCCGGAATAAACGGCCTTCTTGATGATCGGGAAGATATTTTCCGTGTGGATCTGAATCTGACCCTGTTCGAGCACCGACATCAGCAAGCATGAGCTTGCTGAAAATTAGTCAGGGCCTCATCCCCGCATCAAGAGCTTGTCTGGTGAGTTTCCCGAACGTTCTCGTGTCAGCTTCGCTGAAGATCGGCGCGTTCTTCAGGCAGGATCGCGCCATCAACAGGGCAGACCTGAAGACAGATGCCGCAGTCGATGCAGGTGTCGAAGTCGATCCAGAAAAAATCAGTGCCCTTCTTGTTTTTGCCTTTACCAGGGTTGATGCATGCCACCGGGCAGGCATCAACACAGTCGGAGACCCCTTCGCAGACATCCGTAACGATGGTGTGAGCCATAACTCCGATCTGGGTCGAGCGATCCTAGTCACCGATCCATTCGAGGGTCTGGCATCCCGAATGCGCCAGTCGACGTTCGGCTTCATCGCGGTTCTGGCATGGCCTGTGATCCAGCAGCGACACCCTGTCAGCCGCATGCAAGGTCGCCTGATGGTTTAACGCTTGTTCCAGGCTTTGCTGGTTGCTGAAGCAGACCAGTGCGGATGACACTTCATCGGCTGCCTTTGCTGTGTCGCCAGGGAGATTGCGGATGTGATCGACGCAGTAGCTGAAGCCCATGCCTGTCGCGTCGGTTCCTTCACCGCCCAGACGTTGCACCAGAGCGTCGTAACGACCTCCGCGGGCAATCACCACCGGTGCAGAAGATCCCTGACAGACCAGTTGAAGCACGATGCCGTCATAGAGCTCGTAGTGGGGTTGGAAGGTGGGATCCAGTTGGAGCTGCACACCTGAGGCCTGAGCCAGTGGAATCAAGTGATCGATCAGTCGCTTCAGTCGGTTCAGAACTGGTTGATCGGGGTAGTCACGCTGCAGCCTCGCCAGGATGTCTTGTGCTGTTCCGCGCTGGTCAAGCCAGGAACACAACAGGTTCAGTTCTTCGGTGTCTGTCACCAGCTCCCGGAGACCCAGACGGTCGTACTGGCTGAGGCAACTTCTGATTCGATCGCGAAGCGTGCCCTCAAAGGGTTTCAACAGCAGATTCAATAGATCGGTGTGACCGATCAGCAGCTTGGGCTGATGTCGGGGTTCGAGTTGCAAGGCGCCCATCGAAGCCATCAACAGGCTGAACAGTTCCAGCTCCGCTTCAACGCCTACACCACCGAACAGCTCAACGCCGCAATGGAGAATTTCCTCGATGCACTGGCCGCCTTCATCGGCCACTCTTGACTCAAAGACTGTTCCGCAACTCCAAAGCCTCAAGGGCCGGTGACGTTCCTGCAGTCGGGTGCAGGCTGCTCTGGCGATGGATGCCGTCAATTCCGGTCGCAGCCCCAGCGGTTCATCAGCCACCAGTCGAACAATGTCTCTGCTGTCAATGGCACCTCCAGCCTTGAGCGTGTCCATGCGCTCGATCCGTGGTGGGGTGACCTCTTCAAAACCCCAGAGTCGGAAGACGCCTGCCAGGGTTTCTCTGAGCTCCTGGTTGCGCTGCACCTGCTGAGGATTGAGATCTCTCACGCCAGAGGCGGGTTGCAGGGCCATCACGCACGTCGCTGATCCGATCAGGATCCCACGGCCAGGGGTTCAGCTGGCGTAGAGATGCTCCGGTAAGGGGTGGGTGGTGTCGAGCTCCGCCTGAAGGTGGTCATGCAGCGCCGGTCCGGTGGCCAGGATGCGGCCTGTGCTCACGGAGTACGACGCCGCCTTGTAGTCACTGACGCGGCCCCCTGCCATGACGACCAGAGCAGCACCCGCGGTCAGGTCCCATGGCGATAGTCCCCGCTCCCAGTAACCGTCGAGACGCCCGGCAGCCACGTAGGCCAGGTCCACTGCCGCAGCTCCACCTCTGCGTACGCCGTGGGTGCGGTGGGTCAGCCGACAGAACTCTGCGTAATTGTTGTCTTCAAGTTCTCGACGGTCATAGGCGAACCCGGTCACCAGAAGGCTGTCCTCTAGCGCATTGCAGTCGGTGACAGCAATGCGCTGGTCATGCAGATAAGCGCCGACGCCTGGGCAGCACCAAAACAGCTCCTTGAGGAAGGGGACCGCGATGGCACCGAGGATGGGCTGACCCTGCCAAAGCAGCCCAACAGAGGTGGCAAAGAAGGGATAGCCGTGAGCGAAGTTGGTGGTGCCATCCAAGGGGTCCACACACCAGCAGAGACAGGAAGTGTCACCGCTGGAGCCTGATTCCTCGGCCAGAACGGGAATGTTGGAGGTGGCTGCCTTCAGTGATTCGAGCACGGCTTCTTCTGCGGCTAGATCCGCGCTGGTGACCAGGTCTCCCGCTCGGGCCTTCTGTTGGATGCTGTCCAGACGTCCGTAGTGCTGCATCAACACCGTGCCCCCCAGGTCCGCTGCCGTGCGCGCCACCTGGCTGAGCTCTTCCAGCCGTGAGGGGCTGAGTCCCGCCTCGCTGGCCACAGCTGAACAATCGAGTGGAGCGTGCATCATTCCTCGTCTAGCGGGAGACCTGAAGTCACCTGACCACGACCGAAGTGACGTCCGAACTGAAGTTCATAGACCTCATCTTCATCCTGTGTTTCCGCCACCAGAGGACCGATGGCTCGGGCAACGCACAACAGTCCGTAACCCTGGGCACGCAATTCTCTCGAGAGCCCCATCGCCTCGCGTTGATCCAGTTCCCCCTCCTGGACGCGCACAGCACAGCTGGTGCAACAGCCGTTCCGGCAGGAAAAGGGCAGGGGATCGCCCTGCTGTTCAAAGCTCTGCAGGATGTAATCCCCTTCAGGCACCTCATGGGAGATCACCCGACCCTCCTGGCGCCAGTGAATGGTGACCCGATGACTCGGCCTCATGCAGTGCTTGTGAAACGCCCTGCTACATTCTCACCCGTGCCCCACGATGCCCCTGGAGAGGTGGCCGAGTGGTCGAAGGCGCAGCACTGGAAATGCTGTATAGGGGCAACTCTATCGAGGGTTCGAATCCCTCCCTCTCCGTTCCATACCGGCCTTCAGGCCGGTTTTTTATTGCCCAATCGCGATTGGTTTTCTGGTTGATTCCAGAGGAACAACTAACAATTAACCGAAGCGGCCTGAAACGTAATCCTGTGTGGTCTGTTGTGTTGGCGCGTTGAAAATCGTATCTGTTTTGTTGAACTCAACCAGATATCCGACTTTTCCTGAACCCCCTTCAACCGCCTCAGCATTGAAAAATGCCGTCATGTCGCTGACACGAACGGCCTGCTGCATGTTATGGGTGACGATCACAATGGTGAAACTTTTTTTCAACTCGTGCATTGTTTCCTCGATTTTCAAGGTGGAGATCGGATCCAGTGCTGAACAGGGTTCATCCATCAGGATGACCTCCGGTTGAATGGCGATGGTCCGAGCAATGCAGAGACGCTGTTGTTGACCGCCCGACAGGGAATAGCCGCTTTCGTTGAGCTTGTCCTTGCATTCGTCCCAGACAGCTGCCTGTCGAAGCGAGCGCTCAACGAGTTCATCCATGTCTCCGCTGTATCCATTGATCCGAGCGCCGAATGCAATGTTTTCGTAAATGCTTTTCGGGAAGGGATTAGGCTGTTGAAACACCATGCCGATACGACGTCTCACCTCAACAGGATCAACATTTGGTGCATACAGATCAACACCATCGAACAGCACACGACCTTTGAGCGAGCAGTTCTCGATCAAGTCATTCATGCGATTCAAGGCTCTCAACACGGTTGATTTGCCGCAACCAGAAGGACCGATAAAGGCTGTGACCTGTCCTCGAGGGATGTCGCAGTAAACATTTTTCACCGCTTCATAGTTGCCATAGCTGATGGTGGCGTTCTGAATCGAGATGCAGGTGTCTGCAGAAACTTCAGAAGGAGGCGCGCTGGTGAACGTCATGGCGGCAAAGGAAACGGGTGAAGTCGACGGAAATGATCAGGACTCTTCGGGGGGGTTAACGCGTGGCGAGCCGTCCCAGCCAGCGCGCGAACAGGTTGATGACCAAAATGAACATCAGAAGCACGAAAGACGCAGCCCAGGCGAGCTCGATCTGCGGTTCATAGGGAAGCGTCGCGAAGTTGTAAATGAGCACCGACAGGGTTGCAATCGGATTGAACACCGCATCCACACCCCCCGGCCAGAAGGGAGAGAACAACGCTGTGAAGATGAGCGGAGCCGTCTCTCCAGCCGCCCTGGCGATGGACAACACCACCCCTGTGGCTATCGGCGTGAAGGCTGATGGCAGTGTGATCCGGATGATCGTGACGAATTTGGAGGCTCCAACCCCCAGTGCTGCCCGCCGAAGATCGTTTGGAACCAGCTTCAACCCCTCGTCAGTGGTCTTGATCACGGTGGGGAGCATCAGCACAGAAAGTGCGATCCCACCCGCGAGCGCGCTATATGAATTCCCGAAAAAGATTCGCGTTGCAACGATTGTGGAGTAAACAAAAACGCCCGCGATGATCGAAGGAACACCCGACATCACATTGGTGCCGAAGCGGATGAACTGAGCGAATGTTCCACCCCTGGAATATTCAGCGACGTAGATCCCTCCTCCGACGCCCACTGGGATGGCGATCAACGCAGCGATCACCGTCACGAGGATGCTGCCGAGAATGGCGTTGCCGATTCCACCACCTGAGAGCCCCGGAGCAGGCGGCAACTCTGTGAACAAGCTCGGGCTGAGCATGCTGCCGCCTTTGATCAGCACATAGGCCAAAACGGCCACCAAAGGCAGCACGGCGATGGCAGAAAACAACGCTGCGAGGACGCTCAACAAGCGACTGATCAGATTGCGTCTTAATCCATGCCGGTAGGACAAATCCGGCATGCCATTGATCGACGCTGATGATGTGGGATAGGCCATGGTCAGTACTTCAGGCTCAGTCGTTTCACCAGCCACTGGGCCAGAACATTCACCGCCAACGTGAGCAGCATCAGCACAAAAGCGGCATACATCAGCGATGACACTTGACTTCCATCCGCCTCACCGAACTGGTTGGCGAGCATGGCCGAAATCGTATTTCCCGGTGCGAGTAGTGACCAACTGAATGTGTTGGAGTTGCCAATGATCATGGTGACGGCGAGCGTTTCCCCCATGGCACGCCCCAAAGCCAGCATCACGCCTCCCACGATGCCTGAGATCGCAGCTGGCAACATCACATTCATGATGGCTCCCCACCGGGTCGTTCCCACTCCATAAGCCGCCTGTCTCAGTTTCATTGGAACCTGATTGAGAGCATCCCGCGAGATGGCTGTGATGATCGGCAGGATCATCACAACAAGAATCAGCACCGCAGGAGCGATACCGGGGCCCTGTGGCGTCGTCGAGAAAAAGGGCAGCCACCCCAGAACGGCATGCAGAAATTCCAGGCCTGGGCGAATGAACGGCTCCATCACGAAAATCGCCCAGAGCCCCAACACCACGGAAGGGATCGCTGCCAGAAGTTCCACCATCAGCCCGATCACCGAGCGGATCCGGCGCGGAATGATGTTCTCTGTGATGAAAATCGCCGTTCCTACACCAAGGGGAACAGCGATCAACAGCGACAGCAATGAGGTGATCAGTGTTCCGTAGATGGCGGTGAAGGCGCCGTACTCGTCCTTCACCGGGTTCCAGTTGGAGGTCACCAGAAATTTCCAGCCGTAACGGCCCATCGAATCGAGGGCACCCGAGAACACCACGTAGAGGATGAACAACAACACAACGGCCACAACGGTCGCCAGCAGTGCCGATGTGAGCTTGAAACCACCGTCGATCGCTTTCTCAACTGTTGGACGGCGCCGCAACAGATACAGGTCTTCTGGGCTTGCCATGCCAAACGGCCGTTCCTTTGAACGTACCGGCAGGTCAGTCAATCCATCACTAAGAGAGCTTTAAAAGCCCTTTTCTTGGTCCGTCATCGCCGCTGGGACTGGGAGAGACGGGTTTGGGCCGTTACCGTGGGATTCCCCACAGGCGTTTATGGGCCGGATCGTCGGAATCGACCTGGGTACCACCAATTCCGTCGTGGCTGTGTTGGAGGCCGGGCGGCCAGTGGTGATTGCCAATGCCGAGGGCACGCGGACCACGCCTTCTGTGCTGGGCTACACCAAAGACAACGATCTTCTGGTGGGACAGCCAGCGCGACGCCAGCTTGTTCTCAACCCCAGAAATACTTTTTCCAACCTCAAGCGTTTTGTGGGTCGCGCTTGGGATGAGCTCGATGACGGTTCGCTCACGGTGCCGTACACGGTGCGTGCCAACAGTCAGGGGAACGTTCGAGTCGCTTGCCCGCAGACCGAACGGGAGTATGCCCCGGAAGAATTGATCGCCAGCATCCTGCGCAAACTGGTGGATGACGCCTCCACATACCTGGGAGAAGAGGTGGAATCCGCGGTGATCACCGTGCCGGCTTACTTCAATGACGCACAGCGTCAAGCCACCCGGGATGCCGGTCGCCTCGCTGGCATCAACGTCGAGCGGATTCTCAATGAACCCACTGCTGCGGCACTGGCCTATGGCTTTGACCGCAGTGCGGTACGCCGTGCGCTGGTTTTTGATCTCGGTGGTGGCACCTTCGATGTGTCGTTGCTTCGCATTGCAAACGGAGTGTTCGACGTCAAAGCCACCAATGGAGATACACAACTCGGCGGCAATGATTTCGACCAACGCATTGTTGATTGGCTGGCGGAAGCGTTCCTGAAAGAACACGCCATTGATCTGCGGCGGGATCGACAGGCACTCCAGCGCCTGACCGAAGCAGCGGAGAAAGCTAAGCAAGAACTTTCTGGTGTCACCACCACGCCGGTGTCGCTTCCTTTCATCGCCACCGGTGCTGATGGTCCCCTTCACATTGAAACAACCCTCGATCGCGAGACTTTCGAAGGGCTTTGCCCGGATCTTCTCGATCGGTTGCTCGTTCCTGTTCAGTCAGCCCTGCGTGATTCCGGCTGGACGGCGGAAGACATTGATGATGTGGTGCTGGTGGGTGGCAGCACCCGGATGCCGATGGTGCAGCAACTGGTGCGCACCCTGATTCCGAATGATCCTTGCCAATCGGTCAATCCCGATGAGGTGGTGGCTGTCGGTGCTGCCGTTCAGGCCGGAATCATCACCGGTGAATTGAGGGACCTGTTGCTGAATGACGTCACTCCGCTGTCCCTTGGACTTGAAACGATCGGTGGGCTGATGAAGGTGTTGATTCCACGCAATACCCAGATTCCGGTGCGTCAGTCCGACGTGTTCAGCACCTCGGAGCCCAATCAATCGTCGGTTGAAATCCACGTCTGGCAAGGGGAGCGCCAGATGGCTGCGGACAACAAATCCCTAGGACGTTTCCGCCTTTCAGGCATCCCTCCTGCACCGCGCGGTGTTCCCCAGATTCAGGTGGCCTTCGACATCGATGCCAACGGAATCCTTCAGGTCAGCGCCACGGATCGCACCACCGGTCGCAAACAGTCGGTGACCATTCAGGGTGGATCAACCCTGAGTGAAGATGAAATTCAGGGGCTGCTGGCGGAAGCCGAGGCGCGGGCTGATGAGGATCGGCGCAAGCGGGCCTCCATCGAACGGCGCAATTCGGCAATGACGCTGGTGGCACAGGCTGAGCGCAGGCTGCGTGATGCCGCGCTTGAGCTTGGCCCATATGGCGCTGAACGCCAGCAACGTGCCGTTGAGATGTGCGTGCGTGATGTCCAGGATCTTCTGGCTCAGGATGATCTGCAGGAACTGGAGCTGGCCGTCAGTGGCCTCCAGGAAGCCCTGTTCGGTCTCAACCGGCGTCTCACCGCTGAACGCCAGGTTGAAGCTGGACCGTTGCAAGGACTGAAGAGCAC
Source organism: Synechococcus sp. NOUM97013 (assembly GCF_014279815.1). Classification (NCBI taxonomy): domain Bacteria; kingdom Bacillati; phylum Cyanobacteriota; class Cyanophyceae; order Synechococcales; family Synechococcaceae; genus Synechococcus; species Synechococcus sp. NOUM97013. The sequence goes on along the minus strand of NZ_CP047941.1, from coordinate 1,277,471 downwards.
ACTCGGCACCTTGAAAGATGAGCTTTTCGCAGAAGACGATTGGGAGGATGACCCCTGGGCATCACCGCAATCGCGTTACGACCAGCCCGTGAGAAGCAGTCGCCGCGGCATGGACCCCTGGGACGATGACAACTTCCGCTGAACCGGATTACTGGTCTCTGCTGGGGTTGGATCCCGATGCTGATCCAGAAGCCCTCAAGCGCGCCTTCCGGCGCGAAGCACGCCGCTGGCATCCAGATCTGAATGGCAACGACAGCCACGCGGAGGAACGATTCAAGCTCGTCAACGAGGCTTACGCCGTTCTCAGCAATCCTGATCGACGCAAGGAGTGGCAGTCAGGACGTCAGGGTTCTGCAGTCTCCGCTGATCCCTTCAGTTCCGGTTTTCCCGCTTTTGAGGAGTATCTAGCGGTGGTGCTGGGCCTGGAACAGGATCCGATCCGAAGGTCTCCGTTCGTCGGGGATGAACCAGCACCCGAAGCTGCGTCCGAATCTCACTGGCCTGAGGCCGCACCACCCCCACCACCACCGGTGCGCACAGAGGATGATCTGGAAACGGTGGTTGCACTCTCCCCCGATCAAGCGCTTCATGGCACCACAGTTGAGCTTGAACTTGGCGATGGCACCCTTGTTGAAGTGGGCACACCTGCTCGGGCCGGTGATGGCTGGCGGTTGAGGCTCGAAGGGGTCGCCCCTGGTGGCAAGGATCATTTCCTCCACCTGCGGGTGATCACAGACGACGGTCTGCGCATCGATGGTCTGCGCGTGCACTACCGCCTTGAACTGCTTCCTCCCGATGCTGCCCTCGGTTGTGCTGTGGATGTGCCGACCCTGAGCGGCCCGGTCACACTGCAGGTGCCACCGGGATCATCGAGTGGACGGTTGCTGCGCCTGCGCGGGCGTGGCCTCCAGCTCGACAATGACCGTGGTGATCAGCTGGTGGAAATTGTGATTGTGATTCCAGCAGAGTTGGCCGACGATGAGCGCGCCCTCTATCAACGCCTTCAGGAGCTCAGTCTTGAACGGGCCGGCGGTTACTGAACGCTTCGGGCGGTGACAGACTGACCCTGGCGATTGATCAGCATGTTGGTTCACGTGCTCCTGTATGACGCAGGA